>NZ_JBFBAW010000002.1:15493-257508 GCF_040682435.1 Lentzea sp. NPDC051208 | reverse complement strand
CGCAGGGCCGGACTTTGGGCAGGGCACCAACCTGCGCGAGATCGTTGTGCGCAGGGCCGGACTTTGGGCGGGAGTACCAAAGGATGGGAACAGGGATGACCAGCGATTTCGTGCTGGCAGCCTAGTAGTGGAATCAAGTTTCAGGTTGCCCACGCCCGAGTAGCACCCATCGGGGGGCGGGTTCCGACCCGTCCCCGATGGGGCGTTGGACGTGAGTCGCAGCGCTGGGCCTGGGGCACGGCCGCCGATCGAAGCGTTACTCACGTGTGTACTGCTGGGCACCTCCCGCACCTGCCGGGCTTGTGCCACCACCTTTGGTCTTTGCGCGGTAAGCGTCTCGTGCGTCAGAGCAGGTCGATGGTCCATCGAAGATCGCTAGTGGCGCGTGACGCACGTCGACCTGGTAGTTGATCTTCTGAGTGGACCGACAGGCTGGTCCCGCATGTCGAGTGCTGCAGGTGGTTTACCGTGCATCGGGGGAAGCCGCCTGGTGGGCCGAACTTCAATTCACGTAGCGGAAGGTATGTGTTCCGGACCAGTTCTCATTGGTGATGCGGTAATGATGTGCGGCTTCGCTGTCAAGGTGGTTGGGGCCGACGTCGACGGTGTCGGCTCGGGACCAGACGCCGTCGACTTTGTGGTCGATGAAGTAGGTGAACTCGTTGAAGTCCACGTCCGAGGACACGAACGTGTTAGTGATGGTGAGCTCGCGGCGCCCTTGGGTCAGCGCAGGGGGGAGGACAACGCTCTGGTCCTTCCAGCCATGGGGTCCCTCAGGTAGGGGTTGCCATATCGCGGCCAGCGCCCCGTCCACGGTGACTGATGCGGTTTGTCTGGCGATGCCGGCGTCAAGACGCCGGATCAGCCGTACCTCGGTGTTGACGGGATTGACGGTGATGACGAATCGACTCGACCCACCGCTGTCGAACGCACGACCGTCGTCGATGACGTCGCGTTGGGCGGGGGTGCCGGAGTCGGTGAACGCAGAGAAGCCGATGGCGGTGGCCAGACATGTGGCGGCCAACCCAGCTGATAGTACGAGACGACGCCAAGCAGGGTTTCGGCCGCGGCCGGGTTTGCTGCCTACTGGCTGAGTCTTCTGGGCGGCCATTGTGACGCCGTCCTGTGTGCTGCCCTCCCAGGATTCGCCGTCTTCCGATGCGCTGCGAGAGCAGTCGGGGGTCCGTACATCCTGTTGTTCTGGCGCGAAGTCCCGCGCAATGGAGATCTGGGTGACCTTCGTCCGTTCCCATGCTCGTTCCCAGTCGGCGAGTTGCTCCTGGGGTACCTGACATGCCCGCAGGAACGTCACCATGACCGCCTTCTTCGGAAACCTGCGTCCAGCCAGCATGTCCGAACACGTCGCCCGTGCCAGCCGAGGCCCGCCCGCCCTGTCCGCCCGCAGTTCCAGCTCCCGCAACGACACGTCGGCTCGGGCGTACTGCTCGGCCAGCAGCCTCACCAGTTCCTCTCGGCTCGCTACTGAACCCAGCTCGGATGGACGCACGGCCGGGGAGACTGCCGGATCATCGCTCGTTGTCATATCTGACCCCTGCGCTTGCGGTTTCCGCTGCCCTGCTGCCATGGACTATCCCGTCCGATTCTGTCCGAGAGTGCCCGATTGATAACTCTAAGTGTCCGGCGGCAGAGGCGCCTGCTGACTGCGCCAGTCCGAGCTTGGACAGCATGCGGACGAGCCTGTCCGTCGCCCTGTTGGACACCTTCATCGTCGGGCTTTCCTCTTCTCAGGGCGCCGGCCGACCTCAAGCTGCGCGGTGCCAGACCCACGACCGATGCACATCCGGTGCACCACGACAGGGATCCTGAAGGAGACGAAAGTATGAGCATGCCACGCCAGTGCAGGCTCTTGGCGACACTGATCACCACGACCGCCCTCGCTATGACGATTGCAGGAGCCGCCCCGTCGGCAACCGCCTCGCAGGCCCGAGACTGGTCGGAGAAGACCGAGTGCCTCCCTGCTTACGGCCCCGGCCAGACCGCCGCCCAGGCCCCGGCCACGCCCGAGGTCCTGAGCCGGAAGGAGCTCCTCCGGCAGGACCCGGAGATTCGGTTCATGATCGAGGAGCGGGGCTTCTCCCACCTGTCGGACATCACCTACGACGCCCTCGCACAGGGCCTGTCTGACCAGGCCGCCCAGGAGACGGTGGACCAGCCGCCAGCCGAGCCGCACGGCGCGCCGCTGCCCACCACCGCCCCGCCGCTGCCCGCCCCGGCCGAGGTGGGAGGGCAGCGGCTCGCGGAGATCCCGACGTGCGGGCCCGCGGTCGCGGCGTGGGTCCTGTACTCGGTCTGGGGGGTCGTGGTCTGCGCCGCGATCAGCCTGTCCACGACCCCGCTGGGCGGGAAGGTTTGCCGGATCATCACCAAGTACGCCGGGAAGCTGATTCCGTGGAATGAGCTGTGCCAGTCGCGCAGCGCCCCGACGCGGCCGGAGGAACGTGAGGTAGGGCGTCCCTCCGGCCGCGTCGGGGCCCCAGTGAGCCGGGTGGCGTGAGCGGCCGGCGGCTCGGTTTCGGTGGCCTCGGCGGGTGCGCCGTTCGCCCCGTCACATCGAAAGCGGCGGTGAGCGACCAGCACCTGCGTGCGGCGGCGGACTACGAGGCAATGGCCAAGATCCAGGCGGGCGGGGCGACCGGCACGTTGTGGCGGATCATCGAGCCGGCGGGCGCATGGAGGTGGCATTCCAACATCCACAACGCCGCGCCGGGCTCGGACGTGAAGTGCGGGCTCAGAACTGGTACGACAACGTCGTCGCCTCGGCGATCGTCCCTCCGGGGGAGATCGGGGTCAACACGGGTACCTGGACTAGCCGCGGCAAGTTCCGGGTCTGCATCCGCCTGACTGATGGCACGCACCGCTGTTCGTGCTACTCGCAGACCTAGTTGACGCCCAGGTGGCCGGTAGACCTCGGTCGGCTGAGAACAGGGGGTGTCGACCGCGCCTCCGCCACCGCTGGTAGCTACGAGCGACGTCGGCTTTGCTGTACATCATCAGCGGTCCGCTCGCATTGACTCCTTCGGGTGAAGTGTGAATTTGGTGATGAGCATGTGATCGCCACGAATGTGTTGTTTAGTCGTCAATAAAAATTGTCAAGATCGTTCATGTGTAGCGATGTTGACATGCAACTCGGCCGTTGACATTTTCGTCAACTATGGACATTCTGAGATTGCAGTCAGTCATCGAATGACTACTAGGGGAGAATGATGAAGCTGCTCACGGGGGTTGTTGTCGGCGCGCTCGGATTCGCGCTTTTGTCGGCGCCGGCGGTGTCCGCCGCACCTGTTTCGACGGACGTGTCCGCGACGGAGAATGTGTCCGCGGCGGTGGCGGTATCGCGCACGGAGATGATCCAGCGCGCCAAGTCCTGGAACCCGCACACCGCCAAGCGGATTCCCTACAGCCAGAGCAAGACCCACGGCGGTTACCGCACCGACTGCTCGGGCTACGTGGCGATGGCGGCCAAGCTGGCCAAGCCGGGACCGAACACGGTCGGTCTGGCCTCCTCGACCCACACGGTCGCGATCAACAAGAACGACATGCGCATGGGGGACCTGTTCATCGACTCCATCGGTGACGCCAACAGCCGCCATGTCGTGATCTTCGAGAAGTGGGCCAACGCGCAGCGCACCGCCTACTGGGCCTACGAGCAGCGCGGCGGCTACGGCACCGACTACCGCACCCGCAGCTACGGCCTGGGCGGCGACCAGTACAAGGCTCGGCGCCTGAAGAACATCACCGGCTGACACGAAAGGACAGGTGCGGGCGGCCCGTCATGGTGCCGCCCGCATCCTGGTGAACAACCACGAAGAGAACGGTGCCGTCGGCGCTGAAGAATGCGTGGCCTAATGCGGTAGAACTAAGCCGCCAACCAGCAGCGCCTCATAATGCCCGCTTCCACCGAGAACAACCATTCGAAAGACTTCTTGAGCTTCGTGCTGCGCGGCTCCCACTGCCATCGCGCCGTGGGCGGTGCGGCGATGCGCTTGCCGATCCTGCCGCGCTCGGCTTGTCCAGGTAAATCTGGTCGGGTTCACCGGGGGATCACGCACCTTGGCGAGATCAAAGCGGAACTCGGCCACAAGGTTGCCATGGTGTGACCAGCTGCGCGCCTTGATCAAGGCCATGAGCGGTCATGCCGTGCTTCCTCTCCCTGTTGAACCCGTCTTAGCCCGTGCCGCTGAGCTGCGCTTTTCAGGTTTCTGCAGGGTTTCTGCCAGGTGCGATGCACATGCTCGGACGGGTACGGGCAGTCGATCGCCAGGTAGCCGGGAAAGCCAAATGCGATTCACAATGCGGTGGACGGAGAACAGCGCGGGATGAGCACCAGTCGGTTGATTGCGAACAGGTTCCTGTTCGCTGTGCCCGTCCTGCTGGTGCTGCTGGCGTCGACCCTGGCGCCCGCGGTGGCGGCGCAGCCAGACGCCCCGGCTAGCGGGGTCACCTATCACCACATAAACTGGGGCAGCTCACCCGAAGCCCGCTACCTCCAGATGTTCCGCGCCCGGCACGCGGAGGTACCGGCCGATCGCGACGTCGCCGTGGTGCTGTACGACCGCGACGGCGTGACTGTCGCGGCAGCCACCGCGAGCATCAGCGCCGGCAACGAGGATCAAGCCGTCCCCGTGGACGTGTTCGAAGGTGGTGCGTTCGTCCGCACCGACCAGCTCGACCTGCAGGGCAAGAAGGTGGACCAGAGCACGGAGTTGCTCAAGGCTTGGACGGACGTCAACGGCGTGACGGAGAAGGTCACGCGCGGCGAGTCGGAGAACCAACCTGCCATCAGCGGCTTCCCCGGCATGCGCGACTTCACCTTCAACTTCCGGACCCACGACGTCGCCCCGGACAGGCTGAAGGAGGACAAGGACAAGGTGCTGCGGCACTGGCGGGAGGACCGGGGATCCGCGATCGGCACGCTGGTCTCGTCGCTGTTCACCGCTCCGGTCAGTTCTGCGGTCGCCGCCGTGCCGATGAGGGGTGTGCTGGTGGATCGCCTTGACGGCCACGCTCCTTCGCCGGACGCGGGCGGCACCGACCTCGGCACCGCGGAGTTGCGCCACCTCGCCGATCCCGGACCGGATCAGGGCCTGCGCTACTCGGTACGCGGCTTGTCCACCGCGCGGGACATGGACCACGAGACCGGCAGGGAGAACCTCCAGCAAGCCTCCGACGCGTTCTTCGTATCGCTGGCACTGACGCCGGACAAGTTGTGGGTGAACCTCAACCCCGCGGAACCCGACCGGATCATCGACCCCGCCCTGGCCGCCACCGACGCCGGACGGGTGCTGCTACGAGCGGACCTGGAGCTGAAGAAGAGCGTCGGCCGTCTCATCCACCCCGACACCGAACTAGGCGCCCGTTTCTGGGACAGCCTGAGTTACGGGCCCGACCGGCAGGTGTGCCTGTCGTTCCGGCAGTGGATCGTGCCCGGCCCCGCCGCGGTGCGCACCAGCGAGAACAGTCTCACCATCCTCGAAGCGCCACTCCAGGTGCGCCTGGAGTCGGACTACCGCAAGGACCACGCCCAGGAGAAGGCTCAGTGCGCCTCGGCAGGGCAGGACGTGCTCGACCGCAACGAGCGGGTCTACCGCGACATGATCCTGCCAGCGGTGCAGAAGGCGGTCGACACCGCGCCGGAGTACGCCGACCTGCGCCGCGTGCACCTGAGCCGGGTCGCCGCCGCCTGGTATCGCGACCTCAGTTCCCGTCGGATCACCACCTACGGCTCCCACGTCGACAGCCGCGACACCACCTCGTGGCCAGCCCGCGAGCCGTGGTCACCGCGCAAGATCTTCGACGACTACGTCGCCTCCTACACCAAAGGGGAGTTCACCGCCTCCAAGGACGACATCAAGGACGACCACATCATCACGCACACCTACGTCTACGGCGGCGTGGACCTGAGCCATGTCCCGTTCACCGAAGTCGACGACGCGCAGTTGCAGAGCCGCTGGCCGAATCAGGTAACCGCGGCGGCGAACTCCGCACAACGCCTCGCCCCCGAAAGCAGCACGCGCGTCTGGCTCGGGGTGCATGGCACCCCGCAGCCCCCGGACGTCCTCGCCGCGGTCGCCGACCAGCCGGGGCTGGGCAAGTGGGCGTGGGCGGGCATCGCCCTGGCTGGCCTGGTGGGGCTGTTCGTCTTGTGGGCCGTCATGTCCGCCGTGGTGGCGGCGGTGCTCAAGCGGCCCGAACGGTTCTGGGTGTGGGTGGACCGAGCCGAGGCCCGCGACGGCGCCACCGTCGACGCCTTCGCGGGCGCCGACCAGGTGCGCGTCGAGGTACCGCCGGGCAGCAACGACCGCGATCCCGTGATCGGTCCCGACGGCCGCGTGTTCGGAGTCCGGATCAGGCGTGTGCCCACGGCGGCCAAGGGACTGATCGGGCTCGTCGCCGTAGTCGGCGCAGTGGTCTGGTTCGTCGTGTGGCCCGACCCCTCCCGACCCCCAGGGCTGGTGACTCCGGTGACCGGGCAGGCGCCGGTGCCGGCGCAGGTCGCTCTGCCGTCGACGCCGCCGTACCGCGTCACCTCGGTCACCCGCCCACCGCGCACCCCCGGCCTCTGCTTCGGTGGGAAGATCCCCGAGCTCGGTGTCGCGGTGCCGGGCTCCGTGTTGCCAGAAGTCGACTGCGGCAGCCCTGACGCTCACTACCGCACCGAGTCGACCTACCCCGGCACGACCGATCTGTCGCTGTGCACAGACCTCGCGAAGACCCCGTACGCCTACGCGGAGACCAAGATTCGCGGATCACTGGTCACCCGCACCGTGTACTGCCTAATCGGTCTCGGCCCCTATGCCCGATGAGACCGGAGAAAGTCTACAAAGGACTAAATGGCGAGACCTCCACCGGCCAAGATCACGATCCGGCGCAGCGGACATCGGCGATCAAGTCGGTCTCGGCCTCGCCCTGATCAGGGACTGGCTGGCGCACACACGGCTCGGCCTCGCGGCGCCATCGGACCACATCGACCAGGCCCGGCGCATCGCGGCCGAGACCGGTGACTGCGGCCTGGACCGTGAGATCCGATCCAGCCTTGGCAAGTCCCGCTGACAGGGGACACCTTGCTGGCCCTCATAGCAGCCGTCGAGCAGCAAGGCTGGATCTAGCCCACCGGTACAGCGGCCTGGGTCTTGGGACGCGACACCGCGCTCATCACAGTCCCCATCCTCACGACACCACCGAAGATCCAGGCCGTCGGGGTGGCGCCAAGCACCGCGATCACCACGCCCGACACGAGGATCAGGCCGAGCAGCGCGCCGGAAAGTCTGCCACTGCGGCGGGAAGTCGCCGCGGAACGGGAAAGCCAACAGCAGTGCGCCTCCCGCCGCGACGTGGGCGACCACGGCCTCGACCGTGCCGCTGATCGTCGCGCTGAGTGCCAGCAGCACCGCCGTGGGCACGAGGAGCACGCTGGTCAGGTGCCACCAGATGTGGCTGAGCCGGGGGGTTTCTGCGGCGTAGCTGACGCTCAGCATCTTGTAGTACGAGCCGTAGCCCAGCACGACTGCGGTAAGTAGCGAGGTCCAGGTCAACGGCTGCACGGGCAGGAGTTGAGTCATCGAGACACCGAACCCGAGCGCTGCTGCAGTGCCCCACAGCATTGCGGTGTTCACGGTCGGCGCCCTGCTCGCCGGCCGGGCCGACACCAGCACCAGGCCGCCCATGCCGAGTCCGCACGCCAACCAGCCGTCACTCACCAGGGCTGCCAGCATGGCGACCAGTCCGGTCAGGCCGATGATCTGGTACAGCAGCATTTGGCCGTTTGAGGCGGGCTCGGGGCTGATCTGCGCCCGGCGGTCGATCCACAGGTCGCTGGTCGGGTCGCTGCGGTTCTGCTGCGACCGGCGTGACGCCTCCCGCTTGACCTCGCGCTCGGTCTCCCGGGCTTGCCGCTGCTCGGCTTTCTCGCGTTGCTCTATGGCTTTCGTGTGCCGGCGTTCGGCTTCTGTGGCCCGCTCCAGTGCACGGGCACGCTCGTGCTCCGCCGCCCGTTCGTGGAGCGGTTGTGCCGGTGCTTTAGGCGATGGACGTTCGTCGCTCCACGCGAACGGAACGTACGACGCGATCGCGAGTGCCCACGATCGCGGTCAGCACCCCCTGGGACAGCCCGGGGATGCCCACCGGAGAGACCCACGTCCACCCGAGCCGCGCGCCGAGCAGTTGCAGCAGAACGGCGACCACGAGCAACGGCAGGGTGACGAACGCCAGCACGTTCAGGAACGCATCCCGGGTCGTCATCATCTCCTCCGAGATGCGGCGCCAGACGGCGAGGACCAGAGCGACCGTGCCGAGCATCCCCGGGATGCCTGCTCGCCACAGCGCCGAGATGCCGACCGACTCCTTCTGCGCCTCGAGCATGGTCTCGTAGTCGACGGGATCGCGGCGGCCGGAGAAGTCCACGCACACCTCATTCGGGCGCATCGCTGCACCGCCGCAAGTCGGTGGGCCGTCGAAAGTAAGGAACTGCGCCCACACGCCGTACCCGACGCAGGCCAGGAGCAGCAGCCCGCCGAGCACGAACAGCGGACCAGGCCCCGTCTTGTAGCCGACCGTCCGAAGCGAAATCTCGGGACTTGTCACCGGCGCACCTGCCGGGATGCTCCGACGGACGGCTTCGTCGCGGTCCGTCGACCGATCCACATCATCGCTCCAGCGAGCGCGGGCAGCGCCATCACGGGGCCGATCAGGTACAACACGAGCCAACCCCAGCCGAGGGGGAATACGAGGAACCCGCCGACGACCAGGCACGCCAGGCCGAAGATGCTCGCCAGGCCCAGCCCGATAGCGCAGCCATGTCCAGTCGCCACACGCCTCCGGCGACGATCAGGACCACGCCCGCGAGGAAGAAGGCGCCGGGAAACGCCAGCCAGGCGGTGATCCCGATCGACATCAGCCCCATTGCCAGCCAGATCCACGCTCCACCGCCCGCGTAGAACAGCGCGACGTAGAGCGGGTTGCCCAGTTTGCCGTCGATCGGGGCGTCTTTGTAGATCGGCCACAACAATCCCGCGACGGCGAGGAGGATCAGACCGGTCACCGTGAAGTAGAACGGGGCGGGAAGACCCAACCGGTCGCCGAGCACCGCGAAGAGCAGGGCTCCGCCGAAAAGGAACAGTGTGCTCAGCCAGGCGTTCCTGTTCCACATCTTCATGGCCCCCTGCTTCATTTCGTCGTAGTCTGCGCGTCGCGCAAGGTAAATGGTATCGAGTCGCTCGTTTCGAGTCTTGTGGCGCTGACCTGCGAATTCAAGGTTCATGAAGGAATTCGGAGGGAGTGGTTGGGCAGTGTGAAGATATGAGACTCGTGCGCGTTCTCCGTGTTGTGGCGGCGCTGCTGATGGTTGTGATGATTCCGGTGATAGCTGTTGGTTTGGCCGTGTTGTTGGCGCAAGCGAAGACCGCAGTTGAACACGGCGTGCTGCGCTTCTTGGCGGTGCTCGGTCTTTTTCTGCTGGTGTGGCTCGTTGTCTTCTTGTCGTCAGCCGTGCACGGGATAGGCGTGGGAATTGCGGCGTTCTTCAGCTTGGCGATCGCGGTCGTCTCCGCAGGCACCGCGACGACCATGACGTACCTGGCGGAGCATGGTCGAACCGTGCCGTGCAGGGTGCTCGACGTCGATCGGCGCGTCGAGGTCAATCGCTACCTCAACGGCGACGGCACCTACAGCACCGAGAGCAGCACCTACTACGACCACCGCCTGGAGTGCGGCGACGGCGGTCCCTCCACCGTGACCAAGCCCGAGGCGCTGGCGGGCATCGGTGATCACATCGAACTGACCTTCGATCCCGACGATCGCGTCGCACCCGAGTTGGCCGGCGACGTCGCCGAGCGGGACGTGAAGAAGGGGATGGCTGTCGTCTTCCTTGTGCTGACGATCCTGATACGTGTCGTGCACGTTCTTGTGCTTCAAGCACAGGAACGTGCAGAGCGCGACAGGGCACGCCGTCGCGCGACGCCCGTGAAACCTGTGAGCACGGTGGTGGCGTCGGCGGTCAGGAAACCACCGGTGCCACCAAGGCCACCGCAGAACGTGGCGCCGAAGAAGGATCGCCCGGCCGGGCTGGACCCGAACCTCGTCCTGCGAGCGCAGTCGAAGTACCACCGCTGATGCGCGGGCGGATCAGTCTGCCAGCTTCGCTCGTACCGTGTCGGCCTCGGGCAATCCCAATGCCTCGAACAACGTCGCTGCGCGCAGCCACGCCTCGCGGGCGGCGACGTTGTCACCCAGAGCCTGCAATGAGTCGCCGAGCTGGTCGGCGGTCGCGGCCTCGCTGTAGGAGTCGCCCAGGTCGCGGAACAGTTCGCGGGCGCGCTGGTGATGCACGACGGCCGCCGCGTGATCACCCCGCTGCTGCTGGACGACGCCGAGCATGCGATGGGTGTGCGCTTCGCAGTCTCGATCGCCCACGTCGTCCAGCAGCCGTAGCGCGGCGCCGCCGATCTCGGCGGCGAGGTCCATCTCGCCCAGCAGAACATGGTACCAGCCCACCGCGGTCAGGCTGAACGTCTCCCACGCGCGGTCGCCGATGCCGCGGAACAGCGCCAGCGCCTGCTGCGTGTGATCCAGCGCGGTCGTCGGGTCGTTGCGCCGGGCGTGAGCGAGGCCGAGCGAGAACTGCGTGATGCCCTCGCCGACGCTGTTCGCGATGGCACGAAAGGATGCGAGTGCCTCGGTGAGCTCATCCACCGCACGTGTTTGGTCGCCCAGGACGCTGTGGCCGCGACCGAGCAGCAACAACACCTCCGCGAGCGCCGTGTGGTCACCCAACCGGCGTGCGGCGGCGAGCGCGGCACGCTGAGAGGCCGCGCGATCGTCCCAGTGGCCGCTGCGAGTGAGATAGGTCGACAACACCCACGGCAACTGCCAGGCGTGGACGTCCCAGCCGTTACGCGCTGCCAGGTCGGCGGAGGCGAGCAGCGCCGCGCGTTCTGCCGTGAACCAGTCGATGGCCTTGTCGTAGGACTCGATCTGGAGCGGGTGCACGTCGCGTTGTGGAGGAGCCAGGTCGATAGGCGGCCAGTGCGGGGAGAGCTGGCGTTCCGCGGCGAATCCTGTGTGCAGGTAGTGGTCGAGTACCCGGCCGAGTGCCTCCCGCGCTTCCTCTGGCGTGGTCTCGTCCCGGGCGAATGCCCGCAGCAGGTCGTGGGAGGCGAACCTGCCGGGAGCGGGCTGTTCCAGAACGTGTGCCCTCGTGAGCTCGTCAAGCAGCCAGCGGACCTCTGCCGGTCGGGCTCCCGCCAGCGCGGCGGACGCGGCCAGGTCGATGTCCGGGCCGGGGTGCGCGCCGAGCAGCCGGAACAACCGGGCGGCGGCAGGGGAGAGCCGGTGGTAGGACCACGACGTCACGGCACGAACATTCGACGCCGGCTCGCCGGCGTCCAGTGCGTCCAGGCGGCTGTGCTCGTCGTGCAGTTCCTTGACCAGCACACGAAGCGGAAAAGCGGGATGCGCCAACGCCCGCGCCGCCACGACGGCGAGCGCCAGCGGCAGTCCCGCGGTGAGGCGGATGAGCTCGTGCAATGCTTCGGAGTCCTCGAGTCGTGTGCTGCCGAGGCGCTGGGCCAGCAGCGCGACTGCCTCGTCGTCTGTGAGCATTGGCACTGTGACCTGGCGTGCCTGCTCGGACACGGCCATCCCGGTGAGCCTGTTGCGGCTGGTCACCACGACGAGGCAGGTGGTTCCGCCCGGTAGCAACGGCCGGAGCTGGTCCTCGCTCAGCGCGTTGTCCAACACGATCAGCATCTTCCGTCCGGCGACTCGCTCGCGAAACAGCGTGCTGCGTGCGTCGAGGTCCTCGGGCATGCGTTCCGGCAGGACGCCCAGGGCGCTGAGGAAGCTGTGCAACACCATGTCCGGCTGGGCCGGTGGCGCTGACGGGTCGAACCCGCGCAGGTTCACGTGCAACTGCCCGTCCGGAAACCGGCTTGCGTGGTCGTGCGCCCAGCGCAGCACGAGCGCGGTTTTACCGACCCCGCCGGGACCACCGACGACGACTACCCCGCTCTTCAGACTGTTTAGTTCTGCCGTGATGTCGGTGCGTCCTACGAACACCGAGGGCGGTGCGGGTAGCTGGCACGGCACCGTCTGCCGGACGGGTACCGCGATCGCTACGTCGCTGGTGAGCATCTGCCGGTGCAGCAGCTGCAGTTCGGGGCTCGGATCCGTGCCCAGCTCGTCCCGCAGTCGCACGCGCAGGTCTTCGTAGAAGCGCAATGCCTCCGCCTGCCGCCCGTCGCGGTAGAGCGCGAGCATCAGCTGACCAGCCACCCGCTCGTCAAGCGGATGCTCGGCGGCCATCTCGGTCAGCTCGGGCACCAGCTCACCATGCCGGCCACACCGCAACGCGATGTCGAAGTACCTCAACCGGGCGGCGAATCTCGTCTCCGCGAGCGCGGCGCGCTGCTGGACGAACCAGGGCGTGTCGGCGCCGTCGAACGGCTCCCCGCGCCACAGGCCCAAGGCTTCCTCAATCAGATCAACGGCACTGTCGTCGGGCAGGTCCCGGGCCCGCCGCAACAGCGCCCGAAAGCGTTGCAGGTCAACGGACTCCGGCTCCATTTCGAGCAAGTAGCCACCCTGTTGGCGCGTGATCTCCAGGCCGTTCACCTTCCGCAGCCGGGCGATGTAGGTGTACAGCGTGCTCAATGCGTCGTGCGGCGGGGCGTCGTGCCACACCGATTCGACGATCTGGTCCGGCGACACGGCTTGTCCCGCGTTCGCGAGCATCACCGCCAGCACCTTGCGTTGCATCGCGGGCCCCAGAACGAGCGGCTTGTCGCCCACATACGCCTCAATGCTCCCCAGCACCGCGAACCGCGTCCCGCTACTACTCACGCGGTCACCCTACCCAGTCGGTCACGGACCGTCACGAGTGCGGTACGCACCGCTGCAAGCTGCGCATTCCAGGTTTTGGAGAGGTTGTTGAGGGGTGCTTGGTGCATCGTTCGGACAGATCCACTTTCAAGGGGTTACCTCAGTGCGTGTTCTGCCTTGCGCTCTTGCGTTGATCGCCGTCACAACAGTCACTTCCGGATGCGGGAAGGTTGAGGAACCACCCGACAAGAATGTTCCTTTGAAGGAGAAGTCCACGATCAGGCAATTCGACGTGACCGTCCTGCCGCTGAAGAAGGTGACCGACCCCTGCACCCTCATCCGCACCGAGGTGGCGGAGGAGATGGGTCTGCTCCCGCCGGTCAAGGAGCGCTACGGGCTGCCTCGCAAAGGGCCATCGACGGACCCGATCACCTGCTACTGGACCGATCACTACGGCGAGTCACTCGACCTGCAACTGCATCACGACAACAGCGGCAGGGCAGTGAGATATGTCGTCTCGCACGACAACGTCGACCTGATCAGGGGCTACCCGGCGAGCATGTCGCCCGGTAGTGCCTCCCTTTGCAACGTCGACGTCGCCGTTTCCGACACCGCGCACCTCACCCTCCAGGTCACGTCCCGCAACCGCGCTGGTGCGTGCGCCGTCGGGGTTCGCGCCGCGCAAGAAGCGCTGCGCAACGTGCCTATTGTCTGAAGGACCACAGAGCATGCGATTCACGATTCTGAGTGCGCTGCTGTGCGCGACGGCCGCCGCTCTGGCCGCGTGTGGGGGCGGCGAGCCCGGTGACGTCTCGAAGGACGTTCCGATGAGGGAGAAGAGGACGATCCGGCAGTTCGCCGTCTCGCCTCTGCCGGTGGAAAAGCTCAAGCCCTGTGACCTGATCAGCCCGGAGAACGCCGAGGAGCTGGGAGTTGTGTCGCCTGATCGGGGTCCAGGGCCGAGGGGTGCCGCGCACACTCCCACGACTTGCTTCTGGGCCAACGGTGATGGCGAGTCTGTCGCGTTGCAAATCCACAACGACACCGACAGCGTCCGCATTGTCGTGTTGAACGACAACGTCGACCTGATCAGGGGGTACCCGGCTGCGAAGTTGCCCATCGGTATCTCCTGCATCGTCTACGTCGCGGTCTCCGACAGCGCCTACCTCACGTTCCAGGTCATCTCCCAGGACCGCGCCGGACCGTGCGCGCTCGGTGTGCGGGCAGCCCAGCACGTACTCGCCGAGATGCAGCCGGTGTGACGGGGGCTTCGGTAACAATGCGCGACCACGGCGATGTCGGCTTTGAGTCAGCCCCTCACCTGCGGTTTTTCAGCGTCTTCTGTGTGATCGCGAGCGGCTGCCTGCTCACGGCTTCGTTCGTCGTCAGCGGCAGCCTCGACCGCATCAGGAAGCTGGAGGACCTCGACGGCCTGCCGGGCTTCAGTTCGATTCCCACTCCCGTGTCGCGGCCGGTGCCCACCGACGTGCCACCCGCGCTGCCCTTCTCCACCCACTGGCCCAGCAAGCCACCCAAGCCGTTCATCACCGCGCCCAGCCTGCCCCCGCTCCCCAGACGGTGAGACACATGGCCCACCGACATCGCGGTGAACTGTTTCCAGCCCGCGGACCACGCCGCACCGCACTGCTGATCGTGCTTGCCCTGCACGGCGTGGTCGCCACGACGATGCTGTCGACCGCGGTCCTGCCGCGTCGGCATCAAAACGACGCGAACCTGGACGGTCTCGCCAAGTTCGTGATCAGGTTGACGTACCTGTACTTTCCGCCGTCCTGGACGCTGCTGGCGGTGCTGTTGGTGGTCGCCGTCGTGCATCTGCGGCGAACTCGGCGACGTGCTGCCATCGCACGCCGCTACCGTCGAGTACTGGCGGCGGTTGTTCTCGCTCCCTTCGTCATGCAGTCCGTTCCGGTACTTGCGCTGGTCACAGCGCCGATGAACGTCGTCCTGGCGGTTGTGGTGTGCGTTCCGACGACCACGTACGCGCTCTGCCTCGCGCATCGCATGCAACGGTTCCGCCGCGTCCCCTTCTCCCTTCTCTTCGTCGCGGCAGGCTGGGGAGCGTTCGTGGCGACCGGCTTCGGCGGGACGATGAACACCTGGTGGAGCGTCTTCTCCGGGAACTACCTGCCGCTGCCGGAAAGTCTTCTCGATCCGACATGGGTGTACCGAATGACCGCCCCGTTGATCACGGGACTGTCCGAAGAGCTAGGCAAGGCGGCCGGGGTCGCTGTCCTGTTCGTGCTCCGCCGCAGGAACTTCGACTCGGTCGTGTCGGGTATCGCGCTCGGCGCCGCCACCGGGATCGGCTTCAACTTCACCGAAACGATCGGTTACATGAGCGATCCGCTGGCTGCAGACGCCGGCTACCAGTTCTGGGCGAGGCAGTCGCTCGGTCTCATGGCCGCCCACACAGCGTTCAGCGCCGTGGCCGGCGCAGGCTTCGGCATCGCGCGTCAGATGAAGAACCGGCGCCAACAACTCGGGGTCATCACCCTCGGGATCTTCACGGCGGCCAGCGCGCACGCCTGCAACAACACCGTCCTGGGCTATCTCGCCCGCGGCGCCCTCCGCTGGCTCACAGTCAGCGAAACGGTCCAGGTGCTGGTTGTGACACCCGTGCAGTTCCTGATTCTTCAGGGCCCTCTGATCGTGCTGTACCTGCTGCTCCTCCGACGTGGAACACGCAGCCAAGCGGCCGGCTTGTCCGCGGCTCTCGAAACCCTGCCGGCTTCTACCCACGACCTGATCACGCCAGCGGAACGGCAAACACTGCTTTCTCCCGCACGACGGTTCCGTCTGAAGGTCGACGCGTTCCGGGCAGAGCCGAGCCGACGCTGTGGTGTCGCCGCCTACCGCAAGCTCGCCCGACTGCACACCGCACAACTGGACCTGGCGACTGAACGCTGGCACCGCCTGCGTGGCGAAACCCTCCTGGCTACACCCGACGAGACAGTGCTGGCTGACCGGATCGCACAGCTCAAGTTCGGAAGTGAGCAATCGGTGGGAAGTCAGTTCCGTGCACAGTTGGAACCAGAATGGAGCGCCCGATGATCGGGTTGATCTTGTGGTCGACTCAGGCAGTCGTGGGCGTCGTGCTCCTCCTACTGCTCACCGCGACCGACGCGATGGCCGCTTGCGGCGGCGTGACCTACGGCGTCGGCCCCGGTGGGGCAGGCAATTGCGGACACGCGACTCCGATCACCGCAAGCGTCGTCGTCGGCTCAGCTGTCGTCGCGGTGACCGTGCTCCAGCTCGCGCGTTCGTACCGGGCAGGGAACCTCCCGGAAGGCACCTCGATCGCAACACCGGAGTCATCGCACTCCATGCTGCCCGAGTATTTGGACGGTGCCGGCGACGGTGCGACCTCGTCGGCCGCGAAGGAGACCTCGCCGAACCGACCGGACGAGCCGAACGGCACGAGGACACCGGAAAACGAGCGCAAGTGCAAGAACGACCCCGTTGACGTCGCCAGCGGCGAGATGGTGCTGGGTCAGACGGACGTCGACCTGCCCGGCGTGCTGCCGCTGGTACTGCGACGTACCCACGTGTCGAGCTATCGGGCCGGACAGTCATTCGGCCGGTCCTGGGCGTCCACAGTGGACCAGCGGATCGAGAGCGATGTTCTCGGACTGGTGTTCATCGCCGCGGACGGGATGTGCCTGGTCTACCCGCGACCGGACGCCGGGCCGGTGTTGCCGGAAGTCGGCCCGCGCCTGCCGCTGCACCGGATCGACGACGGTTACGCGATCACCGATGCGGCTGCGGGCACGACGTGGCACTTCACCGCGTCCGTCGGCGCGACCCTGGCGTTGACCTCGATCGTTCACCGCGTCGGGGACCGCATCGATCTCGATCGCGACAACGATGGTGTCCTCACTGAGATCCGCCACTCGGGCGGCTACCGCGTCAGAGTCGAGAGCGCTGATGGCCTGATCACGAGCCTATGGCTCGCGAACACCGAGTCGGACGTGCCGATCGTGCGGTTCTCCTACAACGCTGAACGCAGGTTGGCCGAGGTTCGCAACTCCTCTGGCCACGCCGTCAAGTTCGATTACGACGCTGACGGACGCATCACCGGCTGGCAGGACCGCAACGGCGGTTGGTACCGCTACGTCTACGACGAGCAGGGTCGCTGCGTGCGCAACGTCGGGTCAGGTGGTTTCCTCGACGGCACCTTCACCTATCGCGACGACGAGACGGTGTTCACCGACTCGCTCGGGTACTCCACGATCTACCAGCTCAACGAGATGAAGCAGATCGTGCGGGAGGTCGACCCGCTCGGCAACGTCACTGCCCTTGAGCACGACCGGTACGATCACGTCCTCTCGACTACTGACCCGCTGGGACGCGCGACCCATTGCACGTACGACGACGCGGGCAACCTCATCGAACTCGTGCGCCCGGACGGCAGCCGCTCGTCGTTCGAATTCAACGAGTTCCGCCAGCCGACGAGAGCCGTCGAGTTCGACGGGTCGGTGTGGCTGTGGGAATACGATCCACGCGGCAATCTCACCGCGGAGATCGACGCGGCCGGCAGCGTCACCCGCTATCGCTACGACAAGAACGGACACCTCGTGGAGGCTGCCGACGCTGTCGGTGGGACCCGCCAGGTGTGGTGCGACGCGGCAGGTCTGCCGATCGGGGACACCGCTCCGGACGGAGCGACCACCAGCTATACCCGGGACGTCTTCGGCCGCATCAGCACGATCACCGACCCGGTGGGTGGGGTGACAAAGCTCGGCTGGACCATTGAGGGCCAGCTGATCTGGCGCACGTTCCCGGATGGCACGACCGAACGCTGGCGGTACGACGGTGAAGGCAATATGGTCGAGCACACCGACGTGCTCGGCCGGTCGACTCGGTTCGAGTACACCCACTTCGACCTGCCGAAGGCCAAGATCACGCCGGACGGCGCCACGGTCGAATTCCACCATGACACGAACCTCCAGCTCGTCGGCGTGACCAATCCTGCTGGTCTGCTGTGGCGCTACGACTACGACCCGACCGGCAAACTCGTCGCACAGACCGACTTCAACGGCCGCACCCTGACCTACGTGCGGGACGCAGTGGGAGAGGTCGTGGCCAGTAACAACGGCACGGGCCACACCACGACGTTCCAGCGCGACGTGCTGGGTCGGCTGGTGGAGCGGCGGGCTGAGGACGGCATCACCACGTTCGACTACGACCAAGCCGACCGCTTGGTCCGCGCGACCAACCGGGACGCGGACGTGCGTCTCCGTCACGACGACCTTGGCCGCGTCGTCGAGGAGACCGTAAACGGCCGGACCACGGCGTCCAGTTACGACCGGCTTGGCCGTCGCATCCGCCGAGTGACGCCCAGCGGCACAGAATCGTTGTGGGAGTATGACTCCGCAGGACGAGCGGTGGGTCTACGCACCGCGGGGCAGCTCTTGACTTTCGCGTACGACGACGCCGGGCGTGAGGTGTCGCGAAGGCTCGGCGAGTTCGGGCTGGCCCAGAGCTGGGACTCGAACCACCGCCTGAGCAGCCAGTCCGTTACCGGTCAGCAGAGGCTCGTGCAGCGGCGTGCTTATACCTACCGCGCTGACAACGCGGTGACGAGCATCGTGGACCAACTCGCGGGCGTACGCCGGTTCGACCTGGATGAACTCGGACGAGTCACCGGTGTGACCGGGCCAGCTTTCCGCGAGAAGTACACGTACGACCAGAGTGGCAACATCAGCCACGCGGAGGGCCCGCTGTCGGCGACCGGCCCGCGAACCCACGAAGGGACATTAATCCGCCGTGCAGGTGGAACGCAGTACCGCCACGACGCACAGGGCCGAATCACAGAGCGGATCTCACACACGCTGTCCGGCCGGTCGCGGGCATGGCGGTACGTGTGGAACAGTGAAGATCGTCTGACATCCGTTACGACGCCGGACGGTGCGACCTGGCGGTATCTGTACGACCCGTTCGGGCGGCGGATCGCCAAGGTGGGACCTCAGGAGCGCGTGGACTTCACCTGGGACGGCGCCACGTTGGCGGAACAGGTGCGGTCCGGAGGACGCACGACGACGTGGAACTACCAGCCGGGCACTTCGACACCTGTCACACAAGCCGAAAGCACGCGGATCGCACCCCAGGAGTCGATCGACCAGCAGTTCTACGCGATCGTGACCGACCTGGTCGGCACTCCTGTGGAACTGGTGGACGTGACAGGAGAACTCGCCTGGCGTCAGGTGACTACGGTGTGGGGTACGTCGATCTCCGCCGCGCAGGGTCATGCGCACTGCCCGCTGCGCTTCCCCGGCCAGTACCACGACGCCGAAACCGGCCAGAACTACAACGTCCTCCGCTACTACGACCCGGAGACCGGTGCCTACACGACACCGGACCCGATCGGCCTGCACGCGGCACCGAACCCGCACACCTACGTGTCGAACCCCATGGAGTGGAGCGACTTCCTGGGGCTCGCGCCCTACAAGCGCAAGCTCGAGGTCTATGAGAGGTACGGTAGCGAGGCCGAAGCGAAAGCGTCCGAAATAGCCGAAGGCCTGGTGCTCAAGCCTGAGCCGCACCACGAGAACCCTAAGTGGATCGCCGATGACGGGCGCGTCGACGCGAGAAAGCTGGGCAAGCCCAAGCAGTACACGCACCGGATGGAGTTTCACGCCGACCTGGGAACACGAGAGTGGCTGAAACAGTTCGAGCTCAAACCCACGAACGAGCCGAGTCGATACGCGGTTCCCGCCAACCGGATCGAAGAGTTCAATAAACTGGTAAAAAAAGTCATCATCAAGAGGAGATAATGTCCACGCGCGATGCTTTCATCAACGAGTTGATCGCAATCGCCCACGGCAAGTCGGGTGATCCGCAGTTCAAGCGCGCACTCGTAGAATTCGGCTCGGAGACGCCGGACAACCTCAACAGCATCGAACAGCTGGAGCTGGATCCGGCCCGGTCGGCACTGGTGCTTCGGAGGCATGGGATCCCGATCTCCGACCTTCTTCACGCCGCCGAGGACAGTGACGTGCCGCCATCGGTCCGTGAGGCGTTTCCTCTTGTCACGCAAGCCGAGTGGGATGCTGCAATGCGACTGGTGACTTTGATCCTCATCGCGTTGGAGCCCAAGAGGTAGTCCTGCTTGGCATGGAGTACGACAGGCGGGTTGAGCGGCGATCGGCCAGCGGCGTCGCGGGTGCAGCCTGCGGACGAAAGCAGGCCCCTAAAAGCACCGCCAGATCACAGCTCCGACGCACAGGAGGTGGAGCTCCATCGGCACCTATCGCCACGACCGCGACACCTGCTGGTTTAACTGTATCGGCGGAAAGCGTCACCTTGGCTGCGTTGTTTCGGACTTCGATCGCTTATCTGCAAAGCGCCTCGAGTGGTAGGAGGCCCCCAGCGTCGGGGTTGGTCAGGTTGTGTTCGTGAGTGACGGTGTTCTCACACTGATCGTGCTGGAGCGATTCTGGAGCTACCGCGCACCCCGCCCATGTCTGGATCACCCAGTCCATCCGCAACCTGCTCATGGACCTCGAAGACACCGGACATCTGACCCGGATCAGGTTCCTCACCCGTGACCGCGACGCCCAATACCCCGCTCTGATCGACAAAATCTTCGGCACCGCCGGGATCGCCAGGTGCCGACCGTTGTCCGGACACCTCGCATGAACTCGATCATGGAACGCTGGGTCAAGGCACTCCGCGTTGAACTGCTGGACCGCACGCTGGAATCAGGCCCATTAACGCACGCGCTGCCTCTTGAACCCGGCCGGATCGAACGGCTCACCATAGATCGACAGGACCGTCTCGGTGGAGTCATCCATGAGTATCGCCATCCGGCTTGACCCGCACGGACGCGGTCTTCGGCACGCACACCCCGGACGCCGAGCGCGAACGAACTCGCTGCTCGCATGACCACGCGATGATCGCTCTGACCAGGTAGTTCGGGCTACCTTTGCCCGACCCCGGCGGACCGGCCCGGCGGACCGGCGCCGGTGAAGCTGCATCGGGTGAATCGGACTCGGCTTCAGTTGTACTTGTCCTGGTTGAGGAAGCGTGCGAAGCCACGCCACGAGTTGGGCCCCATCGCACCGTCGATCGGGCCGGTGTAACCCCACTGCGCGGCCAGTCGCTGCACCGCCGCCCACGTGTTCCCGCCTGGCACGCCGTCGATCGGTCCCGTGTAGCCGTAGCCGCGCATGGCCCGCTGCAACGCCGCGTAGGTGTTCACCCCCGGCGCACCGTCGATCGGCCCGGTGTACCCGTGCTCGATGCGCAGCCAGTTCTGTGCGCGCTTCCACATGATCGGACCGGGGACACCGTCCTGCTCGGTGGTGGTCTTCGGCAGGCCCGTGCTGCCACCACCGCCCAGGTAGGTCAGCGGGTTGATGCGCGTGCCGCTCGGGTTGATCATGTGCCAGTGCAGGTGCGGGCCGGTGGACGAGCCCGATCCGGGTGCTCCTGTCGCGCCGCCGGACAGCCCGACCGCCCCGCCCATGCCGATCCGCGCGCCGGTGGCCAGCACGAACTGCGACAGGTGCATGTACTGGGTGCGGTAGCCGTCGTCGTGCTGGATGGTGACGGGTTCTGGCAGTGCCCGCGACACGACCTCGATCGAACTGGTCGCGCCGCTCCGCGAGAACGCCGCCGTGCACGGGCACCTCGAGCGGCTGGGGCCTGGCTTGAACCACGTGGCGTTCGAGGTGGACGACATCGACGCCGACCTGGCGGCGTTGCAGGACCGCGGCGCGATCCCGGTCGACGAGAAGCCCTGTCAGGGCGGACGGCCTGGGCTGCGGGTGGCGTTCGCGCACCTCGGGCCGTCGACGGGGCTGCTGGTCGAGCTCGTGGACTACGGCTACCGCGCCTGAGAGACGTTGGGGGCCTCGGAATCCGTCTGAGGCCTCCGCTCGCTCTGCCGGCGGGTCAGCGCGAGCGGCCCGTCCTCGGTGATCGCGTCGATGTGGTCGGAGCAATCCCTTGGCAGCCAACGAGATCACCTTTCGTCCACACCGCCTGGGAGTTTCTGCCGGTTGGGCATGATCTCGGGCTCGAAACTGGACTCGCGGTCCCTGTCGCGCGTGCTTCTCCCGGTCCTGCGGTTGGATTGGCGTCATGGCCGAACTTCCGATCCGTGATCGTGCCGGCAACGCCTTGGTCGGCTTTCGGTTCGTCGCCGAAGAGGATCTGGCACGTCTCGTCGAGCAGGTGGCCGTGCCCGCGTCGCTGGTCGTCGTCACTCACGCGAACGCCGTCCTGATGATGTTCGACAGTTGGCGGAAGCAGTGGGAGTTACCAGGAGGAACGCGAGAGCCGGGGGAGACCATGCGCCAGGCCGCGGTGCGGGAGTTGCGCGAGGAGACCGGCATCCACCTGGCGGACCTGACCTTCGTCGGCGTCGCTGAGTTCGATCTCACGAAGCCGGAACGCCGGGAACTCCTGGCTCTCTATCGGATTGAACTCCAGGTGGTGCCCCGGCTGACCCTGAACGACGAAGCGCTGGACTTCCGATGGTGGCCACCATCGGAACCGGTGGGTGAGGACATGAGCCCGCTGGACGCGGAGATCGCCAGACGCAGCCTGATACGCAGGTCAGGCTGCTGGCTCAGCTAGGCCGTGTTCGGCACCCCACAGGCATTTGAGGAGGCCGGGGTTGGCGCCAGGGTTACTGTAGCCGGATACCGGGCAGCGGTTCGAGGTCAGGCGATGCGGTCGTCAGGCAGTTCCAGCAGCTCTTCGATCACGCGGCAGGCGGGGCCGGTGCGCTGCCACGAGTACCGCGTCGGCACCAGGACGTTGACCTCGTCCGCAGGCATCCTCGTTGCGATCGCGTCGTTCTCGTCATGCAGACGGACGATGTCGATGACGTTGTCATGGGCGCGGACACCCACGACGGCGGCGAGCTCACCTTTGTGGTCTCGCGGATAGAGGAACTGGAAGCCTCGCAGGATCAGCGCGTTGAGCCGGACCGTGGCGCTCGCTGCGGCGTCACGCGACAAAGTCATCGAACTCTCCCTCCTTCGCACCCGCCAGAAAGGCCGCGACCTCCGCGGTGGTGAGTATCAGCGCGGGGCCCTCCGGGAAGCGGGAATTCCGCACAGCGATGTGGCCGCCGTCGAGCTGGGCGAGTTCCATGCAGTTGCCGGTCGCACCGCTGTGCCTGCTTTTCCGCCACATCGCCTCGGGCACCAGGGCGGCCGACATCCCACTGTGGATCGCATCTCTCGTAGTCATTCCGCCTCCCCAGGGACGGTGCATCTGCACGTGCATCTGACCGTGCACGCACGGTAGCAGAAGCACTTGCACGGGTAAATGCACGTGCAGATGCACGCTCGATGGGGTGACCGCGGAGCTAAAGCTCGGCGAGACGCTTGGTCAGCACCTGACGTGTGTGATCCGGCGTGTGGGCGTCGATGGTCAGCCGGTCGAACATCCGGCCGTACAGCTCGAGTTCCTTGCTTCGGTCGAGATACAGAGCACCGCCGCCGTGCTCGATGTAGACGATGTCCGGCAGTTCCGGCTCGTCGAACCGCAGCATGGCGAACGAGCCCTCGGCCGCGTAGCCGCTCAGGGAGTACGGCAGAACCTGCAGGGTGATGTGCTTCTGCTTGGTGACGGTGAGCAGGTGTTCGAGCTGACCGCGCAACACCGACACGCCGCCGATCGGCCGATACAGCACCGACTCGTCGATCACCGCCCACAGGCGGGGTGCGCCGGGCCTGGCCAGGATCTGCTGCCGGTGCATGCGCAGGGTGACGCGCTGTTCGACCGCCTTGTCCGCGACTTCCGGGCGACCGCGGCTAGAGATGGCCCGTGCGTAATCCTCAGTCTGCAACAGGCCGGGCACGAACTGCAGCTCGTAGGTGAGGATTCTCGACGCGGCTTCTTCCAGGCCGACGTAATCCTGGAACCAGTCCGGCATCAAGTCGGTGTAGCGATGCCACCAGCCTGGCTGGTTCGAGCGAGCGACCATCTCGAGAAACAGGTCCCGATCCGCCTGGCCGGTGATCCCGTACATGGTGAGCAGATCGGCGACATCGCGGTCCTTCAACCCGACACGGCCGAGCTCCAGCCGGCTGATCTTCGACTCGGATCCGCGGATTGCGAAACCCGCTTCACTGCGCGAAATTTCCGCAGCCTCACGGAGCCTGCGCAACTGAGCGCCGAGCACGATGCGCAGCGCCGTCGGCCCACCAGGCCGTGCGTTCGCCGAGGAGTTGGAGTCAGCAGTCACCATCAGGGCTCCTCTTTAGCGTTCCGGCCTCGCGCGCGCCAGTGCAGGTAGAACAGTCCACCCGAAAAGCGGTTGCCCAGGAACCATCGGCGCTGAGTTGATCACTGTACGTGCACTGCAGAACATTCACGCATTTGGTCCATGTCCACGCCCTGGGCGCCGTGTGATCTGATGCACAGGCGCCGTACCCTGTCTATGCCTGTGAGGTTTGTGATGCCCGAGACCGATGTGCCCGTCTACATCGACACGACCAAGGCGAGTATCGCCAGGGTTTACGACGCTTTCCTGAACGGCAAGGACAACTACGAGATCGACCGTGAGGTGCTGCGGCGGGTGCAGCAGGTCGCGCCGGAAGCGCGGACCCTCGCGTTCGACAACCGCAACTTTCTGATCCGTGCCACCCGCTTCATCGCCGGCCAGGCGGGCATCACCCAGTACCTCGACTGCGGATCGGGTCTGCCCACGGCGGAGAACACCCATCAGGTGGTGCAGCGGATCCAGCCGGAAGCGCGCGTGGTGTACATCGACAACGACCCTGTGGTGCTCGCGCACGGCCGGGCGTTGCTCGAGGAGAACGACCAGACGCACTTCTCGGCCGCGAACATCTTCCACCCCCGTGAGATCCTCGAGGATCCGATCGTGCGAAAGCACATCGACTTCACGGAGCCGATCGCGTTCTTCCAGCTCGGTACTTTGCACCACTACGATGGTGAGATCAGCCCACAAGAGATCATGCGCGAGTACATCGACGCGCTGCCGTCGGGTTCCTACGTGGCACTCAGCCACTTCCTCGATCCGCAGACCGCTGAGCACAGCGATCTCGCCCGTCGCATGGAAGACACGTTCCTGCACAGCCCGATGGGCACCGGCCGTTTCCGCACCCGCGACGAGATCGAGGGCATGATGGCCGGACTCGAACTAGTCGACCCCGGCCTGACGCTGTGCGCGGACTGGTGGCCGGACGGTCCGCGCATCACGCCACTTCCCCCCGTGTCGTACTGCATCGCAGGCGCTGTGGGTCGCAAGCCCTGACCCCGGCGGTTGGCGGCGAGTCACCGTCCGAGGCCACGTTGCCGGCAGGTCAGCTCCGCTGGCGCTGCGGGGGATTGGTTGAAACGCACGGTGGCAGGCTCGGGGTGCCCCGGATCCTGGTGGCGTGGGCTGCTTGGTCACGTGGACAACACGGGTCTGGCGGTCGCCGATGCCGCGGAGCCAGCTGGATTCTTCGGCCGGAAGGCGAGTAGGTGAGTTGCCACGGTGCTGAGGCTGTCGGCGTTGGTGGAATGCCGGGCCGGGAGCGTTGATCGACGTGGTGTTCGGCCCTCATGACATGTTGGAGCCGAGTAGAACACCGTGCGGTGCGAAGGACGCGGAGCACACGGCATCCTCCTGTTCACTCGACGGCGGAGCGGCGTCGTGCCACCCGCATCTTCGGAGGGGCAGCGAGTACAGGTATGCCGTGTGAGGTGCCGAGGCCGGTTACCGCGAGTTCGTGACCAAGCGGCGCATGTGGAAGTTCGGTCTGGAGCCGGACGACGTGGCGGAGTTCGTTGAGACGTTCGGATGGGTCCAGGTGGAGCAACTCGGTCCGCGGGAGTTCTCCACTCGTTATGTGGAACCGTCTGGCCGCAGATTGCCGGTGTCGAAGATCGAACGCACGTGTACTGCGTGAAGGTCGGGGCAGCTTGTCGAGTCATATCCTGACGGAGGTCGCGCGACTGGCCACCCGTGCCGGGGTGATCGACTAAGGACGACTTGTCCGCGAGCTTGCCGCGGACCACCTCGCCGAGCACGTTCAACAGAGGCTGAGCGTGTCCGTTCGTGACGCTGCCGCGGCCGAGAATGCTTTGCTGTCAGCGGGTTTCCGCGCCAGAAGGGGCGAGGGCGACCAGATCGTACTGACCGCTGCTCAGTTGGTTCGCGAGCCGGAACTGGTGGTCACCACGCTCGTCGCGGCGGGTTGTCCGCCGTAGCGCCTGGTCGTCGATCACGAACCATGCCCGCACCGGCCGCTCAGTCCGGATGCGCGCACCCGCGACCCACCGCCACACCGTGCGCTCCGCCGCGCCGGCCGCCGAGATGTTGCACCGCATCCGCCCGCACGTCATGAGCGAGTTCGACCCGGTCGAATGGTTGCGGCTGCTCGGAATCGGCCTGGGCACGGCAGCCAGCATGGTCGTCTCCACATCTACCTCAGTGTGAGCGGGGGTTGCTCGTTTGACTGGGCGTCGCGCTTCACGTAGCCCGTCGAGCTTCTCCCGCCAGCCAACGGGATCCACACCCGCCGCGGGGTCTACGCCGGCGCCCGCGCGACCACCACCTGATCTTGAGTTGTCCACACAACTACTCATGATCGTTCGCTGGCCGCGCTCGTCTTCCAACACTCCTTTGCCGGTCAAGACCACAAAGTCCGGCTCGAGTACCAGACTCTCGGCAATTTACTCGCGAATATGAAGCGACAGATTCGAGCGAAGTCTGTCGAATCGAGCACTGTTGGGCCGAATCGCGGCCGTGGGGGTCATGGTGATTTCATCGACTGTCGCCGTTGGCGCGTCACAGGCGCAATTCTCGGCACGCCAGCTCACTTCAGGCACTCAGCCGGGCCGGCTGCGTGCGGTCGGGCTTCCGGCGGGGTTGCGGTCCAGGTATGTGGTGATCGTCGCGATGAGGGGTGAGGCTCACCACAGGGCCGGCCAGCAACTGGAACAAGGCGTAGCCGCGGTCTGCGGGTTGCCAGACAGTCGCGCGCCTGGACGCTGACCGCCCGCAACATGGTGCTGATACCCGCGCCATTGCGGCACTGATGCGGCTACGACGCCGGCGACGCGGTACTGGTGGTGGCGGTGCCGTGGATGTCCGCCGTGGTACTGCACAGCCTCGAGACCCTGGACCAGGCGCTACCCGATCCCAGAAGGGATCGTGGAGCGGATGCGTCCACCGGTGCGCTGCCTGGTCTCGACGTTTCGACGACCGCCGACTCTGCTGACGATGGCGAGCTCTCATCCGGGCGTGGGCTTCATGTCGGCAGCCGGGCCGATGATGCGGCACTTGAACATGGAGCCGGAAGAACTCCTGGCTGCCGTGCTCCCGCAGAACATACCGACCTTCGAGCAGTTCATGCCCTCGTGCGTGACGCAGCGCCTCCGGCGTCGCGGGTCATCTACCACGCCTACTGAACACGATCGTCACATGCTGGGGCACGCGCGGGCTGCACGAGCCGACCCCGCGCGATGTGGACGAACTGTACGAGCACGTCCGCGTCATCGCGCAACGACGCCGGAACCACGCCGACGGTGCCGGCGCGGTACATCACACGTAACGCGCTGCTGCGCGTGTACCGGTTGGCGATGGATGAAGGGATCTTGTCGTCCGGGCAGAACCTGATGTCGAGGATGCCCAAACCGCAGGTCGGGGCGCACGGGTGAGGTGCTGGAGGACGACGGTAAGGCGAGGTGGTGCGCCGGGCCGGGAGGGGACATGGCGGTCAACCGCGGGGTCATCGCTGTTGAGGGCTGGTCTGCGAAGCGGTCAGGAGGTCACGGCGAGGCCTTCGGGCTCACGGCCGATCGGCACCGTGGTGACCAGCGTCCCGGTGCCCGCATCGATGATCGACATGAGCCCGGCAGCGGAGTTGGTCACGTAGACGAAACTGTCGTCGGGGCTGGCGGCCGTTCCCTCGGGCTGCTGCGCCACCGGGACAGCGGGAACAACCGGGTCGCCGGATCGGTCGAGAACGGTCACCGTGTCCGATCCCGCATTTGCCACGTGCACCCGACCGCGTGGGGTGACCGAGACCCCCATCGGCGACTTGCCGACGGTCGTCGACTTGATCGGGTCGAGGTCGCGCGCGTCGATGACGGTCACCGTGTCCGAGCCGGTGTTGGCCACGTACACCCGGTCGCCGCTCGGACTCGTAGCCACACCGGCGGGGAAACGGCCCACAGGGACGGTGGCGATCGGTTTCTGGCTCTTGGTGTCGATCACCGTCATGCTCTGGGCGCCGTTGTTGGTGACGTAGACGCGCTTGCCGTCCGGGCTTGTCACCGGTGTGTGCGGGAACCTGCCGACTGGAATCTCCAGCACGGCCGCGTTGGTCCGCACGTCGATGACGGTGACGGTGTTCGAACCGAAGTTGGTCACGTAGGCATGGGTGGAGGTGACGGCGACGCCGAACGGGTGCTGCCCGACCGGCACGGTGGCCACCACCTTGTACGTCCTGGCGTTGATCACCGAGACCGTGTCGGACAACTCGTTGGTCACGTACACCAGATCGCCGTCCACCGCGACGCCCACCCCGACCGGTGAGTGACCGACCGGCACTGTCGCCACCACCTCACCCAGTCGCGTGTCATAAACGGCGGTCACGTCAGCACCGCTGTTGGCGACGAAGACCTGGACACGCGGCGGGTAGCGCAGAGCGGACACGGGCGCTGGTGGCATGAAGAACACGATCACCATCGCGATCACGCCTATTCGCGTGAACCGCTTACGCTTGATAGTGGAAGCACACAACTGTGAGTAGAGTTTCAGCTCGGCTACAAACTCCATCAACAACCTCCTCGATTACTGGTGATCATGCGAAACGTGCCGAGCTGAACGCGGAGAGTCCTCCGGACCTGCCCGCTCGTCACCGCGCTCGTGGCGCTGGAGCAGATGGAGGGGCGTCGATGACCAAATTGCTCCATGCTCGCCGCTGACACTAATGGCCTAGTCATCGGCTCCGCTGAGTGAAGTGGGCGGGAGTACCTCGTCAGAGCGACGTGTTCGCGCGAACGGGTTGAACAGTGTTTTCCCGCCGTCGGCCGCCCTTTCAGGTGGAATGCGGGGGCGGCCGAACGCGCGCTTCGCCCTCGCCACCGTCGGCCTGAACCCGGTCAGACCCAGCTGCTCCACACCGACGGCCTGACCGAGGCCAGTGCCGGTGACGGCGAACTGCTCGACAACGAGGGTGTCGACGCAGTGCAGGGCGCGCACCGGTCCCGCAGCGGCTGCCGTCGTGGCCGACCGTCGCCTTCCGCGCCGCTCCTTCCCATGGCATCGATGACGACGTCGCAGCCGGCACACACAGACTTCCGGAGCAGCTCCCAGGGGCTGAGGAGGTCGACGTCGGTGTGGCGACATGCCGGCAGGGGCATCGATCGATGCTCTCAGGCGGCCGGCCTGCCGCCGACCGCGGCCCGCACCGGACCGCGGTCGCGCAGAAGTTCGAGGCGCTGAGCTGGGAACGGTCACGGGTGCCCACTTGCGGCAGATCTGCATAACCGCCGTGTCGGAGGTCGTGATCCGTGCACGACATGGCCCACTGCCACAGTTGGCTTCTGGAACGATCTAACGCCTCCTCAGTGCCCAGAACGGGACCAGCTGGTCCACCACGTAGAGCTTGTTCTGGCGACCGTCGGCATAGCCGATCGCGTAGTTGGCGACGCCGAGCCCTCGCCCTCCGCGGCGGGGAACCGCCCGTGGAACACTCCTTTGACCGTGCCGGGCAGGTCGAGCCCGGTAGGAATGACGCAGCAGGGACGTGATGGCGGCGCTGGCCGACCTCGGTGAGATCGCCCGCAGCGCGCAGTCGAGCCTCAGCCGCGACGTCGCGCTGAAGGTGCTGTTGATGTTGACCTCAAGTGCTCTGCTGCACCACGACGATGACGAGCCGTACGCGGCTCGTCGCGCGTGACCTGACATGGCGGCCGTGGTTCAGCCTTGTCGCCCCAGAACCCGTCTTCTGGTGTGGTCGATCTGCGCCGTGCCGCACTGCCCGGCGCCTGGAGAATTTGATCTTCCATAGCTCGGAGTCCTTTGTGGACTGGGGGTCAAGGGTCGCAGGTTCAAATCCTGTCGTCCCGACGGTCGTGAAAGGCCCTCTGATCGTGGCATAACGCCTGATCAAAGGGCCTTTGCATGTCGTGATTCGCTCACGCCAGTGATCTTGCCGGGGGCCATTTGGGGACCTGAGTGACTAATGAGCGACAACGATCTAACTGGCCAGCGAGAAAATGTCGTTCATCGCGATGGCCGCGTGCATCACGGGCACGGTCTGGTGTTGGCGGAGGCATGTTCGACTCCCCTGCGGAGCCTCATAGACTGTTGTGCCGGTGAAAGAACGGCCCTACCGCTGTGTCGGGCCATTTGAGCTTACCCGCGTCGCGGAACTGCTTGGTCTCCAGTCTCATCCGTTGAGCGGACTTGCGGAGCGGGCCGAGGTCAAAGGCTTCGCCGAGGCGGCCAACGAGGTGGTTGAGGCCCTTGCCTGCGGAATCGCCGGTGCCGTCGAGGGCGGTGGCGAGTTCGTCGCAGGTGGTGTTGTCATGAGTCGTTGTCCTCGGGGACGTCGGTCTCGCGATGGCCGCGACGGGCGTCCCGGTCGAAGATGAACATCACCTCGCACGGGCGGCCTGCCGCCCCGATGGCATGCGGCATCATGGTCGGGAACTCGGCGGCACGATTGGTCTCGACGCGGAAGCTGCGGTCGCCGAGCAGCAGGGTCGCGGTGCCGGACAGCACTACCAGCCACTCCCTGCCGGGGTGAGCGCGCATCTTGGCGGGATTGTCCGGTGGTGGCTCGGTCAACCGCCGGCGCATGACGCTCATGGCGGGGTCGCCCTTGATCGGCCAGCTCAGGCCGTGGGCGCCGTGGTTCATCGGACTGATGACGACATCATCCGCCGCGTTCTCGACCAGCTGGTCGAGAGTGGTGTCCAAGGCGCGGGCCAGGGCGACTAGCTGGTCCAGTGCCAGGCGGCGCTGGCCGTTCTCGATGCGGCTCAGCGAGGACTGTCCCAGGTGGACTCGCTTGGCCAGTTCCTCCAGGGACAGGCCCTGTGCGACCCGCAGGGCCCGGATCCGTTTGCGCACGAGGCCGTCCAGCGCGCCTTCTTCTTGCGTCATAGGCAAGATGGTATGCCAGCCGCGCAAGTCCTGCTTACTCTCGTGGCAGATGGTCCTGGAACGGCTCGGGCCATGCACGACAGAAAGGACGCGCCGGGATGTCTGCACTGGCTTCCGAGTACGCGAGCGACGCGCTGACCGGCGAGACCGTGGACGTTGTGGTGGTCGGCGGGGGAGCGGCCGGCTTGAACGGTGCGCTGATGCTCGCGCGCTCTCGCCGCTCCGTCGTCGTGGTTGACAGTGGTAATCCTCACGACGCACCGGCCGAGGCCATGCACGGCTTCGTCGTGCTGGACGGTATGCCGCCCGCCGAGATCCTGGAGCGCGGACGCGAGCAGGTGCGCTACTACGGCGGCAAGGTCGTCTTCGGTGAGGTGGCCGCGGCGGAGCCCGCCGGGGCGTCGGACGACGGCGACCTGCGCTTCACCGTCACCCTGTCCGACGACAGGACCGTCACGGCGCGTCGGATCCTGGTGGCCACCGGTCTGCGGGACGTGCTGCCCGACGTGCCGGGGCTCGCCGAGCACTGGGGCCGCGGTGTCGCGCACTGCCACGGGTGGGAAGTGCGGGACGAGGCCATCGGCGTCCTCGCCACCGGCCCCGCGTCCGTCCGCCACGCCCTGCTGTTCCGGCAGTTGAGTGACGACCTCATCTACTTCACCCGCGACGGCGAACTCGACGAGAACACCCGCGAACGCTTTGCCGCCAGGGGTGTTCGCATCGTCGACATCGCGGTGGAAGAGGTCCTGGCGGGCGACGACGGCAGTGTCGCCGGCCTGCGCTTGGCCGACGGTTCGATCATCGCCAGGAGCATTCTCGCGGTCGCCAACCGGATGCAGGCCCGCACCGGCGGACTGGACGGGCTGAAGCTGCCGATGGAAGACCTGCCCGACAACATGGGCGCCTCCGCCGCGGCCGGTGCCCTGGCCGCCGCGCACATCAACTCGCTGCTCGTCACGGCCGACACCGACGCGGCGCTGAACCGCGTCACCACCGGCTGACCTGTATTTCCCCCAACCACTTCCGGCGTCTGGACATCGCCCGGCGCCGCGATCTCCCATGCCTTCGAGAGGAACCGATGAGCACCAACCAGCCCGCACAAGGGGTTGCCACACCGGACGCGGGTCAGCTGCGCACCATCCTCATCTCTGTGTCCATGTCATTGATGGCCGTCGTCGCCTCGGTCTCGGGCCTCAGCGTCGCGCAGACTCACATGGCCGTCGAGTTCGGGGCCTCGCTGGGCACGGTTCTGTGGATCATCAACATCTACACGCTGTCCCTGGCCGCGCTGCTGCTGCCACTCGGCGCGATCGGTGACCGCCTGGGGCGCAAGCCCATGTTGACCGCCGGGCTCACGTTGTTCGGCATCGCGAACGTGGTGGCGGCACTGTCCCCGAGCGCCGAGGTCATGATCGCGGCACGCGCGCTCAGCGGTGTCGGCGCCGCGATGATCATGCCGATCACCCTGGCCGTCATCACCTCCACCTTCCCCGAGGAACGGCGCGGCAAAGCCATCGGCGTGTGGACGGCCGTCGCGGGAGGCGGCGGCGTCCTGGGCATGTTCCTCTCCGCGTTCTTGGTCGACATCGCCGACTGGCGCTGGTTGTTCGCGCTCCCGACCGCGCTGATCGTCGTGGCGCTCGTGACGACGGTGAAGTCGGTGCCCAATTCCCGCGAGCGCTCGGCTCACCCCTTCGACACCGTCGGTGCGCTGCTCTCCACCGTCGCCGTCGTCGGCCTCATCTTCACGCTGCAGGAGGGGCCCGAACGCGGCTGGACGGCACCCGAGACGGTGATCAGCCTCGCCGTCGGCATCGTCGCCGGCATCGGCTTCGTGGTCTGGGAACTGCGCCGCCGCGACGCCTCCCTGTTGGACGTGCGCCTGTTCCGGGAACGCGGCCTGGCGAGCGGCTCGCTCACGCTGCTCGTGGTCTTCGGCGTCCAGGCGGGCATCGGCGTGGTGCTGTTCCCGTTCTTCCAGGCCGTGCTGGGGTGGTCGGGACTGCTGTCCACGGCGGCCCTGATGCCCATGGCGATCTCGATGATGCTGGCCTCCGGCCTCGCGGCCAAGCTGGCCGAGCGTGTTGGCTCCCGCGCGACCATGACCACCGGCGTCGCGCTGGCCGGTGCGGGACTGGTGTTCATGGGGCTGTTCGTCTCGGTGGAGGGCGGCTACTCGTCGATCCTGCCGGGGCTGGTCGCTATGGGCATCGGCATGGGCCTGTCGATGACGCCCTCCACCGAGGCCATCACCGGCTCCTTGTCGCGAGACAAGCAGGGTGTCGCCTCCGCGCTCAACGATGTCACCCGCGAGTTCGGCACCGCCCTGGGCATCGCGCTGCTGGGCGCGCTTCTGTCCGCCGGCTACCGCGACTCGATCGACGGCAAGCTGTCCGGTGTCCCCCGGGAGGCGGCAGACGTCGCCAGGGAAGGCGTCGCCAACGCCGTCGAGGTCGCGAGCAGCGCCGGCTCGCACGCGACACGGATCGCCCAGGCGGCCCGCGAGTCCTTTGTGGATGGATGGCAGCAGTCCATGTGGGCGGGAGCGGCCGTCATGGTGGTGTTGTCCGTCTACGTCGCCGTGCGAGGCCCGAAGAAGCAGGGGCGCTCCGCGGCGGACGACGCCGAGACCGCTCTCACGTCGAGCCGGGTCGAATCAGCCGCCCCCATCGCTGGTCAGCGGCACTGAAGGCACAGCCGGGCGATACGACGAGATCGGCATCCGCGCCGAACCGCGGCGGTACGGCTGGGGCTGGCTGCCGATCTGACGGGTGCGCCCCTAGGGCGTGTCCCGTAGGTCCGTTCGATGAGAGTCACGGTCGAGAGTCCCGGAGGCGGTGCCGCCGCAATGCCCTCGTACCGGGCGTATTCGGGCTTTGCGGCGGTGCCGTCTCCGGGGCCCTCGGCCGCGACTATCGCGGACGAGACTGACGGGACACGCCCTAGGCCGGTCGCCGTGGCGACTGATGATCGAGAGGCCGCCGTTCGGCCCAGTCGTACCACCGGCATCGGCGGTCGTGGTCGACGGTAACAATTCGGTTGAGCCGATGAACCTCGTCATACGTACTCCCGTACATGCGCCGCTTGAACGAGGAGTACGTATGACGCACCGCGTGACGGACAGACGGAAGTTTCGCCTGATCGCTTCGTTGTCGGCGGTGGCCGTGGTCGCAGCGGGTACCGCCACGGTGGCGTTGGCCGCCAAGAACGGTGAGCCTGCACCGCTCGGTGCGTTCGCGCCCATTGAGCGGGTCGCCAAGAACGTCGTCGAGCCGAAGGTCGGCAAGAACGGCGCCGGTGGCGTGTTCACGGTCGACTGCGGCACGAACGAGCAGGGCAAGTTCAGTGCCGACAACCCGGTCGCCCAGCCGGGTCTGAAGCACGGTGCCCAACACGTCCACGACTTCGTGGGCAACCTGTCGATCAGTGCGGAGTCGACCGACGAGAGCCTGGTCGACTCGGAGACGACCTGCCGCAACGGTGACCGCTCGTCCTACTTCTGGCCGGTCGTGCGCATCAACACCAAGGCCAACCCGCAGGACGTCGGCTCCAACCCCGACAAGATCAAGGAGAACGGCCCGGGCGAGGTCGCGTGTCCTGGGGTCTCCCAGCGCTTGCCCGCCGTTCCGCAGCGGGTGCGCGACGAGGTCACCCGCAACCTCCGAGAACTCGCGCAGCAGCTCAAGGAAGCCAACGACCGGGTGGCGCGCGCCCAGAACCCCGGCGACCCGAACTTCGTCAACAACACCGTTCTCGGCCCGCTGCGCAGCAAGCGGGTCGCCACCCTCGAACGCATCGCGAACGCCCTCAGCCGGTCCGCGCGCAAGCCGAACCTGACGCCGCTCGCCGACTGCGACCTGCGGTGGGGCCACGGCGGCGGTCAAGGTCACGGCAACCACTCGCCGAAGCCCCGCAAGTTCGCCGCGGACGGTGTTCTCCAGCAGGCCGAGCAGAACGGCGCCGAGCAGGACGCCGCCACGCCGACGATCAAGTGCCCGTCGGCGCGCGAGGCGCTGCCGGGCGTGCCGGACCAGGCTCTGGACGAGGTGGACAGCAACCTCGACCAGCTGGACAAGCAGATCGCCGAAGCCAACCAGCGCCTGGTGACCACCAAGGGGCAGGGCGGGGCGAACTTCATCGACAACGCGATCCTCGGGCCGTTGAAGGACAAGCGGGTCGCGACCCTCGACCGGATCGCGATCGCGATCGGCCGCAACGCCGAGAAGCCGCAGGGGCTGGACCGCCTCGCGAAGTGCGGTCTCAACGAGGGCGACGAGGGCGGCAACGAGAACAACGGCGGCAACAACAACGGCGGGAACAACAACGGGGGCAACAACAACGGTGGTGCCACCACCACGACCGTCGCCCCGCCGCCCCTGGCCGCTCCCACCGGCAAGAACCTGGAACTCGTCGGCAACAACGGCAAGATCGTCCGGCCGGCCCAGGTGAAGATCGAGTACCGCGGCAACGCGGCCAGCAAGGTCACGGCCATGCCGAAGTTCCTGAAGATGGTCGTCGGTGACGCCAAGCCGACCAGCCGCGGTCCCGCCAACGCCCGCGCCACGTGGACCTGCAGCGGGTTCGAGGACCGCCTGTCCGACAAGTACGTGATCTGCCCGAACGGCAGCAAGGTCATGCGGGTGCACGACTTCGCGGGGTGCTGGGACGGCAAGAACGCCGACAGCGCCAACCACCGCGACCACGTCCGGTTCGCCGACAAGCAGACCGGCGCGTGCCCGCAGGGCTTCAAGGCCATCCCGCAGCTGCGGATCAGCATCTCCTACAACATTTCCCGCGACATCCAGCAGAAGGGCCAGTACCAGCTCGACGCGTTCCCGGAGGAGAACCACAACCCGTTCTCCGATCACAACGACTACGCCAACGTCAACTCCGACCAGACGATGGCGAAGATCGTGAAGTGCGTGAACGAAGGGCGCAAGTGCTCGTAACCGCCTCCTGACTCGACATCGGGGGAGCCTTCCCGGACTTCAGGTCCGGAGAGGCTTCCTCGTTGTCGTTGATGTCTTCACAAGCTGTCGACGTGCCTTCTGAGCGGCGCGGCGAGATCCGGGTGATCGCCCCTGTCGACGCGGTGCAGCAGCCGGGCGGCCACGTAGAACTGGGCGAGCAGCCCGGCGTCGGTCGCCAGCACGTCAGCGAACGTGTCGCGCACTCGCTCAACGGCCCGCGGTACGAGAAGGCTGTAGCTGAGCAGGGTGGCGGCGTCCGTTCCAAGTGGACCGCGACCCCACGACTCCCAGTCCAGCAGACCGAACTCAGGGCCCATCAGGTTCGCCCAGTGCAGGTCGCCGTGGACCGTTTCCCACTCGCGCACAACGGGGTTCACCGAGTTCCCGAACTGCTGCTGCATCCGGCCGGTGACCAAGGCTTGGTCCGCGTTGACGCGGTCGGTCGGCATCGCCGCGATCAACTCGCTAGTTCTGCGCAGGTCGGCCCACCACTGGTCTGGAAGGTCGGCCATGTGCCGCAGGACATCGGTGCGGGAGCACGGCGAACCTGGCACCAATGTCATCAACTCCGCACGCTGGTGCCTTCTGTGCTCCCACTCGAAGACATCGACGACGCGCGGCTTGGACAGGCCCGTGAAGGCGTTCGCTGCGAGATTTCCGGTCCAGAACTCACCTTCGATCCACTGCCTGTCCTCGGACACCACCCGCAACCACATCTGGTCGCCGATTCCTCGCACAGGCGCGCCGATCGACCGGTCCAGCCAGCCGAGCGAAGGTTCTCCGATGACGGTGAGCCTGAAGTGCGCCGCGGCGTGATCGAGGTTTTCGTGCATCCACTCCCGGAACTGCGCGTCGGCCTCGCTGAGCCGAGAGCTCAGCGAGTGGCCGCGGTGTGCGAGGACCGGTGAGCGGTCAGGTTGTTCTGACACTGGATCCCTTCACCTTGGGCGCATCGAGCATGCTCCGCTGTTCGTTCTAGTGCTTGGAGTTGCTCTAAGCGAGGCGCCGCAAGGTCATTACGTCCTTCGGGTAGGACGCACGCGGGCCGGTCAGGCGGGGAGCTGGTTGAGCTTGCGGATCTGCTGGTCGAACATCCGCGACGGGACGAGGCGCCGCATGGCGTGGACGCGCCCGGTCTGCGCGCCGGCGGGGTAGCGCAGCTTCGGCTTGGCGTCGGTGGCGGCCGCGACGATCGCCTTGGCTACGACGGCGGGGTCGTCGCCGGCCTTGACCGCTGCCGCCATCCGCTGGTCGAAGGCTCGCCGGTGCTCGGCGTAGACCTCCAGTGGCTGGTCGGGCTGCGTGGCGTTGGCCTCGAACGAGGTGTTGGTCCACGAGGGCTCGACCAGCAGGACGCGGACGCCGTACTCGCGGACCTCGTGGTCCAGGGACTCGGAGTAGCCCTCGACGGCGTGCTTGGACGCGGCGTAGACGGCCATGTAGGGCACGGGGATGAACCCGACGACGGACGAGATGTTGATGATGCGGCCGCTGCGCTGGGCGCGCATGTGCGGCAGGACGGCCTTGGTCATGCGGATGACGCCGAAGACGTTGATGTCGAAGACGTGCTGGTCCTGGGCCATGGAATTTTCCTCGGCGGCGCCGCCCGCGCCGAACCCGGCGTTGTTGACCAGGACGTCGATGCGGCCGAACCGGTCGATCACCTGTCCGACCGCGGAGGTGACGGACTCGTCGCCGGCCACGTCGAGGTCGAGGAACTCCACGCCGCGCAGCGGGGCGACCTTCGACGCGTCCCGGCTCGTGCCGACCACGTCGTACCCGGCCTCGGCCAGCGCGAGGGCCGCGGCCCTGCCGATGCCGGAGGACGCGCCCGTCACGAGGGCTACCGGCTTGTTCGTCGTCATCTCGAACTCCTGACCCATGTGGACCGGCAACCCGATCGGTTTCATCAAAGTATCAGTTAGGAGATCGAGCAGCAACACGGAAGTATCAGTTAATGGGTTACTCGTAGCATGCCCGTATCCTCTGCGAGAGGCGGATGGCGAACCAGGCGGGAGACAGACATGGGCCGAGCACTGCGGGCAGATGCCGAGCGCAGTGTGCGTGCGATCCTCGAGGCGGCCGAGCGGGTGCTCGCCGAGGACGCGAACGCCTCGATGGAGCAGATCGCCGAGGCGGCCGGCCTGACCAGGATCACGGTGCACCGCCGGTTCGCGAACCGGCAGGCGCTGCTGGACGCGCTCGCCGTCTCCGCAAAGCAGCAGCTCGTCGACGCGATCGAGGAAGCCCGGCCGGAGTCCGCTCCCGCGCTCGTGGCGCTGTACCGGGTGACCGCGAACGTCATGAGGGTGAAGACCACTTGGCGCTTCACCCTCAGTCACGCCACGGCGCACACCGACGCCGCGGCGGCCCTCTGGGAGGAGATCAACGGCCACACGACGGACCTCCTCAACCGGGCCCGCGAGGAAGGGCTTCTCGCCCCCGAGGCGGACCTGGAGTGGACGCGGCAGGTGTACTACGCCCTCCTCAGCGAAGCCCTGAACAGGTCCGGCGTCGACGAGAGTCCTACTGCAGAGGACCCGGACGCGTTGGCCACGCTCGTCATCGACACGCTGCTGCACGGCGCAGGACCACGCAGCTGAGCCGGGAAGCTCATCCCAGCGCGGCGACTGTTGCGCAGCACGCCGCCAGGACGAGGCACAGCGGCGAGTAGATCCGCTGGTCGAGCCGGGCGAATTCGGTGTCCTGCCGTGACGACACCACCAGGCCGCCCGCGCCGCGCAGCAGGAACACCGCGGCCACGCCGGCCGTCCCCACGGCCGCCAGCCAACCGGGGCCTGGTACCGGCGCCACGCCCGCTCTGCCCGCGACGAGGTACGCGGCCATCCCGAGCAGCACCGCGACCGCGCCTGTCATCGGCTCCGTCGGCAGCTTCTCCACCGGCACGCCGACCACTCGGCTGGCGAACTCCTCGCGGGTGCGCAGAGGCCACGGCGAGAACATCCACACCACGTGCAGGACGCCGACCAGCGTCAACACCGCGGCCGTGCCCAGACCCAACACCGTCATCGTGCGCCTCCAACGTTCCGTACAGCCCTGCACGGTCGACCGTACAGTACTGTATGGACGTGGCTCGGCTGTCGAAGCAGGACTGGCTCACCGCAGCGCTCGTCGCCCTGGCCGAGGGCGGTGTGAGCGCGGTGGCCGTGGTGCCGCTCGCCCAGCGGCTCGGGGTGACGCGGGGCAGCTTCTACTGGCACTTCACCGATCGGACGGCGCTGCTGCGCGACGCTCTGGACTGGTGGGAGCAGGAGGGCACCGTGGCGGTGATCGATCGGGTGGCGGCCATCGCCGACCCGCGGGACAAGCTTCGTCAGCTCTTCCGGATCGCGATCACCGAGGATCCGGCGAGTGGGCTGGAACCCGCGCTGGTAGCGCATGCCGACGACCCGGTGGTCGCGCCGGTCCTGCGGCGGGTCACCGAACGCAGGGTCGCGTTCCTGGCCGAGGCCTACGCCGAGCTCGGACTGCCTCCGGTGCGGGCTCGGCACCAGGCTGTTGTCGCCTACTCCGCCTACGTCGGCTGGGTGCAGTTGCGACGGGCGACGCCCGACGTGCTGCCGGAGGTCGTCGACGACCCGGAGGCTCTGGCATACCTGGTGGACACCCTCACCAGCCTCAACGGGTGACGCTTCGCCGATGGCGCGCACGAGGGGGCGTCCGGATACGACAAAGCCCGGCCGGATGGTCCATCCGGCCGGGCTTTGGTGGTCCTTCGTGCCGCGGGCGGCAGTAAGGGACTAGGCGGGGACGATGTTCTCCGCCTGCGGGCCCTTCTGGCCCTGCGTGATGTCGAAGGAGACCTTCTGGCCTTCCTGGAGCTCACGGAAGCCCTGAGCGGCGATGTTCGAGTAGTGGGCGAAGACGTCGGCGCCGCCACCGTCCTGCTCGATGAAGCCGAAGCCCTTTTCAGCGTTGAACCACTTGACGGTTCCGGTGGCCATGGTGCACTCCAAGCATGAATTTGGCGCCCGCACTGTGCGGGGCCGTGTGATCCGTCATGGCCGGAGACGCTGAACAGCAAAACGCCCGTGACCTGCGATCACGGGCGAACGGTACTTCGGAACCATGACAGATACCACTACCGTACACCGGTGAGCCGCCACGTCCAGCACCGCCACGCCTAAACATCGAAGATCGTGTCGAAGATCGCGTTCCGATCGGGTGACGACGGCCGGTGCGCGGCCGGGCAGCGGGCAGCCGGCGGCGGGAAACGGGCAGGTCACGCTTTGCCGTGGCGGTCCAGCAGCGCGCGCAAGGCGGCCATCTCGGCGGCCAGCGCCTTGCGGCCGGCCGCCGTGACGCTGACCCAGGTCTTGGGCCGTTTGCCTTCATAACCCTTCTCGATCACCAGCAGCCCGGCCTCCTCCAGCACCGCGATGTGCCGCGAGAGGTTGCCGGCGGTGAGGTTCAGGGTGGACTTCAGGTAGGCGAACTCCACCCGTTTCACCTCGCCCGCGATGGTGAGGATGCCCAGTCTGTGCCGCTGGTGGACGACGTCGTCCAGCGCCGCTGTCGGGTGCTCCGTCACGACGAGGCCTTGCCGGCGGCGAGTGCGCCCAGTCCGCCGAGCACGAGCACGGTCGCGAGCAGCAGGACGCCCGTGGCGCCGCCCAGAGCGTCGTTGTCCATGGACGAATTGTTGACGATCAACGCGACGGTCGTGAACACCACCGCGATCACCGAGCACAACACGCTGCGCTCGATCCACGCCAGCGTCAGCAGGCCGGCCGCGATCGCCATGAACTGGGCGCCGCCGCCCATCCCGAGGTCGATGCCGACGTCGGGCAACTGCAGCAGCGACAAGGCGACCGACGCCAGCAGCAGGCCGACGGGGACGAACAGCGGCCGCATCCGCCGGGCGCGGAACGCGAGCACGGCGAGCCCCAGGAGCACCGCCATGACCATGGCGGCGACGTGGGGCAAGGGATAGAACAAGGTGTACTTGAGGATCACGCTCGTGCTCAGTGGAATGCCGAACAGCACCGCGATCAGGCCGAGCAGTGCGACCCGGACGTACGAGCCGGTCGGGGTCTCCACGCCGACGCGCCGGGCGCGCCAGCGGTACCACCACACCGTGGCGAGCACGGCCACGAGCAGCGCGCCCAGCCAGTAGAGCGACAGCGCGAGCGAGTGCACGACCTCTGTCTTCAGCGTGAGGTGAACCAGCGGGTTGATCCACGGGCCGGGTCCGCCGTCGACGAGGTGCTCGGTCGGGTGCGGATCGGCCTGGGAGAGCGGCAGCGAGAGCAGGGACAGGACTCCCATGAGCAGCAACGGGAACCAGTACCCGTGCCGGTCGTCCCGGGTGCGTTTGCGCAGACCCGCCAGTTCGTCGAGCAGTTCGCCCGGATCACTCGTCATCTCGTCCCCCAAACGTACCTGTGATGCAATCAGGTTTGCATCGCAAACCAGACTTGTCAACGGAGTCGCCGCGCGCCCGGTCAGTGGTGAGGGGTGGTCGTGCCGCAGGACTCCAGCGGCGTGCTGCTCCACGTGGTCCCCCGGAACGGTGGGTGACGCTCGTCGCCCTCCGCCGATTCGGGCTGAAGAGGGCTCAACGCCTAGGGTGCTGCATGTGTCGCAGTGCGGCCTCGCCCGGTTGCCTGGGTGCTTCCACGAGCGCGGTCGCTACCGGGGACAATTGCCCCCGACCGTTCAGCTCCAGGAGGATTGTTGATCCACAAGTTCTCGGTTCGCTCCGCGGGGGTAGCGGAGCCCGACATCCGTGAGCTCGGCCGATCGTGGGAACTCGACGACCTCGAGGTGTGGCGCGACTACTACGTCGAGTTCGAGACCTCGCCCGGCGCCGCCGCGCTCGCCGAGGTGGCCGCCGTGCTCGGTGACCAGCTCGACGTCGAGGTCTATCTGGACCAGCCGCTGGACGCGGGTGCCGTCCAGGTCGCCTACAAGCGCGGTGTGGTCGACAACGAGAGCGACTCGATCATCACCGTGTGCGGGCTGCTCGGCGTCGAGGCCAAGGCCGGCAAGGTCGCCACCAGCTACAGGTCCGCGTCGCCGCGGCTGCGGGACCTGGTGGTCTCCACGCGGTTCAACGCGACCATCGAAGAGCTGCACGACGAGGAACCGCACTACGACACCCTCGTGCCGCAGGGCCACTACGAGTCGGCGGTGCAGTACGACCTGCGCGGGCTCGACGACGCGGCGCTCGCCGAGCTCGGCACGGCGGGTGGGCGCAACCTGTCGCTCGCGCAGATGAAGCACGTGCAGCACGTGCAGAACGCGCTCGGGGACGAGTTCGTCACGGACGTCCTGCTGGAGGCGCTCGACGCCCGGTGGAGCGACCACTGCGCGCACACCACGTGGAAGTCGCTCGGCAGTCTGCTCGGGCGGCTCGTCCAGGCCGCGAAGGACGTCGACAACCCGAACGTGCTCAGCATGTTCCACGACAACGCCGGCGTCTGGGACTTCTACGACGGCCACGCGATCGCCATCAAGGCCGAGACGCACAACGGGCCGTCGGCGATCTCCGGCTACTTCGGGCAGCTGACCAAGCTCGGCGGCGTGCTGCGCGACATCCTCGGCACCGGGCTGAGCGCCGACCCCATCGGCAGCTTCGAGTACACGGCCATCGGTGAGCCCGAGGCGCCCGCGCCCATCAAGGGCCGGCCGGACGCGCGCAGGCTCGCCGGCGAGACGATCCGGGCGATCAAGGAGTACGGCAACACCTTCGGCGTGCCGATGATGTCGTCGCGCATGACGTTCCACCCCGCCTACCGCGCCAAGCCGTTCGCGCTCGGCGGCAGCATCGGCCTGCTGCCCGTGTCGGCGGCGCAGCGCGGCACGCCGCGGCCCGGTGACTTCGTGGTGCTCATCGGTGGCCTGACCGGCAACGAGGGCATCCACGGCGCGTCCGCGAGCTCCGCCGGTGCCGTCATGGACACGGCCGCCGTGCAGATCGGCGCGCCGCTGGAGCAGGTCAAGTTCCGCAAGGCGCTGATCGAACTGCGCGAAGCGGGCTGCATGAGCGCGCTCACCGACGTCGGTGGCGCGGGCCTGAACAGCGCCGTCGGCGAGATCGGCGAGGCGTGCGGTGTCTGGATCAACACCGCGCTGGTGCCGCTGAAGACCGCGGCGTTGCCGATGTGGCGGATCCTGCTGTCCGAGTCGCAGGAACGCATGCTGCTCGCCGTGCCGCCGGAGCACCAGGAGCGGGCGAAGAAGATCCTCGACCGCCACATGGTGCGTTCGACGGTCATCGGCCGGTTCGCGGACACGGGTCGCTACCACGTGTTCCACGCCCCGGACCTGACCGAGGAGGCGCTGATCGCGGGCGCCCCGGACGTCGTGCCCGCCCACCAGGGCGAACTCGGCTTCGACGTGGCGTACGACCTGCTCGACATCGAGGTCGAACGCCAGGAGGTCGGCCCGCCGCCGCGCCCGACGGGTGTGCCCGAGTGGCCGGAGCTGGCGCCCACGCAGCTCGCCGGGCTGCTGGAGGAGGTCGTCGCCGACGTGGAGGTCGCCTCGCAGCACTTCGCCGACTCGCAGTACGACTCCACGGTCCAGGGCAACTCCTGGTACGGCCCGCACTACGGCACCGAGCACTCGGTCCGCACGGCCTACTGGGCGGGCACGCCGGTCGCGGGTTCGCCCGCCGCCGCCGTCGTGAACACCGCGTTCAACCCGTGGATGTTCGAGGCCGACCCGGTCGCCGCGACGCGCCAGATGTTCTGCTCGGTGCTCGCGGGCCAGGTGCTCGCCGGCGTCGCGGTGAACGACGTCTGCATGTGCGACAACTTCTACACCCCGCACCTGTCGCCGCACTGGCGTGAGTGGCTGGTCGGCATGGTCGACGAGCTCGCCGTGCTGGTCCGCCACTTCGGCGTGCCGCTGATCTCGGGCAAGGACTCCTCCGCGGGTTCCGTGCACACCGACGAGGGCCTCGTCAGCGTGCCGCCCGCGGTGTTCCTGAGCGCACTGGGCAAGGTGCCGCACACCGACGCCCTGCTGCGCGAGCAGTGGACCACGCCGGGCAACGTGCTGGTCCGCGTCGGTCTGGCCACGAGCTCCCCGGTCGGCACGGTCGCCGCCCGCAAGCTCAGCCTGCCGGCCGGCGCGCTCGACGACCTGGCACTGTCCGATGTGGACAGCTACCTGGGCGCGCTCACCGCGAGCAGGAACCTGTTGCGCAGCGGTGCCCGCATCGGTGCCGGTGGTGTCGCGGCGACGCTCGCCCAGGGCGTGCTGGCCAGCGGCATCGGCGTCAAGCTGGAGTCCGCGACCACCGAGTCGCTCTTCGCCGAGCACCGCGTCGGCGCTGTCGTCGAGGTCGCCCCCGACGACGTCGCCGCCCTGCCCGCCGAGCTCAGCCCTGTCGTCCTCGGTGTCCTCGAAGGCACGCTGGAGGGCACCGGAATCGTGCTCGACGGCATCGACCTGTTCGCTCCGGCCGCGCGCGACGGCTGGCTCAACTCGTTCACGGCGAGGATCGCATGAAGCCGACCGTCAACGTCCTGTACCTGCCCGGCACCAACTGCCAGGAGGAGACCGTCCGAGCGTTCGCCGAGGTGGGCGCCGAGCCGCGGATGCGGTTCGCGGCCGACCTGCTGGCGGGCACCGAACGGCTCGACGACGCCGACATCCTCTGCATTCCGGGAGGGTTCTCGTTCGGCGACCACCTCGGCGGTGGCGCGGTGGCGGCGGCGTTGCTGCGCAGCCACCTGGCGGACCAGTTCGAGGCCTGCCGCACGCGTCCGCTGATCGGCATCTGCAACGGCTTCCAGATCGCCGTGCGCGGAGGTTGTTTCGGCAAGGTCGGCCTGAAGGTCAACAGCGCCGGGACGTTCCGCAACGAGGAGAACCAGCGGCACGTCGTCGACGGCGACAACGACAGCCCGTGGCTCACCGGCCTGGGCGGTCAGACGCTGACCTTCCCGTGCGCGCACGGCGAGGGCCGGTTCGACCCGGGCAGTGAGACCGAGGGGTACCGCGTCGCACTGCGGTACGAGAAGGGCTCCAACCCGGACGGGTCGTTCGAGGACATCGCGGGCATCACGAGCGCCGACGGTCTGGCGTTCGGTCTGATGGACCACCCGGAGCGGGCGATCGACCGCGAGGTCCGCCTGGCGTTCTTCTCCAACGGCGTGCGCGCGGTTCGCTAGTACGACTGGTGCCGGCCCTACCGCGAGCGCGGGGGCCGGCACCATGGTCGCGGCCTGCCGGCCACGGCAGGTTGGTGATCATGAAGTCACTCCTGATCGCGGCCGTGGTCGCGCTTTCACCCTTACCGCCGCTGCAGCCGGAACTCCTGCGCGCGGCCATCTCCGACCTGGACAACCCGGCGGCGACGTCCGCGCAGCTGCGCGTGTCGGGCTCGGCGGGGTGCTGGTACGGCACCGCAGGCGTCGCGGACCGGCGGACGCAGCGCCCGGTCCGGCCGGACGACAGGTTCCGCATCGGCAGCGTCACCAAGGTGTTCGTGGCGACGGTCGTGCTGCAGCTCGCCGCCGAGCAGAAGATCGGCCTGCAAACGCCGGTCCGGCACTACCTCCCGGACCTGCCGCCGACGCTGGACGACGTCGAGGTCGGGCAGTTGCTCGACCACACCAGCGGAATCCCGTTCGAGGTCGGCTTCCCCGACCTGAGCACACCGGAGAAGGTCCTCGAACACCGCTACGACCGGTACGCGCCGGACCAGCGCCTGAAGATGATCCCCGCCACCGAGCCGAAGTTCACCCCTGGCACGCAACAGGAGTACCGGGGCATCAACTACGTGCTCGCCGCGATGATCATCGAGAAGGTCACCGGCCACGGCTACGGTCACGAGGTCGACAAGCGCATCGCGCGTCCCCTCGGGCTCACCAGGACGTACGTGCCCGGCCGCAACGAGACGAGCATCCGCGGGGCGCACGTCCACGGGTACCTGGACGTGCCCGGCCGGGGCCTGGTCGACGTCTCCGACTTCAACACGTCGAAGTCCTACGGCGAGGGCGACATCATCTCCACGACCGGTGACCTCACCCGGTTCGCCGAGGCGCTGTTCGACGGCGACCTGCTGCCGCCCGCCTTGCGGGAGAAGCTGTTCACACTCCCGAACGTGTCCATGGTGGACGGTCGGCCCGCCGCCTACAGCACCGGGCTGCAGACGTTCACCATCAACGGCGTCACGGTCTGGGGGAAGACGGGGGAGCAGTACGGGTACAACGCGGGCCTGTTCTCGACGCGGGACCAGCAGCGGCGCATCGCGTACTCGTTCACCCCGACGGCTCGCGACGCCGCGCAGCAGCTGATGACGCTGCGGATCGCCAACGCCGTCACCAGCCCCCCAGCTGATCGGCCTTGACGCCGGCACCGGGGTGGCGTGGCCCCGCCCCCCGCCGGGGCCACGCCGGGCATCTACAGCCGCACCAGGCTCGACGGTCGTCGTGGCGGTGCGGCGTCCGCGGCGGGCAGCTCGTCCGGCAGCCAGGACCGCAACGCCCTGCCGAACATCAGCAGCGTGCGCCAGGTGTCCCAGAGGGCGATCAGCGACGCCGACAGCACCACGGCGACGGCGACGGCCAGCACGCCGCGGGCCTCCACCAGCACGATGACCGCCACGATCGCCCACAGTTGGACGACGGTGAAGACGACGGTGAGCACGACCTGCTCCGTGTGCTTGCGACGCGCCCGCAGGACCTGAGTGCGCGAGTCGGGGTCGGGCAGTGAACGGCGCTTCATGACGGCTCCTGCGGGCTCGGCGAACTGAGCGTCCAGGAAATCGTCACGGGCGGCGGATGTCTGCGTCAGATGCCACACAGCGTCAGATCCCGCAGACGGCGCGCAATTCTTCCTCACGAAGAATTTCTATGCCGTTGCGGCGGGTCAGGATGATTCCTCCTTCGCGCAGGACTTTCAACGTGCGGGCGAGCGTTTCGCGGGAAATGCCCGCAATTCCGGCCAGCTCGCGCTGGGAGAGCGGCACCGTCGCGATCAGGTCGTCCGCCTCCCGGTGCGCGAGGTCGAGCAGCATCGCGCCCACGCGGTGCAGCGACGGGCCGGTGCGGAGGTCCTGCTGGCCGACCATCGCGCGCTGGCGGGACGCCACGACGCGCAGCATCGCCCAGGTGATGCCGGGTCGCACGTGGCACAGCGACTTCAGCGCACGAGGGGAAATCACCAGGCCACTGACGTCGTCCACCGCGGTCAGGGTCGCGGAACGGCGGCGGCCGTCCACGGCGGAGAGCTCGCCGATGATCTCGCCGGGGCCGCGGACGGCGAGCACCGTCTCCTCGCCGGTGACGGTGAAGCGGCTCACCCGGACCCTGCCCCGCGACACCACGAGCACGTTGCGCGACTGGTCTCCCTGATGGCAGATCACCGAACCGGATGCAAATTCGACACGAGTCGCGGTGTTCCGCAACGCTGTGCGATCGGCCTCGTCGAGCATCCCCCAGAAAGACCGGTCGATCAGCATGCTCCTCATGATTCCGGCAACCGCGCGCCCCTGACTGCCCCGATTGATCTAAATCAGGCCGGAATGCACCCACATTCAGATCAACTCCGGATAATGGACCATCGCCCATGCCGGTAGGGAGAACCCGTGGAACAGACACCACGCGCCGAGCCGCGGGCCGTGCTGGCTGTCGACGTGGAGAAGTTCAGCGACCCCAGCCGGACCAACCACCACAAGCTCGTCGCCCACGGCGGACTCTACGACGCGCTGCACGCCGCGCTGCGCGAAAGCAACATCGAGGAGCACTCCTGGCACCAGGAGGACCGCGGTGACGGCGCGATGTTCCTGTTCACCCCCGAGGTGCCCAAACAGGTGCTGTCCGAGTTCCTGCTCCGCCGGTTGATCGCGAACCTGCTGCGCTACAACGCGACGGTCACCCAGGAGGCGCGCATCCGGCTGCGGATCGCGCTGCACTTCGGTGAGGTCACGTTCAACGCCAAGGGCGCGGTCGGCGACTGCGTGAACCTCACGTTCCGGTTGCTGGAGGCAGACCCGCTCAAGTCCGCGCTGGCCGGCTCGTCCGCGGTGCTCGCGGTGATCGTGTCGAAGGCGTTCTACGAGGAAGTGCTGTGGCACGACCCGGCGGCCGAGCCGCTCGCGTACCGGGAGATCGAGGTCGCGGTCAAGGAGACCAGAACGTCGGCGTGGATCCGCCTGTCCGCCGAGTCGATGCACGCCGCGGCCGCGCCCGCGCCGGCCCCGGTGGCACCGGCCGAGATCGACGACGGGGCGGTGGTCGGCGGCGGTGAGTCGCTCGGCGTCCTGGCCGAGCTGATCGCCAGGATGCCGCTGATGGGGCGGATCGAGGGCCGGAGGTTGTGCCTCCAGCTCGTCAACAGCGCGCTGGACCCGCACGAACCACGGCTGCGGGTCGCCGAGTTCGACGACGCCCGGCTGCACGTCTTCGCGATCGTGCTCGCCTGCGGACGCCGGCCGGGAGCGGTGCGCACGTTGCTGCAGGCCCTGCGGCAGTTGCAGCCGGAAGCCCAGGAGCTGCGGCAGATCAGCCGCCTCGTCGAGGACATGGCGACGCTGGAGCTCTTCGGTGACGAGGACCGCCGCACCATCACCGAACTGCTGCGCGACACCGACTTCCCGCAGCTCGCCGAGTGCTACCGGGTCGCGGCGGGAAGCCAGGCCGCGCCCCTGCCGCCCGGCCGGCACGACGCCGTCGACGTGCTGAACCGGCTGGAGCGGATGAACGCGCGGCCCGACGGCGTCCCGCCCGCGCTCGCGTTGCTCGAACACCTCGCGCTGCACGCGGGGGACGTGCTCTCCCAGCGCCTCTGGCAGTTCTCCGAGGACCAGGCGCGCGCCATGGGCCTGCACGCCGACCTGCTCGCGTTGCGCGGGTCGATCTCCGCGGAGACCACGGAGACGGTCGCGCCCGCCGAGGCGTCCCTGGTGCTGCGGCTGCAGCCGCACGGCGTCGAACCCGGCCGCTACCTGCTGTCCGAGTGGTGGCAGGTGAACTCGGCGACGTGGGCCCCGCAGCGCGGCCGCGACTACACCGGCAGCCTCGCCGAGCTGCAGGCGCGGGTGGGCGAGCTGGTCGGCCGGATCGAGGGCTGGGCGGAGAACGCGAGCAGCGTCTCGATCGAGATGATCCTGCCGAAAGACCTGCTCAACCTGCCCGTCGACCAGTGGATCTCGTTCTCCGACGAGGTGGCGACCCCGATCGGGGTCGACTACCTGGTGTCCCTGAGATCACTGGAACGGAGCAGGGAGAAGACGAAACACCGCCGGTGGAAGCGGCGATGGACAAACCTGCAGAACCACCTCCAGGCAGGGGACAGTCCCATCGACGACGCGGTGCACCGCAGCCAGCTCGACGGCCCCAGACACCTGCAGAAACTCGGTGCCAAGCTCGCACTCGCCGAGAACGTCGTGCTGCTCGTGCTCGCCGACCCGCCGTCCGCCCGCGACAGCGTCGGCAGGGTGGAGGTGGCGATCGCGCTCAAGACCGGGGTGCCCGTGCTGATCTGGCACCGGGAGGACTGCGCCGGCAAGGCGTTCCGCACCGCCGTCGACGACCTGCTGGCGGACGGCGGGCTCGGCAAGCTGCTGGAGAACGTGAAGAAGCTGCGCGGCCAGGCCCAGTACGCCGACGACTGCGACGGGCACCCCGGCAGCCACATCAGCGTCCTGTGGGACGACCCGGCCCGGCAGGTGGAACCCCTGCCGCAGGAGGTGGTCGCGCCTTGACACGCACCGACGACTGGCACATCTACACCGGTACCGGGCAGCCGGGCGCCGAGGTGGACCTGCGGACCGACCTGCCGGAACCGCCGCCGTGGCGGGTGTTCCGGGGCGGTCCCGCGCTGCCCCTGCCGGCCGGCGGGGAGAACGAGAACACCCGGCGGATCGGCGCGCCCGGCGCCGACACGTCCTACCCGGCCGACCGGCACGAGATCGACATGGTCAACGCCGCCCTGCTGCTGCGCAGGCCGTTGCTCGTCACCGGCGGCCCCGGCACCGGCAAGACGTCGCTCGCGTTCCGGGTGGCCAGGGAGCTCTCGCTGGGACCGGTCCTGACGTGGCCGGTGACGTCGAGCACCAAGCTGCGGCAGGACGGCCTCTACGAGTACGACGCCATCGGCCGCGTGCACGCTTCCAGCGCCAAGGCGAGCGGTGTGCTCGACGAGCCGACCGACATCGGCGACTTCATCCACCTGGGACCGCTGGGCACGGCGTTGCTGCCGTACGAGCTGCCGCGGGTCCTGGTGGTGGACGAGGTGGACAAGGCCGATCTCTCTTTGCCGCACGACCTTCTCGCGGTGCTGGAGGACGGGGAGTTCCTGATCCGCGAGCTCGCCCGCGTCGCGCGCCGGACGCCGAAGGTCGTCGTGCACACCGCGGATCCCGGTGGCAGCGCGGAGATCCCCGAGGGACGGGTGGTGTGCCGCGCTTTCCCGTTCATCGTGTTCACCAGCAACCGCGAACGCGAGTTCCCCCCGGCGTTCCTGCGCAGGACGTTGCAGCTGGAGATGCAGCCGCCGAACGAGGAACAGCTCGCGAGCATGGTGGCGGCGCACTTCCGCGACGCGTCGGGCGGTTCCGCCGAGCTGATCCGGAAGTTCCTGCGCCGCAGCGAGTCCGAGGGCGGACTCGCGATCGACCAGCTGCTGAACACCATCCAGCTCGCGTCGTCGAGCGGGCTCACCGCGGACCGGGTCGCGTGGGAACGCCTGCGCGACGCCCTGTGGCACCGGCTTTCCACCACGGGGTTCGAATGAGCGCGGCGGAGCGCGACCTCACCGCGAGAGAACTGGCGGACGCGCTGTGGCTCGCGAGCCGGATGTGGAACGCGAGCAGGGAGGTGGCGGGACCGGCGGCGGTGCCGGCCACGCCGACGCGACAGCACGTCGTTCTGCCGATGGCACTTCCGCCTCCCGAGGACGTTCCACCGGCCCTCCGGTCCACCACGTCTCCGCACGGTCTCCCCGAAGTCACGCGGTCCACAAAGGACGACCTTCCGCGGTTCGCCCTCGGCACGCCGCCGCAGCACGAACCGGGCGCCGCGCGCCCGGTCACCGAGAGCCTGCCGCACACCCGCGCGATCTCCCGGGCGTTGCGACCGCTGGCGCGACTCGTGCCCTCGGACCACGAGGTGGAGTTCGACGAGGAGACCACCGCGGTCCGCGTCGCCGAGACCGGCGTGTGGCTGCCCGCCTTCCTCCCCGCGCTCACCCGGCCGTTCGAGATCGCGCTCGTCGTGGACACGGCGTCGCTGGAGATCTGGCAGCGCGAGATCGCGGACTTCCGCGCGGTGCTCGAGACCCAGGGCGCTTTCCGCACCGTCCGCCTCTACTTCGTCGACTTCGACCAGGAGAGCTCCGGCGACCTGCTGGTGCGCGTCGGCGCGCCCGACGGCCCGTCCCGCGGCCCGGCGGAACTGCTCGACCCGTCCGGTGGCCGCCTGGTGCTCGTGGTGACGGACGGGGTCGGCAGGGCGTGGCACACCGGCGCGGCCGACCGCGTCATCGGCTACTGGGGCCGGTCGATCCACGTGTCCGTGATGCACCTGCTCCCGCACGAGCTGTGGAGCTGGACCGGCCTCGTGACGACGAGGGTGCAGCTGCGGATGCCCGGCGCGGGCGCGCCGAACGCCCGCATCCGCTACCGCCTCGCCGACCCCTCCGACGAACGACCACCGGACACCGCGGTGCCCGTGCCCGTGCTGGAACTGCGCCCGGACTGGCTCGGCCACTGGACCCGGCTGGTCACCGGCGACGGCCCCGCCGTCCGCCTCACCACGTTGTTCGCCGACCCGAGTGCCAAGGAGAGCACCTTCGAGGTCGACCCGTTGCCGCACCTGAGCCCCGCCGACCGGGTGAGCCGTTTCCGCACCATCGCCTCCCCGCCGGCGTTCGCCCTCGCGGGCCTGCTCGCCGCCACCCCGGTCCCGCTGAAGCTCCCGGTGATGAGCGCCGTCCGCCAGACCGTGCTGCCCGGCACGAAGCTCTCGCACCTGGCCGAGGTGCTGCTCGGCGGCCTCGTCGAACGCGACGAAGGCACTTCTTCTCCCGGCACCTACGAGTTCCGGGACGGATTGCGCCAGGAATTGCTCTCCACCTGCTCGCGAGCCGACACGGCCCGCGTTCTGCGCACCGTGGCCGACTTTCTGGGGCCGAAAGCCGAAGCGACGCGCGGCATCAAGGAAGCGCTCGACGATCCGGACTCCGCCATTTCGGAGGCGACCCCGGAAAGTCTCCCTCATCTGCGCCTGCAACAGGTGATCTTTCGCGCGATGAGCGGGCCCTACGCCAAACGGTCCAATCGTATCAGTACGGTGATCGCGGATCTCACGGCCGACCGGGTAGAACCGGAGGCCGAGTCCGCTGATTCAATCGCGCGCGTGTCTGCTCCCGCCGAAGAGGAAAATCCCTCACAAATATCGACGCTCAATGCAGCTGACCCAGGAGGGACAGTGACGGTACGAGATGAGGCCTCGTCCACGATCCTGAGTCAGCAAGGTGACGCTCCACGCGCGTGGTCCGTCCCTCCGCGCAACTTCAACTTCACCGGGCGAACCGCCATGCTGGCGGCCCTCAACACCCGCCTGACCTCGGGTGACGCCAACCCGACCGCAGTGCTCCCCGAAGCGCTGTACGGACTCGGCGGCATCGGCAAGTCGCAGGTCGCGGTCGAGTACGCGTATCTGCACGCGGACGACTACGACGTCGTCTGGTGGATTCCATCGGAAGACCCGACGCACATCCGCTCGGTTTTCGTGGAGCTGGCCGCACAGCTCGGAATCCCGAACACCGGCGCGGTCAACTCCGTCATTGCGGCGGTACGGGAATCATTGCGGCGCGGACATCCCTATCGGCGCTGGTTGCTGGTGTTCGACAACGCGGACAAACCCGAGGACGTCCGACCTTTTTTCCCGACCGGCGGTTCAGGACACATCCTGGTGACTTCACGGAACACCCATTGGTCGAGCGTCGCGCAGACGGTCGAGGTCGACCTCTTCAGCCGAGCCGAGAGCAAACAGCTCCTGCAGCGACGCAACCAGGGTTTGACCGACTCCGACGCGGAACAGGTCGCCGATGTGCTCGGAGACCTGCCCCTCGCGATCGAGCAGGCAGCGTCCTGGCTCCGGGAGACCGGCATGAATGCCGGCGAGTACCTTTCGCTCTTCGCGCGCAAACGCGCGGAACTGCTCGAAGCCGGATTGCCCGTGGACTACCACGTGCCGGTCGCGGCCGCGTGGAACGTGTCGTTCGACCGGCTGAGCGAGGAGAACCCGGCGGCTCTGCAGCTGCTGCAGGTGTGCGCGTTCTTCGCTCCCGAGCCGATCAGCCGCAGCCTCTTCATCGAGCTGCAGGGCATCCCGGTGCCGGACGAGCTCGGCGAGGCGCTGCGCGACCCGTTGCTGCTCGGCAAGGCGATGCGGCAGATCAACAGGTACAGCCTGGCGCAGATCGACCAGAGCAAGGGCACGATCCTGCTGCACAGGCTGGTGCAGGGCGCGTTGTTCGACCGCATGACCCCGCAGGAACGCGCGCAGATGCGCCACGCCGCCCACGTGCTGCTCGCCACGGACGACCCGCGTGGCCCCGCCACCCAGAACAACTGGCCCAAGTACATCGAACTCCTGCCGCACGTGCGCGCGTCGAAGATGCAGGAGTGCGACGACCCGTGGGTCCGGCGCACCGCGTTGCACAGCGCTGTCTTCCTGGCGGCGTGGGGCGACGACCAGAGCGGTCTGGACTACGGGCGTGAGCTCCTCGCCTACTGGAGCGAGCGGTTCGGTGAGGAGAAGCCGGACACGCTGTCCACGGCGAAGCAGGTCGGTGTCTGCCTGCGCGCGCTCGGTCGCTACACCGAAGCGCTCGCGGTCGACGAGCGCGCCTACGCGGTGGCGCGGGAGAACCTCGGTGAGGAGTCCGAGAACACCCTCGTGCTCGCGAACATGGTCGCTCAGGACGTGCGCGCACTGGGGGAGTTCACCAAGGCGTGGCAGCTCAGCGATGGCGCGTACCGCACCGCGAAGGCGGTCTACGGCGAGGAGGACGGGCTTTCCCTCGCCGCGGCGGACAACCTCGGGATCGCGCTGCGGCTCGTCGGGCGGTTCGCCGAGGCCCGCGACATCGACCAGGCGACCTGGGAGCACCGCGCCCGCATCCTCGGAGACGAGCACCGGTTCACGCTCTCGATGCTCAACAACCTGTGCTTGGACATCCGCGAGTGCGGTGAGTACGTCCAGGCCAGGGACATGCTCGAGACCGCGGTGGCGAAACACCGCAGGCTCTTCGGCGACGACCACCCGGACACGTTGCGGGCCATCAAGAACCTCGCCGTCGCCCGGCGCAAGGCGGGTGACCACGCGGGAGCGCTGCGCCTCTCGGAGGAAGCGGTGCTCAGGTACGCGAAGCGGTACGGCGACAACTACCCCGGTTCGCTGGCCGCGTCGCTGAACCTCGCGGTGGACCTGCGGCAGGCGGGTGCGCTGGCCGAGTCGAGGGCACTGGGCGAGCAGGTCCTCGCGGCGTACGCGGAGACGCTCGGCGAGTACCACCCCTACGTGCTGGCGGCCAAGACGAACCTCGCGGTGACCCTGAGGCTCATGGGAGAGCTCGAAAGGGCCGCCGAGCTCAACGAGGACGCGTTCGTCACGATGCAGGACGCGCTGGGCTACGACCACCCGTTCACGCTCGTCTGCGCCACGAACAGGGCGAGTGACCACGCGGCGTCCGGCGACTTCGAGAGGTCCTACGCGCTCAACCAGAGGGTGCTCGAACGCTCCCAGCGGGTGCTGGGCGAAGACCACCCCTCGACGCTGGCGTGTCTCGCCAACATCGTCCTGGACCTGCGCGGAATGGGCCGCACCGCGGACGCCGAGTCGCTCCAGATCGACGTGATCAGCAGGTTCCGCCGCGCGCTCGGCAAGAACCACCCGGCGACCGTCTCGGCCGCCAGCAGCACCAGGGCGGACTGCGACCTGGAAGCACTGCCGACGGGCTGAGCGGTCAGCTCCCGACCCACGCGGCGAGCACGCGTGGGTCGGGGAACTTACCGGTGCGGCGGAGGATCTCGGCGTGCACCGCCATGACCACCGCGGGTACGCGCAGCAGGGCCCGCGCCGACGGATCGGCGAGGCCGAGACCGATCCACGGGGACACGTCGTCCGGGCGCGCGGCGATGTCGGCGACGTAGAAGCGGGCGGCGGCCTCCTGGTCGCCCGCCAGGTGGCGGAGGTCGGCTGTCGTCACGTCGGTGAAGGCATCGCTCGTGAAGCCGGCCGGCGTCCGCAGCAGAAGGCGCCGCAGTTCCATGCGCGGCAACGGTGACGCCGGCCGGGGCGTCAGTGCCGGGACCGGCAGCGCTCCGCGGGGCCGCCCGGCCAGCCAGTCCTCCGCGAGCCTCTCGACGGCGGCGGGCTCCGGTGTCAGGTGGCGAGCCAGCCAGGTGGCGCGGTGGTCCTGTGCGGCGAGGCGTGCCGCGTGCTCGGCGGCGCCGCCGACCCGGATCCGGCTCCACAGCGCCAGTCGCGCCGCCATGATCGTGGCGAAACGGCGCCCGGCCGCGGTCAGTTCGTCGCAGTCGCGCAGAAACCGGGCCGCGTGCGCTGTTTGGCGGCACCAGTAGGCGAACTCGAAGTCGGCGCGCTCGGACGGGGCCGTCTCCCGATGTGTCCGCCAGAAGTCGGTCACGCCGAGAAAGGCGTACACCCCTTGGAAAAGCCCGCTCACCGGCCGCGGATCGTCGCGCCACGGCGCGTAGCAGTACGCGCTGCCACCCACGGCGCACAGCGGTTCCATGGTCGCGAGCGCGGCGAGTTTCGTGTGCTGCACCTCGTGTGTGAGCGTCTCGGCGAATGCGGAGGGGTCGGGCGGGGGTGACATCAGCACCGCCCCGTACGCGTCCGCGGAGGAGCCGCTGTAGGGAATGCCGCCATTCCTCGGTGGCACCGGCACCACGGTGCTCACCAGCGCGCGGAGCGCCTCCGCGTGTTCGGTGCGCAGCAACGGCCACGCGTCCTGGAGACCCTGTTCCCAGAGCGCGACCTCGACGCCGGTCAAGCGGCGGGGCCCGGCTGTGGCGCGGTAGTCGCGGTGCGGCTCGACGTCGTCCAGCAGGGGGGTGAAGCCACCGGCACCGATCCGGCGCACGGGCAGCCAGCCTTCGTCGTCAGGGACGCGAATGGTGCGGTCCCCGAAGGACAGGCAGAGCACACCCGCCCGGCGTTCCGCTCGCGCCACCGCCCACGTGCGCACCTCCGGGAAGGTCGCGACGCCCAGCGAGGGCAGCGAGATCACACCCCGGCTCACCGGGACGTCCAGGGAGAAGTCGAGATCGCTCAGATGGGCCGCGACCACGGCCACGCACCTCAGGTGGCCGACGTCCGCCCACAGCGGTCCCGCCGACTCGGCGGTCCCGTGCAGTCTTCGCAACACGTCGGTGAGCCACACGCCGACCTGGGGCAGCAACAGGGTTTCGCGCACGAGGCCGGGGGACTTCCGCTGCGCCTCGACGAGCAGGTCCCACGCTTCGTCGACCCCGAGCAGAAGCGACCGGCCGGAGACCTCGTCCAGCAGAGCGCGCAGAGCGACCAGCCGGGCGCTGAACTGACCGTCGTCCAGCACCGTCAGGACCGCGTCATCACCACCGCCCCAGGCGAGTTGGTCGACGAACCGAGGCGGCAGCCGATGAGAGGTCAGCACGTGATCAGCGGTACCAGCTTCCGCTCGTCCCACCGCTCGGGCACCCTGGCGCCGCTGCAGTCGTTCTGTCCGCCCGAATCGCTCATCCGCGCCGCCCGGGCGCCCGGATCAGCGACGTCGAGCAGCACCGCGCGGACGGACGCGGTCACCGACTCGTCGGTGGTGTGCCTGAGTTCATCGAGAGAAATGCCTGTCAGGTCGACGAGTGCGCAGTTCACCTCTGGAGCCTCTTCCACGGGTTCCCTCCCGACTACCGACCGTGACACCGATGTCACTTGCATCATGCCCAATCGGCCTGGTGTATGGGAGATCCTTTCGCGTACATGGGTGCTGCTCCATCTGCGCCACCACGGGGAATTTCGGCACCATGGGTGATGTTCGGTCACTCCATGATCTCATGACCAGCGGAAATCCTTGTAGGAGGCCAAAGTGGACAATTCATGGACACGGATTCCCGTCACGGCGGAATATCGCGGTGTCCTGTCTGCGGAACCCGTTGCGTGCCAGGTGCTTTCTCGGCGGCCGAGGGCCGTCGTCGAGAGTTGAATCTTGACCGAGGTCGTTCGGGATGTAACGCTCCGCGTGGGCGGAGGGATGAGAGTTCCATGGGTTTGGTCACCTTCGAGGGCAGGGACGTCGGCTTCACCGATGCCCTGTCCCGTGTCGCCGAGCAACTGACACCACTCGGCCCCGCCGGCCGCTGCGTCGCCGAGACGTACGCGCTGGCCACCGAGATCCGCCGGGTGCACGAGTCGAAGGCGGTGGACGACAGGGACATCAGGCTGGCGGTGCTGGACCAGCGCCGCCGGGAGTCCACCGCCACGCTGCGCGGCATGCAGAAGGAGCTCGGCAGGGCGGGAAAGAGCGCGGCGGCGCTGCGGGAGTGCATGGTCAACATGCAGCGCGCGACCGTCAGGCCGGGACTGGAGCTGGCGGAACGCCGCGCCTACATCGACCTGACGCAGCACTTCACCACCATGCTCGTGCAGCACCACTCCGAACTCACCGGCGGCGTCGCGGACGTCATCGACAAGGTGCTCAACGGATCCGGCGCGGTCGCTCTCGCACCCGCCCGCCGCAAGCCGCGCCGCACCCGGTGAGCCGCAACCGGCAGGGCTGTGGCTGCGCGTTCGCGTTCCTCGCCCTGTTCTTCGCGATGCCGCTGGCGGTGGTGCTGGTGTCACCGGCGATCGCGGCGCGCATCGTCGTCGACGGCCGGCCCGAGCACGCGGTGTACCTGGAGCAATGGCTCTGGGGCTCGGCCGTGTCGGTGCCGCTGGCCGCGCTGGCGGTCCGGTTCGCGCTGAGCCGCCGCGGCCGGCTGCGCGGCTCGCCACCGGTGCGCCGCTGGTCCGGGTTCCTGGTGCGCGGCCTGGTGCTGCTCACCGCCACGAACGCCTTCGTGTTCCTGCGCAAGGAGCCCTCCCTCCTCGGCGACCAGGTCGTCGACGACGGCACATCGCTCTTCGGCAGCACCGCGCTGATCGGCCTCGCCGTCCTGGTCGCCATGAGGCTCTGGGACCGTCGCGCCCGCAGGGTCACCGTCGAGGAGGTGCGCGCGGCGGCCGCCGAGGCCGACCAGGCGCTGCGGCGCGTCCGCGCCCAGAACGACCGGGTGCGCCGCCAGGCCCAACAGGTGCAGGCACGCGTGGAGAAGCTCCAACGTTCGGAGACGCTCCCCCGTTCGGAGCGGCCCAGCGTCGAGTTCCACTCCCTGCGCGTGTTCCACCGCGAGTCCTACCAGTGCGCCGACACCGCGCACATCGCCTACCACTCCGCGCAGACCTCGCTGCGCACGATGGCGACCCTGGTCCGCCACGCCCGGCGCGCGCCTTACCAGTTGACCGTGAGCAGCCGGGCCCGCGCCGAGATGAGGGCAGCCGCGGCCCACCTGGCCCGCTCCCAGGGCGAGCTGCGGTCGCACGTGGACGAGGGACTGGGCATGGTGCGCACGTTGAACGCCAACACCTCCGAGCTCAAGCACGAGATCCGCGACCACTGCGGCAGCCAGGGCCGCGAGTGGTTCGAGGCCCTCGAGGAACGCGTCGAACAGGCCCGCGAAGAGCGCCGGGTGGCAAATCGCTTTGGAGGCGGTCAGTAATCTCCTCGTCACGGCCTCACGTGAGAGGGTTAGGGCGATGCCTGGCGTGTTCGTCAACTACCGCACCGGTGACGGTGAATGGGCGGCTGCCCTGGTCAAGCGGGAGTTGAGCGCGCGCTTCGGAGCCGATCAGGTCTTCTACGCGAGCCAGTCGATCCGCCTCGGCGAGGACTTCTCCCGCGAGATCCTGAGCGGCCTGCGCCGGTGCGAGGTCCTCCTGGCCCTCATCGGCCCCCGCTGGGTGAACGCCGTCGACCGCGAGGGCGTCCGCCGCCTCGACAAGCCCGACGACTGGGTGCGCCGCGAGATCCTCGAGGCCTTCGACTGCGGCCTGCGCGTCATCCCGGTGCTGATGGACGGCATCGACCCGCTGCGCGAGGCCGACCTGCCCGACGTTCTGCAGCGCGTCGCCCGCTGCCAGTACCTGCGCATCCACCACCGCAGCGACGACCTGGACCTGCCCCGCCTGGTCGACGAACTGGTCGAGCTGGTCCCGGAACTGGTCACGTCCCGCCCGATACCCGCTCCGGCACGCCAGGCCTGGCCGGTCGAGGGAGAGCTGCGCAGTCCCATCACCGAGTTCCGTGCGGCACTGGCCGGACCGCCGGGCCAGACGGTGAGCGACCGCGTCCAGGCCGCCGCCGGCGCAGCTCTCGAACTCCTGACGGAAGCTCGCTACCCCACATCCGGCCAGCTGGACGACGCTGATCTGCCCGCTGAGCTGGAAAACCGGCTCACCGGCTACGAGCACGACCTGGCACCGCTGCTGCGCTTGGTGGCCATCGGCGTGCGCTCCGGCGACCGCCGCCACGACGACCTGTGGACGAGCCTGGTCGAACGCTTCCTGCAACCTGCGCCACACCAGCGCGGCACACAGGAGGTGTGGACGAATTCGACGGTCTATCCGGCGTTGCTGCTCGTCTACGTGATCGGCGTCGCGGGCGTGGCGGCAGGCCGGGAGGACCTCGTGCACCGGACGCTGTGCAAGACGGTGATCATCGGAACCGACGGCCGGACAACGACTCCGATTCTGCGCGCGCTGGCCTTGCGGAACGTCGTCGACCCACGGCACGCGGCCTCGCTTCCGCTGTGGAGAGAAGCGCCTCCCAAGCAGGCCTTGAGTGTGCAACTGCGCCAGGTGCTGAGCCGGGTGTTCTTCAACATCCTGGACGGTAGCGCCTTCGACTGGGCGTTCGCGGACTATGAGTTCTTGCGCAGCCTGCTGGAGTTGCACGACGCGCCGTTCTCGTCGCTGGGCGAGTTCGCCGTGAGCCTCGATCGAGACGACTTCGTCATTTACGACCGCAACGCCGCGCGCCTGGACGCGGACTCCGCACTGTTGCGGTCCGGCGCGTTCGGCGGTGACACCCGGCAGGTCGCCGCGGCCTGGCGCGAGCTGCGCCAGGCCACTCGCGCCCGTTACGCGTAGCCGTCAGTCGAGACCTTCCACCAGCACGAGGCTGAAGATCTCGCCGACGGAGACCGCCAGCACCCCACTCGAATACCGGGGTGGAACCGTTGCCTGACCGTCGCTGTCGTCCCCCCAGCCGATGACGGAGCCGTCCGCCTTCAACGCCAAGCTGTGGTAACTGGTGTCCACGGCGATGACGCCGCTCATGGCAGTGGGCGGTACTGGGGGTGCGGGGCCTTCCCAAGTCGGGCAGGTCGTCCCGACCACCGAGCCGTTGCTCAGCACCGACATGCAGGACTGATGGCCCCCGGCGATGGCGACCGCGCCGCGCACCGGCGTGTGCATGGCGCAGGGCCCGTCCCCACCCCAGCCCCAGGCGATCACAGTGCCGTCCGCCTTCAAAGCCATGCTGTGGAAGGTTCCGGCCGAGATGGCGACGACATCGCTCGTGGCTTCTGGAGGAACGTCGTTCTGTCCTCCCCAGTTGGTACCCCACGTGATCACAGAGCCGTTCTTCAGCGCCAGGTTGTGGTACCCGCCGGCGGCGATGGCGACCACACCCTGCTTGGCTGCCGCTGGTACGTCGTTCAGTCCTACGGAGAAGTCCGCGCCCCAGGCGATGACGGAGCCATCGGCCTTCAACGCAAGACTGTGTTCCGCGCCGGCTGAGATCGCGACCACACCGCTGGACGCCTCAGGCGGGATCGCCACAGCCCCCTTCGAGTTCTCTCCCCAGCCGATGACGGATCCATCTGACTTCAGCGCGAGAGAGTGAAGCCTGCCCGCATCGATCGCCATCACGCCGCTGGACGCCTCGGGTGGGATCTGGAGCTGCTCGGTGCCCATGTCGCCCCAGCCCTCGACCGCTCCCCGCGCCACGGTGAACTCCCGGGACGACCGCGCTGTCAGAGTGCCCCTCGTGATCGTCAACGAGACGGTGTACCTGCCAGGGATGGTGAACCTGTGGTCGAACCGAGCCGTCTGCGCGGTGGCCACCGGAATGGTCTGCCCAAGCGGTGTCACGGTCCATTCCCATTGCTCCGGCTTCCCGGAGCTGTCTGCGCTGAAGTGCACTGACTCCCCGATCACGGGCTTCGCGCGCTGGACGTCGATCCGGTCGATGCCCGGCGGTGCCTGTGCCGGGTCCACGGTCACGTTCGTCTCCGTCACCACGGTCCCGCCGGAAGGGAACGTGGTGGTGGCACGGACGAGGAACTCTCCTTGCTCTCGCCAACTGTGGCGGACGGTGGTACCCATTTCCATCGTTCCGTCACCGAACGACCACTGAGTGGTCACGGAACCGGTCCGGTTGAGCACCAGCCTCAGTTCGAACTCGTCGCCGACCTCACCGCGGTTGCTCGGACTCACCTGGATCAGCGCTGAGGGCGGCTGCAGCGGGTTCGTCTGAGGCGTTCGCACCGATTGCCCAGGGAGTCCGAGTCCAGGCTTCTGCTTCTTTTGACCGACTTCGGTCGCCTGATCTGCCTGGGCTCGAGGATCAGATTGGGGTGGGTCGTACGAGGAGGGTCCTTCGGCGTACTTGGTGATCGTCCGGACGTCGCCTGCCAGGTCCAGCACGCCCGCCACACTGCCGTTCGGGTCGTTGAAGAACACGATGCCGTCGCGGGCTATCAGGTCGAAACGGACGGGACGGTCGAAAAGCTTTCCCACGGCGACCACTTGGGCCGAGCGGAGGTCGACGATCGTCGCCTGCCCGGTCGAGTAGTCGGGCACGACCGCGTGTCCGCCGACCTCGACGGGTGCTCCCAGGTCCGCACCTGGTGTACCGACGCGCACCGCATCGGCACACGAACCGGCGTCGAAGGAGCACATGATCAGCTCTCCGCGGGTGCCTGTCGCGATGAGCGCCGTCGCGGCATCGGCTGAACCGCTGACTGCCACCACGTCGCTGGGTCGGAGATCTGTCCGCACAGATCGAGTGACGGTGCCGGTCTCGCTGGAAAGCAGTTCGGCAGTGCCGCGCCCGGGATCCACGAGCACCGGTGCACCTCGGGCGATCGCCAGGCTGCCTGTCTTGGATGCGGCGGTGCGCGTCCTCTGACCGGCCGGGGTCAGCCAGACCAGGTCACCTGTCCTGTCGTCGATCGCCCACAGGCGTCCATTGCCGTCCACCACGGTGCTGTCCGGCCTGATAGCTGCCGCCAGCTTGTTCGGCTCCCCTATCGGAGCCAGCGTGTGCAGATCGGCCGTCGCGACCATGCCGCTGAGGAGGTCAACGCCGTAGACGCGGTCCCGTGCGGCCTTCACGACCAGCCCTGGGCTTGCGGCCAGCATGGCGGTCGACCTGCTGATGGCGCGGGTAGCACCGTCGACGCGGCTCAGTTCGCCGGTCTCCTGATTCAGCACCAGGGCGGCGCCGTCCTGCTGGGTGACGCTGAGCGCGGTGCCCTGCTTGGCGACTGCCACCGTAGCCGCCAGCTCCGCGCTGGCACCGTCCACGAGCACCGCGCCGCCACTCCACTTGGACATCAACCACGCCGCACCGGAGAACATGCGCACCTGCGCGGTGTCGTATCCGGGCCCGGACATGAGCACAGCGGCGGCCACAGCGACGGCGGTGAGCGCCGCCAGCGTCCGGGTGCGTCGTTTCATCGGTACCGCCCCATTTCCAGGCCTTCCCGTGCCTGTCGCTGTCGTCGTGCCGCGGTCCACCGCGTCCACAGTGGACGGGGATCCAGGGTTGCGACGAGTCGGCCTGCGGAGACGCGCCGGGAGTGGAGTTCCGTTCTCAGCCGTTCCTCCAACTGCCAAGCCTGATCTGCTTCCGACCGGCCGACGTGGTCGGGCGCGTAGATCGCCGTGGTCGCGATTTCGGCTGCATCCGCGATCAGGTTCGCCTTGTCACCGAGGACGCTACGGGCGTGCTCGGCCACCTCGTGAAAAGTGAGGGACACCGGCGGTGAGACGTTCTGTTCGGTCAGCCGGTCGAGCAGTTCGTGCCAGGCGCCGAGCACCCTCGCTGCCTGGTCCGGCGCGCTTCTCCTGCGTTTGCGGCGACGTGCCTTGGCGAACACGACGAAACCGGCCGCGAACATCAGGAACAGGAAGATGCCTGGTACGAGCAGCAGAACGCCAACCGGGACACCGTTCCAGCCATAGCCTTGTGCTTCGGCCACCTCGTCGGGCAAGGGAGAGACCGGGCCATTGGTGGTGGAGGACGTGCTCGGTGATGCAGGAGGTGGCGGAGCGACGCGGGGCACTTCGGTGGGTGGGGTCTGCCTTTCCCCTCCCACCGGAGGTGCGGGATCGAACGAAACCCAGCCGTACCCGGCGAAATGCACCTCGGACCACGCATACGCCTGGAGTGTGGTGACTTGGAAGCCGCCGTCCTTGTAGTCATTGAGTTGGTAGCCGACGGCGATCCTGGCGGGATAGCCCCACGCGCGCGCCAGCATGGTGAAAGCCGATACGTGTTGCTCGGCGAAGCCGGCGCCGCTCGTCGCATTGTCGATCAGGTTCGCCACAGCGGCGTACGACTGGCCTGGTGGGCCGTCCAGCAGGTTGGGCCGGGTCCTGAGGTCCATCTCGAGCGACAACAGTTTCTCGAATGGAGTGGTCTTGGTGAACTCCGTGAGCTTCATGCGGAGTGAGTCCGGCATGCCGGGCGGAAGGTCCGGCACTCGCTCGGACGTGGGGATGGTTCGAGACAGTGGGCCGTAGTCCCTGCCGGTGACCTCGCCGGTCACCTCGTAGGTGAGGCCTCGCAGGTTCGTGGTCGTGCCGACCACCACGCCGGAGTCAGGATCGAACCCGAACCGGTCCTGAGCGGTGCCGTCCGCGTTGAGTCGGGATGGCCAGCCGATGACCGGCAGGTAGGGGCCTGGGAGATCGTTCAGTTCGATACGTGCGGTGACCGGCGTGCCCTGAGTCAGCGCGGGGTCGGCGGTGAGCCGGCTTCCCGCTGTGCGGTACGTGTCCGACGACGTCCAGATGTTGCCGTCGAACACGTCCAGAGCCGCTGTGCGCACCCGGTCGATCTTCCTGGAGTCCTCACGGGTGAGCCGCATGGTGAAGAGAGTGCGCGGCTGTTTCTCCTTGAGCTGACTCTTCACGCGGGACAGAGGCGTCAGGGCATCGGTGATCTTGACAGGCGGCGCGAACACGTCGCGAGGGTCGAACCGGTCCGTACCGGACGCAAGGGGCAACGTCCGGCTTCCCGCGATGCCGACCAGAGCGCTGATGCCGAGCAACAAAGCCACGACGGTCAGCGCGCTGAGTGATCGGGGCGAGTGCCGTTCGAACCGGACCGTGGCGCCGCCGGTGCACCGGTGCGCACGCATTGCGATCAAAGGTAGTGCCGCTACCAGGAACACGATCGTGGCAGTCGTGTTCGCCGTGGCCGCCTGGTTGCCGACGACGAAGATGGCGAACACAAAGGCCAAGAGCGGCGGTACCAGCGGCGAGAGCACGTTCCGAGTCGTGAGGACCAGCAAAGCCGACGACGAGGCCGCAGTCCACGTCATCAAGATCGGCACGGCGAGAAGTTCGCCCCACGGGTCAGCTGGCACGGCGGTCGTGAGCAGGCGGTTCCAGCTTCCGTGCAAGCCGTCGAAGACGGCCGAGTAGGTGCCGTGGAAGACACCGAAGACGATGACGGCGGACAGGTTCGTCGTGGCCAAGAGCACGGCGAACCAGGTAGGACGACGGTGGCCCAGTGCCGCTGTCGCTCCTCCCACCACGCCCGCGATTCCCGTGGTGACGAGGTAATCGGGAGATGCGAAGAACTGCAGGTACACCAAAGCACCAGCCGCAGACGCGGCAACCGCCAGCGTCACCTCGGCTGCTGTCGCGCCGGGTAGGAGACGTCGCCAGCTCATCGCAGCACCAGCCGGTTCCAGTGGATGGCGAACTGATCGCTGCTGGTGGCGATGACGGTGAGCACGCCGTGCGGCCGAATCCCGTTGTCCGCGGCGGAAAGTTCAGCGAGGCTGATCGACAGGAATCGGGGACGCAACATCATGAGAAGCTGGGCGGCCTGGGCATCCACGTGACCGGTCACCACCGTGAGGGCGACGCCCTGGGCGCCGGCGATGACGTCGCGCACGCGTTCGGACAAGACTGCGAGGCCTTGGTCGGTGTGGCTCTTTTGCACTGTGGACAGGAACTCCAGAGCTGGGCCGGTGGATTCCCGTTCCACGGCGCCGGTGGTGCGCAGCAGGAACGGCAGCCGCGCGTTCTCGGCAGCCACGCAGAACGACGCGGCCACGCGCACGGCGTCCTCGAAGTGCGGACCGGGGTAAGGCGTGGTGCTCGTGTCCAGCACTACCAGCTGGCGGGGTTCGTCGGGCACCACGACGTGACGGGTCATCACGGTGCCGGTGCGAGCCGTTGCACCCCAGTGGATGTGCCGCCGGTCGTCGCCCGGCGCGTACTCCCGCAAGCTGTGGAACGCCGCCCCGCCGAGAGGCGCACTGTTGTTCGTCGGACCTTCGGCGTCCTGCGGGCCGCCGACCTCGACGGTCGCCAGCGGGTGTACACGCGGGTAGACGTGCACGACCAGCTCCGCGCCGCGTGCCCGGCCGCGATGCATCAGCCGCAAGGGGTCGGAGTGACCCAGCAGCACGGGCGGGATCAGGTAGCGGCCGCGGGTGGTCAACGGTAGGGCGTAGCCAACGGTGCAGCTGTCGCCGGCGGCCAGCGCCGGTACTGGAACGGCGGTGCGACGACCGCCAGCGGTTTCGGTGACCTGCAGGGGTGGGCTGCGGCGGCGGCCGGCGTTCGTCACGGTCAGGGCGGCTCGGGCGGCCGTGCCCTCGAAGACGCGATGGGGCCGGACCTCGCGCACGACGGTCAGGCGTGGTGCGGCGACCAGCCAGAGCGTGGCGACGAGGAGGGTCGCCGCGGCTGCGAGGCCCAGGGTGACCAGTTCGGGGTAGTCCGCCCACGTGCCCAGGGCTACCAGGGCGACGGCCGTGCAGGCCATGGCTGTGCCGGTTCTGGTCAGCACCGCGCGTCATCCACCGTTCGGAACGGGCGCCGCAGCCAGCACCTCGGTCAGGACCGCCTGGGCGGTGCGTTGCTGGATGCGGGCTTCCGGGGTGAGCAGGAGGCGGTGGTTCAGCACCGGCACCGCCACCGCCTTCACGTCGTCCGCCGTCACGTAGGGGCGGCCCGCGGCCAGCGCGTAGGCCTGTGCCGCGGTGATCATGGCGATGCCGCCGCGCGGGCTCACGCCCAGTTCGACGTCCGGGTGGACGCGGGTGGCGCGGACCAGGCGGGCGACGTACTCGCGGAGGTCGTCGGCCACGCGTTGCTCGCGGACGGCGCGGATCATCAGGCGGAGGTCGTCCAGTTCCATCACGGACTTGAGCTCGTCCGGGCGGCGGCGGGTGACGCCGTAGGACAGGATGCTGACCTCGTCGGCCAGGTTCTCGGGGTAGCCGATGCTGATGCGCATCATGAACCTGTCCAGCTGCGCTTCCGGCAGGGCGTAGGTGCCCTGGTGCTCGACCGGGTTCTGGGTGGCGATGCACAGGAACGGGTAGGGCACCGGGATCGGGCGGCCGTCGACGGTCACCTGGCCCTCGGCCATGACCTCCAGCAGTGCCGACTGGGTCTTGGGGGAGGCCCGGTTGATCTCGTCGCCCAGCAGGATGTGGGTGAAGACGGGGCCCTGGCGGAACTCGAAGCGCGAGCGGCCCTGGTCGTACACCTGCACTCCGGTCACGTCGGACGGGAGCAGGTCGGGGGTGAACTGGATCCGCTTGACCTCCGCGCCCGCGATCGACCGCGCGATCGCCTTGGCGAGCGAGGTCTTCGCCACGCCCGGCACGTCCTCGATCAGCAGGTGTCCCTCGGCGAGCAGGCAGACGAGGGCCAGCCTGACCACCTCGGGCTTGCCGCGGATGAAGTCCTCGACGTTCGCGGCCAGCGCCTCGAACCTGCGCTGGAAAATCGCCGCATCGGACACTTCGAGCCCCCATCGTGCTGGTGTTCGGTGAATCGTCAGTGGAGCTGACTGCGCAGAGCCGCGTTCAGGCGGGGGTAGACCTCGCTGACCGAGGCCTGCTTGCGCTCGCGGCCCAGGAGCCGGGCCAGTTGCTTGAGGTCCTGGCGCACGGTGGCCGAGTCGACCAGGTCGGCGGCGTCGAGGACCTTCGCGGTCAGCGCGCTCGCGTGGTCGATGTCGCCGGCGGAGGCGTAGGCGAGGGCACGGCGGGCGCCGAAGCGCGCGTGGGTGCGGTGGGCGCTGTCCGGCACCAGGGACAGCTGCCGGTCGAAGACGTCCGCCGCCTCGCGGGACTGGCCGAGGTCGTGCAGGCACCACGCCTCGACGAGGCTGATCAGGTCGGCGCCGCTGACCGAGGCCGAGCCCATGACCATGCCGTCGGCGGTGTCCGCCCTGGCGAGCAGGACGGCGGCACGGTCGAGCGCCCGCCGGCAGAGGTCGTAGTCGCAGGCCAGCGCGTGGCCCTGAGCCTCGCGCAGCGCGGCGAGCCCCTGGACGCGGGGGGAGGTGCCCGGTGCGGCCTGCGCCTGCCGGGCCAGGTCGACGGTGCCGGCGGCGTCGTCGCGGTAGAGCGTGATCAACGCCTGCCTGATCAGCGAGTACGTGGCCATCTCGGTGTCACCGGCCGCGGCGCCCATCTCGACGGCGTTGCGGGTCCACCACATCGCGGCCCTGTCGTCACCGGCCTCCTGGGCCATCCACCCGGCGTACTCGCTGTAGCGGGCGGCGAGCCCCAGCAGTTGTTCGCGCACGGGTGCGGGGGCGCCGTTGGCCATGCCGCGCAACGTGTGGGTGTGCACCGTCACCATCGGCAGCACCACGCTCGGGCTCGTCGTCTGCCCCAGCTTCCTGACCTCGGTGAACAACGAGCGGAACGCCGCCAGCGTGCCGTCGTGGGCCGCGCTCGCGGAGGCGGCGCGGGGAGCCCCCAGCGTCAGCCCGAGCAACGACGCGGCTCCCGTCGCGATCGCGTCACGCCGGGGCATCGGAACCATCCAGCTCGACCCGTCCGGAGCCATGCTCATCACCCACACTTCGCCGTCGCCGTCGCCGTCGCCGTCGGCCGCGACGGCTGCGAGCGGGCTCGCGGGGGAGGGCTGGTCCACCAAAGCTGCCAGACGTCCACCGGCTCCGAGAACCGCGTCGCAGCGCCGGGCCAGATCAACACCTGGTTGCTTGAATCCAGTCTCGATCTTGCCCAGATAGCCCTTGCTGTAGTGGACCTGCGCCGCCAGCGCCGCCAGCGACAGGCCCGCCGCGGTGCGCACGCGCCGCAGCTCCACCCCAAAGACATCCGACTGCTCAGCCATTCGTCCCCGCCCTCGACCGCCGCCCCCGGCGGCCGGTGAATCGACCGTTGCAGACTACTGAGCCGCTGGTCGCAGGCCCAGTCCCCCGGAGCGCCGGCGTCAGCGGACGCCTGGCTGCCTCCGAGTCTGATCCGCCGTCCCGCCGAATCCCAGGCGTCTCCCGTCGCCAGCACGATCGGGAGACGGGAGACCCCTGCCCCGCGAAGCCGTTGCGGGACATGCTGATTCCGGTCGGCAGCGCAAGACGCCGGCCGGTTTCTGGGGGGTGTGGCGGCAGGCCGGGGCTGGGGGCCCAGTCCTGCCGCCACAGACAAACGTGAAGAAGGGGAACTGAAGAGTGAACAGGGACTGGACGGGCGCGCCCTCCTGACCACGCGTCACCCGGTCGTGCACCTGGTCAACTGCGCCGAATCCGCGCCGGAAGATCACGGATGTGCTGAACTGACGGCATGGGCACGCGCACGATCCGTTACACCGCACTACTGGCCTGCATCGCGGCCCTCACGGCCTGCACCTCGCCGCCCGAACCGCCGGTGGCCACGCCGGGACCGCGGCTGGACCCGCAGGCGGTCAACTACGACAACCTGGACTTCGTGAAGTCACGTCCCGAGGTGTTCGACAACAAGTGCGGCACGCTTCCGCGCGACCTCCAGTCGGTGCTCGGGCTGGAGTCGAAGCCCGCCGACGGCATGGGTGGCGGCTGCACCGCGCGGGAGCCGTGGGGCAACCTCTCGATCCACCTGTTCAGCCCGATGTCGAACCGCAAGTCGAAGGCCCAGTACTTCTCCGACGCCTGGAACGGCGATCTCGGCGGAGGGGGCTACTTCCAGCGGTCGATCCTGCTGGACCGCTACTACGCCATCACCAAGATCGCGGGTTCGGTCAACGACAGCTGCACGGTCACCGTCGACACCGGCTCCGAGCAGCCGTTCGAGGTCACGGCCTCGATGGACTTCGACGAGAGCATCGCCCTGTCGGCCCAGGACGTCGACCAGCCGATCGACCGCGCCCTGCGCGAGTTCTGCCCCAGGGCCAGGGAAGCGGCGGAGAAACTGCTGCCGCTGATCGACGAGAACGGCGGCAGCCGAGCGGGCTGAGCGTCAGCCCGCGTCGCGCCGGCTGAGCACCACGAGCGAGACGGCGAGCAGCGTCAGCCAGATCACCAGCGACGAGATCGTCTGCGGCCATCCCGCGCCGTCACCGGCCATGTGCCAGGCCGCCTCGAGCGGGTAGACCAGCCCGAAGACCTCCGGCAGCGCCAGGCGGGCCACCGCCAGCAGCGGCACGACGACGAAGAACACCGTCAGCGAGCCGCCCGTGTTCGGGATGAGCAGCGAGACGATCAACGCCGTGAGCAGCACCTGAGCGGTGGCCAGCATCGTCACGCCGAGCACCCAGCCCGGCCGTGAGCCGAGCAGGTAGTTGTGGTTGAGCCCCTGCGCCGCGGTCTTGATCAGCAACGGGTACAGGACGAACGTGAACAGCGAGCACACCAGCCACACGCCGGCGAGCACCGTGCCCTGCGCCAGCAGGTAGCGCAGGCGCGAGGGCTGCACCAGGAGCGTGGGCTGCACGCTCTTGTACTGCCACTCACCCGCGACGAGCTTGATCACGGTCGCGAAGACCAGCAGCAGGCCGAGCTGGATCACCATGAGCATCGGCTGCAGCTGCCTGCCCGCGCTCGCGAGGTTCGTCTGCGGCAACGTGAACAGCGCCATCAGCCCGACCAGGAACACCGGCGCGCAGGCCATCACGATCTTGTCCGAGCGCGTGCCGACGAGCTTGCGCGCCTCCACCGCCACCAGCCGCCAGAACGACGACGACCGGGCGGCGCGGGCGGCCCACGGGCCGGGCGCGGCGGGAGGCGCCGCCTGCTGCTGCCACGCGGCCGGATGACCGACGGTCATGACCTACCTCCACTGGTCAGGCGGAAGAACAGGTCTTCCAGGCTCATCTGCTCCTCGCGCAGCCCCAGCAACGGGATGCCCGCGGCGAACGTGACGTCGGAGATCTTCTCGACCGGCGCGTGCGCGGCGATGAAGCCGTCCGGCGCGGGCTGGATGGCGACGCCACTCCGCTGCAACGACTCCGCCAGGCGGTTCATGTCCTTGGCGCGCACCAGGGACCGGGAGGACGTGGTCAGGCTCGCCAGCGGCCCGTCCGCCACGATGCGCCCGCCGCCGATCACCAGCACGCGGTCGGCCGTCTGGTCCACTTCGGACAGCACGTGGCTGGACAGCAGCACTGTGCCACCCCGGGAAGCGTGCCCCCGCAACAGGTTGCGCACCGCGCGGATGCCCTCGGGGTCGAGACCGTTGATGGGCTCGTCGAGCACGAGCAACGGCGGATCGGTCAGCAGCGCGTGCGCGATGCCGAGGCGCTGCCGCATGCCGAGGCTGTACTTGCCGATCTTGCGGGTGGCGGCGTCGGCCAGCCCCAGCATCTCCAGCACCTCGTCGGCCCTGCGGGCGGGCACGCCGGACAGCGTCGCGGCCATCCGCAGATGACTCCGGCCGCTCCGGCCGGGATGGACGGCCGCCGCGTCGAGCAGCACGCCCGCGACGTGGGAGGGGTTGGGCCACGCGGTGAACGCGCGCCCCGCGATCGTCGCCTGGCCGCGATCGGGCCGGGTCAGTCCGGTGATCATGCGCAGCGTCGTCGACTTGCCGGCGCCGTTCGGCCCGAGGAAGGCGGTCACGGTGCCCGGTTGGAGCTCGAAGCCCACCTGATCGACGACGGTGCGACCCTCATAGGCCTTGGTCAGCCCCCACGCTGCAAGCACCTACCCACCGTAGCGGTAGTCACTGTCCGTCGTGGACTGATTCGCCGTGTCGCGGCCCAGTTGCACGGCCGTTCACCCGAACAGATCCGCACCGGCGAGGTGCTCATCGCCGAGGCGGAAGGAAAAACGCTGAGTCTCACCGTCGTCGAAGGACTTCCGGAGCCGCTCGAACCGGGCGAAAGCTTTGTTGGCCGAGTCCGTCGTCCAGGTGGGAACGGAACAAAACGCCGGTGTCGTCGCCGAACACATCGAGCGAGCGGGTATCGGAGAGGTGAGCACCGCGGCGGATTGGGCGGAGACGCGTGCGGGCAGAAATCGGACAGGAAACGCGCAGAGCCTCACCGTGCCGGGGCTGAACCGCCCCAGTCCGCACAGCTGTGGCCGAGGCCACTGCGGTGGCGGTCATCGGCCTGGTGCCAGGTTGCGTGGCGGGCCAGTGCGGCATTGGCGGGCACCGGCGGTTCGGCCGCTCCACGATCGGGTGCGCGTTCCCTGGACGCTCCTCGCCGTGGTCACGACCGGAGCTGTCGTCGTAGTGGCGGTGACCAGCGCTATTACCGCGTTCTCAGCGACGCGGGAGAGGCCGGTCCCGCTGATCGCGATCAAGGAATGGCCTGTGCCGATCACGGTCGGCCGCCGTGATCGTCATGCGAATTCCCGAATAAGAGCTGGTGACGGATAGCGACGATTGGTCGCGCTCCGTTCTCGCGTAGAAGACGCCGTGCACCCCTGTCAAGTTCACCGTCAATAGCGCCGCGTTTCCACAGTTCAGTTGGCAAAAGCCCAGCTCGCATCCTTTCGCCCGCTCGGTCACGGCGGCCCGCCCCGCCTGGGAGAGCGCGTTCACCCACCACAACGAGTGCGAGTGAACCTCGGAACGGGGGTGTTGCGTTGCGCATCCGACTGAGTACTCTGCACTCACCCCCTCAAGATCATCGCTGTTGGTCATGTTGATCATGTGGTGTTATCTTTCCGTCGCCAATTCGGGTGGTCGTGGAGCGTTGTGAAGCTGAAGAACGTGCCTGAGACGAATTACAAGACAATTCGTTCCCGGCTCACTGGTGTCGTGGTGGTTCCCAGCGTCGTCCTTCTGGCCATGTGGGCGTTGTTCTCGTCCTACACGGTGTTCGAGGGCCTCTACCTCCAGCTGGTCGCCTCCGGTGCCCGTGACGCGTCGATCCCCGCGGTCCAGTCGTTCGCGTCGCTGCAGAAGGAACGCGAGCTGTCCATGACGAGCCTGAGCCGGTCCGGCTCGAGCACGTCGGCGTTGCTCAAGCAGCAGCAGGACACCGACAGGGACGTCGAGAAGATGAAGTCGGCGTTCGCGGAGCTCGCCTCCCAGGCGCCGCAGGAGATCGTCGACGGCATCAACAAGCTCAACGGACTGCTCGACCAGCTGCCGGAGCAGCGGGAGCGGCTGGAGTCCGGCGCGACGTCCAAGGACGAGGTCTACCGCTACTACAACAGCGTGCTCGACGCCGGTGGCTCGCTGTTCGGCACGCAGGCCCGCATCGTGCCCGACGCCGAGACCGTGCAGGGCGCACTCGGTGCGCTGCAGTACTTCCAGGCCTCCGACGCCATGTCGCGGTCCAGCTCGGTGGCCGCGGGTGCGATCGTGACCGGCAGGTTCACGCCGGAGGAGCACCGCGAGTTCGTCAGCCTCGTCGGCGCGTACCACTTCACGCTCAACGTCATCGAGCCCACTTCGCTGCCGAACGTGCGCGAGCACTTCAAGCAGCTCACCGGCAGCGCGCCGTACCAGCAGCTGGTGACCCTGGAGAACCGCCTCCTGCAGAACGCGGAACGGCCCATCGGGCAGCAGGTCACGCTGGCGGACTACGAGAGCGCCACCCGCGCGGTGTCCCAGGAACTCACCACGATGGTGCAGGAGCAGTCCACCGGCGCCGTCAACATCGCGATGGCGAACGGCAAGGAGAAGTTCACCACCGTCCTGATCGGCAGCCTGATCGCCCTGATCGCGGTCATCGCCGGCATCTTCGTCGCGGTGCGCGTCTCCAACCGGCTGGTCAACAAGGCGTTGATCGTCCGCCTGATCAGCCTGAAGAGCGACTCGCTCAAGCTCGCGCACGAACGCCTGCCGGACATCGTCGAGCGGCTGCGCGAAGGCAAGCACGTCGACGTCGCCGCCGAGGTGCCCGCGCTCGACTACGGCAACGACGAGATCGGGCAGGTGGCCGACGCGTTCAACGCGGCGCAGTACACCGCCGTCGCCGCGGCCGTGAAGGAGAGCCAGACCCGTGAAGGCGTGAACCGGGTCTTCCTCGACATCGCGCGCCGCAACCAGGGCCTGGTGCACCGCCAGCTCAAGATCCTCGACAAGCTGGAGCGCGAGGAGGAGAACCCCGATCACCTCGACGCGTTCTTCCAGCTCGACCACCTCGCCACCCGCGCCCGCCGCAACGCCGAGAACCTGATCATCCTCACCGGCGAGCAGCCGGGCCGGCAGTGGCGCAAGCCCGTGCGCATGCTCGACGTCGTGCGCGCCGCCGTCGCGGAGACCGAGCAGTACGCCCGCGTGAAGGTGCACCCGGTGCCCGAGGTCGCGCTCGTCGGCGCCGCCGTCGCGGACACGATCCACCTGATCGCCGAGCTCGTCGACAACGCGACGTCGTTCTCCTCTCCGCGCTCGCAGGTCGAGATCCACAGCAGCGAGGTGCCGCAGGGACTCGTCATCGAGATCGAGGACCACGGCCTCGGCATCAAGCCCGAGGACCGCGAGCTGCACAACAAGATGCTGGTCGCGCCGCCGGACTTCGAGGCGATGAGGCTGCGCGGCGAGTCCCGCCTGGGCCTGTTCGTCGTCGCCCGGCTGGCCGCGCGCCGCCACATCCACGTCGAGCTGCGCGACTGCCCGTCCGGCGGCACCATCGCGCTGGTCCTGATCCCGTCCGAGCTGATCGTCGGCGAGGCGGGGGCGGTGGACCCGGCGGACTCCCAGCAGATGCCCAAGCCGACGTTCCGCCAGCAGGCGCTGCAGCAGGCCTCGCGGTCACCGGAGGCCCTGGAGGCCTCGGTCCCGATGCAGGGCGACCTGGTGCGCGACTCCCGGCCCGGCGAGAGGCCCACGGAGACCTTCCACCTGGACGACTTCTGGGCCGGGAGGGCAGTGGGAAACGACCTGACCCCAGGCCCGGACAGGGACCTGGACAGCAGCAGCGGACACATCGAGCTGCCCCGGGAAGGCCGCCTGGCCGGGGCCTGGCCGGCCGACGACCCGGCGGAAGGTGAGGCGACGACGCGTCAGAACACCCGGCCGGAGCTGCCACGCCGCCGGCGTCAGCAGCACCTCGTACCGCAGCTGGCCAACGACGAACCCCGGCCGATGCCCGAACTCGCGGAGTTCGACCCCGAGGAACGGGCGGAACGCACCCGCGACGGAATGTCCGCCTTCCAGCAGGGCACGCGTGACGCCCGCCAGGCCGACGACGTCGTGGAACCGTGATCACGAAACTGAAAGGGCTATTTCCGTGGACGACCTGACCAGCGGGCACCCCGAGCTGAACTGGCTGCTGGAGGACCTCGTCGCGAGAGTGGTCGGTGCCCGGCACGCGGTGGTGCTCTCCGCGGACGGCCTGCTGCTCGCCCACTCTCCCGAGCTCTCCAAGGACGACTCCGACCACCTCTCGGCGATGGCGTCGGCGTTCCAGAGCCTCGCTCGCGGCACCGGACGGCACTTCGGCGGTGGGCAGGTCCGCCAGACCATCGTGGAGATGGAGCGCGCACACCTGTTCGTCACAGCGGCGGGACAGGGCGCCTGTCTCGCGGTGGTGGGTGACGAGGACGCGGACATGGGCATGATCGCCTACGAGATGAACATGCTCGTGAAGCGAGTCGGCGCGTACCTCTCGTCGGCCCCGAGAACACTGGCGTCGCCGAGGATGCCCAACCCCCTCGGGTTGTCATGAGCAACTCCTCCGACTGGTGGTACGACGAGGCGGCGGGCCCCATGGTCCGCCCGTACGCGATGGTGAGCGGCCGCACCCGGCCCAAGCCCGCGGGCGAGGACCTGACCCTGACGACCCAGGTCCGGGCGCTGCGCACGACGACGGACCAGGCCACGCTGTCGGTGGAGCACCTGGAGATCATCAAGCTCTGCCGGAAACCGCTTTCCGTGGCGGAGGTCGCCGCCTACCTGCACGCGCCGCTCGTCGTGGTGAAGGTGCTCCTGAGCGACCTCATCCAGCGCGGTGACGTCATCACCAGCGGCCCGGCCACCACGGTGACCCCGGTCGACATGAACCTACTCCAGAAGGTGCTCGATGGTGTCCGTGCAATCTGATCGGCCCGACTCCGGGCAGGGCGGGGAAGAGCTCCTCGTGCCCTCGTCGGTCAAGATCGTCGTCGCCGGCGGTTTCGGCGTCGGCAAGACGACGATGGTCGGCGCGGTCAGCGAGATCACCCCGCTGCGGACCGAGGAACTGCTCACCGAGGCCGGTGAGGAGATCGACGACCTCTACGGCGTCGAGGGCAAGACCACCACGACGGTCGCGCTGGACTTCGGCCGCATCACGATCAACTCCGAACTGGTCCTCTACCTGTTCGGCACCCCGGGCCAGGACCGCTTCTGGTTCCTGTGGGACGAGCTCGCGATCGGCTCGATCGGCGCCGTCGTCCTGGTCGACACCCGCAGGCTCGACGCGGGCTTCGGCGCGATCGACTTCTTCGAGCGCAGGGGCATCCCGTTCGTGGTGGCGGTGAACTGCTTCCAGGGCAGCCACTCCTACACGGCGGAGGAGATGCGCGTGGCGCTCGACATCGCGGACACGGTGCCGCTGGTGCTGTGCGACGCCCGTGACCGCGAGTCGTGCAAGGCGGTGCTGGTCCGCGTGATCGAGCACGCGATGAACCGGCTCGACGTGATGGCCTGACCCAGCTGTTCCTGAAGCCCTTGGTGCGGTGCGCCAAGGGCTTCAGCTCGTCCTAGGGCTTGATCTGCTCCAGCCGGCACCGGAACGGCCGCAGGATCGGCGGCACCTCGGTGAGCCGGTAGCCGGGCACCTGTTCGGGGTTCTTGGCGATTCCCGCCAGCGTCTCCGCCACGTACTCCAGGTGGCTGCGGGTGTACACGCGGCGCGGGATCGCGAGCCGCACCAGTTCGAACGGCGCGGGCGTGATCAGGTCGCCGCAGGCGTCGATGTCGCCGAGGTAGAGCGAACCCACCTCGGCACAACGGATTCCGCCCGCGAGGTAGAGCTCCGACGCGAGCGCGTGGCCGGTGAAGCGGCTCGGCGGGATGTGGGGCAGCAGCCTGCCCGCGTTGAGGTAGACCGCGTGCACGCCGGCCGGCCGCACACTGTCCACACCGGCCTCCCGCGCGCAGTCGGCGAGGTACGCGGTGGCCTCGGCCCGCTCGCGCAGGTACAGCGGATCGGTGACCTCCATCAGGCCCTGCGCGCACATGTCGAGGTCGCGGCCGGAAAGCCCGCCGTACGTGCTGAACCCCTCGGTGGCGATCAGCAGGAGCTCGCACCGCTTGGCCAGCTCGGTGTCCTGCAGCGCGAGCATCCCTCCGATGTGGACGATGCCGTCCTTCTTCAGGCTGAGCACGCAGCCGTCGGCGAGCCGGAACGCCTTCTTCGCGACCTCGCGGGGAGAGTGGTCGCGGTACTTCTCCTCCCGCTGCGTCACGAGCCACGCGTTCTCGGCGAAGCGGGCCGCGTCGAGGATGAACGGCACGCCGTGCTTGCGGCACAACTTCTTCACGGCCTTGAGGTTCGCCATCGACACCGGCTGCCCGCCGCCGCCGTTGTTGGTGATCGTCATGAGCACCAGGCCGACGTCCTCGGGTCCCTCCAGCACCTCCTCGAGTGCCACGAGGTCGATGTTGCCCTTGAACGGCTCGTCGCTGTCGAGGTCCGCGAAGGCCGGCGACGGGAGGTCCCGCACCACACCGCCCGCCAGTTCGACGTTCGCGCGGGTGGTGTCGAAGTGCGTGTTGCTGACCGAGAGCTGTCCCGGCTTCAGCAGCGCGCTGAACAGGATCCGTTCCGCCGCACGGCCTTGGTGCACGGGCAGGATGTGCTCGTACCCGGTGAGTTCCTCGGTCACCTCGCGGAACCGGAACCAGGAACGGGAACCCGCGTAGGTCTCGTCGCCGCGCATTCCGGCGGCCTGCTGTTCCGCGGACAACGCGCCAGTGCCGGAATCGCTCAGCAGGTCGATCGTGACGTCTTCCGCCGTGAGGTTGAACTGGTTGTACCCGGCCTCGGCGTAGCGGCGTTCCCGGTAGTCGCGGGTGGTGATGGGAATGGGCTCGACGACCTTGATGCGGTACGGCTCCACGGCGGTGGCCTTTCTGGTGCAGCGATGAGGTCTGTTCCATCGGTCTCGTTCGATGGAACAGACCCCTAAGTGGATAGTGCGGTGGTGCGGGGTGGCGTGACGTCGTAGGCCTCGGAGGACAGGTAGACCGAGACTCCGGGCTTCGGCCGGCCCAGGCGCAGGGACACGTGGGCGATCAGCCCCACGCCGTCGCCGAGCGGCCTTCGGACGAGGCTCGCGAGCGCCATGACGAACGGCGTGGTGTCGAGCCCGCACCGCGCCATGATCGCCAGCACGCGTTCGCACGCCTCCAGGTCGTCCTGCACGTAGTCCCGCACCGGGATGTAGAGGGAGTAGCCGCTGGGCCGGTCGGTGTCGCCGGAGAGGAACGTGTAGCTCGACATCAGCGGGCGCCGGGTGAACGGTCCCGCGCCGCCGCGGGCGAGCTCGCAGACGTCCGTCAGAAGCGCGGGGTCGACGTCCGGGGTCGCCGCCGCGGCCCCCACCACGTCCGCGATCATCGCGTCGTCGTGCGACACGTAGGTCTTCACCCGCGCCCGGTTCTCGTCCGTGAGGTCGAGGGCGAAGAACGAGAACCGGTCCAGGCCTCCGCGCCGCAACCCGTGCTCGGCGACGACGGGGAAGGCCGAGTCCAGGCCCAGGCGGGCGAGTGCCTCCGCGACCAGGCCGGTCGCGCTCTCCCGGCCACGCGCCTCGGGGTTGAGGTAGACCTTGACGGCCTGCGCGCCCGACGGCTGGACGATCAGCGAGTACCAGAACGCGAACGTGCCCTGCGGGTCGTCCGGCAGGAACAGGTCGCGCACCCGGTCGAACTGCCCGAGCCGCAGGTCGTACCGGTCCGCGAGGCGGTCCAGCACGCCGAGCGCGGCGGTCAGGTTGGCCTGTTTGCCCGGCTGCTCGGCGAGCGACTCGACGATCATGCGAACGGCGGGCCGTTCGTTTTGGGCCAAAGCCACCGAGAATTCGACGGGGGAGTGGTCGTCGGCGACGAATGAGGGCCATTGGGGAACTGCGGAGAGGGGGGCCCGGCAGCCGGGGCCTAATGCCTCACCCAGCAGTCTTGTCGCCGTATTAGCGGAGTCCGCTAAACCGACGGCGCGCAGGAGGTTGCGTAGTTGGCCAATGGCGAAATCATGCAACGAGACGGCTGGCGCGCTCAAGATGGGCACTCCTGATCGGCCGGGGAATCAGGTCGGGTCGCAATCCTGACGGGGTGGAATGGCGGAGTGAATTCTCTCAACCAGCCACATGCCCAGGTCAAGAGCCAAGGGGGTTGCGTGCGACACTCTGCCCTGTGATGAAGATTGCACCACTCGGTCTATTGACTTGACCGTTATGACTGATCTCGCGGGCAATTGCGTCTGCGAGTACGGGTGTGCTATGCGCGGACGCTAATGGTGTCGCAGAGTAAGGTTTGTGCCATTAGTGGCCGACGTGGTAAAGCGCCCGCATCGCGCCCGTTTGTCCCGGTACAAAAGAAACGGGGGTGCCCGCGCCGCGGACACCCCCGTTCGGGGCTTGTTCGGAAACTGCTCAGCTGCTCGACTTCGCGCACCGCGGTTTGCCGGGACAGCTGCGGATCAGGCGCACCGACGGTGCCTCTTCGATCGTGGCGGGCGGATTGTCCGCGCCGTCGGGCCACTGCACGGAGATCGCGATCGACGACGCGTTGTTGTCGTAGTTCTTCTCCAGCAACGCGCGGTCGGCGTTCACGACGTTCACGACGTCGTACACACCGGACTTCACATGGGTCAGGTCGAGCCACTGGAAGTCGACGTCGTGCTTGTAGTCGTCACCGGAACCGACCGAGATGCCGAACATCACGTCCAAAGCGGACGGGTTGTGGTGTTCGCACATGTGACCTTTCAGGCGCTGCGCGAGCTTGCCCTCCGGGCTCTCCGGATCCTTCGGGCGGTGCGGTAGGTCGTCGGACACGGTGTAGCGGTCGCCGATGCAGAAACCGTTCTTGCGGTCCGTCACGACCACCCTGCCGTCCGGCGCGCGCAGCTGGAAGTACTCGAAGTTGAGCAGGTGCCAGTGCGTGTGCGTCGGAGCGGGCTCGTAGTAGGCGCTGGACTTGGTCTCGCGGCGCGCCTCGTTGTACGACCCGGCGATCGAACCATCCACTCCGGACTGAATGGCCTGGCGCACGTTCATCGTCGGCGTGGCGGTGCTGTCGCGGTGGGCGTGCAGCAGCAACGGGCCGTCACCGATGTTGTCGATCGAGGTGGTGAACCGCAGCCGCACGGCCTGCGCGCTGCCGCCGCGGAACATGCACTTGCCGCGCGGCGCCGAGGCGTCCTCCACTAGGCACACGTCCCAGGCGCGGCACAGCAACGGCGAGCCGTCGTGGCCGCCGGGGCAGCCGATGGGCGCCTGGCGGAGATCGGGCAGCAGCGGCGCGGGGTCGGCCTGGACGTGCTGCGAGGAGACGAGGTTGACCGCGGTGAAAGTCAGTGCTGCGATCACCGCGCCGATTCTGCTGACCATGCGGTGCTCTCCTGGGTCGAAGGACTCCTGGCGTCGCGCAGGAGCGTGGCCGTCACCGCGCGCGAGAGCTCGACGCTCGAGTTCCAGCTGGTGACATCGGGGTAGACGTGGGCCGTGGTGGCGAGCAGCAGCCGCGTGCCGGGCACCTCGACGGCCGGGCGCTTCGTGAGGTACCCGAGCGGGTAGACCGGTTCGACGAACGGTGCCTTGAACACGCGCACCTCGTCGACGTCGTCGGCCGTGAGTCCTTCGTGGAGGCTCAGCAGCTGCTCGGTCCACCGGCGGGCGATGCTCTCGGAGTCCTCGCGGTACAGCGCGGACTCGCGATCGGTGTAGTGCATGACGTACACGAGGTGCCGGTCGCCGTACCGCTCGGACCCCGTCAGCGGGGTCATCTCGATCACGCCGTCGAAGTCGGTGCCCGAGCGGATCACCGGCGCCCAGTAGTGCCCGGACAACGGCTTGCGCAGGAAGAACAGGGTGTTGACGACACCCTGGTACGGCAGCCGGTCGTCGGGCAGCAGCGGCAGGAGGTCGGGGTCCGCGATGGCCCGCAACGCCGGCAGCGGCACGGTGGAGACCGCGTGGTCCGCCTCGATCGTCTCGCCGCCGGGCAGCGTGACGAGCACCCGGTCCTCGCCGGCTTCGAGCCGCCAGACCGGGGCCGAGGTGCGGACCTCTCCGCCGTGCGCCTCGATGGCCGCCCTCAGCGCGTCGATCACGCTCTTGTAGCCACCGGCCGGATAACCGCGCACCGACTCGTTGCTCTCGCGGCCCAGGCGCTGCCACACGTACAGCGCGGGCACATCGCCGAACGCGGCACCGAACTTCGCGCCGAACAACGGCGCGAGCAGCAGCTCCCAGATCTTGTCGCCGTACAGGCCGCGCAGCCAGTCCTCGGTGCGCATGCCGTCGAGGTCCTTGCCCTTGCCCAGCCTGCGCAACAGCAGCGAGACCACGCCGAAGCGGATCCGGTTCGCGAGGCTCAGCGGCCGGAACCTCAGCAGGTCCAGCGCCGAGTTGAACGAGCGGTGCTCGCCCTCGACGATCATGCCCATCGAGGTGGGGTTCCAGCCGACGCTCTCGCGCAGGCCGACCTCGTCCAGCAACGCCAGCAACGCCGTGTCGGTCGGCATCACGCAGTGGTAGAAGCGTTCCACCGACCGGCCCTGCGAGGTGAAGAACGTGCCGAGACCGCCGAGCTGGTCGCTCGCCTCCAGCAGCGTCACGGCCAGGCCCTCGCGGGCGAGGCGGTGCGCGGTGGCGAGGCCGCAGATGCCCCCGCCGATCACGACGACGCGCTGGGGCATCAGAGCTTCCGGAACGGCACGGGCGCGAGGCGGTCACGCGTGAGCAGGAGCAGGTACTGCTTGAGCGTGCGGCCGAGCCGGAGCTTGCTGGCGCCGGGCTTGCGGTCGTAGCGCAGGTGCAGCGGGATCTCGCTGACGATCGGCCCGCAGTGCCGCAGCTTGAGCAGGAGCTCGACCATGCAGGCGAAACCGCGTTCCTCGACCAGGCGCTCGCCCCAGTGCGCGGTGGCCCGGCGCAGCAGGCTCACCCGGTAGGCGCGGAAGCCGCTGGTGAAGTCGCGGACCCCGTCGAAGTGCAGCACCCTGCCGAACACGACGCGGGCGCCGCGCGAGAGCAGCCTGCGCCACTGCGGCGCGGTCGAGTCGTCGCCGCCCGCGACGAAACGCGAGCAGATCACGACGTCCGCGCCGGCCTTGATCTCGGCCAGCATCGCGGGGAACACGCCGGGGTCGTGCGTGTCGTCGGCGTCCATGACGATCAGCACGTGCTCGGGTGCGGCCTCCGCGAGCGCCGCCCGCAGCCCGGACTGGACGGCCTGGCCGAGCCCGAGGTTGACCGGGTGGGTCACCAGGCGGACGTCGAGCCCGCGCACGCCGGTCGCGCTCTCACCGGTGCCGTCCGACGACCCGTCGTCGACCACCCACACCGTGATCCGGTCGGCCAGGTCGGTGCCGGCGATGCGCGCCAGCAGGGACGGCAGCGCCACGGCCTCGTTGTAGGCGGGCAGGACGACGTGCACATCGCCGCACGTGCGGATCGGCTTCTGCACGATTGCGACCGGTTCACCGGCCGAATGCCGGATGCCGTGTTCGTCGACTCTCACTCGACGCCCCCTCTTCGGTGGCTCGTGGTTGATGGCGTGAATTATTGACACGGCGTGCTAAAGCTTTGAGTGCAGCCCTGGGTGATTTCAGGGCAGGAACAACGTCGAAACCTCACCATCTGCGTTCGCGCGGGACACTGAAGAGGGAATATTGATACCCGAAGAGATGATTTCTCAGAGTTCATTCACCCTTTCGTGCGCTCCTGCGACCACGACTCCTTCGATCGGATGATCTTTCAATGAGGCGATTCTCGGCGGTTGCCGTTCCAGCTGGACCACTCCACGCGCGCGAGGCTGATCCCGGACGCCCGTCGCAGCGCCCCCTCAAGCCGTCCTCGGTGCGCCGGGACTTGCTCAGCCGGGTGAACGCGGTCGCGGTGCTGCTCGTCCTCGCCGACGCCGTGGCGCTCACCGCGGTGTGCGTGCAGCGCGGCCTCGGCTGGGGCTGGGGCAGCGCGGTCGTGGCGGCGGTGATCACGATCAGGGGAGCCTGGCGGCTCTACCGGCGGCGGCTGTGGCTGTCGTGGCTGCAGGACCTGCCCCGGTCCGCGGCGAGCACGGCGCTGGCCTTCGCCCTGCTGACCGGCATCGGCCTGACCAGCGGTGCCGACGCGGCCGAGCTGGCCGCCGCGCAGTGGGCGATGATCGTGTTCGCGCTGGCCATCGAGCCGGTGCGGTGGTGCGTGTTCGCGTTCGGCCGGTGGTGCCGCCGCCGGTTCGACCGCTGCGACCGCACGATCATCGTCGGCGCGGGCGAGGTCGGCGTGAACCTCGCGAGGACCATGCTGGAACACCCCCAGTTCGGCCTGCGACCCGTCGCGTTCGCCGACTCCGGCCCCGATCCGGACCGGCAGCCGCCGATGCTCGAGGTGGTCGACGGCGACCTGGCCGACGCGATCGTGCGGCTCAAGGCCGGCACCGTCGTGCTCGCGTTCTCGCACACCCGCGACTCGCCGCTGGTGGACGCCGCGATCACCGCGCACCGGCTCGGCTGCTCGACGCTCGTCGTGCCCCGCATGTACGAGCTGCACCCGGACGGCCCCGGCATCGAACGGCTGCGCAGCTACCCGCTGATGCGCCTCGGCACCGCGCCGACCAGCAGGCCCACCTGGTGGATCAAGCGCGCGGCCGACCTGCTGCTGGCGGCGGTCGCCCTGGTCGTGCTGTCGCCGGTGATCGGCCTGTGCGCGCTCGCGGTGCTGGTCGAGAGCGGACGGCCGCTGTTCTTCCGGCAGGTCCGCGTCGGCATGGACGACCGCACGTTCACCCTCTACAAGATCCGCAGCGTCCGGCAGTCCGGCGAGGACGACTCGCAGGTGAAGTGGTCGGTCGTGGGCGACTCCAGGGTCGGTCCGGTCGGCCGGTTCCTGCGCCGCACCTCGCTCGACGAACTGCCCCAGCTCTGGAACGTGCTGCGTGGCGACATGTGCGTTGTCGGGCCCCGCCCGGAGCGTCCCGGTTTCGTTCGCGAGTTTTCGTCCATTCACGAGCTATATTGGGCGCGCCATCGCGTTCCGACCGGCTTGACTGGACTAGCCCAGGTGCACGGTCTGCGAGGTGACACCTCCATCGCCGACAGGTCTCGATACGACAACTACTACATCGCGAATTGGTCGTTGTGGCTCGACCTGAGGATTCTACTGATGACAGCGGGTGAGTTGTGTTGTCGGAGAAATCGCTGATACGTCGATTCGCAGCTGTCGCTCTCGTACTTCTTTCGAGTGCATGTGCGGTCAGCGCCGCCGAACCGGACCCGATCATCACGGGACCGATGCCGAAGGCGCTGGCGCCGTGCGCGTGGTGGTACGGGATCGGCGACTCGCCCACGCAGTGGGAGATCAGGTCCGCGGCCAAGCACTACGACGTCGTCGTGCTCAACGCGTGGGAGACGGCGGCCATGCGCAAGCTGCACGAGCTGAACCCCAAGGTCAAAGTGCTCGTGTACAAGGACTTCTCCAGCACGCGCAACTACTACGGCGCCGTCGAGGGCGACCGCGACGCCCGGTACCTGCCCACCGGGATCGGCTACCACGCCGCGGAGCGGAATCAGCCGGCGTGGTTCGCGACCAGCACGCTGGGGAAGCGCATCGAGTGGGACGGCTACCCCAAGCACTGGCAGATGACGGTCTGGGACCCGGCCTACCAGAAGGCCTGGGCCGACGCGGTCGTCGGCGAGGTGCTGCGCGAGGGCTGGGACGGCGTGCTGGCGGACAACGACTTCAGCTCGCTCAAGTACTACTCCAGCGCGGTGATCGCGGGCACCGCCGACGCCGCGGCGTCCGACCGGCTGCTGCGCGACGGCCTCGACGCCCTGCTCGCACTCACCGGTGACGCCCTGGAGAAGGCCGGGAAGATGCTGATCCCCAACGTGTCGGAGTCGCAGCTGACCCCCGGCCGCTGGTCGGCGCACTCCCGGTACGCGGGCGCGATGGAGGAGAACTTCGGCCTGCAGGGCGACGACGGCACCGGTGAGCTGATCACGTTCCAGGGCAACCAGTTCAAGGAGCAGCGCGCGCAGGCGGCGCTCGGTGAGTCCTGGTTGCTGCTGATCACGCACACGAGGTCGGACAAGGAGGAACGCGTCGGGTACGCCTCCGCCGCGCTCCTGGCGAGCCCCCACACGTGCTGGACGAGGGCGCAGCCCGACTACAAGAACCCCTACTGGTCGCTGTACCAGGACGCACGCCTCGGCGAGGCGGTCGAGACGGCCAACCGCCTGCCGAACGGCGTGTGGAACCGCCGCTACTCGGGCGGCTGGGTGGCCGTGAACCCGACGAAGACGTCCGTGCTGCTGACGCCCCCGCCGGGCCTCGTCACGCTGAGGGGCGAACCGGTGCCCGCCCAGCTCGACCTGCCGTCGGCCGACGCGGTGGTGCTGGTCAACGGCCCGAAGCCGTGAGCCTGCGGTAGAGGTCGAGGTGCCTGCGGGCGCAGACCTCCGCGGTGAACCGCTCCCGTGCCCTCGCCGCGAGCCGGTGTCCGGTGCTCGCGGGATCGGGATCGTCGAACAGCGCGCGCAGCCGTGCGGCCAGTGCCGCCACGTCGCCGGGCTGCGGGCAGTCGTCGCCGGGAACGCCCAGCATGTCCGCGACACCGCCGGTGTCCGTGGCGACCACGGGCTTGCCCGCGGCCATGGCCTCCGCGACGACGAGCGGCTGCTGCTCCATTGTGGACGGCAGCACCAGGGCGTCGTGCTCCAGCAGCAGTTCGGGCACGTCGCTGCGGAAGCCCAGGAACTTCACCCGGTTCGTGAGGCCGCGGCGGGTGACCCGGCCCTCGGCCTGGAGCCGTTGCGGGCCGTCGCCGACGACGGTGAGCGTCGCGTCCTCCGGCATCGTGGTCTGCAGCGCGTCGAGCAGGTCCAGCAAACCTTTGCGTTCCACCAGGAGCCCGACGAACACCAGCTTGCGCACCGGGCCGGCGGGCGGGTTCGCGGAACCGACCTCGACGCAGTTGTCGATGTGGGTCATGCGGTGCGGTGGCACGTAGAGCCGTTCGCGCAGGAACCGGCCCATCTCCCTGGCGGGGACCACGGTGCGGTGCACGACCCGGGCGACGGCGGCGTCGGCGGCCAGCACCGCCCTGGTGTAGGCCGGGGGAGGGGTGGCGCCGCGGACGTTGCGGAACCACGGCTCGGCCACCTCGTCGGGCACGCCGTGGTAGGTGTGCACGATCTTGGTGCCCGTCGTCGCGAGGGCCGCGCTGACCAGTCCGGACCGGCGGTCCTGGGCGTGCACGACGTCCGGGTGCCAGGCCTTGATCGCGGCCCGCGCCTGCCGTGCGGCGGCCATGTCCCCCTTGCGCGTCACCAGGGTCTCTTCGAAGTACGGGTCGATGAGCTCCGCGCCGCGACGGGGCCGCGGGCCGAACACCCGCACCTCGGCCTCGCCCGACTTGGCCAGCGCGGCGGCCAGGCGCACCGTCACGTCGACCGGGCCACCGCTGTCCTGGGTGAGCAGGTAGGCGATCCGTGTCATCGTCGTCCTTCCTCGGTGACCAGTGCCGCGGTGAGCGTGGCGATCTGGCCGGTCATGCGGTCGCGGTCGAACAGGGTTTCGGCCCGGAGCCGGCCGCGTTTTCCTTCGGCGGCGGCGAGTTCCGGGTCGGCGAGCCGGAGCGCAATCGCTTGCGCCAGGGCTGTCGTGTCGCCCGCGGGGACCACCTCGCCCGCGTCGCCGAGGCTCTGCCCGACGCCTTCGACGTCGAACGCGACGACGGAGCGTCCGCAGGCCATGGCTTCCAGCGGCACCAGCGCCATGCCTTCGGCGCGGGAGGGCAGGACCACGACGTCGGCCTCGGCGTAGAAGCGGTCGACCGCGTCGCTGTGGCCGTGCCAGCGGGTGTTCGGGTGATCGGTGGTGCGCAGTCGCGCCGCCATCGGGCCGTCGCCGACGATCAGGAGTTCGGCGTCCGGCACCTTCGCGAGCACCTGGGGCCAGGCTTCCAGCAGCAGGTCCTGGCCCTTCTGGTGAGCCAGTCGTCCGACGCACACCGCCGTGGGGATGTCGTGCGCCTTGGTCTTCGGGCTCAGACGCTGTGTGTCCACACCGTTGCAGACGACCTCGGCTGGTGCGGTCACCCCTGCCGTGCGCCCGGCTTTCAGCTCGTCGTCGCTGACGCACAGCAGCAGGGTCGTCCAGCGGGAGGCCGCGGCCTCCCAGAACCGGCAGGCACGGCTGAGCAGTCCGGTGGCGACGCGGAACGACCACAGGTGGGGCTGGAAGATCGTCGGCGTGCGGCCGCGCAGGACGAGCCGGGCCAGACCGGCCTTGGAGCTGTGCAGGTGGACGACATCGGGCTCGATGTTCCTGAGGGTCCTGCGCAGTGCCCGGAGTTCCAGCGCGGTGCGTGGACCTGGGCTCCGGGTGGCGTGCCAGGGGTGCAGCGGGATGCCGGCTTCGCGGGCCTGTGCGGGCAGCCAGCCGGTGGACGGGCAGGCGATGCTGACGTCCCAGCCGCGTCGTCGCTGGGCCTTGGCCAGGTCCAGCACCACGACGGCGACCCCGGCCTCGACCGGCTGCGTCACGTGGACGATCTTCACGCGCGCTCCTTCAGTCCGATGAGGACGGTGCGGTTCAGGGGCAGGGCGATCGCGCAGTAGGTGGCGAGCAGCAGCAGGCCGGTCGTGATCAGGCCGGGGAGGGTGGTGCTGTCCGGCAGGACGGTGCTGAGGGCGAGACACGCGGCCGCGGCCCCGGCGACGCCGGCGACGGCGCGCAGCGGGACGGGGAACGCGAGGCCGTTGCGGGCGAGGACCAGCCAGGTCAGCGGTACCAGCAGCCACACCACGGTCACCTGGGTGAGCGCGACCGCCGCCGGACCCTCCCCGGTGGTGAAGACCAGCGCGGTCAGCAGGGCGGCGAGGTGGGTGGCTTCGAGGGCCAGGTACTGGCGGGCGTGCCCGGCCGCCCTGATCACCTGGTACCAGACGTGCAGCAGGCTCAGGCCGAGTCCGTAGCCGCACAGCAGGACCAGCGGCCCGGCCGCGCCGGCCCACTGCTCGCCGAGGACCACGATCCCGTGCGCGGACAGCGCGACCACGACGTACAGGCCGCCGGTGACCACCAGGGTGGCGACGGTGAATCGCCGCAGGGTGGCGGGCAGCCGGTCCGTCCGTCCACTCCGGACCAGCTCGGCGCAGATCGGGAACAGCACGCCGCCCAGCACGACGGCGATCATGATGTACGGCACCCAGGCGATGCGGAACGCGAGCGAGTACCCGCCCACCGCCTCGGGTCCGAGGACGTGCCCGATCGCCAGGTAGTCGACGTTGATCAGCAGTACGGCGATCAACGCCCCAGGCCCCACGACCGCGAGCCACTTCGCGGCCTCCGTCGCGGCTTCGTGGTCCCAGCCGGGGCGGATCCGCGCTCCGGCCGCGGCGGCGAGCACGGGTTGCGCGACCGCGGTGCAGAGCAGGCCCAGGACTAGCGCCGTGGGCCCGGTTCCGTTCGCCGCCAGCGTGACCGTGACCGCCGCGCCGACGAGCATGCCGCCCGCGTCGGGGAGCATACGGCGCCGGAAGTCGAGCTCGCGGTGCATCAACGCCATCTGCACCCCGCCCGCCGCGGTGAACGGCAGGGTCAGCGCCGCGAGCCGCAGCATCCCGGCTGCCTCCGGTGCGCCGAGCGCGGTGGCGATCGGGTGCGCGGCGGCGATGATGACCGCCGTCAGCGCCACTCCGGTCGCGACGCTCATCGTGAGCACGGTTCCCGCGGTCCTGAGGGGATCCAGGGCGGTGCGGCTGACGATGTCGTAGACGCCCATCGCCTGGACGACCTGGCCGATGTTGACGACCGACACGACCAGCGCCACCGCGCCGAGGTCGGCCTCGGTGAGGAACAGGGCGAGCGCGAGGGTCACCACGATCTGGCTGCTCTTGCTCACCAGGTTGACCGCGAAGAGCCACAGCGACCCCCGCACCGCCACATCGGTCATGCGGCGCGCCGGACGTGCCGTGCCGCGAACACCGCCAGCACCAGCCAGGCCGCCACGACCGCGACCCCGTCCAGCGTGACGGCGGCCCGCGCTCCGAGAACGCTCTTGACGGCCGTGTCGACGAAGTACAGGTGCGCGAACGGAACCACGAGCAGCAGGGTGGCCACGCCGGCCCACCGCCAGTGGCCGTCCTTGCGCCGCCGCCAGCACACGACGGCCAGCGCCGTCATCGCCGGTACCGCGATCAGCACGTCGCCCGGCTGGTGCACCAGCGCGACCACGATGCCGAGGCACGTCAGCAGATCCGCCGCCTCCGACCCGTTCGCCGTCCGGTCGAGCCTGCGGGCGAGCAGCGCGGTGACCGCGAGAACCCCGCACAGCGCCAGCAGTTCCGCCGCGGGCGGCAGCCACCCGGTCGTGCGGAAGAACACCGCCGGCAGGTCGACCCGTTGCGCCGTCAGGGAGTCGACCGCGCCGTACCCGGTGCTGCTCGCCCACTCCAGGTTCCGCGAGATCACGTCGAGGAACGCGCCGGCCCCACCGCCCCTGACGACCAGGAGCGCGGCCACGGGCAGACTGGCCGCCGCGGCGATCGCCGTGCCCAGGAGCGCGACCCTCCGGTCACCGCGCACGAAGAGCAGTATCGCCAGCGGCAGCCCGAACTGCGGCTTCAACCAGGCCAGTGCCAGCGCCGCCGACGCCCACGCCGGGCTCTTCGTGCGCAGCAGCAACGCCCCGGCCGCGCCGACCGCGATCAGCGGGTTGACCTGCCCGACGTACATCTGGGCCTTGCCGACCTGGCTCGTCACCAGCAGCGTGCTGATCACGACGGTGCCCGCGACCACGGGCAGCTTCGCGCGCCCTGCGGCCATGACGGCGAGACCCACCAGCAACACCAGGCACGCCAGCGCGAACGCGACCGCGCCCACCCGGTACTCCGGCAGCGCGAACGGCAGGTGCAGCACCAGGTGGTAGGGCTGGTAGAGGTTGAAGTTCTGGCGCACCGGCCAGTGCTCGAACATCACCGCCGGGTCGTACGGGTTGCCGCCGTTCAGGAACTCGCGGATCGGGAAGTAGAGCGCGTCCCGGAAGTCCTGCATGCGTTCTTCCGGCAGGTTCGACTCGGTGGGAAGCGGCACCTCCCACGCCGGCTTGAGCGCGCGGAACGCGCTGAGGGCGCCGGCCAGGGCGACGAGGGCGAGGCCGATCTTCTTGGCGAGGCCGGCGCGGCTGGTCGTGGTGATCATTCCGGCACCACCGCCATGATGACCGAGGCCACGGCCACCGCGGCGAGAGCGGCCAGTGCCGCGAGGAAGGTGACGCCGGCGACGGTGAGCGCGGCCCGGCGGTCCATCTGGCGCAGGAGGGCAGTCCAGCGGGAGGAGATCGTCACGCCGCCACCGCCGTCACGTGCGGCGCGGCGAGGGCGGCAACCGTCGGGATCGATTCCGACTGGCCGGCCCCCTGGGGGGATCGGGCCCCCACTCCCATCATCTCAAGCAGGTCTGACAGTTTCTTCGTGGTCACGTTCGTGGTGGTCACGCCAGCACCACCGCCACCAGCACCGACGAGGCAGGCAGCACCGCGAGGGCCGTCGCCAGGTCGTTGCGGTGCGCGCGGTCGTTCGACGCGACGGCGATCACGGCCGTGCCGTCCGCGGGCTCGGAAGCCTTGTCCGGCAACGCCCGCGCGAGTTCCTCCGCGCGTTCCGCCAGCGACGGGCTCACCGGCAGCACCCGCACCGGCCGGGCCGCCGCCACGCACAACGCCGTGAGGCGGTCGATGAGGGCGGGGTCGTCGTCGGCGGCGACGACGACCGGGTGCTTGATGCCCGCCGTCGACAAAGCGGCACCCACCGCGTTGGCGCGCAGGCGGCGCACCGCCACCACGGCCACGCCCGCGATCACCGCGGCCACCAGGGCGAGGCCCGTGGCGAGGCGCCAGTCCGGCGACACCTGCGTGGTCTCGGGGCGCGGGTCGACGAGGCGAAACTTGGCGGCGGGCGCCAGCAGGTCGGCCTCGATCACCGCCCGGGCCACCGCGGTCACGGCCGAGGCGGCGTGGGCGGCCGAGTCGGCGCGGACCGAGATGCGGGCCACGCCGGACGCGGGGACCAGTTCCACGGCGATGGCGTCGGCCAGGCGGTCCGGCGTCGTGCCCGCCGCGCCGGCCGCCGCGTCCAGCACGGACGGGCTGCGGACCAGTTGCACCACCGCCGGCGTCGCCAGCGAGGTGACCTCACCGAACTGGGCGCTGCCGGGTGCGGACGGTGTGGCGAGCAGGGTCAGCCTGCCCTCGGTCACGCCGTCGCGCAGTGCGACGGCCAGCAGCACGGCCGCACCGACCAGCACGGCGGCCAGCACGCCTTCCACCACAGCTCTGCGAGCTTTCATCGTCCCTCCAGGACGGTACGAAGCAGTTCGTCGTAGGACTTCATCAGGGTGTGCGCGTCGGCCGGGCCGTCGTGGGACGCGGCCACCGAACGCGCGGTGGGGGAGAAGAGCAGGCCGCGCAACGCTTTCGCGGTTTCCTCGGGGCTGCGGCGGGGGACCAGTACGCCGCCACCGCCGGACAGCACCTCCCGCACACCGTCCACATCGGACGCCACGACCGGGCGGCCCGCCGCCAGTGATTCGAGCAGCGCGATCGGCATGCCCTCCCAGTCGCTGGTGAGCACGGTGACGTCCGCGGCTTCGAGCAGGTCGCGCACGTCGGTGCGGGTGCCGAGGAACCGGACCCGGCCGTCGGCACGCGCCTCCAGTTCCGCACGCAGGCTGCCGTCCCCGGCCAGCCACAGTTCGCAGTCGCCGGGGATCCGGGCCCACGCGTCGAGCAGCACGTCGTGCCGCTTCTGCGGTTCCAGCCGCGCCGGGCAGAGGGCGACGGGCACGTCGAGCGGCGTCCCGAGCCGGGCCCGCACGGTCGCCCGGTCCGCCGTCGGCGCGGAGGGAAAGACGGCGTTGGGGATGACCACCACGGAGTCGAGTCCGGCGTCACGCAGCCGTTCCGACGCGGCTGAGGCGACGGTCACGACGACGGTCGACACGCGGCGCAGGACCTTCACGGCACCGGGCACGTCCGCCTCGGCGACGCCGTGGAACACCGTCACCACGGGCCGTCGCGGCGTGGCGATGCGTGCGACGAGCGACGCGGAGACGTTGTGCGCCACCACGACATCGGGCCGGAACCGGCGCACGGCCACCCGCGTCGCCCAGGCGGCACGCGCCACACCCAGCGGCGAACGCCGTGCCACCGGTACGTCGAAAACAGGGACACCACCGGCGCGCAACGCATCGACGCGGAACCCGCCGCCGCTCGCCACCGCGGACTCCCAGCCGACGTCGCCGCCCGCCAGGGCCATCCCGGCCACGAGCGCCTCGGCACCACCCGCGCCCATCTCGCTGATCACGTGGAGAACGCGCATCGAGACTCCTTCTGAGAACGCCGCTCGATCGCGGCCGCGAGGGCGACGAGCGACCACAGGGGCAGGTAGTACTGCTCGGACAGGAAGATCGAGGCGACCAGCACGGCGATCAGCGACGCCTGCACGGCCACCGCCTCACGCCGATCCGCCACGCGCCGCAACGCCCGTTCGCTCGCCACGAACCCGACCGCGACGAACGCGATCAGCAGCGCGAACCCCGGCACCCCGAGTTCGGCGGCCACTTCGAGGAACAGGTTGTGCGCCACCGGGGTCTGCTCGTCGATCTCCGCGTTGTGCCCGGCGGACGCGTACTCCTGGCGGAACCCGCCGGGCCCGACGCCGAGCACCGGGTTGTCGGCCAGCATCCGCGAGGCGGCCTGCCAGCGCAGCATCCGGGTGTCGGCGTTGGTGCCCGCGATGTGGCTCTTCTCCTGCAGCGCCCGGGACAGTTCGGCCTGCGCCGTCGAGGCGAACACCGAAGCCGCCACACCGGCGACGGCGGCCGTCACGACCACCACGCGGACCGGCAGGGCACGCCGCACGATGAGCCACACCAGTGCGCAGGCCAGCGCGATCCCGCCACCCCGCGAGAACGTCGCCGCCGCACCGGCCACCAACACCGCACCCAGCACCAACAAGACGATCCGCTGCGAGCCTCTGGCCGGCAGCGCGATCAGCAACGGCAGCGCCGCCACGAGGAAGAACGCCAGGTCGTTGGGATCCTCCAGCGGTCCGGTGGCGCGCAACGAACCACCGGCCAGGCTGAGCAGCCCGCCGCCCGCCGCCACGACCGCACCGGCGACCGTCGCCGCGAGCAACGCGCGGACCGGCACCTCCCGCGCGGCCACATCGGCGAGCACCACCGCGATCACCAGGAACGGCACCCACCGCACCAGGTATTCGAGCGTGAACGGCTCGGCCTCGTGCACCGCGGAGGTCGCGAGCAGCACGACCGCCAGCAACGCGACGACCAGGTGCAGCGGATGCGGCGTGGGCAGACGTCGGTGCCGGTGCAGGGAGAACAGCCAGACACCTATCAGCAGTGCGGGCACGATCTTGGCCAGCTGCCCGTGCACCTGCAGCAGATAGCCTTCCAGGGGCGCCAGCGCCACCGTCCCGCAGGCGAAGACGCGCAGCAGGACCGTCAGCCACATGCGACCGGATCCCGTTCCCGCAGAGGAGAACCCGCGAGCCGCTCGACGTGCTCGCCCGTGCCGACCACGTCGAAGTGCCGGCGCAGCAACGACAACACCCAGCCCAGCAGCTCGACCTTCTGCGCGCCCGGCACGGCCATGCCGGGGAAGAACTCCATTCCGGGCGCCTCGGCACCCGAGAGCACGTCGGTCGGATGCAGCAGCAACGACGGGGAGACCTTGCGCGCCAGGCACAGGCGCAACGCCGTGCGGAAGTACCCGCGAGCCAGCCGGGGCGAGATCTGGTGCAGCTGCAACAGGTAGGCGCCGTGGATCGGCACCCGCAGCAACGGCATCGTCGTCACCGGCAGCTCGACCAGTCCGTTGTCCCGCCAGCGGTACGCGGTGTTGGGAGCGCGGACCTTGCCGAACCCGCCGAACAGGTCCTCGCCGCCGTCCGTCGACCCCGCCGAACGGTTGTGGTACGCGCGGGCCAGCGGCCCGATCCACGTCGGCAGCACGCTCGCGTCGTAGCGATAACCGCGCCGCCGCAACACGTCGAGCAGCGCGGGCGTGACGCTGTAGCCGGGACCGCGGAAACCCACGGGCCGCGGCGCTCCTGCGGCCATGATCGCCTCCTCCGCGCGCATGACCTCCTTCTCGACCTCCTCGGCGGAGAAGCGGTGCAGCCACGGCTGGTGCCAGAACGAGTGGTTCGCGATCTCGTGCCCGGCCGCGGTGATCGACGCGACCGCCTCGGCGCCGTCGTCGCGTTCCGCGTCCGCGCCGACCACGAAGACCGTGGTGGTCAAGCGCTGTTCGCCGAAGACGTCCAGCAGGCGCGGCACCGCGGACGGCAGGAAGCTCGGCCTGCTCTCCCACCGGGCGTCGCCGTGCGTGCGCAGGTACGCCCACAGGTTGTCGAGGTCCAGCGACACACTGGCGACGGGCTTCACCGCTCACCTCTGGTCGCGACCAGTTCCCGGGCGGGCTTCGCGACGGACCCGAGCACCAGCACGCCGGACACCACCAGCAGCACGCCGAGCACGACCCACCACTCCCGCCCGGCCGCGATCTGGTCGCCCATCACCGCGAGCCCGGCCGCCGAGCCGATCACCACGGTGGTCGCGTCCATCGACGCCACCGCGGACGTGGCCGAACCACGCTGCAACGCCGTCGCGAGGCACGCCTGGCCGACGAACGCGGCGATCACCATCACCCAGGTCAGCGGGTGCAGCAGCAGGTCGAGCACCGGCTTGCCGGCGACGTTGCGCGCGGCCACCGCGACCACCGCGAACGCGATGCCGGCGAGCACCGGCGTCGCGGCCTTGAACACCCGTGCCAGCGGCAGCACCGCGAGCGTCAGCAGCCCCAGCACCACCAGGGCGGGCACCAGCGGGAGCTCACGGGCGGTGGACGGCGCCGCCGCACCCGTCAGCAACAGCAGTCCGCACGCCATCACCACCAGCACCGCGATCTCGACGCGCCGGATCCGCCAGCCCAGCAGCAGCACGCCGATCACGGTGGCGAGGCCGACCGCGCACGACGAACCGGCCTGCACCAGGTAGAGGGGCAGGTCCTCGCGAGCCAGGAACGCGAACAGGAACCCGCCGACCTGCCCGGTGAACCCCAGCAGGTACAACCGGTCCGCGGCGAGGCGGGCGAGCAGCCCCACCCCGGTGCCGGGACGTTCCTCGGCCCTCCGCGCGGCGACGGTCTGCGCGACTATCCCCAGGCCGTAGAGCACAGTGGACACCGCAAGTGCCAGATGACCGGACATGAGCGCGGACACTACGACACGCTTGTGCGGCAACACTTTCGAGCGATATCCGAGGCAACTCTTTCGAGTGAACGTGCGCGGGATGTGCCCGGTTTCGTCAAGATCGATGCAGTACCTTGCCGCGGTGCGGGAAACGAACATCGTCACGATCGTCTGCGGCACCAGGCCGGAACTGATCAAACTCGCGCCGCTGGTCGACCACTTCGGCAGCGCGTGCACCATGATCTACACCGGTCAGCACTACGACCGCTCGATGTACTCGCTCATCCGCCGCGAGGTGCCGGAACCGGGCGCGTTCCACGAACTGCGGCTGGGCGGCCTGCGCCGCGGCGACCAGCTCGGCCGTGCCGTCTCGGCGGTGGACGAGGTGCTGGCCGCGCACCGGCCGGGTGCCGTGATCGTGCAGGGCGACACGACCTCCGCGCTCGCGGGAGCGTTGGCCGCCAACGCCTGCGACGTGCCGCTGGTGCACGTGGAGGCGGGTCTGCGCAGCTATGACCGCGCGATGCCGGAAGAGCACAACCGCGTGCTCATCGACCACCTCTCCGACCTCTGCTGCGCCCCGACATCGTTGAACCGCCACAACCTCCTGGGCGAGGGCGTCGCGGAGAGCCGCATCGCCGTGACCGGCAACACCGTCGTGGAGGCGCTGGCGCACGCGTTGCCCTCCGCGGACGAGCAGGACGTGGTCCTGGGCGACCTCGGCCTGAAGCCCGACCGCTACGTCCTGGCCACCATCCACCGCCCCGAGAACGTGGACGACGCGGCCAGCCTGGAGATCGTCCTGCGCGAGCTCGGCGGACTGCCCCTGCCCGTCGTGCTGCCGCTGCACCCGCGGACCGCCGCACGCATCACCGAGTTCGGCCTGGAAGCGCTGCTGCACGGCCTCCAGGTGATCGAGCCGCAGCCGTACCGGGAGTTCCTGGCCCTGGCGCACGGGTCCGCGGTGATCGTGTCGGACTCGGGCGGCATCCAGGAGGAGGTGAGCGTGCTGAAGCGGCCCGTCGTGGTCGTGCGGCGCAGCACCGAACGGCCGGAGATCGAGGGCACGTTCGGCACGCTCGTCCCGCCCGGTCCGCTGGTGGGCAGTTCGGTGCTGGCGTGGCTCGACGACGTGGAGGGGCATCGGGCCGCGCTGCGGGAGATCCCGTCGCCCTACGGCACCGGCTCGCCGTCCGAGCTGATCGCCTCCGCCGTCCGCCGGATGCTGGCCGACGCCTAGTCCGAGCCCGTCCGACTTCGTCCGACCCGTCTTCCGCTCACCGCCGCCGCAGACCAGCGTGAGTGGCGTTGATGTTGGTCGAACTGGGAGGAGCGGACCCGTGAAGCGATTCGCCAAGCTGGCCGGTGAGCGGCTCGTCGGACTCGTGCTGCCGAAGATCGATGCCGGTGCCTGCGTGCCGGAGCACGGGCAGTGTTGCAAGAGGGGCTACCGCTTCAACTGCAACGGCATCTGCTCGTCGGTGAGCAGCAGCTGCAAGTGACACGACGGGGTGCCGGCGACTCGTCGCCGGCACCCCGCACTCGTTGCCGGAGGCCGACGTGCTCGATCTGTTCGCTCGTGTGCTGCTCGCCGTGGTGTTCCTGGCGGCCTTCGCCGGCAAGGTGCGGTCGCGGCAGGGGTTCGCCGAGTTCCGCGACTCGATCGCCGCCCTGGTGCCGCTGCCCGCCCGGCCTCTCGCCGTCGTGGTGCTCGCGGGGGAGGCGCTGGCGGTCGTCCTGCTCGCCGTTCCCGGTACGCGCCTGGGGTACGGCGTCGTCGTGACGTTGCTCGTGGCGTTCTGCGGCGTGGTCGTCCTAGCCGTCACCGGCCGGAAAGCGGTGCGCTGCAAGTGTTTCGGTGCGGGCGGGGACGTGCTGGGACCCAAACACCTCGTGCGCAACGGCCTGCTGATCGCGGTGGCTGTTCTGGGCGCGTTCGTGCCGGCGCCTGTTTCCCGGGAGGAACCGTTGACCCTGCTCACGATCGCCGTCGTGCTGCTCGCCGTGGTGGTGGCGCTGCACGTGCTGTTCACGTACGGGCTGGTGGCCAGGGTCCGGGAGCTGCAGGAGAACGCGCAGCCGAAGCGCGAGTCGAACCTGCCGCGGCCGGGCCTGGTGGTCAAGCCGTTCTCGGTCGTGGACACCGGCGGCGTCCCGTTCACCGAGGCCGATCTCGACGGGCCGGTGCAGGTCGGCTTCTTCTCGGTCGGCTGCGGACCGTGCCGGACGCTGACCGACGCTCTGCTGGCCGATCCGCCCGCGGCGCGGTTCGTGTCCGTTGTGGACGGAGATCCGAGCGATCCCGGGGCCACGGCACGGCTGGTCGAGAAGGTCGGTGCGCTGGGCCGGGTGGCCGTGGTCGGCACCGATGATCCCGTGCTGTCCGCGTTCGAGGTCATGGCCTACCCGACGTTGCTGTACACGCACGGAGGTGTGGTGACGGCGTCCGGGACCAAGCTCGCCGACTTCGCCGGCGTTCCGGCGCCGGTGGCGTGATCCGCAACGCCCTGGCGGCGCTGGCGTTGCCGTTCAAGGCCGCGCCGGTGCTCGCCGGTGGAACCCTCGCGCTCACGGTGATCGCCGGTGCCGCACCCGCGAGCGGCGCCTGGCTGACGATGTTGCTGGTGGACGAGCTGACGTCGCGTCAGGCCGGTGCGGGCCGGGCGGCGTTCCTGGCGGTCGCGTCGGCGCTCGTCGGCGGTGTCGCCATCGCGTTGCTCTACCTCTGCGGGCACCTCGGGGAGGTCGTGCGGCAACGGGTCGCGGTGACGGTCGAGAGCACGCTGTTCCAGCGCGTCGCCACGCTGCCGGGGCTGGCGCGCATCGAGGATCCCGCGTTCCACGACCGGTTGCGGCTCGCCGAGCAGGCCGCGCAGGAGGCACCCGGCACGATCTCGCAGTTCACCCAGGAGGTCGTGCGCTCGGTCGTGCTGCTGGCCAGCTTCACCGGTGCGTTGCTGGTGGTGTGGCCGCCGATGACGTTGCTGTTGCTGGCTTCCGTGGTGACGGCGGTGTTCGCCCGGCTGGCGACCGCGCGGCGTGAGGCGTCGACGGAGGAAGCGTGGGTGGCGACGGACCGGCGGCGGTTGTTCTACCGGGCGTTGCTCACGGACGTGCGCGCGGCCAAGGAGATCCGGCTGTTCGGCCTCGGCTCGCTCCTGCACACCAGGATGGTCGGCTCGCTGGTCACGGTCAGCGGCGCGCGGCTGGCGGCGCAGCGCAGGGGCACGGTGGTGCAGAGCGCGCTGGCGTTGCTCGGTGCGGTCGTCGCCGGGGCGGGCACGGTCGTGGTGGCGCTCAACGTGGTCGCGGGCCGGTCGTCGGTAGGTGACCTCGTGCTGTTCCTCGGGGCGGTGGCCGGGGTGCAGACCGGGCTGTCCGGGGTGGTGCTGCAACTCGGTGAGGCCGGGCGCGCGGTGCGGCTGTTCGGGCACTACCTCGACGTGATCGGCACCCGGGACGACCTGCCTGCGGGGACCGGCACGCCCGGTGAGGCGGCGATCGAGCTGCGGGACGTCTGGTTCCGGTACTCCGACGACGGTCCGTGGGTGCTGCGCGGGGTGAACCTGACCATCCCCGCCGGTGCGGCCGTCGGGCTGGTCGGCGTCAACGGCGCGGGCAAGAGCACCCTGGTGAAGCTGCTGTGCCGGTTCTACGACCCGCAGCGGGGTTCGATCACGTGGGGCGGCGTGGACCTGCGCGACCTCGACGTCGTGGCGCTGCGGGCCCGGATCGGCGTGGTGTTCCAGGAGTTCATGACCTACGACCTGACCGCGGCGGAGAACATCGGCATCGGCCAGGTCAGCGAGCTCGGCGACCGGGCGCGGATCGTCGCGGCCGCGGGCAGGGCTCGGGTCGCCGAGACGCTGGAGGCGTTGCCGGACGGGTACGACACGGTGCTGTCGAGGACCCACGCGGACGAGGAACGGACGGGCGTCACGTTGTCCGGCGGGCAGTGGCAGCGGGTGGCGCTCGCACGGTGCCTGATGCGCGCGGACGCCGATCTGATGATCCTCGACGAGCCGACGTCCGGGCTGGACGCCGAAGCGGAACACCGGGTGCACGAGACCGTGCGGCGGCACGCGGAAGGCCGCACGCGGCTGCTGATCTCGCACCGGCTGGCCGCGCTGCGCGGGGCCGGTCTCATCGTCACCCTGGCCGGCGGGCGGATCGCCGAGCAGGGTGACCACGACGCGCTGATGAACGCCGGCGGCGAGTACGCCCGCCTGTTCCGGCTCCAGGCCGACGGCTACCAGGACGCGAGGGTCAACTGATGTGGATCAGGGTCACCGTGCGGGGCAACAGCATGTCGCCGACCCTGCACGACGGTCAGAAACTGCTGGCGCGCAGGCTCTTCCGGCGGCCCCGCCACCACGAGGTGATCGTGTTCCGGGTACCGGACCCCGAACTGCCGCACCGGGTCAAGAGGGTGGCGGCCACAGCAGGCGATCCGGTGCCACCGTGGCTGGCCGCCACGCTGCCCGGTCTGGCGCACGTGCCGGACGGTTTCGTCGCCGTGGTGGGGGACAATCCGCGTTCACAGGACTCCCGTCAGCTCGGATTGGTCGACTGCAAGGACATCGTCGGTGCGGTGCGTGGAAGGTGAGAGCGCTTGCACGCCGCGACCCAGCGCAACCGCCAGCGCGTCGTGTCCCCGCCGCACACCCGCGCGATCGCCAGCACCGTGTCCAGCCGGGGAAACCGGCGTCCGGTCAAGGCGTCGTGCAACGTGCTGCGGGCACACCCCGTGCGGCGTGCCAGTTCGCGGTAGGACAATCCGACCAGCAGACGAAGCTCGTCCAGGTCGATGCCGAGCTCGGTCTTGCCCCCTGTGGCCATCCAGACTCCCGTGTAGTGGGTGCTCCGTTCCCTCTCCTTCAGCCCACTGCATGGTTACCCGAGGGTGCGAGAATTCGCCACTGGCCCTGCGACTAGGGCAGGCGAGCCTGCGACGTGTCAGCATCGGCCTGGGCCTTGAGTTCGCTCTTGCGGCGGGTCAGCACGAGCGGCCCGTCCTCGGTGATCGCGACGGTGTGCTCCGAGTGGGCCGTGCGCGAACCGTCCGCCGAGCGCAGCGTCCAGCCGTCCTCGTCGTAGATGATCTGGTCGGTCGTCGCGGCGAGCCACGGCTCGATGGCGATGGTCAGGCCGGGCTTGAGCTTCATGCCGTGCCGGCGCCTGCCGTTGTTCGACACGTGCGGCGCCTCGTGCATGGTGCGGCCGATGCCGTGCCCGCCGAACTCCAGGTTGGGCGTGTAGCCGAACCGGCCGCAGACCTCGCCGATCGCCGCGGAGATGTCGCCGAGCTTGTTGCCCGCCTGCGCCACCTCGATCGCCGCCGCCAGTGCCACCTCGGTGGCGCGGACCAGGCGCTGGTCCTCCTCGCGGGGCGTGCCGACGATGACGGTCATGGCCGAGTCGGCCGCCCACCCGTCGATGGTGACGGCGATGTCCATGGTCAGCACGTCACCGTCCTGCAGCACGTAGCTCTTGGGCAGTCCGTGCAGCACCGCGTCGTTGACGGCCAGGCAGGTCACGTTGCGGAACGGCCCGCGGCCGAACGACGGCGAGTAGTCCCAGTAGCAGGACACCGCGCCGCGTTCCTCGAGCATGTGGCGCGCGTGGTGTTCGAGGTCGAGCAGGTTCACCCCGACCGCGGCCCTGGCGGAGAGCTCGTCGAGCACCTCCGCGATGAACTGGCCGGTGACGTGCATGCGCTCGATCTCGGCGGGCGACTTGAGCTCGATCAACGTTGTTCCTCCATCAGCGGGTACCGGTATAACTATACCGTCGCTGGAGGTCTGCTGCTCGAGAGGCCTCGCCGTCGGTCCGCTGCTCCACCATGCGCGCTCGCGGGCCGGGGGTCAACGCCTCCTCGCGGGCCTCGGTACCGGGCGGCTGAAGAACACCACTCAGGAGGGGGACGCGCGTTGCGCGCGCGAGGCCGGGTCACCACAGTGCCTGGTCATGAAGCAGGTGTTGCAGCACAGGATCGACTCGACCTTCGCCCACTACGACGTCAACCGCAACGGCGTCATCGAGCTGGCGGACGTCTACGCGCTGGCCGACCGGCTGCTGCGGGCGTTCGGCGAACCGGCGTCCTCGGAACGCGGCCGTGAGCTCGTGGAGGCCTACGACCGGTTCTGGGAGATGCTGGCCGGCCACTGCGACACGGACCGCGACGGCAAGATCGGCCCGGCGGAGTACCGCGACGCCATGATCGAGGCGTTCGTCGAGGGCGGCCCGATCAACATGGACTTCCTCGAGGTCGTCCAGTCCCTGCTCGACATCATGGACACGAACGGCGACGGCCGCGTGGACGCGTCCGAGTTCGGGGTCCTGCTGAAGGCGCGCGGGCTGTCGGAGCAGGAGTGCGGCCGCGCGTTCGCGCACCTGGACACCGACGGTGACGGCGCGATCAGCGTGCAGGAGTACGTGACGGCCGTGCGCGACTACTACACGAACCCGGCAGAGGACACGCCTGGCAGCTGGCTGTACCCGAGGGCGTTGCAGCGCATCTGATCGCCTGCGAAACAGGCGAAGGAGTGCCCGACCTCACCCGCGGTGTGGTCATGTATCCTGACTATCAGGATTTGTGACTAGTTGGGAGCGTCATGACCACCGCCACGCTCGATCACGAGACGGTCTTCGAGCAGGCCTGGGCCACACCCGGCGCCACGAGGGCGGACCTGCCGGCGGTGCGGGTCAACGAGGTGCTGCGCGAGCGCTACCGGGTGACCCCGCCGGTCGAGTACACCGGCGCGCTGCTCTGGGACATGGAGGTGCGCAAGGCCAAGGCGCCGGACGTCTTCATCCCGACGGTCGTCGAGCCGGGCGCGGAGAGGTTCCCGAGCGTCTGGCACGGCCGGGTCGAGGAGTTCACGCGGGTGTCCGTGCAGCGGCAGTGGGCGGACCCCTCGCGCACCGCGCGGATCATCGAGCACGTGCGGCTGGACCACGAGAACCGCTGCGCGTTCTTCCTGGGGGACGCGCGGTGGGAGGCTCCGGACGGGCGCGTGTTCACGGCGGGGACGGGGCAGCCGATCTTCCACGTCGAGCACTCGGTGGGCGGCACGGAGGCGGACCCGCTCAACCTGTGGCGGATCGTGAACCTCACCGAGGAACCCGACCCCGCCCTCGTGGCCGCGTTCGACGAGCTGGCGAACGACCGTTACCTGAGGGTGTTCGTCGAGGTGCACCTGCGGGAGGTCCTCGGGCGTGACCTCGTGCGCCGCTAGGGTGGCCTGATGGTCACCCGCGCGGAACGCAACGCCTCGAACCCCGATCTGGGAGTCCTGTCGGGCCGCCTGCTGTTCGCGGTGCAGCGCGAACTGTTCCAGACCCTCGCCGACATGGGGTTCGACGACCTGAAGCACCGGCACGGCGCGGTGCTCGCCTATCTCGACCCGGACGGAGTGCGCGCGACGGACCTCGCGCACCTTTCCGGGCAGCACAAGCAGATCGTCGGCACGCTGGTCGACGAGCTGGAGGCGCTCGGGTACGTCGAGCGCCGGCCCGACCCGAGCGACCGCAGGGCGAAGCTCATCTGCCCCACCGAACGCGGCCTCGCGCAGATGCGGGCGGCGGACCAGATCATGGCCGCCATGCAGGACCGGCACGCCGAGCGGGTCGGCAAGGGTGAGTACACGCGCTTCAAGCGCATGCTGGTGGACATCACCGAGCACCAGCGCCTGGCCGTCGAGTCCTCAAAGGACTGAACAGCACCTGGATTTAGTCACAGATCTTGACTATCATGAATCTGTGACTACGGCAGTGGAGCTGACCCGTTTCCGCGTGGCGCCCGAGAACGTCGAGGCGCTGCTCGCCGCCCGTCCGGGCATGATCGCCGACTTCGAGGCCGACCGCGAGGGATTCCTGGGCGCCCGGCTCGTGCGGCTGCCCGGCGGCGAATGGCTCGACATCGTCGAGTGGCGTTCCTCGGAGGACTACGCCGCTTCCAGCAGGAAGGGCCCGAACCTGCCCGGCATCAAGGCGTTCTTCGACGCGATCGACTCGCTCGTCACCGCGGAGGAAGGCGTGCTCTCCGCGTAGGGGAGCGCGTCCAGGAGGAGGCAGTGATGGTGCAGGCACTCAGCTTCGGCGTCTCGGTCGTACCGACCGTCGACATCGACGAGAACAGGGCCGTCGTCGCGGCGGCCGAACAGGCGGGGCTCGACCTCGTCGGCGTCCAGGACCACCCGTACGTCGCCGACCACCTCGACGCGTTCGCCCTCATCGGCGACTTCATCGCGCGCACCGGGAAGATCTCGTTCTTCCCCGACGTCGCGAACCTGCCGTTGCGGCCCGCGCCGATGCTGGCGCGTCAGGCGAGCGCGCTCAGCCGCCTGTCCGGCGGCCGGTTCCACCTGGGGCTCGGCGCGGGCGGGTACTGGGACGCGATCACCAAGCTCGGCGTGCCGCGGCGCAGCCCCAAGGAGGCGCTGGACGCACAGGAAGAGGCGATCGCGTTGCTGCGCGGGCTCTGGCAGCCGCGCGGCCACCACGTGACCGCGTCCGGGAAGTACTACTCGGTCGAACACATGGCCTCGCAGGAACCCGGCCCCGGCGGCGTCGAGATCTGGGTCGGCGCGCAGGGTCCGCGCAGCCTGGCGCTGACCGGACGGGTGGCGGACGGCTGGGCCGCGCCGATCCCGTCGTACCTGCCGTACGAGAAGTGGGCGGAGAGCAACGCGCTGATCGACCGGGTGGCCACGGACGCCGGTCGCGAGCCGGGGGAGGTGCGCCGGATCGCGCAGCTCGTCGGCACCATCACGGACACGCCCGGGCCGGTCGGCCTCCAGGGGGCGGAGCCGATCCGCACGGACGCGCAGGGCTGGGCGGACGTGCTGACGAAGCTCGCCGCCCAGTCCTTCACCGGTTTCGTGCTGTGGCCGGAGGAGGACGCCGCCGATCAGGCGCGCCGCTTCGGTGAAGAGGTCGCGCCCGTCGTGCGCGTGCGGTTGAGCTAGACGCAGCGGTAGCTGGAGGCCGCCCTTGCCGCGCTCGACCCAGTCGCCGAGCTGACCCAGGGCGTTGATGGGCTGCGGTCCTTTGCCGCCGTCGAACTCGCGGACCGACTGCCGGAACAGGTCACGGTACTGGGCGTAGGTGAGCGTCGAGGTGTCGAAACCGGGCTGCTGCAGCAGGAAGCTCACGAAGGACCAGCTGTCACATCCGCGTGGGCAATCGGGTCTTCTTGGTAGGTACCCACGCGAAAAGGATGAACAGCATGTCCTATCCCAAGAAGGTCTACCTCGGCGACACCGGCGAGGTGAGCGCGCGCTACCGGCCCGCGAGCACCCCGATCGACAACGGTGAGCCCGGGAACGGCATCCACTACCTCGCGACCACCGAGACCACGCGCGGCGAGTTCGGCCTCTACCGGGTCGTCATGAAACCGAAGGCCGGCGGTCCGGCGACGCACTTCCACCGGACGATCTCCGAGTCGTTCTTCATCCTCGACGGCACCGTGCGCCTCTACAACGGCGACAAGTGGATCGAGGCGGGGGAGGGGGACTTCCTGCACGTGCCGCAGGGCGGGTTGCACGCCTTCCGCAACGACGCCGACGCACCGGCCGAGATGTTGTTGCTGTTCACTCCCGGTGCGCCGCGCGAGGAGTACTTCGAACGGCTCGGCGAGGTCGCGGCGGCCGACCGCGCCGCGTTCCTCGACGAGCACGACTCGTACTTCGTGGAGGGCTGAGATCAGGCCTCGACCTCGATCGCCGAGGCCGGGCACACCGCCGCCGCGTGCCGGACGTCGGCCAGCCGCTCCGGCGGCGGGCTGGCGTCCAGCAGGTCGACCAGACCGTCTTCGTCGCGCTGGTCGAACACGTCGTCCGCAGCGAGCACGCACTGCCCGGCCCCGACGCACTTGCCCTGGTCCACCACGATGTTCACGCCGACCTCCAGGTGACGGGCAGCTCCGCCACGCCGCCGGTGAGCGTCGCGCGGACCTGCAGCTGGTCGAGTTCCTTGGCCAGCCGCATCGACGGCAGGCGCTTGGCGAGCGCGGCGAACACCACGCGCAGTTCCGTGCGGGCCAGGGAAGCACCGATGCAGAAGTGGGCGCCGTGACCGAAACCGAGGTGCGTTTTCTCCGGACGGTCCGGGTCGAACTCCTCGGCGTGGGAGTACACGGACGCGTCGCGGTTGGCGGCGTTGGTCGAGATGACCACCGCGTCACCGGCCTTGATGGTCACGCCCGCGATGTCGACGTCCTCCCGCGCGTACCGCAGCAGGCCGAGGTCACCGGGGGCGCCCAGGCGCATGACCTCCTCGACCACCGCGTCGACGCGGCCTTCCGGGTCGGCGACGAGAGCGTCCCAGCGCGACCGCTCGGTGAGCAGGAACAGCACGCCCAGGCCGATGCGGTTGACCGTGGTCTCGTGGCCCGCGAACAACAGTCCGACGCACAGCCGGACCATCTCCACGTAGTCGAACGCCGGGTCCTGTGCCTGTGCGCGCACGAGGTCGGAGATCACGTCCTCGCCGAGGGCACCGCGCTTGGTCTCGACGAGCCCCACCATGTACCGGAAGAACTCCTCGCGCGCCTTGTGGGCCTCCTCGCCGATCTCGGTGCCCGCCATGCGCTCGGACAGCGACGCGAACAGCTCGTTGTCCTCCTCGGGAACGCCGAGCAGGCGGCAGATCATGGCCACCGGCAACGGGAACGCGAGGCCGCGGTGCAGGTCGACCACGCCGGTCGTCTCGTGCTCGGCGATCAGCGCGTCCAGGCAGCTGTCGACCAGCTGCTCCATGTTCTCGCCCAGCATTCGCATCCGCTTGGCGGAGAACGCGGGCGTGAGCAGGCGGCGCATGCGCGTGTGGTCGGCCTCCTCCGTCGCGAACTCGCCGGTCGGGCCGTCCTGCACGGCGGCGGTCGAGATGCGGGAGGCCTTCTCCGGCTCCGGGTGGGAACGGCCGAAGCGCTTGTCTCCCAGCAGGAGGCGGACCTCCTCGTACCGGGTCACGAGCCAGGCCGGGTCGCCCGCCGGTGTCGTCACGGGGGCGATCGGTGCCTCGCGTCGCAGCACCTCGTAGAGCGGAGCGAGATCGAGGACGTTCGGCCTGGCCAGCGGCAGCTTCAGGCGCTCTGCGTCAATGCTCATGCACTGACCGTAGCGCTTGATGGCAGATGGTGCCAATAAATGTTGGCGATCGGGTGACGTGGTTGAATCGCCCGATGACGGACGTTGCGACAGAAAAGCCACGCCGGGGCCGGCCGCCGGTCAGCGACGAGCAACGTCAGCGTCAGCGCCTCGACCTCTCGCGGCACGCGGTCCGGTTGTTCGCCGAGCAGGGGGTCGCGGCCACGTCGGGTGAGCAGATCGCCCGGGCCGCGGGGGTCTCCGAACGCACGTTCTGGCGCTACTTCCCGCACAAGGAGAGCTGCGTCGAACCGTTGCTGACCAAGATGGTCGACGCCTTCTGCGCGGTGGTGCGCGCCTGGCCGCGCGAACTCGAACTGGTCGACCACCTCCGCGAGGCGTACAGCCCGTTGCTGGACGCGTCCGACGAGGACATCGAAGCGGTTCTCGCCGTCGTGCGGCTGACCCACGGCGAACGGGCGTTGCGCGCCGCCTACCTGATGTTGCGCGAACGGGCGGAGGACGCCCTCGCGGACGTGCTCGCCGAACGGGCAGGGCTGTCGCGCAACGCCATCGAGGTGCGAGTGCAGGCCGCCACCATGAGCGCGGTGCTCAAGGTCGCCACCGACGACGTGGCCAGGTCCGCGGTGAACGGCATCACGACGGGGACGCTGGACGGGCATCGCGAGCAGATCGCCGCCGCGCTGCGCGGTCTGTCGCAGGTGCTGTAGCTACGCCGAGAAGTTCGACAGCGCCCACATGAACACGATGACCAGCGTGATCACGACGACCACGCCGGCCGTGCCGGCCAGTGCCATTCCCGTTCCGGCGGAACGCCACGGCGCGGGCGCGGCCACCTTCACCACGAGGCCGGCGATGGCCGAGCCGAGCGCGATCCAGAGGAACGAGTAGGCGTATTCGCCGCCCTGCCAGCCGAACGACTCCAGCGCGTCGTTCAGGAACGCGACGACGGTCAGGACGAGCAGGACGGCGGTGGTGGCGAACCCGGCCAGTGCGGCGAGGCGGCCACGGTCGATTTCGGTCACACGTCGAGAGTGCCGACGCTGGTCCGTGGCGGCATCGGTACAACTACTCACACTTTGAGCAGTGCGGCGACTCGCTCCTTCAACGCGTGCGCCACCGAGTCGAAGCCCTGCTTGACGTACGTGCCCTGTGCCTTGAACACGGCGCCGGCGTACTTGCCCGTGAAGGTCTCGAAAGTGCGGTAGCTGCACCGGTTCGCGGCGAGTCGCGTGATCAGCTGGTCACGCGTGCCGAGCAGGCCCGGGAACGTGTCCCCGGTGTCGTACCGCAACAACCGGGGCGGCTCGACCACGCGGATGTACTCGCGGCTGACGAACGTGCCCTCGCCGCCGTCCGGGCGGGGCAGCGTCAAATCGATCGGTGAGTCGACGGCCAGCGTCGTGGACACCGCCAGCGTGTAGGGATTCCATTGTGGATAGTGCGGGTAGTCGAGCAGGACGTCCCACACGAACGCGGCGGGTGCGTCGATCTCGACGACGACGGACTCGATCACATGGCTCTCGGGCAGGTGGCTCATGCCGGCATGTACTCCCCGCCGTTGACGTCGAGCACGGCACCGGTGACCTCGGAAGCGTGCCGGGACAACAGGAACAGGACCGCTCCGGCGCAGGCGTCGTCGGTCGGGATGCGCCCCAGCGGGTTGCGGGCGGCGATCTCGTCGTAGACGTCCTGCTCGCTCATCCCGCGCGCCTCGGCGGTGAACTTGAGGTAGAAGCGCACGCCCGGTCCGTCCAGCCAGCCCATCACGGCCTGGTTCGCGCGGATGCCGTGCTCACCCAGTTCCAGCGCCAGGAACTGGGTCGCGGTCGCCATCGCCGCCTTCGCCACGGCGTACCCGCCCTCGCCGCGCAGGGGTTTGCGGGTGGTCATCGTGCCCACGTTGACGATCGAACCGCGTCCGGCGGCCTTCATGTGCGGCACCACCGCGCGGGTCACGTCCAGCGCGCCGAACAGGATGATGTCCATCGACCGGCGGACTGCCTTCTCCGGTGTGTCCAGCAGGTCGAACCAGCCGGGGTGCCCGAACGCCGAGTTCACCAGGCCGGTGATCGTGCCGAACCGCTCGACGGCGGTCTCGGCCAGCACCGCCACCTCTTCGGGCCGCCGCACGTCGCACCGCACGCCGACGGCCTCGCCACCGGCCGCGGCGACGTCCTTCTCCACCTGCTTCATCACGTCGGCGGAGCGGGCGGCCATCACGACCTTCGCGCCCTCGGCGGCGGCGCGGACGGCGAGCTTAGAGCCGAGGCCGGGACCGACGCCGGTGATCACCACGACCTCGTCTTGCAGCATCACAGGTAGACCTCCGAGTAGAAGGCGAAGTCACGGCGCAGCTGGTCCTCGGACAGCCCGAAGTCCGATGGCGCGTAGGAGTGCGAGCCGTGCCGTTCGGTGCGGTTCTGCGCCAGGTAGGCCTCGAACGCCGCGTCGTCGGCGGGGCCGGCGGGCAGCCCCAGCGCCTCCAGCACCTGACGGGCGACCTCCAGCGGTTTGCTGACGGTGTCGGCGAACCGCACGTCCACGAACCGCTCGGGGCGCGCGGACCGGGCCGCGGCGAAACCCTCCAGCGTCGCGGCGAACCTGCGGGACCAGTACCGTCCAATCCGGACCGGGTCGACGTTCTCGCTGTACTGCGAGGACATCGCGCGCACCATCGACGCGTACGACGGCACGGCGTTGACGGGGGACCGGTGCGTCATCACGATCTTGCAGTCGGCGAACTCGTCCAGCACGGTGTCGGCCGCGATCAGGTGGTGCGGCGACTTGAGCACCCACGGCAGCGAGCGGGAGGTGTTCTGCCACTGCAGCACCTGCAGCCACTCGCGCAGCTCGCGGTAGGCGGGCCGCTGGTCGGCCGAGCGCAGCCAGTCGCCGTAGGCGGGCACCCAGTAGAACGAGTCGAAGCTCATCGACACGAACGTCCGGTCCAGCAGGATCACGTCCTCCTCCGGCCCGTCCCACACCACGGTGTGCAGGTCGCCGAAGTCGGGGGAGAGCTGCGCGAACATCTGCATGCGTTCCTGCGCACGGCGTTTGCGTTGTTCGGCGTCAGGGCCCTCGCCGGGGAACGGCAGCGGGTAGGCGACCTCCCACGACAGCGTGGACGTCACCTGGGGCGACGCGGCGAGCAGCCGGTGCAGCAACGTCGAACCGGTGCGCGGCAGGCCGCAGATCTCGGCGGCCACCCGGACCTGGACGTCGAGCACCTCGGGGTTCGAGCGCTGGAGCTCCCGCAGCCGCAGGCGGTCGGCCAGCAGCGCGGTCAGCCGGTTCCTGGTCAGCTCGAAGCCCAGCGGCGACAGCGCGGCCTCGGTGTTGAGGCTGCGCACGAGCACGTCCAGCGGCTCGCGGAACCAGTCGTCGCCGAAGTTCGAGAGCCCGGTCTTGGCACACGCCCCGTCCAGCAGCTCCGGCACGTTCAGCGCGGTCGTGACCGTCATCGAACCTCCTCCAGGCCGACCACGCGGCACTTCGGGATCGGGTGGACGGACGCGCCGAGCCAGCGCAGCAACGCGGTGCCCGAACTGTGGCCGCAGGTGTCGATCCAGTTGCCCACTCCGGGATCCTCGGCGGCCACCACGATCGTGAGCCGGCCGCCGGACAACGTCGCCGTGTGCTTGTTGACCGTGATCTTGCGGTGGTGGTCCAGGGACTCCATCCACCAGTTGCCGAGCTGGAAGTTCCAGTACGGGCAGTCCGGCACGTCGGTCTCGATCACCCACGCCTCGCCGGGCTCCAGCGTCCAGTACCCGTGCAGGTAGAAGATCTCCGGATCGCCGCCGGCCCGCTGGAACATCTCCTGGCCGAAGTCGGGCAGTTCGTTGGGCCGCGTCATGAACGTGCGCGTCCAGTGCGCGAACGTGGCCGCGGTGCCGTGTACCGACAAAGCTGCTCGCTGCAAGGCCTTGGCGAGGAATTCGGGGGTCAGGGGAGCGGGTTCCGCGGGCCCGCCGACCTGTTCGACGTGCCACCGGCCGGGTGTCTCGGTGGTGCGGTCGAGATAGGTCTGGCGCACCACCAGGCCGGTGGAGTCGGGCGCGAGCGGCAACCAGTTCCCCTTCTGGGGTTCGGCACTGGCGATGATCTCCACGGTGCCGTCCGGCGCGAGCGTGAGGTCGGCGTCGGACAGCTCACCGGTCGACGCCATCGTGCCGTCCTTGGCGTACCGGTTGGCCTTCGACCCGATGCTGAAGTACGCGATGGTGCCGCGCGTCCCGGTGATCCGGTACGTCCGGTCGCCGCGGATGTTCGCGGACAGGTAGACGTTGTCCGGGTTGTCCGCGCCGATCTTCACGAGGTCGAGCTCGTGGAAGCGCGGGAAGTCGGGATCGGCGTTGTCCAGGCAGGAGTACAGCATCTCGCGGGTGAGCCGGGAGAGGTAGCGGTAGCCCTCCGCGCGGTCGAGCGGGGTGTCCGGCGCCTGTTCGGATCCAATCACCTCACCGGCCTTCTCCAACGCCCGGCAGAACTGCGACCACGCCTGATCCGGCACCGGATGCCTCCCGAACTTAGAACGTGTTCTAGCTGAACGTACACCTTTTGGACAACGTTCAACAGACGCCGAGCGCGCGCAGCCGTGCCACCACGGCGTCGGCCGCGGCCTGCGGGCTCAACGTCGTCGTGTCGAGCCGCACCTCGGGTTCCAGGGGTGGTTCGTAGGGCGAGTCGATGCCGGTGAAGTTCGCCAGCTCACCCCTGCGGGCCTTGCGGTACAGGCCTTTCGGGTCCCGTGCCTCGGCCACGGCCAGCGGCGTGTCCACGAAGACCTCGCAGAACTCGTCCTCGCCGACCAGATCCCGTGCCAGCGCCCGCTCGGCCCGGAACGGCGAGATGAACGAGACCAGCACGATCAGCCCGGCGTCGACCATCAGCGCGGCGACCTCGGCGATGCGGCGGATGTTCTCGACCCGGTCGGCGTCGGTGAACCCGAGGTCGGAGTTGAGCCCGTGCCGCACGTTGTCGCCGTCGAGCAGGAACGTGTGCCTGCCCTCGGCGTGCAGCACCTTCTCGACCAGGTCGGCGATCGTGGACTTGCCCGCGCCGGACAACCCGGTCAGCCACACCACGCACGGACGATGCCCGTTGCGTGCGATCCGGGCCTGCTTGTCGACGGTGAGCGTCTGCCAGCGCACGTTCGCCGGGCGCAGCGCGAAATCGATCATCCCGGCGCCGACCGTGGCGTTGGAGAGCCGGTCGAGCACGACGAACGAGCCGAGATCGCGGTTGGTCCGGTAGCTCTCGAACGGCACGGGCGCGTCGAAGTGCACGTTGTCGACGCCGATCTCGTTGAGTCCCAACGCCTTGGTCGCGGTGAAGCCGGCCGTGCGCGCGCCGATCTTCGCCAGGTACTGCCGGCCGGGCAGCAGCCCGTTCTCGTGCAGCCACACCAGCCGCGCCTGGAACGAGTCCGCGATGCGCGGCGGGTCCTGCGCATCGCCCAGGACGTCGCCCCGGCTCGCGTCCACGTCGTCCGCCAGCACGACGGTGACCGAAGATCCGGTCGGCGCCTCGTCCAGGTCACCGTCCATCGTGACGATCCGGGCCACGCTGGTGGTGCGGTTGCCGAGACGGACCGTCTGGTCTCGCCGGAGCGTCCCGCCCAGCACACGCCCGGACAGCCCGCGGAACGTCGCGTCCGGCCTGTTCACCCACTGCACGAGGAAACGAGACGACATGTCTCGCCTTGTGTGCGGATCGACCGATTCCAGCCACTGCAGCAGGGTCGGGCCGTCGTACCAGGGCGTCAGCTCGCTGCGGCCGACCACGTTGACGCCCTCGGTCGCCGACATCGGCACGCAGGTGGTCTCCGTGAAGTCCAGGTCGGCGGCGAACTCCGCGAACGACGCGCTGACCTCGTCGAACAGCTCCCGCGAATAGTCCGCTAGATCAAGCTTGTTCACGGCCAGAACCACGTGCCGGATGCCCAGCAACGACACGATGCGCGCGTGTCGGCGCGTCTGGCTCAGCACGCCCTTGCGCGCATCGAGCAGCAGAACCGCCGCATCGGCGGTGGACGCGCCGGTGACCATGTTGCGCGTGTACTGCTCGTGCCCAGGGGTGTCCGCGACGATGAACCGCCGCGCCTCGGTGGCGAAGAACCGGTAGGCGACGTCGATCGTGATGCCCTGCTCGCGTTCGGCGGCCAGCCCGTCCACCAGCAGCGCGAAGTCCAGCTCGCCGCCGCGCGTGCCGACCCGGCGCGAGTCCGCTTCCAGGGCCGCTAGGTGGTCGGCGTACAGCAGCTTCGACTCGTACAGCAGCCGCCCGATCAGCGTGCTCTTCCCGTCGTCCACGCTGCCGCAGGTGATGAACCGCAGAAGCTCCATCAGAAGTACCCCTCCCGCTTCTTGCGCTCCATCGACCCGCTCTGGTCGTGGTCGATCACCCGTCCCTGCCGCTCCGACGTCGTCGCGGCCCGCATCTCCTCGACGATCTCCGCGACCGTGCGCGCCTCGCTGCGCACCGCGCCCGTCAGCGGGTAGCAGCCGAGCGTCCGGAACCGGACCAGCTCGTGGCGTGGTTCCTCGTGCAACGGCATCCGGTCGTCGTCGACCATGATCAGCGCCCCGTCGCGCTCGACCACCGGTCGCACGGCCGCGAAGTACAGCGGCACCACGGGAATCCGCTCGCGTTCGACGTAGCGCCACACGTCGAGCTCGGTCCAGTTCGACAGCGGGAACACCCTGATGCTCTCGCCGGGCGCGACCCGCGTGTTGTAGAGCCGCCACAGTTCGGGCCGCTGGTTCTTCGGGTCCCGCTGGTGCTGCGCGGTCCGGAACGAGAACACCCTCTCCTTGGCGCGCGAGGCCTCCTCGTCGCGCCGCGCGCCACCGAACGCCACGTCGAACCGGTGCTCGTCCAGCGCCTGCCGCAGACCCTGCGTCTTCCACAGGTCGGTGTGCCGCGCGGAACCGTGGTCGAACGGGTTGATGCCCGCGGCCACGCAGTCCGGGTTGCGGTGCACGATCAGGTCCAGCCCGAGCGAGGCGGCCGTCGCGTCCCGGAACGCGATCATCTCCCGGAACTTCCACGTGGTGTCGACGTGCAGCAACGGGAGCGGTGGCTTCGACGGGTAGAAGGCCTTGCGCGCCAGGTGGAGCAGCACCGAGCTGTCCTTGCCGATCGAGTACAGCAGCACCGGTCGTTCGCTCTCCGCCACGGCCTCGCGGAAGATGTCGATGCTGTCGGCCTCCAGCTGGTCGAGGTGGTTCACGTGAGCACCCCCGCGAGTTCCGGGCGGCAGATCAGCAGGTCGGGGAGCCAGGGATCGGGCTGGTTGTAGACCAGCGGCCGTCCGTCGGCGCGGGAGGCGTGCAACCCGGCCGCGCGGGCCACGTGGACGGGTGCGGCGGAATCCCACTCGTACATGCCGCCCGCGTGCAGGTAGGCGTCCGCCTCGCCGCGCACGACGGCCATCGTCTTCGCGCCCGCGCTGCCCATCGGCACCAGCACGGCGTTGATCGTCCCGGCGATCCGCCGCGCGTGTGCGGGCGGCCGGGTGCGGCTGACCACGATCCGGATCCGGCGGTGCGAAGGCCTTGGCGCAGGCCGGAAAGCGGGCACCGCCACGGCTCCCGCGACGAGCTCGCCGCGTTCCCACAGCGCCACGTGCACGGCCCAGTCGGTGCGGCCGGGCTCGGCGTACTCGCGGCTGCCGTCCAGCGGGTCGATGATCCACACCCGGTCGGCGGCCAGCCTGCGCGGATCGTCGGGTGCCTCCTCCGACAGCACCGAGTCGGCCGGGCGGTGCTCGCCGAGTTGTGCGGCCAGGAAGAGCTGCGCGACGTGGTCACCGTCGCCCGGTCTCACGCTGAGCAGCAACCGGCCCGTCTCGGTGGCCAATCGTCTCGCCAGCTCCGCATCGGTCTCCGCCATGCACCCGAGCGTAGCGACCAAAACGAACAACGTTCAATATGCTTCTGAACGTTGTTCAAAGTAGGCTGAACGCCGTGAGCACCGAGCAGACGGCCTGGGGGGACGCGGAGGGCAGGCGGCGCGACATCCTGTCGTCCGCCGAGCTGATCCTCGAACAGCAGGGCTACGCGGGCCTGACCATGCGCGCGATCGCGGTCGGCGCGGGGGTCAGTTCCGGCACCGTGTACCAGTACTTCTCCGGCAAGGAGGACGTCTTCGCGGCGTTGATGGAACGGCGCCTGGACGAGCTGCAACGCACTCTGGCCACCGTCGACCGCGGTCTCGGCATCGCGGGCGTGCTCAAGGAGGTCGAGCCGCAGATCACCGACCTGTGGCGGCGGTTCGGGCGGTCGGCCGCGCAGTGGGAGGCCAAGGTGCTCTCCGGCGGCCGCAGGGGCAAGGAGGTCGCCGGGTCGGCTCAGGACTACCGCAAGACGCTCAAAGCGCTCGCGAAGGCGTTGAAGGAGACCGCCGAGGCGTGCGGTCAGGAGCTGATCGACGATCCCGCGCTGCCGCACTGGGTCTGGGACTCGCTGATCGGCCTCGCGGACGACCTGCTGCTGCAGGGCGCCCGCATCAACCGGGTCAAGCCGGCTCAGCTCGTCGAGTTCGCCACCGGTGCGATCGAACGGGGGATCATCGCCCGCTGACGGGCTGGTCGTAGCGCCGCCGGATGCTCGTGCCGAGGATGCTGACGTCGGCCCCGTAGACGTGGATCGAGATCGCCACGGAGCTGGAGTTGTTGCACACCTTGTGGATGTCGCCCGGCGGCACGAGGTAGGACGCCACGCCTTCCGGGGTCTTGTTGACGCGCAACGGGATCAGCTGGTCGCCGTGCAGCCGGTAGGTGGTCTCTTCCTCCTCGCCGACGTACGTGCCGACGACGCACCACGAGACGTGGTCGTGGATGCAGGTCTCCTGGCCCGGCAACCACACCAGGGCGACGACGGAGAAGCTGCCGTCCGGTTCGACGTGCAGGACGTGCTGGCGGTAGGCGTTCGGGTCGGGTTCCCGCTGCGCCGCGCTCAGCAGGAACGGGTCGGTGAGGTGGCCCTCCAGGGTCCGCGCCACCCGAGCGGCGACGGCCTCGTCGTCGCCACCGCCGGCGATCGCGGCCCGGAGCGAGCCCACCAGAAGCGTGGCCGTGGGGGAGAGCAGGCTGTGCGTCATGAGCGGGTCCTCCTCTGAGGAAAGCGGAGATCAGCCGATCAACACCGTGCCGGTCAGCACCAGGACGACGATCACCGTGGTCGAGAGCAGGCCCAGCAGCAGCACCGCCGGGCCGGAGCGGATCAGGGAACGCAGGCGCACCGCCGTGCCGAGCGCGAACATGCCCGCCGCCAGCAGCACGTTGTCCACGAACGTCGCCGCCGACAGCACGACGTCGGGCAGCAGGCCGGTCGCCCGCACCGCCGCCATCGCGAGGAAACCGAGCACGAACAGCGGCACGATCGGCGGACGCTGCCCGGACGTCGGGTACTTGAGGCGCTCGGCGAAGCTCACGGCGGCGAGCATCGGCGCGAGCAGCACGACCCGCGTCAGCTTCACCGCGACGGCGATGGCCAGAGCACCGGTGACAGGTCCTGCGGCGGCCACGACCTGCGCGACCTCGTGCACGCTGCCACCCGCCCACACCCCGTACTGCGCGGGCGTGAGGCCGGTCAGCGGAAACAGCGCGGGCAGGCCGAACATCGCCACGGTGCCGAAGAGCGTGACCAGACCGAGGGCCTTCGCCACGTCCTCCTCGTCCTGCCGGCGGACGCTGTTCATCGCGGCCACCGCGGAGGCGCCGCAGATCGAGAACCCCGTCGCGATGAGCAACGACAAACCCTCGCTGACCCCGAGCACCCGCCCGAGCCAGCGCGTCACGACGAACGTGACGACCACGGCGATCACCGCGAGCAGCAGGATCTCGTAGCCGAGCTTCAGCACGTCCTGGAACACGAGCTTCAACCCGAGCAGCACGACACCCAGGCGCAGCAGGCGCCGTGCGGCGAGCTTGATCCCCGGAGTGACCGACGACGGCAGCGTCACGACGTTGGCCACGACGGCGCCGAGCAGCACCGCGACGGTGAGCGCGCTGACCGAGGGCTGCAGCCAGGACACGACCATCGCGACCGCGACACCGGCGGCGACCAGCGCGAGGCCGGGCAACACCGAGTCGGCCGTGCGCGGAGTCGTCCTGACGATGCCCATGCTGATAACGATGACCAGCACGGGCTATGCGCAGTAGATGACCATTTCTTGGAGGCCTATAAGGCGCGCTTATGCCTTGGCCGACGCGGAGATCAACGCGTCCACCGTCGCCCGCATGATCGGCAGCTGGATGAGGTCCGGCCAGGTGTAGAGCGAGGTGAGCCGTTGCGCCGCCGACTCGACCTCGACCGCGGTCAGGCCGGGGTGCTGCAGGAACGACAGCAGCAGCCTGGGCACCAGCGCGACGCCCAGACCAGCGGTGACGAGACTCTGGATGGCCAGGTTGTCGTCGGTCGAGCAGGTGATGTCCGGGACGAACCCGGCCGCCCCGCACGCCTGGTGCAGCGCGCGCTGGCAGCGCACGCAACCGGCGATCCAGCGTTCCTCCGCCGCCTCGGCCAGCGACACCCGCTCCCGGCCGGCGAGCCGGTGCCCGGCGGGCACGAGCAACGCCAGCGGCTCCCGCAGCAACGGCACGCTCAGCATGCCGTTCACGGTGGCCTCGTCCTGCGGTTCGTCGAGGTAGCTGAAGCTCAGCACCAGGTCGACCTCACCGCGCCGCAGCAGCGCGAACGAGTCCGGCGGCTCCTCCTCGACCAGTTCGAGCCGCAGCTGAGGCCGCTCCTCGGCCAGGATCGCCGCCGCCGCGGGCACGAGTGACACGTTGGCGCTCGGGAACGCGCAGATCCGGATCGTGCCGATGTCGTGCGTGGCTATCGCGCTGACCTGCTGGTGGGTCGTCGCCAGCCGGTCCAGCAGGTCCGACCCGCGTTCCGCGAGGATCCGGCCGGCCTCGGTGAGGTGCAGCCCCCGGCCCGTCCGCACGAACAGCGGCCCGCCCACCTGCCGCTCCAGCGCGCGCATCTGCTGGCTCACGGCGGGCTGGGAGCAGTGCAGCAGCCGCGCGGCGGCGCTGAACGAGCCGGTCTTCGCTACCGTCGCGAAGACCTCGAGCTGGCGGGTGTCGAACACCCTCGCACTGTAGGGCTCATTTCCCGGTGACGAGCGAGTCGAGCGTCGCGCCGTTGTGCTCACCGCAGTGCCGCCGGGAGGCGTCGAGCGTCGTCGGCTTGTCCGCCTCGGCGGGCGTGCCGACCTGTCCGAAGAGCCGTCTGAGCAGCTCGACCTGTTCGTCGACGCCCGCGCGGAGGAAGTCGCCGCAGCTGGACTTGACGGTGAGCCGGCCGTCCGACGGCATCAGGTCCACCGGCCCGAGGACGAACAGGAACGCGATGATGATCGCGAGCCCGAACCCGATGACCGCACCGCTGGCCGAGCTCTTGCGCGGGGCCAGCCAGTTCTGGGCCTGCTCGACGAACGGTTCGGCGGGGGAGAGGTCCGTGTCGATCCAGAACTCGAGGCTGTCGCCGCCGGTCACGTCGAACTGGACGTGCCCGGCGGCGAGCATGATGCGCACGATCTGCTTGCGGTCGTACGAACCTGACCAGAACGGCTCCGGCCGCACGAGCACCAGCCGGTCGGGCAGCAGGAACACGACGTCGCGCTCGCCCCTGGCCAGGCGCTCGGTCTGGCCGGGGCCGACGGTCGTGCCTGCCAGCCGGGCCATCACGAGGGCGTGTTCGTGCTCGTCGAGGGCCTCGGCGGCCGCCGACCACAGATCGGGTTCCACGTCACTGCTATCGCTGCAGGCAGGGACGTTAGTTAGCCGTGGCCGCCGAGGTTGGTCCGAATGCCGTTCTAGAAGGTCAGCTTCCAGGAGTCGATGTAGCCGACGTCCTGGGCGGCGACGTCCCTGACCTGCAGTTTCCAGGTCCCGTTCGCGACCTCGCTCGACGCGTTGACGGTGTAGGTCGCCACGAGGTTGTCGGCGGAATCACCGTTGGAGGCCTTGAGCCGGTACGCCGTGCCGTCCGGGGCGACCAGGTCGACGACCAGGTCACCTCGGTAGGTGTGCACGATGTTCACGTCGACCTTCAGGGTGGCCGGGGCGTTGCCCGTGACGCCGGAGACCGTGACGGGGCTGGTCACGGCCGCGCCGTTGTCCGGGATGGACACGTCGGTCGTGTTCTCGAACTCCTTCACGGCGGGCGGGGTGCCGCCGACCGCCGCCAGCGCGTCCACGCGGCCCTCGCCGAAGAAGTTGTTCTTCGCCGTGGTGCCGCTGCAACGGCTGTCGGTGCAGTTCAGGTCGTCCGCCTGGGTGGCCAGCAGCGTGCGGAGCTGGGCCGGAGTGGCGGTGGGGTTGGTCGACTTGAGGAGCGCGGCGACGCCCGCGACGTGCGGGGAGGCCATCGACGTGCCGGACAGGAGGCCGTACCGGCCGCCGGGCAGGGTCGAGTAGACGTCGCTGCCGGGCGCCGCGATGTGGATCTTGTCAGTGCCGTAGTTGGAGAACGACGACTTGACGTTGGCCGAGGTGATCGACGCGACGCTGACGACGCCGGAGACCTCGGTCGGGACGCTCAGGCACGCGTTGGTGACGGTGCGCTGCACGGCGGTGGAGTCGTTGGGGCTGGTCGAGTCGCTGGTCTTGTTCGCGAGGTTGTAGTTCGAGTTGCCCGCCGCGGCGACGTTGAGCACGCCCTTGCCCTCGGCGTAGGCCATCGCGCGCTTCACACCCTCCAGGATCGCGTCCTGGTCGGCGTTGTCCGGGCAGTTGAACAGCCACGGGTCGGTGTAGTAGCTGTTGTTGGTCACCTCGAAACCGCGGTCACCGGAGAAGACCATGGCGCAGATGGTGTTCTCCGGGAAGAACATGTCGTTCGCCCCCTCGGAGACGCGCACCGAGGCGATCTTCACGCCGGGGGCGACACCGACCATGCCGAGGTTGTTCTTCGCCGCCGCGATCGTGCCGGCCACGTGCGTGCCGTGGGAGCTGATCTGGGTGGGAGCGGTGTTGGCACGCCATGAACCAGTACGGGTGTCGAGCTTGCCGTAGGCGCAGGAAGCGGAGTTGGCCGCGTCGAAGTTCGGCTTGAGGTCGGCGTGCAGGTCGTCGACGCCCGTGTCGAGCACACCGACCGTGACGCTGGACGATCCCGTGTTGATCGCCCACGCCTTGTCGGCACCGATCTGGGTCATGTCCGTGCGCAACGGCTCACCGGCCGCCGGAGTGCTCTGCGTCGGCGAGGCGGGAATCGGCGGATTCGCCGCCTCGGCCGGGATGTCGCTGGTGCGCGTGGCACCGACCTTCTGCACACCGCTGACGGTGCGCATCTTGGTGGCGAAGTCAGCGGCAGCAGAGTGCGCGACGATGACGCCGATGGCGTCGTACTTCGTCCACACAGTGCCACCGTTGGTGCTCACAGCCGTCTCGGCGCCAGAAGTGGCACCGGGCGCCGTGATGACCAGATAAGCACGCGTACCCGCGGCGGGTGCGGCAGCGGCGGGGGTGGCCGCCACCAGCACACCGGCGCCCACGGCCGCGGCGATGACCGCGGCGCGCAGACGAGATCGTGAACCCAGGAACACGGATTCCTCCAACTCCTAAGCGGGCGATGCCCGCGCACTTCGCGCGGGTGCAGGGGCCCGTCAGAGTCCTTAGAGGAGTGTGAAGGGCGTTCGGGACGCGGCAACTCGAAGATGCCCCGTTCGGCTCACTACGAACGTCGCACGTCAGGCGTGGGTCGCCGGGTCGTTCGGAGCCGGTCGGAATCGGCTGTTTAAGCTTCGCGGCGATGGTTGCACCAGACCCGGACGCGCCGCCCCCGACGGTGTTCGTCGCCTACACACACGACTCACCACAGCACAAGGCCGACGTGCGCGCCTTCGCCGGCCTGCTCTCGGCCAACTACGTGCTGGTCGAGCTCGACCAATGGGCCGAGGGTCAGCGGCAGGACTGGTATGCGTGGGCGCACAGGCACATCACCACCTCGGACTACACGATCATCGTGGCGTCACCGCAGTGCAAGATCGTAGGCGACGGAGGTGGGCCCGCCACGGAGAACCGCGGCGCGCGGGCCGAGATGTCCGTGATCCGCGACCTTCTCCAGGACGATCGTGGGAAGTGGCTGCCGAAGCTGCTCCCCGTCGTCCTGCCCGGCCGTGACGTGGCCGAGATCCCGCACTTCCTGCAGCCTCGTGCGGCTGATCACTACAGGATCGACGAGCTGACGGACCAGGGCGTCGAAGGCTTGCTCAGAGTGATCTTCAAGCGGCCGAAGGCCGTGCGTCCGCCCCTGGGCCGACCGCCGGTGTTGCCACAGGAAGCCGCGGACCGGCCGCCGGTGGCCGAGCCGTCGTGGCGTGGTCTGTCCGACGAGGTCGATGTCCTGTGGCGAACGGACATCGAGGCCCTGTCGAGGACGTGGCCGGCTCAGTGGCCCGCGACGCTCGAAGTCCACCTGGCACCGGTCGGCGACGCCAGGATTTCGATGACCCGGTTGCGCGACCTCGAACGCGGGTTGCCCTTGTACGCGGCTGAGCGGGGAATCCTCGACGTGCGTGCCGGCGTCGACACCTCACTGGCGGAGGACGCCGTCCGGGTGTCGTCGCGAGATCCGTTCCGCACCGATGGCGGCGGCATGGCGGTCCTGAGGACCGGCCAGCGGTCCGCCTGGATGATCTTGCCGCAGGGGCGGATCGGCAGCGTGCTGATCCCCGACGACGTCGTGCGCAAGATCCAGCTCATGTTGTCCGCACTCGCCGAACTCGGCCCCGCTCTTCCGGAGCTGGTGGTGCCGACCGCGGGCATCGACCCGGTCAGTCTCGTCCGGCGAGGCGAGGCACATGATCTCACCAGCAATCAGGCGAGCATGCCGATGAGCAACGTTGCTCTTGTCAGGCTTCGTGCTGACGAGTGCGTGAGTTCGGCAGACCTCGTTGCGACGACCGGCCAGATCGCGGTCGAGCTGGCCGAACGGTTGCTCGCAAAGTTCCGGGTACCCGGTCGTTGAATCCGCACTGCACGTCCGGCGGTGTGCCTGCCGGGCCCATCTGTGCTGTCGTGATCACCGTGGCGGTGGCGGGGGGCAGCTCATGACGACTCGCAACGTGGTGAAGGGGACGGCGTCCGGCGTCGTCGTGCAGGCCGGGACGATCACCGGCGACCTGCACCTGCACGCGGCACCCGGTGAGCACTCGGTGGTGCCCAAGCAGCTTCCGCCGGTGCCGAGGGGTTTCACCGGACGCGAGGACGTGCTCGCGGCGCTCGACGCGGCGGCGGAGGAGGACTCCGGCACGTTGCCGCTGGTGGTCCTCTCGGGCATGGGCGGCGTGGGGAAGACGACCGTCGCCGTGTGCTGGGCGCATCGGGTCGTGGAGGACTTCCCCGACGGGCAGCTGTACGTCGACCTGTCCGGGTACGGGGTGGGTGTGCCGGTGACGCCCGGTGAGGCGCTGGGGGCGTTCCTGCGGGCGCTCGGCGCGCCGGCGGAGACGGTTCCGGCCGAGGTCGCCGAGCGGACCGCGATGTTCCGGTCGCTGGTGAGCGGACGGCGGCTGTTGGTGTTGCTGGACAACGCCCGCTCCGAGGACCAGGTGCGGCCGCTGCTGCCCGGTACGGGGTCGTGCGCGGTGGTGATCACGAGCCGGGCGAACCTGACCGGGCTCGTCGTCGACCACGGCGCCGAGCAGGTGCGGCTGGACGTGTTCAGCGAGCAGGAGGCGCTGGAGGCGCTGCACACGTTGATCGGCCCGCGGCTGCGTGCCGAGCCCGCGGCCGCGGTGGACCTGGCGCGGCGGTGCGCGTACCTGCCGCTGGCCCTGCGGATCGCGTCCGGGCTGGTGCTGAACTCGCTCGACGTGACGGTCGCCGAACTGGCAGAGGAGCTCTCCGACGAGCAGGCGCGGCTGGACGTGCTCGACACCGGGGACGACCCGCGCACCGCGGTGCGTTCGGTGTTCTCCTGGTCCTACCGGCAGTTGCCCGCGGAGGCGGCGCGGCTGTTCCGGCTGCTCGGCCTCGCGCCGGGCAGGGAGTTCGACAAGCGCGCCCTGGCCGCCTTGCTGGACGTCCCGGTCACGGCGGCGAGCCGGACGGCCGGCGTGCTGGCGCGGGCACGGCTCGTGCGCGAACGGTCGCAGGGCCGCGTCGAGATGCACGACCTGCTGCGGGTCTACGCGGCGGAGCTGGTGCGGCAGGAGGACACCGACGGCGACCAGGCCATGACGCGCTACTTCGACCACCACCTGCACACCGCGGAACTGGCGGACCGCCTGCTCACCCCGCACCGCTACCGCCTCACCCTCGACGGCACGCCACGGCACACCCCGAACTTCGCCACCCGCGAGGAGGCGCTCGCCTGGCTGCACGCGGGCCGCGACGCGTTCGTCGGGCTGCTCCGCGCCGGCGACCCGGAACTCGACGGACGGCGGTGGCAGCTCGCCTACACGCTGCGCGGGTTCTTCTTCCTCACCAAGGACTGGGACGCGTGGATCGTCACGCACGAACTGGCTCTCGCCGCGACCCGGCGGCTCGGTGACGGCCGCGCCGAGGCGTTGACGCACAACAACCTCGGCGTGGCCCTGCTCGAACGCGGCGACGGCGAGGCCGCCGAGCCGCACTTCGTCCGTGCGCGGGAACTGTTCGAGGAGGCCGGCGACCTGCGTGGCGTGAGCAACGCTCTCGGCAACGAGGCGTGGGTCCTGCACCAGCGCCGGAAGCACACCGAGGCCCTGGAGGTCGCCGCGCAGGCGCTGGAGAACTACCGGCGGCTCGGCGCGCACCTCAACGCCGGCATCACGTTGCGCGGGATGGCGGCCTTCGCGGCGGCGCTGTCGCTGTTCGAACAGGCCAGGGAACACCTCGCCGAGGCGATGGAGCTGTTCAGCGGGCCCGGCGCCGAACTGGACGTGCTGATGGCGCTCAACTCCCTGGGCGAGGTGCACAACGAGGCGGGCGAACCGGGAGAGGCCGCGGGCGCCCACCGGCGAGCGCTCACGCTGGCGCAGCAGCTGGGAAGCAGCTACGAACTGGCGCGTGCGCACTTCGGCCTCGGCCGGGCGGCGCTGGCCACCGGCGACAACACCGCGGCACGGCGGGAGATGCTGCGGGCACAGGAGCTCTACGCCGGGCTCGGTGCGCAGGAGGCCTACGACGCGGAGCAGTTCATCGACCTGATCCCCGGTGACACCGAGTGAGAGAAGTGGACATGACTCCGGCCGGATGAGCCATCCGTTCGGGTGATGTCGGTGCAGGACTGGACAACGAGCCGGAGAGCGCCGTGATCAACGGGGCTAAACTCCACGCCCGTTGGCGTGCCGGAGGTGTGATGAGTGTCCCCGCCGAACAGCTCGTGAACGAGCTGAAGGCTCTGCGCAAAGGCCTTGGCGTCGAGACGGACGACATCGGAGCGCGGGTGGGGCGCGCCCTGCAACGGGTGTGCGGCGTCGAGGACGGCGACACCGGCGAGCGCGTCCGCCGCAAGGTGCGCGACCAGCTGAACGTCCTGATCGACCAGTGCCACCCGGAGCAGCAGAACCTGCTGCGGGCGGCACTCGGGCTCGACTCCGCCGCGCCGCGGATGTACCAGGAGCGGATCAAGGAGATCGCGGACACGGCGTTCGTCGACCCGCGCACCGTCCAGCGCAGGATCGACAGCGCCCTCGTGCGGCTCACCCAGCTCGCGCTCGAGACCCGGCGGCTGGTGGACGTGCGGAAGCGTCCTCCCTGGCACACCCTCGACCTGAGGGTCGTGATGAGCTTCGACCTGCGGGTGCCCGAGGTGTACGAGACCCGCCGGATCGTCGCCGGGCAGGACGGTGTGGAGGAGGTCGAGGTCGGCCTGACGCTGACCCCGCCCCCGGGCTGGACCGGCTCCGGCAGCATCGAGGACCTGGGCGTCGACCTGCTCTACGGCGGTGAGCTCAGCGACGGGATGATGAAGGCGCGCAACCGCATCGGGTTCGTGCTGCGGCTGCCGGAGCCGCTGGCCCGGGGCGACGAGCACGAGTACGCGTTCCGGGTGAAGGTGCCGGTGGAACGCGGCATCGCCCCGCACTACGTGTGCACTCCGCGCTACCAGTGCGACAGGTTCTCCCTGCACGTCCGCTTCGGCGCGGTGCTGCGCCCGCAGCGGGTGTGGCGGCTGGCCGGCGTTCCCCCGCTGGAACTGGACGATCCGGTGTGGACCGGTGACCTCGCCCGACCGAACAGGTTCGGCGAGGTGCACACGAGCTTCGACAACCTGGAACCGCAGCTGTCCTACGGTTTCGGCTGGGCCACCGGTCAGGCCTGACGGACCCGGCGCACCCGGCGCCCCAGCCCGTACAGCGGCAGCAGCGTCATGCCGAACAACACCGACACGGAGAGCGCCAGGGACTCGGGTTCGTGCTCCCACAACGAGTCCTTCGACGACGCCGGCGCGCGTCCGGTCAGGTCGACCACGGACGCGCCGGCGGCGTAACCCCAGCGGCTCGGTGCCGACCAGGAGAGCTGTTCCAGCACCGGGCGGTCGTCCACCGGGATCATGCCGCCGCACAGCACGAGCTGCAGCATCACCGTCACCACGAGGACGGGCATCACCTGCTCGGCACTGCGGACCACCGCCGAGGCGAACAAGGCGATGGTGGCGGACGCGAACGCGGTGCACCACAAGGCGAGCCCGAGTTCGAGCACGGCGTGGTGCAGCACCACCGGGTCGTCCGGACCGGGTTTGACCCGGACGGCGACCGCGACCAGCACGGCCGCCTGGACCGCGCTGACGATGCCGAAGACCAGGGCCTTGCTCAGCGTGTACGCCCGAGGGGCCAGTCCCGCGGCTCTCTCCCGCGCGAGGATCGCCCGCTCCGCCACGACCTCGCGGGCCGCGCCGGCGCCGCCCGCGAACGCCGCGCCGACGAAGAGCAGCACCAGGATCTGCGCCGCCTCCTGGGGTTGCCCGGCGTCGGGCGGCCCGAGGCCACCGGTGCCGGGGACGACGAGCGCGAGAAGTCCCAGCGCCACCGGGAGCAGCAGCAGGAACATCGCGTAGGCGGGATCGGCGGCGATCAGCCGGAAGTGCCGTGACACCAGCGTCGCCGCCTGGTGCAGCCATGGGCGCGCCATCGTCTGGGGGACCGCGGCGGGACGGGGCGGCGCCGGTTCGGACGGTGGCGCCGTGGCTGGAGGCGGGTGCAGCAGGACGGCCTCGTACACGTCGGCCCAGTCGTGGGTGCCGAAGTGGCCGAAGAGGTCGGCCGGCGCCCCCGAGTACACCGGCACGCCACCGGGGGCGAGCAGGAGGATCCGGTCGCACAGGTCGAGGCACGCGAGGTTGTGCGTGACCACGACGACCGCCCGCCCCGCGTTCGCGATCTCGCGCAGGCCGGACATGACCTGCCGGTCCAGAGCGGGATCGAGTCCCGACGTCGGCTCGTCCAGCAGGAGCAGCGGCGGTTCGGTGATCAGCTCCAGTGCGATCGACACCCGCTTGCGCTGGCCGCCCGACATCCTGCTGAGCCGGGTCGCCCTGTGCGCCTCCATGTCCACTTCGGACAGAGCGGACCCGACGCGGGTGCGCCGCTCGCCGCGCGAGGTGTCGGCCGGAAGGCGCAGACGCGCCGCGTAGTGCATCGCGTGCCGCGCGGTGAGCTTGGTGTGCAGCACGTCCTCCTGCGGCACCACGCCGATGCGGCACCGCACCTCGTCACCGCCCGCGTGCACGTCGCGACCGTCGAACGTGACGGTCCCGCCGCTCGGAACCAGTTGCCCCGTCAGCACTTTGAGGAACGTCGACTTGCCGGCGCCGGAAGGGCCGATCACCGCGACGAGCTCACCCGGGCCGACGTCGAGGTCGATCCCGGACAGCAACCGCTTCCCACTCGGAAGCTGGTGCTCGACGTCCCGCACGACGAGCCGGCGGGCGCCCGCCGCAGCCGAGAAGCCGTCCGCGGTGACGGCGACGTCCGTGGCGCCGAACGTGAGCACGGCGCCGGGGGAGACCGGCTCGTCACCGACCGGAAGCCCGTGCTGCAGCACGGGGTTGATGCCCAGCGGTGTGATCCGCCACCCCGCACCCTCCCGCGTCGCGACCGCGTGCCGGCGTGACGCCAGCGGATCGTCCAGCACCACGTCGTTGTCCGCCGCCCGCCCGATGCTGACCGAACCGGTGCCGCGGTCCCGCACCGACACCTCGCAACTGCTCGACAGCAGCAACTGCACCGCGCCGCGGAGGCGGTGCTCGCGGATCTGCTGGTCGCCGATCCGCGAGCCACCGGTGCTCCCGTCGTCGTGGAGCACCCAGCCGTTGTCGTAGCCGATCCGCAGGTGCACGCGCGACACCCGAGGGTCGTCGAGCACGACGTCGCAGTCCTGACCGCGGCCGATCACCACGTCGGCGCCCACCGGGAACGTCCACGTGCGACCGCCGGAGCTGACCTCGAGCACGGCCTACCTCGTCGTCGTGGTGGTAGTGGTCGCGGAGCCGCGGGTGGACGTCGCGGGCAGCCCCGAGGTCGGCACCTCACCGGCGACGCCGAGCAGCTTGGCCTCACCGAGCACCCAGGCGTTCGTGGTGTAGCAGGTCTCCCTGTCCCGGAGCGGCTGCCACTGGATCTTCAACCTGAGCACCTTGGTGACGTCCAGGTCGAAGTCCACCACCTCGCCGAGCTTGACCTTGCCCGTCGTGAGCAGCCGGCCCTCGTCGGCGAACACCTCGAACTGCACCTGCAGGCCGGACGCGGCGGAATCGTTGCTCATCCCGGCCGTCGCCACGAACCGCCGGTAGCCCTGGTTCAGGTTGTACTCGACGCTGTCCTTGCTGGAGCAGCCGTCCACCCTGGCGAAGACCGAATGCGAGTAGGACTTGTCCTTCATGCCGACGATCTCGCCCTGGCTGTTGGTCCAGCTGCCCGAGGCGGCGGTGAGCGAGTCCAGATAAGTCGTGAAGGCAGGCCGGGCGACCGTGAGCGTGACCTTCTTGCCCACCGCACCACCGGGTTCCGGGTCCTGCTTGGTCACCGTCCCGTCGGGCTTGGTGCTGTCGAAGACCTCTTCGACGACCAGGTCGAGACTGGCGGGGAGCTCGTCCCGCGCGTCGCCGAGCAACTTGCCCACGAGGTCCGGCATCTCGCTGAGCTGCGTGACACGGGTGGAGGTGGGTGCGCTGGAAGTGCTCTTGGTCGTGGTGACGGTGACCGACGTCGCTGCGGCGTTGTCACCTGAGCCGCCCGTGTTGCTGGTGCCCGTGCTGCCCGACGCGAACAGGTACGTGCCGGTGGCGGCGACGGCCGCGACCACCACGATCGCTCCGGCCACTCGCAGCTTGCGCATGATCGATCTCCTCGCGGGAGGCGGCGTGGTGGAGCGAGGAAGTGCGCCGGGCAGCAACGTTTCCGCCTCGGTGCCCAGCGGCCGTCCGGGAGGCGGCACCACCAGGTGCTCCGCGACCGGGGCGTTGCGCTGGTACAGGATCGTCGCGAGCTCGTCCAGCCGGCCCGCGACCACGGCGGCGTCCGGGCGCGCGAGGGGGTTCTTCGACAGCAGCTGGGCGATGACCGCCCAGAGCTCCTCGGTGATGCCGGGAGGCTTGCCCGGCAACGACTGCGCGTGTCCCATCAGCGTCTGCGGGATCGACGGCGACGCGAACGGCGTGACACCACAGGTCAGTTCGTAGAGGACGACACCCAGCGCGTACACGTCGACGGCGGGGGACACCGGACCTCCGGCGGCCGTTTCCGGCGCCATGTACTCGACCGTGCCGACCCGCGAAGTGCTGGTGCGCGTGCCCGCGGACGCGACCACCGTCGCGATGCCGAAGTCGGTCAGCTTCGGGACCCGTTCCGCCGTGCTGGAGTCCATCAGGACGTTCTCCGGCTTGACGTCCCCGTGCACGACGCCGCGGGCGTGGGCCGAGGCCAGCGCCCTGGCGATGCCGGCGCCGATCCGCGCGACCTCGGACGGCAGCAGCCGCCCGGTCGCCTCCAGCACGTGCCTCAGGTCACCGCCGGGCACCAGGTCCATGACGAACGCGACGGTCTCGCCCTCGACGACCAGGTCGTGCACCCGGACGAGGTTCGGCCCCTCCAGCTTCTGCAGGATGGCCCACTCCTGGTGGAACCGCGCGATGATCCCGCTGTCGTCGCTCAGGTCGCTGCGCAGCTTCTTGACCGCGAACTCGCGCCCGTCGACGTGCCTGCCCAGGTACACCCGCCCCATCCGGCCGGCACCGATCTGCTCGCCCAGGCGGTAGTTGCTGCCGAGAGGTTGTTCGTCCATGTCCGTGGATTCCCGTCATTGCGAGTTGTTCCTGCCGCGTTCGTTCTCCGCCGCTGCCCGAATGGCGCGCGGTATCGGCGAACGGGATGCCGAAACCGGCGAAGAACACATCCTGAACGACCATCGTGAAGTCGTCTTTGAGCGTTACGAAGAAAAGCGCTCGGTTGTTGAGTCGTGCCCGCGGAAGCGAAAGATGACAAATATTGGACAGAATGGTGAGGGGAAGAGATTATGCCAGTTGATTTCGAATATCACGCCCGGTCAGTTCTTCGCGTGCCCGTGCCTCCCACACGACCACCGGGACGAGGTCCGCGTAGTGCTCGGCCGCCTGCGCCCACCACACGGCTGCCCCGTCGTGGTCACCCGCGCGTTCGGCCAGGTTGCCCAGCCCCGTCAGCGCACGGGCGCGCTCGTAGCCGTTGTCCGCGAGCTCGGCCAGGTCGGCGGCTTCGGCGTACAGGTCCCGTGCCCTGGCCGCGGCACCCGCGCGGTACTCGACCCAGGCGAGGCAGTTGATGCCCCTGACCACGTCGATCGGCGCCGACGCCGACCGGCGGGCCTCCGTCGCGTGCGCGCGGGCCTCGTCGAACCTGTCCAGGCAGGTCAGCGCGAACGCGACGCCCCGCAGCGTGATGACGGTGTTGCGGTCCCGCCCCGACCGCCGGTACTCGGCGAGGGCGGCGGTGAGCCCCTCCAGTGCCGCCAGGACCTCGTCCTGGTGCATCCGGGCCCAGGCCAGGCTGGCCGAGGCGTCGATCGCGCCCGGCTTGTCACCCGCCTCGACGAACGACGCGAGCGCCCGCTCGTGGCACTCGACGGACTCCGCCACCTGCCCCATCTCCAGCCGGGCCATGCCGATCCCGTTGAGCACCCTGCCCGTGGCCGCCGGATCACCCGCCGCGGCGGTGAGCGCGGCCAGGTGCATGTGGATCCACGAGTCGTACAGCTTCTCCTGGAAGAAGAAGCCCCTCACCGCGAGAGCGAGCTGCCAGCACCGCTGGTCGGTGACCAGGTCGGTCAGCCGGACGAGCGTCGGCCACTGCGACCGCATCCACGCCAGCGCGCCGGCCGCGTCCTCGAACGGGTGTTCCGAGTGCAGGGACGCCTCGATCGCGGGGCGGTGCCGTGCCGGTTCGAGCAGCTTGTCGGCGGCGATCGCGGCGGCCAGGTAGTGGTCGGTGAGCCGGTCGAACGCCGGGCGGGACACCTCGTCCGCCGGGCGCACGTGCTGCATGGCGTAGGTGTGCACGAGGTCGTGCAGGTGCACCTGCTCGTCCCCGGACCTGGAGACCAGGTGGGCCTCGTGCAGGCCGTCGAGCAGCAGGTCCGTGTCTCCCGGGCCGAGCCCCGCGACCGCCTGGACCGACGGCACCGGCATGCTCGTGCTGGGGTGGTTCGCCATCAGCCCGAGCAGTTCGCGCTGCTGGGGAGGCAGCAGGTCGCAGGTGATGGCGAGGGCGGCGCTGACGCCCCGCTCGGTCTCCTCCAGGTAGGCGAGCTTGGTCGAGCGGTCGGCCAGCCGTTGCAGGAACCGCCGCGCGCTCCAGCCGCCGCGCAGGATCCTGGCCGCGGCGATCCGGATCGCGAGCGGCAGGTGCCCGCAGTGCGCGACGATCGCGGCGGCGTCCGGCTCGTCGACCGTGGTCGTGCCGCGCATCAACGACTGGAACAGGCGCAACGCCTCCGGGGGCGACAGCGCGTCGATGTCGAGGTGCCAGGCGTCGTCCAGCGCCGGCAGCCGCCACCGGCTGGTGATGATCACCCGGCTGCGGCCCTCCGCGGGCAGCAGCGGCCGCACCTGGCCGGCGTGCCGCACGTTGTCCAGCACGACCAGCACGTCCCGGTTGCGCAGCGTGTCGCGCAGCAGGTTGACGCGGCCGTCCGGGTCCGCCGGGATGAGGTCGTGCGTCGTGTCGAGGGACTGCAGCAGGTGGTAGGCCGTTTCCGCGGGTGACTGCGCGTGCATGCCGGGGCTGTGCCCGCGCAGGTCGAACAGCAGGCACCCGTCCGGGAAGGAGTCCGCGGCCGTCCGTGCGGCGGCCACGGCGAGCGCCGTCTTGCCCGATCCCGCCATGCCGCTGATGACGGCGACCTTGATGTTCTGGCGCTCGCCGAGCACCGCGCTCAGGGCGGTGAGCTCGGGGCCGCGTCCGACGAAGTGGGGCGTGTGCGCCGGCAGGCCCATGAGGCCGCGGGGCTTGCGCCGGGCCGGCTGCGCGTCCGCGATGGCGATGAGCTCGCCGTTCGCGTCCAGGACGTGGTCGTAGGCGGCGGCGAGTTCGCGGTTGGCCTGGGTGCGGCCGGTTTCGACCTTGCTCAGATGGCCTTTGGTGAAGTGCACCAGCTTGGCCATCTTGTCCAGTGAGTAGCCGGCCGACTCGCGTCTGCGCCTGAGTTCGGGTCCCAATTCCACCATGCCTTGTCGCTCTCTTTTCCGCACGAACCGGTGAGACGGCCTGCGGGCGGGAGGCCCGCAGGTCCGCCGTGTTCCCCGTTCAGCCGAGCAGGGTGCTCAGCACGACGACGATGAAGTGTGTGTGCATGACGGGTCCCTTCAGTCGAATCGGGTTTCTGGTCCTCGCGAGGCGTTTCGCATCGATGTAGGAGATCGTGCGAGCCGTCCTGTGCCGCCAGGAACCGGTTTCCGCTGGAAAGAAACACGTGGAAACCGGGAAACCCGTTTTCAGCTGCCGTTTCCCGCGACCGCGGGAAACGGGGGACCTCCGATCAGCCTCCGGTCTTGCGGGTGAGGCTTTCGATCGTGCTCGCGAGACGCAGCAGCGGGCCGGGCAGCCGGAGCAGCCCCTGCGCGACCCGTGCCATCGACGCCCACTGCTGCCAGGCCCCGTGCTGGGCGACGAGGACAGGTGCCGCCTCGTCGATCAGCGTCCGGGCCCGGTCGAGTTCGTGCGCCTTGAGCAGGCAGACGCCCAGCTGGAACCGGGTCAGCTGGGCCTCGGAGTGCTGCCGGCCCAGTACCTCGACGTGACGGGGCAGCAGGTCCTCGTAGATCTTCCTGGCCGCTGCCCAGTCGCCCTTGTTCGCGGTGGCCAGGCCGATGTAGAGCCTGACGCGCATCGCCAGTGGATGCCGCGGGCCGAGCCGGGCGTGGATGCGCCGCTCGGCGTCGGTGAGCACCTCCAGGGCGTCGCCCGGGCGTGAGTTGTTGTGCAGCGTCAACCCGTGCAGGACCTGGAGGTCGAGCGTCAGCGGGTTGTCCTCGCCGTACCAGTCGACGGACTCCCGCAGCGCCCTGGCGACCTTCTTCGTGGCCAGCTGCCACTCCTGGGGCCGTGCCTTGCGCTCCGACCACGCGAGGACGAGCTCGCCTTCGGCCTCGACGGCGACGGCGTCGCGCGCCAGGTGGTGCCGCGGCAGACCGGCGTCGCCGAGCACGCGGACGACCTGGTCGGCCGTCGCCCGCGACTCGATCACCTTGCCGGTGAGGAGCTGGAGCCTCGCCGCCTCGATCGCGACGCGAGGCCAGGGCCCGAGGTGGGTGCCGGTCGGGTGGTCGGCGCGCAGTGCCGACCACAGCCCCGTGATCCCCTCGAACGCCTCTTTGTACCGGCCACGCCTGCGCAGCGCGGCCATCCGCATCAGCACGGTGTGGTTGCGTTCTTCCTCCGGCATCCAGACGGGCGCGAAGCCGAACTGCCCCACGAGTTCGTGCTCATGGAAGACCTCGTCGGCCCTGGCGATGTCGCCGTCCAGGTCGTGTGCGCACGCGGCCAGGAAACGCGCCCGGTACTCGGTGTGGCCGTCGGATCCCTCGGTCAGCCCGTCGGTGAGCCGCAGAACCTCTTGCGTGTCGCCAGTTTCCACCGCGAGCCTGGCCGCGGCGAGCACGTCCCGCGCCAGTGGCCGGTCAGCGCCGGCGCGCACGGCCGCACGCCGTGCCGCACGTGCCGCGAGCAGGTCTCCGTGCTCCTCGTACACCTCCGCGACCGCGCGCAGCAGCTCGAGCCGGCGGCTCACGGGCACGGCCTGGTGCTCGGCGATCTTGACCGCGTGTGCGGACATGTCGGCCGACTTCGTCGTCAACGCGGACAGCACGACACCCGCGGCCTGGTGCGCCAGGGTGTCGAGCAGCGAGTGGTCGAGGTCCTGCCGTGCCGCGTCGGCGACCAGCGCGTGCAGCTGCCACAGTTGTCTGCGCGTGCCCTCGCCGTGGTGGACTCGGTGCAGCAGGCAGTACGCGTCGAGTTCGTCGAGCGCCTCGGCCACGAGCACCGGTGCTCGCTCGCCCAGCAGCGCGGACAGGCCCTGCACCAGCAGGTCGCCGCCGAACGGCGCCCTGGCGAGCAGGGACGCGAAGCCGAGCAGCACCCGTGCGTGCTGGCTGCGGGCCCGGACGATCGGGGTGAGGGTGTCGACCACCGAGCCCGCGTCTTCCTGGAGCTGGTGCAGCGCACCGGTTCCCTGCCCGCTGCGCAACGACCGGACGGCGGCGGTGATGATCAGCGGATGGCCGTGCGAGCGCTCGACCAGCCCCGCGATCGCCGACCGTTCGTCGTCACGGAGATCGGGCCACTGGGCGGAGAACAGTTCCTCCGCCTCGATCTGGGTGATGCCGTCGAGAGGGACCGCGGGCACCGGCCAGTCCGGCCTCGCGGTGCGGCTGGTGAGGACGGTCCGGACGAACGGGGACGGGACGATCAGCTCGTCGAGCACGTCGTTGCCCAGGCCGTCCGGCACGTCGTCGAGCACCCACAGCACGTCCTGGCCGGCGGCGGTGATCTTCGCGCCCACCGTGGCCAGTGCCTGCCGCAGGTCCAGTCCGTTCAGGCTCGTGCCGAAGCGCTCGCGCGCCACGCGGTTCAGCTCCGCCGCCCAGTGCGCGCGGACGTCGCCGAGCAGGTCGCCGAACCCGGTCCACTCCTGACCACCGGGATAGGCGTCGCGGAACAGGAACCCGTACTGCTCCGCGAGTGCGGTCTTGCCCATGCCTGGCGGGGCCTTGACCAGCGCGACGGAGTGGGACTTCGGTGCTTGCGAGGCGAAGTGGGCGTTGCCCCGCAGGGCGCTGTGCACGTTCCACAGCGCGGGGTAGCGGCCGACGAAGCGCCGGGGATGGCGGAGGCGTTCGTGGAACTCGTGCGCGGAGGCGTCCGGGACGCCTCCCATCGGCGCGGTCAGCCGATTCGCCTTGCCGAGCACGGCGTCCGCCAGCGCGTCCACATCGGAGTCGTGCCGCCACGCGAGGTAGGCGGCGTCGGTGAACTCCAGCGGGTGGATGTGCCGGTCGTCGCCCTCGGGGTTGACCACGGCGATCCGGTCCGCCGGGTGCTCGCCGTTGTGCAGCGCGGACAGGAACGCCCTGGTGAGCTCCCACTGGCACGCGTAGCGCGTCGGATAGCGGCGGGAGTAGTACGCCACCAGCAGGTGGGACCTGTCGAGCTCCTCGCGCAGTTTCTCGGTGATCGGGTCGAACACGTGGATGTCGCGATCCCTGAACACGTCGATCCCGCGGGCTTCGAGGCCGCTCTCGATGACGTCGACAGCCGCCTCGTCTGCCCACGTGTAGCTCAGGAAGATCCGCGGTCGTGCTGCGGTCATCGTTCGTGCCTCCGCTCGTCGTCTCACCAACCATGCCCGCGGGCACTCGACACGAGCCAGGCGAAAAGAGGACAGAAGTCCGGCGGATTCCTGGCGCCGTGGGTGATCGATCGTCCACGAATCGGTGCGGTGTCAGCTCTTCCTTCTCCGGTCCGTCGTTTCGCGTACTGCTGGTCGGAGATGCCGCCGGATCCGTTACGCGGTCACTCGATCGGATCAGCGGGCGGGGAGCCGGTTCCCGTGGCTCCCCGCCCGCCCGGTCAGAGGGCACCGGCGATCGCGGGCAGCAGGTCGTGGAAGGTGCGTCCCGAGGCGGGGATGCCGAGCGCGGTCATCGACCAGCCGGAACCCTCCCGCGTCACCTTGGCCATGATCTGGGCGTTGTGCCTGCCGGAACCCGAGAGGCTGTACTTGGCGACCTCGGCACCGCCGCCCGCCTCGTCCACCAGGCGGCAGAACGCGTTCTCGATCTGCGAGAAGTCCTGGCCGGTGAACGAGTTCACGGTGAACACGAGGGTCTTCACCCCGGCGGGCAGTCGCGCGAGGTCGACCCGGATCGACTCGTCGTCGCCGTCTCCCGCACCGGTCAGGTTGTCACCGGTGTGCACGACGGCGCCGTCCTTGCTCCTGAGCTGGCGGAACCAGATCTGGTCGACGAGCTTGCCGCCGGCGTCGAAGAGCAGTGCCGAGGCGTCGAGGTCGATGCTCTGGTCGCGCGAGCCGAACAGGCCCCTCTTCTTCACGGCGTCCCAGCCGAGGCCCATGCGGACGTTCGTGAGCGTGCCGCCGTTCTGCTTCTGCAGGGAGACCTTCTGGCCCTTGGTCAAGGTGATGGTCATGCCGGACTACCTTTCGTCGGGGTGGTTCGCTTTGTCACTTGCGGCCTGTCGTCCAGCGCAGGCCCCAGCCGTACTCCTGGTCCAGCCGCTGCTGCCCGCCGTCGAGGTAGCGGACCTCGCGGCGCACGGTGAGACCTCCCCGGCCCGACTGCTCGATCATGGCGACGGCGCACATCCGCGCGTTGTCACGGGGTTCGTCGAGCCGGACCTCGATGGCGGGGCCCGTCGCCGGGTGCAGGGTCACGACGCCGTCGGCCGCCGCCCAGTTGGGCACGCCCTCGTAGATGAAGGCGAACACGACGATGCGCCGGATGCGGGTGGCGTGGGCGAGGTCCACGAACAGGTTCTCACCCGCGGTGGCGGCGCCGGAGCGATCGTCGCCGTCGAGCCAGACGACCTTGTCCCACACGCCTTCCGGGCTCGCGCTGAACGAATTTCCCAGTGCTTGCACGACGCCCTTGGAGCCGTCGGTGAACTCGTAGAGACAACCGAGGTCGAGGTCGATGGCGGCCGGGGCCAGCCACTGGCGCAGGAGTCCTCCCGCGCTCTTCGGTGCCGGGCGGGCGTTCCAGTTCAGGTTGACCCGCAGGACACCCGTCGCCTGCTTGTGCAGCGAGACGCTCGGCTTGGACTTGGTGAGCAGGACGGTTCCGGTGGACCCTCCCGCAGGGCGTTTCGTGTAGTCGATCGCCATGACACACCTCAGGTTCCGGCTGTTTCGAGGGGGCGGCCGGCCGCTGTGGCGCGCCTGTTGCGGACGACCGAGGAGACGAACGCGAGCAGGATGAAGCTGATCCCGATGAGACCGGTCACCAGTTCGGGGATCTCGAACCTGATGGTGCCCAGCAGGAGGACGGCGAGCGCGCCGATCGCCCAGTGGGCGCCGTGCTCCAGGTACACGTACTCCTCCAGAGTCCGTTGCCGGACCAGGAAAACGGTCAGCGAGCGCACGAACGTGGCACCGATCAGTCCGAGCCCCACCGCGATGATGATCGGGTCGGAGGTGATCGCGAAGGCGCCCACGACCCCGTCGAAGCTGAACGTCGCGTCCAGGACTTCCAGGTACAGGAAGGACATGAACGCGGCCTTGCCCACCTTGACCTTCAGCGAGTTGCCGCCGCCGTGCCGATCCGGGTCGAACCGGGAACTCAGCGCCTTGACGAGCACGTAGGTGAGCAGCCCGAACACTCCGGACACGACGACCGTGGTCGACTTGCCCTCCGGTGCGAACTCCAGTGCGGCCACGCCGATCACCAGCAACGACACCGCGATCGAGAGCTGCTCGAGCTGGCCGATGCGGGCGAGCGGGCGTTCCACCCAGCCCATCCACGTGATCTCGCGCCGCTCGAAGACGAAGTCGCAGAACAACGTCAGCAGGAAGATGCCGCCGAACGCGGCGATCGCGGGGTGCGCGTCGTGCAGGATGTAGCCGTACGTTCCCGGGGTGTGCGGGTCACCGCCCTCCATCGCCAGGGAGATGGCCGACGTGGGGGAGAGGCCGGCGGTCACACCCACGACGAGCAACGGGAACGCGAGGCGCATGCCGAAGACGGCGATCAGGATGCCGACCGTGAGGAAGAGCTTCTGCCAGAAGGCGTTCATCGTCTTGAGCACCGTCGCGTTCACGACGGCGTTGTCGAACGAGAGCGTCAGTTCCAGCACGCCGAGGATCGCGGCGAGGGCGAGGCCCGCCGGGCCGGCGTAGAGGTAGGCGCCGACGAGTCCGACGGCGGTGACGGCGAGCGAGCCGCCGAACGTCCTGAGCCACATGGGTTTCTCCGACGGGATGTGGGTGGGCCGCGCGGGCGCGGCCCACCGCTGTCGTGCGCGGGGACGGAAAGGACCGTCAGGCCACGTTCACGCCGTAGTCGCGGGCGATGCCGGACAGACCGGCCGCGTAGCCCTGGCCGACGGCGCGGAACTTCCACTCGGCACCCGCGCGGTACAGCTCGCCGAAGAGCATCGCCGTCTCGGTGGAGGCGTTCTCGCTCAGGTCGTACCGGGTGATCTCCGCGCCACCGTCCTGGTTGACCACGCGGATGAACGCGTTGCGCACCTGGCCGAACGACTGCGATCTCGCCTCGGCGTCGTGCACGGACACCGCGAACACGATCTTGTCGCACTCGGCGGGCACCCCGGCGAGGTCGACCTTCAGCGACTCGTCGTCGCCGTCGCCCTCACCGGTCAGGTTGTCGCCGGTGTGCTCGACCGAGCCCTCGGGGCTCTTGAGGTTGTTGAAGAAGATGAAGTGGGCGTCGGACATGACCTTGCCGGAGGCGTTGCACATCAGCGCGCTCGCGTCGAGGTCGAAGTCCGAGCCGCTGGTCGACCGCGCGTCCCAGCCGAGCCCGACGAGGACCGCGGTGAGGCCGGGGGCCTGCTTCGTGAGCGAGACGTTGCCACCCTTGGTGAGCATTACGGTCATTGCTTCCTCCTGTTGTTCACGGCAGCCGCTGGTAACGGCTTCGGCTATTGGTCGCCGAATATCTCCGATGATTTATCGGCGACTTTCGAACGCGTTGTGAACATCGGAGCCGGGAGGGAGTCGTTACCGGTTGACAGAGGTGGTTCCGGACGTGTCATGAAAGCGTCCAGTATTTGTCGTGTCGGGTTGGAACTGGACATGAGGACTGGTCAGTGATCAAGAAGTAGCTGGTCCAGGCGTTGTCGAGGTCTCGTGGCATCTTGTTCTCGCAGGTCCTGGCGGTATTCTCGATCGCACCGAATTTCGCTCGACGTCGAATCGGCGGCCAAGCGAGGCGTGTGCGTTCTGCAATGCGGGATGTGGAATGCTTGGCGGCCCGGTCGTTGTTCACTCGGAAGGTCGACGAGGTGCTGATGTCCGATCGTGAAACCTACGATGTCGCTGTGTCGTTCTCGGGCGCGCAGCGGGCTCTGGTGGAGAAATACGTGCGCGCTTGCCAGGCCCTGGGGCTGAGCGTCTTCTACGACAAGGATGTTGCGACTCAGATCTGGGGCCGGAACTTCATCACCGAGTTCCGCAAGGTCTACGGTCAGGGCATCGCGCGGTATGTCGTGCCGTTCTTCTCTCGCGAGTACCTCGGCGGCCCTTATCCGATGGACGAGTACAGCGCCGCGCTCACGTCGTCGATCGAACTGCGCGAGGACGCCTACATCCTGCCGATCATGGTGGGAGACGTGAAGGTGCCGGAGGAGCTGCTGAGCTCGGCGACCCACCACCTCAACGCTGAGCACTGGACCGTCGAGGAACTGGCGAAGATCACCGCCGAACGGGTCCGCAGCACCGGTCCCGCCTCGGCCACGCCGGTTCCCGCCACGCCCGCACCGGGCGTTCTCCTGCCCCGGATCGCGCCGGGAAGCTTCAGTCCCTACGAAGCGCTGGAGAACGCGCTCTCTCTTGTGGGCAAGCGGTTTCAGGCGAACGCCGGCGTGCTGGAACGGTACGGCTACACCTGCAGGGTGCGGACTCCGGACCACGCGGTGGAGGTGCGGGTCGAGCAGCGTGGCATGCCGGTGTACGGACTGCAGGTGTGGTTCGACGAGTCCTACCGGCAGGACCGGCTGGCGGTGGGCTACGGCGCACCCTCGTACCGGGGGAGCGCGAAGAACGCCTGGGCCACGGCGGAGTGGGACAAGCAGCACGAGGAGGCGCGGCTGAAGTTCACCGACGGACTGCAGGGCGCGGGCAGCACGCTCCTGACCGCCGAAGGGTTCTTCGACGCGTTGTGGCGCAAGGTCGTCCTGTACATCGAGCAGATCCATCGGTGATGAGCTGCTGGCGCCGCACATCGGTGTCATGCGTGCCGACGACCACGCGCCCGAGTGCGGTGTTCACCCGCCGGTCTTGGTGAGGCGGGTGGGCAGGCGTTCGAAGCCGCGCAGGATGCGGGTCGGACGGCGGCGCGCGCCGGGAAGGGGCGCCAGGTCAGGGAAGCGGTCGAAGATCGTGCGCAGCCCGATCTCGCCCTCCATGCGGGCGAGCTGGGCGCCGAGGCAGTAGTGGCGGCCGGCGCCGAACGACACGTGGTCGCGCGCGTTGGCACGGGTGACGTCGAACGCCGCAGGGTTCTCGAACACGGACGGGTCGCGGTTGGCTCCGGCGAGCAGGGTCGTGACGAGCTGGCCTCGGCGCACGGGGATGCCGGCGATCGTGGTGTCGCGGGCGCACATGCGGCCGGTCAGCAGGACCGGAGGGTCGTGGCGCAGCACCTCGTCGACGGCGTTGGCCCACAACGAGGGTTGCGCGCGAAGGGCTTCCAGTTGTGCGGGATGCCTGGTGAGCAACGAGATGCCGTTGCCGAGGAGGTTGACGGTGGTCTCGAAACCGGCGGCCAGCACCAGGCCCGCGGTGGCCTTCAGCTCGCGTTCGGACAGGCCGACGCCGTCCTCGCGGGCGGTGATCAGGCGGCTCAGCAGGTTGTCGCCCGGGTTGGCGCGCAGGGCGTCGAGGTGGCGGGAGAGCCAGGCGTCGAACGAGCTGAGCGTCGTCTCGACGGTGCGGAACACGCGCCAGGACAGGCCGAGGTCGAGGCTGGGCGCGGCGGCCGCGCCGAGGGCCAGGACGGTCGCGCGTTCCTGCGGTGGCACGCCGAGGATCTCGCTGATCACGGTGACCGGCAGCAGGCCGCAGTAGGTCTCGATCAGGTCGACCGGGCTCGCGGGGTCGAGGCCGTCGAGCAGGTCGTCGGCGATCTGCTGGGTGCGCACGCGGAGTTGTTCGACGGCGCGGGCCGTGAAGACGCGGGTGACGAGCTTGCGGTAGCGGGTGTGCGCCGGGGGTTCGACGGCCAGCAGCGACGGCGGCTGGACCGGGTGCATGACCTCGGTGGCGGACCACGCGGCGAGCTTGCCGAGGATGCCGGCGCCGAAACGCGGGCGGGCCGTCACGAACGCGTCGTCGGACAGGACCGCCTTGACGACCTCGTGCCGTGTGGTCGTGTGGCCGATCTTCGTGGCGGCGAGCGGGCCTCGGGCGCGGATCTCGTCGAACAGGCCCGTCAGGTCGGCGCCGGTGGAGGCCTCGACGGTGATGCGGCCCTGCAGGTCGCCGCGGCGGGCGGCCAGGCGCAGGACGGCACGCGGCAGCGCGTGGCCGATGCTCCAGCGCACCGCCGGTTTGACGTGCTCCTCAGCCAGGCTCGTCACGGTTCGCAGCGTGCCCAGTACGCCGCGGTGAGTCAAGGTCTCGCCCGTCCGGTCGAACGGGGAGTCCACTGGGGACCACCGAGTGGCCTGCCCGCCATGGAGTTCCGGGCGCTGCTCGACCGCAGGACCACGACGGCTGGAGGAGCGAGGTCGCGGGCCACGGCGTGCTCGCGTTGACCCGGTGCGCACGCACTTACGGCTCTCCCAAGGGCTATCTGCAGGTCGTCCTCTGACGTCAGGCCTGGACGACGGGTACCTCCAGCGCGCGCACGGTCTCGTTGTCCGCGTCCGTGATCACGCCGGCGACCTCGGCGAACGGCAGCACGGAGAACCTCGACGCCGTGCCGATCTTCTCCGAGCTGGCCAGCACGTAGGTGTCCGCTGCCTGGTGGGCGAGCGCGCGTTTCATCGCGGCCTCGTCCGCATCACCCGTCGTGAGGCCCGCTTCGGGGTGCACGCCCGTGACACCGAGGAAGAAGAGGTCCGCGTGCACGTTTCGTGCGGCTTCCACGGCAGCGGCGCCGCACGCGACCATCGAGTGCTTGAAGAGCCGACCACCGATGACGTAGACCTCCACGTCCCGGTGTTCCTCCAACGCGCTCGCGATCGTCGGGCTGTGCGTGACGACCGTGGCGTGCAGATCGAGCGGTAGCGCGCGCACGACGGCAAGCGTGGTCGTGCCGCCGTCGAGGATCACGGTGCTGCCGGGTTCGATCAACGCTGCCGCCGCTCGTGCGACCCGTTGCTTGCCATCGACCTGCACGCCCTGACGCGTGGCGTAGTCCGCGATAGCGGGGGATACGGGCAGTGCGCCGCCGTACACGCGTTGGCAGAGCCCCGCCGCCGCGAGATCGCGCAGGTCACGACGGATGGTGTCCTCGGAGATGCCGACTTCGGTGGCGAGGTCCTTGGCGACGATCCGGCCGTCGGTGCGCAGTCGTTCGAGCAGCAGGTCACGACGCTGGGCAGCCAGCATGCACGTTTCTCCTTGTTTTTGCCGAGTGTTGCACATTATGGTCGGACGCATGCTGATTCTGATCGCCGGGCCCTACCGCTCCGGCACCGGGGACGACCCCGAGTTGATGGCGCGCAACCTCGAACGCCTGGAGGAGGCCGCGTGGCCGTTGTTCCGCAGCGGGCACGTCCCGATGATCGGCGAGTGGGTGGCGCTGCCCGTGCTGCGCGGCGCCGGTGGCAGCTCGCCGACCGACCCGATCGCGTCGGAGATCATGTACCCGACCGCGGAACGCCTGCTGCGGCACTGCGAGGCGGTGCTGCGACTGCCCGGTGAGTCGACCGGCGCGGACGAGGACGTGCGGATCGCGCGGGAGCGCGGACTGCCGGTCTACCACCGGGTCGAGGACGTCCCCGGCTACCGCGCCGCCTAGGGCCTCAAGCCACTAACCGCGTGCGGCCAGCACGAACTCGCGCATCCGGCCGTGATCCTTCACGCCGCGGCTCGACTCGATGCCGCTGGACACGTCGACGCCCCACGGCCGCGCGACGCTGATCGCCCCGGCGACCGTCTCCGGTGACAGCCCGCCCGCCAGCACCCACTTGCCGGTGGGCGGGTTCTCGGCGAGCCGCGTGATGTCCCACTGCTCGCCCGATCCGGCGACAGGGGAGTCGATCAGCAGCAGTTCCTCGCCGAACGCTCCGGTGCGCACGTCGGTCTCCGGCCCGAGCGCCGTGGCCCTCACCAGTCCGAACGGCAACTCGGCCAGTTCGTCGAACGCTTCCTTCGGGTAGTCGCCGTGCAGCTGCAACGCGCGCGCGCCCGTCTTCAGCGCCATCTCGCCCGCCTCGGCGGCCGGGATCCCGCGCACCACGGCGACGGTGAGGACGTCCGCCGGCACCTCGGCGACGAGTCGCGCCGCCAGGTCGACGTCGATCTGGCGCGGGCTGGTCGTGAGCACGAACCCGACGGCGTCGGCCCCCGTCTCGACCGCGACGGTGACATCGGACTCGGTGCGCAGACCGCACAGCTTCACGAACACACCACCGATCCTACCGATGTGGCCACGGACGCACTGTCGCGCAGCTAACAGTCACAAGCCGATGCGCTGCCCGGTCCTACTTAATGGAAGAGACGGGCAACGGAGGCCGTGATGACTGAACATCAGCTAGCCACATCGGTTTTGGTGATCGGCAGCGGTGGCGCGGGACTGCGCGCCGCCATCGAACTCGCGGAGAGAGGCGTCGACGTCCTGGTCGTCGGCAAGCGCCCCAAGGCCGACGCGCACACCGCACTCGCCGCCGGCGGCATCAACGCCGCGCTGGCCACGATGGACCCGTCCGACACGTGGCAGCAGCACGCCGCGGACACCATCAAGGAGAGCTACCTGCTCGCCAACCCGGAGATCGTGCGGGTGGTGGCCGAGCAGGCGCCGCGCGGCATCGAGGACCTCGAACGCTATGGCATGCCGTTCGCGCGGGAGGCCGACGGGCGCATCTCGCAGCGGTTCTTCGGCGCGCACACGTTCCGCCGCACGTCGTTCGCCGGCGACTACACCGGGCTGGAGATCCAGCGCACGCTCGTGAACCGGGCCACGCAGCTCGACATCCCGATCCACGACACCTGCTACATCACGCGGATCCTGGTGCACGACAACGTGGTCTTCGGTGCGTACGGGTTCGACCTGAACACGGGCAAGCGGTACGTCTTCCACGCGGACGTCGTGATCCTCGCGGCCGGCGGGCACACCCGCATCTGGCGCCGCACGTCGAGCCGCCGCGACGAGAACACGGGCGACTCGTTCCGCCTGGCCGTGCTCGCGGGCGGCAGGATCCGTGACCCCGAGCTCGTGCAGTTCCACCCGTCCGGCCTGCTCGAACCGGAGAACGCGGCGGGCACCCTGGTCTCGGAGGCCGCGCGCGGTGAGGGCGGCGTCCTGACCAACGCCTCAGGCGAGCGGTTCATGGCCCGCTACGACCCGGAGCGGATGGAACTGTCCACACGCGACAGGGTGGCGCTCGCCGCGTACACGGAGATCAAGGAGGGCCGCGGCACCCCGAACGGCGGCGTGTGGCTGGACGTGTCGCACCTGCCGCGTGAGCAGATCATGCAACGGCTGCCCAGGGTCTACCAGACGCTGCTCGAACTGCAGATGAAGGACATCACCCGCGAGGCCGTCGAGATCGCGCCGACCGCGCACTACTCGATGGGCGGCGTGTGGGTGGCGCCCGAGGACCACTCGACGGGCGTGGCGGGCCTGTACGCGATCGGCGAGGCGTCCAGCGGCCTGCACGGCGCGAACCGGCTCGGCGGCAACTCGCTCATCGAACTGCTGGTCTACGGCCGGATCGTCGGCGAGGCGGCGGCCGAGTACTCCACTTCACTGGACGCGCAACGGCGTTCGCGCGTCGCGCTCGACGAGGCGCGGTCCGAAGTGGACGGACTGCTCGCCGCCGACGGCCCGGAGAACGTCCGTGCGCTGCAACGCGCGCTGCGCAACACGATGACCGAGCACGCGGGCGTCGTCCGGGACGAAGCCGGTCTGCGCAAGGGCCTCGCCGAACTGGACGAGCTGGAGAACCGGATCCGCGACGTCGGCGTGCACCCCGATCTCGCCGGTTTCCAGGATCTCGCCCACGCCTTCGACTTGAAGGCCTCGGCGCTCTCCGCCCGCGCGACCCTGGAGTGCGCGCTCGAACGCCGCGAGACCCGCGGTTGCCACAACCGGTCCGACCATCCGGACCTCGATCCCGCGCAGCAGGTGAACCTCGTCTGGGCGGGCCCCGGTCAGGTCGTCCGGGAGGAGATCCCTCCGGTCCCGGACGAGATCGCGTCGTTGATGCGCGAGGTCGACACGGCAGGCAAGCTGGTCGAGTGATCACCGAGGGGCGGGGAACCTTCCCCGCCCCTCGTGCTCGTCACGGCAGCCGCAACGCCTTCAGCGACGTCCTCACGGCCGGGGCGCCCTGAGGTGCTGGCGCGCCTCCAGCTCTTCCGGCTCCACAACGGTCAGCATCGGCTGGCCGGGCGCGCAGAACATCGTGACGACGAAAGCGGATTCCTCGTCCGTCAGGTGGTTGCCGTCCTGGTAGTGGATGACGTCGCCGCCCGGCTCCCAGAACGTCCCGCCCGCGCGGACGACCCGCTCCGGCTCGCCTTCCAGTTCGAAGACGATGGCGCCCTTCACGACGTAGCCGTACGCGGGCCCGGAATGCCGGTGCGGCGGCGCGCCGGGACTGGACGGCGGCAGCGTCACCAGGATCGTCATGGCCTCCGCGCCGTCCGGGATCTGCGGTGCTCCCGGCACGGTGCCGATGACCTCGATCTTCGGCGGCGGGCCGCTCTTGTCGGGGTTGTCGAGCTGATGGGTGTGTTCGTGGCTCATGTCAGAACAGACCACACAGCCCACCGATCTGTGACAGCGTCGGGACTCCCGCCGAGAGGAAGACCGTTGTCCGAGGAGATCGCGGGCTGGGAGCTGTCCCGCCACGGCCGCGAGGAGACCTACCGCAAGCGCTTGGCCAACGGCATCACCGTCCGCGCCCGCTGGGACGGGACCGGCACGGTCGAGGCGTACGCCGAGCCCGCCGGCATCGGACGCACGCTCACCAGCAGTCGCAAGGAGTTCCGCGACAAGGAGGCGTTCTTCACCGCCGCGCGGCTCGTCGTCGAACTGGCCGCGAACCTGCCGTCGTTCCGGGCGGGCGCCGAGACGCACGCGGACCACGTGCTGACCGGCGAGGTGGCCGGGTCCGTCGCGGCGATGCCGGGGTCGGGCGGACTGCCGGAGGCCGAACTGACCTTCACGCTCACCGACGGGCGTGCGGTCACGCTGATCCTCACCGAGGACCAGGCGGACGACCTCACGTCGAGCATCCACTCGCTCAGCAAGCACGTCTGGGCCGAGCAGCACGAGGAAGAGACCGCGCCGGAGATCGGCGCCGAGGTGCCGGACGTCAGCGAGATCGACGCCGGACCGGACACCCCGCACGAGCTGATGACGGTGCTGGAGCAGCGGTTCGGTGTCACGCGGGACTTCCTGCTCGCGCACGTCGACTTCTCCGCCGTGGTCGTCGTCGGCGAACCGGCGGTCAGCACGCTGCTGGAGCGCGCGGACGAACTCGCCGAGGCCGTCGCGCCGAGGTGGTTCCCCGGCGCGACCGAACGGCCCGGTGAGATCTGGGTGGTGCTGTACCGCGACTTCACGCGCTGACGGTCAGGCCCGTGCTCAGCAGCGCCTGGTCCACACGACGCCCCGGCTCGACTCCACGATCACGAAGCTGAGCCGGTCGGGGTCCGCGGAACCGAGCGTGACGCGCACCTCGGCATTGATGTTGATGTTCCGCTTCTCGCCGCACGGCACCCATTGGATCTCGGCCGCGTCCGGTCGGTAGCGGGTCTGCCAGTCACCGCTGAACGGCCCGGTGAACGTCTGGGTCACCGTCGCGGTGGGCGAGGTGCCCTGCAGGTAGGTGCTGATCCGGCTCAGCCCGGTCGCGCCGTCCTGCAGGTGCGCATATCCCTCGTAGGTGGTCCGCGCCAGGCCGTAGGTGTAGCCCTGCGGCGCGTTCACCCGCAGGTTGACCTGGCAGTTCTTGCGCTGGTCGAGCGGGGACGAGCCGTTGCCCGCCCGCGCCAGGAACGTGTGGTAGCCGATCGTGAAGGTTCTGTCGTCCGTCTGGACGTCGGCGTCGCCGGCCGGGCAGCCCGAACCGTTGACGGTGACGACCTCGAGGAACGGCGCCGGCTGCTCGGCCGGTGCCAGAGCGGACAGGGCGACGAGTGCTGCCGCTGCCGTGGTGAGCATGGGAAACCTCTCCGAGGAGTCGTGGCGGCGGCTGCCTCAGACGGTAGCGGCGATGCGCCTGACGGTTCCCTGACGATTCACGGCTTGAAGGGCAGCAGTTCCTCCTCGACGCCGGTCCTGACGACGACGCACGTCGACTCCGGCACCTCCTGCCAGGCCCCGACCAGGTCGGCCAGCGGCTCGGACACGATCAGCCGCGAGTCGTCGGTGAGGTCGTGCAGCGCCGGGTTGTCCGGGTACTGGCGGCGCAGCGTCGACACGTCGGTGCTGTGGAACAACGACCGCGACTTGCCCCGGCTCGAGTAGCGGAACGCCCAGGTCGTCGAGCCGTCCGTGACCGCGACCGTCATCTGGACCGGGTACTCCACGCCCGCCCGCCGGCCGACGTCCTCGACGAACTCGACCATGCGCGCCACCCCGGCCGGCGGATCCTGCTCCAGCCCGAAGCTGACGGCCAGGTAGAACATGATCTCCGAGTCCGTCGACCCCTCGATCAGCGGGAACAGCACGGGGTCGATCGCCAGCATCAGCTCGCGCCGCACCAGCGGGAACTTCGCGATCAGCCCGTTGTGCATCCACAACCAGCTGCCGTGCCGGAACGGGTGGCAGTTCGACCGCTGCACAGCCCCGCCCGTGGAGGCCCGCACGTGGGCGAACACCCGGTCGGCGGTGATCTGCGCGGACAGCTCCCGCAGGTTGCGGTCGTTCCACGCCGGCTCGGTGCTGAGGAAGAGACCGGGAGTGCTCGTGCTGCCGTACCAGCCGATGCCGAACCCGTCACCGTTCACGGCCGTCGCGCCCAGCCGGGCGTGCTTCGACTGCATGACGAGCGAGTTCTCAGGCGCGTAGAGCAGTTCCTCCAGCAAGACCGGCGAACCGGAATAGGCGAGCCACCTGCACATGTCGACCTCCTGAACACCCAGCGCTACATGGGAACACGTAGCAGACCGGAATGGGAGGTTTGCGGCGACGCGCCTTCCTCGGGCAGCATGGCTGGGGTGACGGTCCCTCCCGGCTTACGGCCCCCGCCCTACGAAGAGCCGCGCGGGAACTTCGAGACGATCGAGGTGTACGCGCCCGTCGCGCAGGTGCCGGTCCCGGCCGAGCCCGCCCCGGAACCCGAGGAACGCTCCGACCTCGCCGTCATCGGCCCGATCGCCGCGCTCGTGCTCGCTCTGACGATCAGCACCCTGATCCTCGAACACCCGGCCGCCCGCGCCGTCGCCGCCGGTCTCGCCACCATCGGCCTGATCGTGGCCGTCGGGCTCATGCTGATGGGCAGGAAGCCGCAGCCCGGCCGGCACGTGGCCCGGCACGCCGTCGACCCCGAGGCGACCGAGCGGATCGCTCCTCCCGGCTGGGCCGCGACCGACCGGCGCCGCTGACCGGCGCCGATCGGCTCACCGGAACTCACTTCAGGGTCGCGAGACCGGCCTTCGCGTACTTCTCGTCCAGGTCGCCGCTGGGCGCGCCGCCGACGCCGATGCCCGCGACCGACGTGCCGTCGACCGCCACCGGCACGCCGCCACCCAGGAACAACGTGCCGGGGATGTCCCGCAGCGTCGCGCCCTGGCCCGTGACGCGGCCGGCGAGCTCCGAGGTCGGGGCGTTGAACGACACCGAGGTGAACGCCTTGCGGCGTGCCGACTCTTCGGTCTGCGGGCCCGCGCCGTCGCCGGCGAGCAGCACGACGAGGTCGCCGCCGCGGTCCACGACGGCGACCGTGACGCGCTGGTTCTCCTTCTCGGCGGCGTCGAGGGCGGCCTGGGCGGCCCTGATCGCCGCGTCGATGGTCAGCACCTTCTCCGTGCGGGTGGTGGTGCGCTGGTCGGCTGCCGCGTAGCCGCCGCCGATGCTCAGCACGACGAGGGTGGCGACTGCGATCTTCTTGAGGTCCATGGCCACCACGGTGCTCCGGTCCGGGCGGCTTTCCCTGGTGGTGACGGTTGAACCCCGGTTCAACCCATCGGTTGACCCGTGGCGGTGCGCCGCTCGCCTACAGTCGCCGACGTGTGGCTGCACAGGGCGATGCACGCGGGCTTCTACGTGCTGCTGACGGCGTCGGCGGCGCGGTACGTCGCGTACCACGGCGCCGATCTCCTCGTGCTCGGCCTCGCTCTCGCGCTGGGGCTCGTCTACCCCGCGAGCGTGCGGTGGACGCGGGCGCTGCCGCTCGTGCTCGCCGTGTGGCTGGTGCTCGTGTGGCTGGCGCCGAGCTTCGGCTGGTGCGCGATCCCGTTGTTCTTCCAGTGCCTGCGCCAGCTCCGGCCACGCGTGGCGCTGCCGATCGCGGCCGTGCTGACCGCGGCCGTCGTGCTGGCCCAGATCAGGCTGGCGGCGACGTTCGACTGGTCGCTGGTGCTCGGTCCGGCCGGGGTCGCGGTGCTGACGGCGGCGGTGTTCTTCGACCGCGCCCGCCTGCTGCACGAGGCCGGGGTGCTGGAGGAACGCCAGCGCCTCGCGCGCGAGATCCACGACACCCTGGCCCAGGGCTTCTCCAGTATCAACCTGTTGTTGTCGCTCGGGGAGGCGGAGAAGGCCGCCGAGGTCGCGCGGGAGAACCTGGGGGAGGCGCGGCGGTTCGTCCGCGACCTGTCGCCGATCCACGGCACGCTGGTCGACGCGCTGCACCGGCTCTGCCCGCACGTGGAGGTGGACGGCGATCCGTACGCCCTGAGCGTGCAGACGGAGGTGGCGTTGCTGCGGGTCGCCCAGGGCGCGGTCGCGAACGTCGCCGAACACGCGGAGGCCAGCCGGGTGGCGATCACCCTGTCGTACCTGGGAGACGCGGTGACGCTGGACGTGGTGGACGACGGGCGCGGCTTCGACCCGGCGCAGGTGAAGGCGGCGGACGGCCGCGGCTACGGGCTGGCGTCCATCCGCGGGCGCATCACCGAGCTGGGTGGCACGGTGTCCGTGGAGAGCGCGCCGGGAGAGGGGACCGCGGTGGCCGTGACGGTGCCGACGCCATGAGGGTGCTGGTGGTGGACGACCACCCGGTGGTCCGGTTCGGACTCGTCGGCCTGCTGTCGCGCGAATTCGAGGTGATCGAGGCCGCGACCGGTGAGGAGGCGGTGAGCAGGGCGTCCACTGTGGACGTCGTGCTGATGGATCTCCAGCTGGGCAGGGGCATCGACGGCGTGGAGGCCACCCGCAGGATCCGCGCGCTGGAGAACCCGCCGCAGGTCGTGGTGCTGACGACCTACGACTCGGACGCCGACATCGTGCGCGCGGTCGAGGCGGGCGCGATCGGCTACCTGCTCAAGGACTGCGCCCCGGAGGATCTGGCCAAGGCCGTGCGCACGGCCTCGACGGGACAGACCGTGCTCTCACCGGACATCGCGCAACGGCTGCTGCGCCAGGTGCGCGGCCCCGCGCCGAAGCTCAGCAAGCGCGAGGTGCAGATCCTGGAGCACCTCGCCCGCGGCCTGTCGAACCGGGAGATCGCGAAGGAGCTGTTCATCAGCGAGGCCACCGTGAAGACGCACCTGGTGCGGATCTTCGTGAAACTCGGCGTGGAGACCAGGACGGCGGCCGTGACGACCGCCGTCGAACGCAAGCTGATCCGGCTCTAGCCCTCCAGCGATGGCGGCGTCGTCCGCTCGGTGACGAGGTTCTCGTCGAAGTGCGCGTTCATCCGGGTGCGGTGCCTGCCGCCGGGATCCTGTCCTGCTGACGCGTATCGATCTTCGGGCTGCGCGCTAGTCCGAACGGCGGCAGACTCTCCCGCGTGAACTGTCGACGGTGGCCCGTGGTCGCGGCGGCGGGGTTCGTCTTCGCGGCGGTCGTGTACGTCCTCGCCGTGCTGACGAAGGCCGGCCAGACGATCGAGAACGCGGCCCTGCGCGGCGCCGACCAGGACGACGTCTCCGAGTCGGACGCCGCCTGGGCCGCGCTCGGCCAGATCACCGTCTACTCGCTGGCCGCGGCGGTGGTGGCGGTGGCCCTGGTCGGCGTGCTGAGGAAGCGCTGGGACCTCACCGTCGCGGCGGTCGGCGTGATCGTCGCCGGCCAGGTCGTCGTGCAGGCGCTCAAGCGGTTCGTCCTGCCGCGTCCCGCTCTGGTCGAGGTCACCGGCGACTACGCGCACAACAGCCTCCCCAGTGGACACACGACGATCGCGATGACCGTGCTGTTCGCGGCGATCATCGTGGTGCCGTGGAAGTGGCGTGGCGTCATGCTGTTCTTCGTGCTGCCGTGGGCCACCGCGATCGGCCAGTACACGCTGACCGCGAAGTGGCATCGCCTCAGCGACACCCTCGCCGCCGACGGCATCGCGCTCGCCCTCGGGGCCCTCGCCGCGTGGTGGTTGCAGCGCAAGGGGTCCCTGCGGCCCTACACCGGACCGCGCCGCGTCGGGCGGGTGGTCCTGGTGGTGTTCTGGTCGGCCGTCGCGGCCGTGACACTCGCCCTGGGCGGGATCCTGTGGGGATTCTCGCTGGCCGGCGAGGGCCTGAACGCCGACGAGTGGGTGATCTACCTGGGCGCGGGCGCGTTCGCGTCGGCCGGGTCGCTCGTTGCCGCGCTCACGTACCTCGCGTGCTGGCGCCGGATCGAGTGACAACCAGTTGATCTCCCGCGCGTCCTGTCCGGTGGAGAGGTTTCCGGAGAATGGGGACAGGACGTTGAGTTTCAACCGACGTGCCGTGCTGACATTGGGCGCCGGAGCGGCGCTGGCCGTGGCCGTGCCCGCCGCGGCGCAGGCCTCGACGGTCACCGGCAGGCTGCGTGAACTGGAGAAGCAGCACAACGCGCGCCTCGGGGTGTTCGCCGCGGACACCGGCACCGGTCGCACGGTGCTGCATCGCGCGGACGAGCTCTTCCCGATGTGCTCGACCTTCAAGACCATCGCGGCGGCGGCGGTCCTGCGCAAGGACCGCGACGGGACGCTGCTCGGCAAGGTGATCACCTACACGCAGTCAGATGTGGACAAGTCGGGGTACGGGCCGATCACCGGCAAGCCCGAGAACCTCGCGAACGGGATGACCGTCTCGGCACTGTGCGAGGCGACCATCACCTACAGCGACAACTGCGCGGCGAACCTGCTGCTCAAGGAACTCGGCGGCCCCACGGCGATCAGTCGCTTCAGCCGGTCGATCGGCGACCCGGTCACGCGCCTCGACCGCTGGGAACCGGAGCTGAACTCGGCGGAACCCGGCCGCGTCACCGACACGACGTCACCGCGCGCCATCGGCCAGAGCTACGCGCGCCTCACGCTGGGCCACGCCCTCAACTCGAACGACTCCGACCAGCTCACGAAGTGGTTGCTGGCCAACACGACCGGCGGCAACCGCATCCGCGCCGGACTGCCGTCGGCGTGGCGCTGGGGCGACAAGACCGGCACCGGCAGCTACGGCACGACCAACGACGTCGGCATCGCGTTCCCGGCCGGCCGCGCGCCGATCGTGATCGCCGTCCTGTCGACCAGGAAGGACGAGCCGACCGGCGCCGCCGACGAACCGCTGCTCGCCAAGACGGCGGAGCTCGTGGCGGCGACGTTCAGCTGACCTGCGCGTAGAGCTTGTTGAACGGCCTGGAGCAGGTGTTCCAGGCCGTTCTGATTTCGTCGAACGACGAGGGCTGATCGTCGAATCGCTGGTCGAACGCGCGGTCACCCGCTACGGTCGCAATGCGAATCTCGTTCACGTTCCCAAAGGCGGCGGCGATGCGGCGAGCGGTACTCCTGGTGGTCCTGTTCCTCCTCACCCTGGTGGTCACACCCGTGCGGGCGGAGTCGTTCGACGGCTCCGAGCTCCGGGTGTCCGGCGGGGTCTTCCGCGACGAACACGGTCGCGAGGTGGTGTTGCGCGGCTTCAACGTCTCCGGCACGGCGAAACTCGCGGAGTACCGCGGGCTTCCGTTCGCGAACACGGCGGACGCCCGGAAGTCAGCGCAGGCCATGAAGCAGCTGACCGGCGCGAACGCCGTGCGGTTCCTGCTGACCTGGGCGTGGATCGAACCCCAGCGCGGCCAGATCGACCACGCCTACCTCGACGGCGTGACGGCGCAGCTCCGCGCCTTCACCGGCCTCGGCATCCGCGTCTACCTCGACTTCCACCAGGACCTGTACTCGCGCCACCTGTTCAACAAGGACAGCTGGTACACCGGTGACGGCGCACCGGCGTGGGCGGCGAGCGGGTACCCCAAGGAGTCCTGCGGACTCTGCTTCCACTGGGGCCAGAACATGAAGAACAACAACGCCGTCACCGCGGCCACCTACGACTTCTGGCACAACCGCAACGGGGTGCGGGACTCGTTCGTCAACGCGGCCGGCGAGGCCCTCAAGCACGTCAAGCAAGCGTTGCCCGCCAACGAGTTCAAGCTCGTCGTCGGTGTCGACCCGTTGAACGAGCCGTACGCCGGCAAGTACGACGCCGGCCAGACCTCGCAGACGTGGGAGCGCGACCTCCTGATGCCGTTCTACCACCGGTTCCGCGCCGAGATGGACGAGGCGGGCTGGACGGCCAAGCCCGCGTTCGTGGAACCGCTGGTGTTCTGGAACCAGAACGTGGACTTCTTCGCCGAACCCGGCGGCCTCGCGCTCGTGCCGACGCTGGGCGAGAGGTTCGTGTTCAACGCGCACTTCTACGACGGCAAGGCGCAATCCGGAGTCCTGATGCCGGGCAAGGCGGCGGACGGCGAGTACACCCAGGCGTTCGGCACGATCCGCGACCGCGCCAGGGCGCTCGGCACCACCGCGATCGTCTCCGAGTTCGGCCACCCCGTCTCGGGCTTCACCTCCGACAAGACGCCGTCCGTGCTCAAGGCGATCTACCAGGGCCTCGACTCGACGGCGCCGGGCGCGCGCTGGTGGTCGGCGCCGCGCGGCAGCGTGATCTCGGGCAGCCAGTGGCACTGGGACACCAACTACGGCCGTCACCGCGAGCTGATGAACGACAACCCCGACAAGGTCAAGACCGACGGCGACGCCATGAACGACGAGCACTTCTCGGCGGTCAAGCTCGACGCGGCGGGCAACGCGGTGCTGAACGTCGACCGGGCCGTCGTCGACCGCGTCTACCCGCAGGCCGTCGCGGGCACCACGCTCGCCTTCGCCTACGAGGACCGCGCCTACCAGACCTGGCAGCAGATCCCGCTGCCCGCCGTCCGCACGCTCGTCGGCTCCGCGCCGTTCGCCGTGCTCGTCTGGGACTCGAACGGAGGCTCCGCGCCGACCGAACTCCACCTGCCCGAGTCGCTGCGCTCGCCGTTGGTGGTCAGCTCGGCGTCGTCGTCCGTCGAGGGCGGCAAGCTGCTGCTCCGAAGCGGCCCGGGAAGGCAGTTCGCGCTGGTCACGGCCCCGTCGGCAGGCAACGTCGCGGCGGCGGAGGCCGAGATTCGACAGTGGTACGTAAGCTGGTGAAGTGCGAACTAGGCCCACCCTGAGCTGGTCGAACCCGGGCCCGGCGCTGCCGCGCACCACCACCCTCACCGACGTCGTGCCGATCGTCGCGGAGGGTGGGGTGCTGGTGCTCAGCGGCGCGGGCCTCTCCACCGAGTCCGGCATCCCCGACTACCGCGGCGAGGGCGGGTCCCTGCGCAAGCACACCCCGATGACCTACGAGGAGTTCACCACCAGCCAGGCGGGCCGGCAGCGCTACTGGGCCCGCAGCCACGTCGGCTGGCGCACCATCGCCCGCGCGCAGCCGAACGCGGGCCACCACGCCGTCACCCGCCTGAGGCCGAAGCTCGCCGGTGTGATCACCCAGAACGTCGACGGCCTGCACCAGGCCGCGGGCTCGCCGGACGTCGTGGAACTGCACGGCGGCCTCGACCGCGTCATCTGCCTGGACTGCAGGCGGCTCTCCCCGCGCATCGACCTCGACCACCGCCTGCGGGAGGCGAACCCGGACTTCCACGCGACGACGGACGAGATCAACCCGGACGGCGACGTCTTCCTGCCCGAGGAGACCGTGAAGGACTTCGTGGTCGTCCCGTGCGGGGAGTGCGGCGGCGTCCTCAAGCCGGACGTCGTGTTCTTCGGCGAGAACGTGCCGCGCCCCCGCGTCGAACAGTGCTACTCGCTCGTCGACAGCGCACGGTCCCTGCTCGTCCTCGGCTCCTCGCTGACCGTCATGTCCGGGCTGAGGTTCGTGCGGCGGGCCGCCACCGCCGGAATCCCTGTTGTGATCATCAACCGGGGTGAGACGCGGGGTGATCCGCACGCGTCGCTGAGGGTCGACCTGCCGCTCGGCAGATCGCTCACGGAGCTGGCTGAAGTCGTTGTAGGGTAAGGAATGGTGACCTTTCCGGTCGACGACGTCACGCCGGTGACCGAGGCGCTGCCCACCCGCCCGATCGCCGGCCTGTTCCCGGACGCGCTCGTCGTCGCCGGCGACCAGGCCGTGCTCGAACCGGACGGCGTGCACCCGCTGCTGAGCGCGGTGGCGAAGGCGTTCGCGCAGCACCGGCCGCTCGTCCTCACCCCGGACGCGGTGTGGCTGACGATCGCACGCGGAATCGCCCAGCACATCAAGCTGCACGCGGAGGAACTGCGGCCGCTGCTGGTCGGCCACGAGGGCAAGAAGCGCCTGACGGTGCTGATCGACGGCCCGATGCCGGTGGACGCCGAGTCGTGGGCGCACGTCGTGGAACTGTTCGGCAAGCAGATCGGCGACACGACGTTCGAATGCGACTTCAGCACCAGCACGGAGATCGAACGAGTGGCGGGCCGCGTCGCCATGCTGGACGCGTACTCGCCGTACTACGCCTACTGGATGGTGTGCGTCTGCGGAATCCCGTCGATCACGCTCACCGGCACGGCCGACGACTGGCGCAAGATCCGCGCCCGCGTCGACGATCTGAGCGTCCTCGGACTCGGCCAGTGGGCGCGGTCACTCGCACCGATCATGGACGAGTTCGTGCGGGCCGCGTCGGGCGATGCGCGCACGGAGTTCTGGAAGCGCATCTACAACCCGGCCGACGCCTACGGCGGTGAGGTGGTCACCGGGTGGATCTCGCGGTTCTACCCGTACCTGGCGCTGGAAGGCACGAACGGTGCGCCGAACCCCATGCTGGGCCTGCGTCTCAGCGAGCCGCGCGGCGAACGAGGTCCGGGCATCAGGACGGACACCGTGCCCGCCACCCTGTGCCGCGCGACGATCAACGTCAGCGACCTCGGCACCAATCGCGTCGTGGCACTCGACGCGGGCCTGATCGGCGTCGTGCAGGATCCGGACGGCGCGCTGAGGCCGGTCGCGGGCTGGGCGCTGGTCGACGCGCCCCCGGACATCGAGACGGTCACCGACCGGCTGATCGCGGAGCACGAGACGACGCCACCCACCGAGCACCCGTACGGCCCGTCCGGTGCCGGGGAAGTGATCGCCCTGTACCAGCGCGTCGGAACCGCTTCGCTGTTCGGCGGCTCCTGGCGGCTGCTCCCGCACGACGCCACGACGTTCCTGGACTCCGGGCCGCACACGGTCTACGGCCGGTTCGCACTCGCGGACGGGCGGTACGTCGGCGAGGTCCAGGTGTGGAACGACGCCGAACCGCACTGGGCGGTGCTGCGCGCCGGTGACGACCCGGCGGAGGTGCCGTTGCTCGGCACCTCGCTCGCTCACCTGCTGGACGCCGCCATGGACGCGGACGGCGACATCGCGCATCTCGAAACCGGGAAACTCGCCGATCTAGAACTGCTGTGACCGGAACTGGTCCAGCACGCGCCGTTCCCGTTTCGTCGGACGCCCCGCACCCCGCTCGCGCCGCGCGATCGGGGCCTCCACCGGCGGCGGGGGAGTGCGGTCGATGAAGCAGGTGGCCGCGTCCGCCGCGCCCACCCGTTTCTGGATCACCCGCACCACCTCGACGATGCGGGTCTTGTCGCCCACCCGTGCCCTGACCTGGTCGCCGGGCACCACCGTCGCCGAGGCCTTCGCGGGCTTGTCGTTGATGCGCACGTGGCCGCCCTTGCACGCCTGGGAGGCGTCCGGGCGGGTCTTCGTCAGCCTGACCGCCCACAGCCAGCGGTCGATGCGCGTGGACTCCACCCCGCCATCATGGCACTCTCGGAGATCATGAGGCTCCTGGCGGTCGCACTGACCCTCGCCGCGTCGCTCACCCCCGTCGGCCCGCTCGGTGAGCTCACGGGCCTCGCCGTGCAGCGCGTCCAGGTCGCGGACCTGGTGGCGGCGGCCAAGTTCGGGACGGCACAACCGATCGCCGACCCCGCGCGCGAGCAGCAGGTGCTCGACGGCGTGCGGGCCAAGGCGGTGGAGCTGCGGCTCGACCCGGAGAACGCGGCACGGTTCTTCCGCGCCCAGATCGAGGCGAACAAGCTCGTGCAGCGCGGCCTCTACGCGCGCTGGACCGAGCATCCGGAGGAGGTTCCGCAGCACAGGCCCGATCTCGCCACCGAGGTCCGGCCGATCCTCGACCGGCTGACGTCCGGCATCCTGGCCGAGCTCAAGGACACCGAACGGCTCCGCCGCCCGTCGCTGCGGTGCGAGGTCCACGCGACCATCGCGGAACGGTCGGCGGTGGTGCTGCACCGCCTCGACCGGTTGCACGAAGACGCGCTGGCCGAGGCGATGCGGACGGTCTGCGCCTAAGCCTCCACAGTGGACTGCAGGCCGAGCATCCGCGCGAGGCCCGAGAGTTCGAGCACGCGCGTCACCTGCTCGGACGCGGCAGCGAGCTTGAGCCCGCCCGCCGCGGCCGAGGCACGCGCATGTCCGCGCACGAGAGCACTCACCCCGCTGGAGTCGCAGAACGTGACGGCCGTCAGGTCCAGCACGACGTAGCGGTGACCGTTGTCGAGCAGACGGTCCAGCCGTGCGAGCAGCCGTTCCGAGCCGGAGCCGGCGAGTTCGCCGGAGACTGTGACGAGGGTGGAGGCAGGCGACGACTCCGTCACCGTGACTTCGAGCATTTCGCAGCTGTACCCAGTGGTGACCGCCGCGAAACTGGTTTCGTGCGAGTTCTTCTGACGTCCTTGCCCATCCACTCCCACCTGATGCCGACGATGGTGCCGCTCGCGCGGGCGTTCCGGCGGCGGGGTCACGAGGCCGTGATCGCGACAGGGCCCGCGATGGCGCACCTGGAGCACACCGTCGTGATGCGGGACGTCCCGGCGCCGTCCGACCTCGGGCCGCCGCCACCGTGGACACCGGAACGCGACGGCGTGCTGAAGGTGCCGCTCTGGTCCGACCGGCTCGTGGTCGCGTCCGCCGCCAACGTCCTCGACTTCGCGCGCACCTGGCGTCCCGACGTCATCGTGCGCGAGACCAGCGAGTACGGCGGCCAGATCGCCGCCGAGGTGCTCGGCATCCCGCACGCGCTGGTCGACATCGCCCCGTTCGCGCCGCTGGAGATCCCGCTGCTCGACGAACTGGTGGACAAGGTCCGCGCCAGGTTCGGGGTCTGCGCGACCGAACCGGCACTCGTCGCCGGCCTGACCCCGCCGTCGTGGCACCCGGCCCAGCACCACTTCCGCGTGCCGGTCGAGCAGGGCGGTGCGGAAGGACCGGAGATCGTCGCGTCCTTCGGCACCAACGCCCGGTGGCTGATGCGAGGGTCCACGCTGCCGCACGTCGTGGTGGAGGCGCTGGGCGAGGTCGCCGCACCCTCCGTCGTCGCGATCGGCCACGGCGACTGGACCGGCCCGCGCCCGTCGAACGTCCGCCTCGAACCGGAGATCCCGCAGCAGCGGCTCCTCGGCACCGCGAAGGTGTTCGTGACGCACGCGGGCTACAGCGGCGTGCGGGAGGCGCTGACCGCCGGTGTCCCGATGGTCGCGGTGCCGTTGTTCGCCGACCAGCCGCGCAACGCGGACCGCGTTCAGGAACTCGGCGCGGGCGTGCGGGTGGAGGTGAAAGGACTGACCGCCGCCGTTCTGGCCGAACGGATCCGGCACGTGCTGAACACGAGAAAATATCACGACGCCGCTGAGAACCTCGCCGCACAAACAATCGATCTTGAGGCTTTCACGAATATTCCGGACCACCTCGTATCCGCAGTGTGACGACATTTTGGGTGTGACCAAAAGCTTCGACGGAAATTTAGTCCGTCTGGAGACTGGCGGTGGGGCAGGTGCTTGTTGGGGAGAACAGGTCGCCTGTATGAGGGGAAACAGGGGGAAATATGAAGAGGCACGTGCGCGACAGTTTCTTCGTCGTGGGCGAAGGCGTACTGGAATTCGACGGCAGAGGCGAGGCCACCACGCGTCAGCCCTCCACGGCGGAGGAGCTGCGCAGGTTCCGGTTCTCGCGACTGGGGCCGAAAGGGCCGCGAACGGACGAGGAGACGCGCGTTGCCCTCGCCACCGCGATCACCGCGAACGTCCCGCAGCCCGACTCGGCGGATCCGGCCGTCCCGGCCGGGTTCACCTACCTCGGTCAGTTCGTCGACCACGACCTGACCATGGACCGCACCGAGTCGCAGCTCGGGCAGGACGTCAACATCGACGAGCTGACGCAGGGCCGTTCGCCGGCGCTGGACCTCGACTCGGTCTACGGCCGCGGCCCGCGCGACAAGGACGACCAGGCCTTCTACGCCCAGGACGGCGTGAAACTCAAGGTCGGCACCACGACGCCGGTGCCGTTCCCGGACGAGGGCACCAACGTCCCGTTCGAGGGCTTCGACCTGCCGCGCCGCGGTGGGACGGCCGGCACGGCGGCGGATCGGCGGCTGCCGCTGATCCCGGACGCCCGCAACGACGAGAACCTCGTGGTGGCGCAGACGCACCTCGCGTTCATCCGCTTCCACAACCGGGTGGTCGACGAGCTCGCGCTCACCGGCCTCACGGGGGAGCGGCTGTTCCGCGCCGCCAAGGAGCTCGTGGTGCGGCACTACCAGTGGATGCTGAAGACCGACCACCTGCCGCGGATCATCGACCCGGCGATCGTGGACGACGTCTTCACCAACGGCCGCAGGTTCTTCGAGGTGCCCGGCCGGTGCCGGGACCACTCGCCGACCATGCCGATCGAGTTCTCGGTGGCCTCCTACCGCTTCGGGCACAGCCAGGTCCGTGGCGTCTACGAGTGGAACCGCGTGTTCCGCACCCGCGGCCCGGTGCGGGCGCCGGCGTCGTTGTTCCAGCTCTTCACCTTCACCGGCGTGAGCGGCAACTTCGACCCGGCCTCCGCACTTCCCGCCGACCTGGACGACGTGGCCAGGGGCGACATCTTCACGCTGCCCAGCAACTGGATCGCGGACTTCCGCAGGCTCTACGACTTCACCGAGGCCGGGCGCGACGACCTGGCCGCGCCGGCGGAGTTCGACGGCGGCAACGTCACCAAGCGGATCGACACGCTGCTGGTCGACCCGCTGACGCAGCTGCCGGCCGGCACGTTCGGCGGGCGCGGCACGCAGTTCCGCGAGATCGAGCGCAACCTGGCGTTCCGCAACCTCACCAGGGCCTCGATGATGGAACTCGCCACCGGTCAGCAGATCGCCGAGCTGTTCGAGGTCGAGCCGCTCACCGCCGAGGAGATCCTCGTCGGCAACGGCGGCGCGGTCCTCGAAGGCCTGTCCGAGGAGCAGAGGGCGCAGCTGGTCGCCGCCACCCCGTTGTGGTTCTACGTCCTGCGCGAGGCCGAGGTCGGCAACGGGCTGATGGGCCCGGTCGGCGGCCGGATCACCGCGGAGGTCTTCCACCGCGCGATGGAGGGCAGCCGGATCTCGATCGTGCGCTCGCCGTACTGGCGGCCCACGCTCGGCCCGGACTCCAGCACGTTCCGCATGGTCGACCTGCTGCTGTTCGCGTTCGAGGGCAAGGCGGACCTGCTGAACCCGCTGGGGGATCCCGTCAGCTGATCTTCCTCGCGTGTCCTGTCTGACCGGGTGGTGGCAGTCAGACAGGAGGGGGAGATCGATGTCGCGTCCAGGAACCACACGCAGCGAAAGCACTGGGGAACGCCTGGCTCGTTTTGCGCGAGAGTCCGGAATTCCGCTGCTGCGCATCGGCCTGGGGGTCGTGTACCTCTGGTTCGGCGTGCTGAAGCTCTTTCCCGGCGGCAGCCCCGCCGAGGATCTCGTCGAACGCACGGTCTCCGTGCTGACGTTCGGGATCATTCACGGGGATGTGGCGAGAGTGAGTGCCGCGATCACCGAGATCGGGATCGCATTGGTTCTGCTGAGCTTCCGCGCACCGCGGTTGTGCGCGGTCCTGCTGATCGGTCACGCCGTGCTGGTGTCGACACCACTGGTGTTGTTCCCCGGCGAGATGTGGTCCGGTCCTCTGCAGGCGTCGTTCGAAGCTCAGTACATCCTGAAGAACCTGGTGACCGTCGCCGCCGCGGTGGTCATCGCCTCATCGCACCCGAGGGTGCGGTGAACGGGAGCCGTTCGATCCTCGGGGTCGGGCGGCTCCCGCCGTTATAGGTTCCCCTTATGGGGGATTCACTGGCGCCTTTGGCGCATCCTGCTTTCCGATGGCTCCTCGCAGGTCGTTTCACGACCATCGCCGGCAACTCGCTGGCGCCGATCGCGCTGGCTTTCGCCGTTCTCGACCTCACCTCGTCGATCACGTCGCTGGGCCTCGTCGTCGCCGCGCGGTCGCTCACGAACGTGGTGTTCCTGCTGTGGGGCGGTGTCGTCGCGGACCGGCTGCCGCGCCAACTGGTGCTCTCCGGGTCGTGCGCGGTCAGCTTCGCCAGCCAGGCGGTGATCGCGGGTCTCGTGCTGACCGGGACGGCGTCGGTGCCGTGGCTCGTGGTGCTGTCGGCGGTCAACGGGATGTCGAGCGCGTTCTCGCTCCCCGCCTCCGCCGCGCTGGTGCCGCAGACGGTGCCGGTCGAGCAGCGCCTGCAGGCGAACGCGCTGCTGCGCCTCGGGCTGAACTTCGCGCGCATCGGCGGTGCGGCGATGGGTGGCCTGCTGATCGCGTTCACCGGTCCGGGCTGGGGCCTCGCCGTGGACGCGCTGTCGTTCGCGCTGGCCGGCGTGTTCTTCGCGTTCGTGCGCGTGCCCGCCGCCCACGTCCCGGCAGAGCACAAACCGTCGGTGCTGGCCGAGCTGAAGGTCGGCTGGACGGAGTTCGCGGCACGGCAATGGGTCTGGGTCGTGGTCCTGGCCTTCACGTTCCTCAACGCGGCTCTCGCCGGTGGCGTGATGGTGCTAGGGCCGGTGCTCGCGGACACGACGTTCGGCCGCGAGATGTGGGGCCTGATCCTCGCCGCGCAGACCGCGGGCATGGTCGTCGGCGCGTTCGTCGTGATGCGGGTGAAGGTGCGCCGGCAACTGCTGCTCGGGGTGGCGTGCACGGCGGGCTTCGTGCTGCTGCCGCTGGTGATGGTCCTGCACCCGGCGCCGTGGCTGCTCCTCGTCGCCTCGTTCCTGTCCGGACTGGGCCTGGAGCAGTTCGGGGTGGCGTGGGAGACGGCGCTGCAGCACCACGTGCCGCCGGACCGGCTCGCGCGGGTCTACTCCTACGACATGCTCGGGTCGTTCGTGGCGATCCCGCTGGCCCAGGTCGCCATCGGGCCGGTGTCGCACGCGTTCGGGACCTCGGCGGCCCTGCTCGGCTGCGCCGCGATCTGCCTGCTCGCGACCGCGGGGATGCTCGCGTCCCGGTCCGTGCGGTCGGTGGAGAACGTCCCCGAGCCGGTTCGATGATCCGTGCAACGTGACAGGGATCCGAGGCGTCTATGTGGACGGAAGCGGCGGGCTGATCATCAGCCTTCGATGCAGTCGACCGCGCTGAATCCACTTCGACTGGGGAAGTGAATGAAAATCAAGCGTTTCGCCGTGCTGGGCACGGTTCTCGCGCTGTCCGGTGCGACCCTCGCGCCGGCGGCGTCGGCCGAGGAGTACGACCGCCCGCTGGCCGAGCGGCTGCGTGAGGCGATCGTCGCGCAGAACTTCAAGGACGTCATCGACCTGACCCCGCCGGAGTTCGGCGCACGGTCGGCGGGCAAGCGGGAGAAGTACGACGCCTCGCCCGCGGAGCTGATGAACAAGGCCCAGGCGCGGATGGCGGCGGTGGGCAAGCCGTTGCACCAGACGCCGAACATGGACGCGGCGATCATCGAGCTCGACCCGCTCGGCCGCCCCAAGTCGGTGGCGAACGTGCTGCTCAGCCCGCAGTACCCGAACGGCGTGGTCGTGCCGGTCTCGCACCAGGGCCTGTCCACCGACCAGGTGCGCTACCGCTGGTGGGACGACACCGAGTGGGACGTCAACGGCGGCAAGGGCACCGTCGACGTGCTGCCCGGCCGGGAGAACGCGGCGATCGACTTCTCCTCGCCGTACCCGGCGTCGGTGCTGAAGCTGATGGTGGGCTTCGGCGTGCTGCGCCTGGCCGACCAGGGCAGGATCGACCTCGACGCCGACTACACCTACGCCCCTGACCCGGTGCGCCCGGCGTGCGGCGGGCCGTCGGTGAAGAAGATCCGGCAGCACTTCGACGAGATGATCACGAAGTCGCAGAACGAGTCCACCTGCTCGCTGATCAAGCTGATCCACGACCACAACGCCTGGGACGAGGTCAACCAGACGTTCGCCGGCCTCGGCATGCCGACCCTGATGGTCACCGGCACCCTTCCCGGCAACGGCGGCCGGTGGATCGGCTCCAACATGAGCGGCCTCGACACCGCGAAGCTCCTGCTGCTGGTCAACGGCGGCGCGGGCGTGCTGTGGAAGACCGACAAGGGCAAGCCCGTCACCCGCAACGAACTCTCGTACTCGTCGCGGAAGTTCTTCCAGGAGACGCTGGCGGGCCAGGGCCACAACGAGATGCTGTCCACGCCGAACTGGTGCGGGCGCGACTACCCGGTGCAGGGCATCCCGCAGCAGGTGCCGTCGCGCTGGATCAAGCCGGACGGCACCGTGACCGTCGGCGACGCGGTCTACGATCGTGACGTGCGTCCGTGCAACGACGCAGCCGAGGTGACGTTCGCGCACAAGACGGGCTGGGTCGACACGACCGGTTCCGACGCGGGCATCGTGAAGTCGCTGCGCGGCAAGGACAACCGCAACTACATCGTGGTCGTGTTCTGCAATCTGGGCACCGACTACGTGGACGCCGACCGCCCGGCCGACCCGCCCGGCGTGTACCCCGTGCTGTACACGCAGAAGTACGCGCAGCTCGGCAAGGCGATCGACACCATCATGAAGAACCTGTAGCCGGCAGTGCGGCACCGCGGCCGGTCACACGGCCGCAGTGCCGATCAGTCCGTTGCGCGTCACCAGTGCCGCCAGCTCGGCCTCGGTGAGGTCGCCGGTGCCCTCGGGACGGCGCGGCAGCACCATGTACCGCGACTCGGCGTTCGCGTCCCACACCTCGATCCTGGTGGTCCCGGGCAGCGTCAGCCCGAACTGCTCCAGCACCTCGCGCGGGTGGCTGACCACCTTCGCGCGGTACGCCGGGCTCTTGTACCAGGTGGGGGACGGTCCGAGCAGCGAGAGCGGGTAGCAGCTGCAGAGGGTGCACACGAGGACGTTGTGCACGTCCTCCGTGTTCTCGACGACGTGCAGCCGTTGCACCTGCAGGCCGCCGCCCATCGACAACCCGAGCTCGGGCAACGCCTCGTTCGCGTTGTCCAGCAGCCGCGCCCGGAAGCCGTCGTCGGTCCAGGCCCGGGCTACGACCCGGAACCCGTTGGCGGGGGAGGCCCTGTGCGTGAACGCCTCCAGCACCTGGTCCAGTTCCCGCGGGTCCAGCAGCCCCTTCTCCTCGAGGGCCGCTTCCAGCTCCCGGACGCGCGCGGCGATCGGGGAGTCGTCGTGGTCGTCACTCATCGCTGAGGTAGTCCTCCCAGAGGGACAGCGTCACGCTGTGGTCGCCGTGGCCGAACAGTTCGCGTGCGGAGAACCGCACCAGGTACACCTGCTGTGGCTGCTGGACTCCCCGCGCGCTCAGGTCCGCCAGCGGGTGAACGCCGTCGTGCCCGATCACCGTGCCGAGGCGGCCGCGCGCGTAGTGCGGCAGCCGGGTGTGGTGATCCGGGTCCACTGTGGACGTCCGGACGCGGTCACCGGTCCGGTAGCGCTCAGACAACGCCGCGCTCCTTCAGCAGCGTCTGGATCGCGCGGAACCAGTTCTCGTAGTAGGACGACTCGTGCGACATCGTGCGTTCGACGGCGTCCCGGAACTCGTCCAGGTTGTAGACGCCCCGCACGATCAGCGCGCGGTTCATCGCCATGACGTGGGCTTCCCAGTCGGCGTGGAACGGCGGTTCGTCGAGCTCCTCGACCACGGGCCCGAAGCTGTCCTGGCCGCCGACGTCGTTGATCCTCGGCATGTCACCTCCTCCGCTCAGCCAGATTCTGCGCCGCCTCCCGCCAGTTCGGGAAGTGGAACTCGAATCCGGCCTGCTGGAGCCTGCCCGGAACGACCCGGCGGCTCTTGAGGAGCAGTTCGGTGTCGGTGCGGATCGCGAACGCCCCGATCTCGGCCATCCAGCTCGTCGCGGGCAGTCCGACCGGCACGTGCCAGGCCTCGCGCAGCTCGCGCATGAACTCCCGCTGCGGCACCGGGTTCGGCGCCGCGAGGTTGACCGCGCCCGCGATCGGTTCCCTGATCAGCAGTGCGACCGCCCGCACGAAGTCGTCGTCGTGGATCCACGAGACGTACTGGTGCCCGCCCGCCACGGGCCCGCCCAGGCCGAGCCGCGCCATCCACGACAGGTAGTCGAACACGCCGCCCCTGTCCGGGCTCATCACCATCGCCGCCCGGAGCGCGACCTTGCGCGTGCCCGGCGTGTCGGCCTCGTTCAGCTCGGCCTCCCAGCGCTTGGCGATCTCGACGCTGTAGGTCCAGTAGCCCGGCACGTCCGGTTCGCGTCCGCCGAGAACGCCGGTCTCCTCGTCGTTGGCCGCGTCGAACCGGTGCGAGTAGATCGTCGCCGTGCTCATCTGCAGCCACACCTTCGGCGGGTCGGCCGCCTTCGCGATGGCCTCGCCGACGACCCGCGCGGAGTCCACGCGCGAGCGCATCATCTGCTGCAGGTTCTCCGCCGTGTAGCGGCAGCTCACGCTCCGCCCGGCCAGGTTGATCACGACGTCGGCGCCGTCGACCTCGTCGGCCCACCTGCCGAGCGTGTGGCCGTCCCAGCGCACGCCGGCGCCGCGGCTGATGATCACGACCTCGTGGCCCGCCGCCTCGAACGCGCGGGTCAGCACGCCGCCGACCTGCCCGGTACCGCCTGGAATCACGATCTTCATGTCGTCGCTTCCCCCTCGCGGACGACGCTAGCCCCCGGTCGCTGAGAGCCGTTTCAGCTATGCTCCCGGAAAACGCTCAAACGAACAGGCGGTCGGTCATGCGTGAGTCCAGCGAGGCGCGGCGGCAGCGGATTCTGGCCGTCACGGCGTCGCGGGGCACGGTCAGGGTGAGCGATCTGGCCGGGGAGCTGGACGTTTCGATCGTCACGATCAGGCGCGACGTCGAGGAGCTGGCACGGCTCGGCAAGCTGCGTCGCGGGCATGGCGTAGCGCGCTCGCTCACGCCGATCGAGCAGCCGGAGCCCAGGCAGGCCACGAACGGGGCGATCGCGCTGGTCGTGCCGGAGCGGCACACGTACCTCTACGAGACGATGAACGGCGCCCGCAAGGCCCTCGAAGAGGCCGGCATGCGGGTCGTCCTGCACATCGCGCCGCAGGTCAGGGGCGCGGAACGGCCCATCGTCGAGAAGGCGCTGACCGAGCCGGTGCAGGGGCTGCTGATGGCGCCGCGGTGGCGCACGTCCGAGGAGGAGACCGAGGACGACTGGCTCGCGGACACGGGCGTGCCGACCGTCCTCATGGAACGCCGCCCGAGCGGGGGCCTGCGTGCCATGAACTCCGTGTGCTCGGACCACTGGTACGGCATGCATCTGGCCGTGAAGCACCTCACCGACCTCGGTCATCGCCGGATCGTGCTCGCCGCACGCGACGACAGTCCGACGGCGCGGGTGCTGCGCAGGGCGTTCCGCGAGATCTCGGCGGACCTGGAGGACACGGTCACGGTGCGGAGCTCGCCGGACACCGGGCTGGTGGACGTGGTGCGCGAGCGTCGGGCCACGGCGGCGGTGCTGCACGGCGACGAGGACGCGTTGATGCTGGTCCAGCAGATGATGCACGCCGGGATGGAGGTGCCGCGGATGTGCTCGGTCGTGTCGTACGACGACGTGGTCGCGTCGCTCGGCAGCATCCCGCTCACGGCCGTGGCGCCGCCGAAGACCGAGGTCGGCAGGGTCGCCGCCGAGTTGCTGCTCCGCAAGCTGAAGGGCCAGGTCGCGGCCACCGAACGCGTCGAGCTGCTGCCGACGTTGAAGGTCCGCTCATCGACTGAGCGTTTGAACGTTTCTTGACGGCAAACCGATCAGGCGATCAGGATGCGATCCATGCGCCTGAGTCGTCGCACACTTCTCGCGGCGGGTCTCACGGCACCGTTGGCGGCCTGCTCCACTCCGCAACGCCGCGGTGCCGGAGGTCCGGTGGAGATCACGTTCTGGTCGGCCCTGCGCGGTAGTCAGCAGGTCGTCGACGCCTTCAACTCCTCGCAGAACCGCATCCGGGTGGTCTTCCAGCAGATCCCCTCCGGTGGGCAGGGCGGCTACGCCAAGCTCAGCAACGCGGCTCGCGCGGGCAACGCACCGGACATCGCCACGATCGAGTACCCGCAGGTCCCGGGGTACGCGATCGACGGCGTGGCCAGGGACATCACCGACCTCGTGACCGACCGCCTGAAGCAGAAGCTCCTGCCGCAGGCGCTCAAGCTCACGACGTTCGACAACCGCGTGTTCAGCGTCCCGCTCGACGTCGAGCCGATGGTCCTGCACTACCGCGCGGACCTGTTCCACGCCAACGGTTTCGAAGTCCCGACGACCTGGGACGAGTTCGCCGGCCTCGCACGGGCGGTGAGGTCCAGGTTCCCGGACAAGAGGCTCGCGCTCTTCCCCACGGACGGCGGCACGCAGTTCGCCTGCCACGCCTGGCAGGCCGGCGCGCAGTGGTTCGACACCAGCGGTGGCAAGTGGCGCGTGTCCCTCGCCGACGGGCCCACTCAGAAGGTCGCCGCCTACTGGCAGGGGCTCATCGACGAGGACCTGATGTTCCGCAACGCCGGTGACAGCAAGCAGCACGACGCGCAGATCGGCCAGGACCGGGTGATCACCAGGCTGAGCGGCGCGTGGGACGCGGGTGCGCAGATGCGGGCGAGGCCCGCGCAGAAGGGCAAGTGGCGCATCGCCCCCCTGCCGATCTGGGACGAGCAGGTCGTCGGCACGCACGGCGGTTCGACGTTCGCCGTCACCAAGGACTCCGCCGAACCCGAGGCCGCGATGGAGTTCATCGAGTGGCAGTGCACGCATCCGGACGCGCTGACGGCTCGGTTGAAGAGCGGCACCAGCAGTCAGTACCCGGTCGCGCCCGGCCTGGTCGAGACGGGCGCCAAGGCGTTCCCCAGCGAGTACTACGGCGGTCAGGACATCTACCGGCTCTTCCGGCAGGAGGCGGACAAGATCCGCGACGGCTGGGTGTGGGGCCCGCGGATGACCGCCACCCTGAAGGTCATGCAGGACGGGTTCGCGAAGGCCGGTGCCGGGGCCGGCACGCTGATCGACGCGGTGCGGGAAGCGCAGAGCGGCACGATGCCCGACCTGTTGGCACTGGGACTGTCCACTGAGGAGGGTGCGCGGTGAAGGGCAGACTCGCCTGCGCCGTGCTGATGGCGCCGTTCTTCCTCCTGCTGATCACGGTGTTCCTGATCCCGACAGGCACGGCGATCTGGCTCAGCTTCTTCGCCGCCGACCAGCCGGGACTGGGCTTCGGCCCGGAGAACACGGTGTTCGTCGGTCTGCGCAGCTACGGCGCGGTGCTGAGCGACCCGACGTTCCTGGGCAGCCTCCTCACCGTCGTGCTGTACTGCCTGCTCTACATCCCGCTGATGGTCGCCGGCGCGCTCACCCTCGCGCTGCTGCTCGACTCCGGCGTGGCGAAGCTGCGCGGCTGGATGCAGATGGGCCTCTACCTGCCGCACGCCGTTCCGGGCATCATCGCCGCGCTGATCTGGCTCTACCTCTACACACCCGGCCTGAGCCCGATCATCGACCTGTTCGCCAAGGCCGACGTCCAGATCAGCTTCCTCGGCATCGACACCGTCCTGCCGTCGATCGTGAACATCGCCCTGTGGAGCAACCTCGGCTACAACATGGTGATCTTCTACGCCGCGTTGCAGGCCGTGCCGCGCGAGGTCCTGGAAGCGTCCGTCGTGGACGGTGCGGGCCCGGTCGAGCAGGCCCTGCGGATCAAGGCCCCGCTGGTGCGCGGCGCGATCGTCACGGTCGGCATCTTCACCCTGATCTGGGCGCTGCAGCTGTTCACCGAACCCGTGCTGCTCAGCCAGTCCACCCCGATGATCAGCGCCCGGTTCTCGCCGAGCATGTACATCTACGACGCCGCCTTCACCCGCAACAACTACGGCCTCGCCGCGGCCGCGTCCGTGATCCTGCTGGCCTTCACGGTCGCGCTGTCCTACGGCGTCACCCGCTGGACGAACAGGAAGGCCGCCTGATGACCCTCCTCGGCCGTACCACGGTGAACGTGGTCATCGGTGTCTCGGTGCTCTACACCCTGCTGCCGGTGATGTGGCTGGTGCTCGCCGCCACGAAGAACGTCGACGCCCTGTTCAACAGCGACCTCTTCGGCGGCTTCTCGCTGGTGGACAACGTCAAGGACCTGTTCGCGATGGACAAGGGCCTGTACCCGCGCTGGTACCTCAACAGCCTGCTGTACGCCGTGGCCGGCGCGGCGGTCAGCGCGTTCATCTCGATCGCCGCGGGCTACGCGTTCGACAAGTACGCCTTCCGCCACAAGGAGAAGCTCTTCGGGCTCGTGCTCGCGGCGGTCATGGTGCCGCAGACCGTGCTCGCGCTGCCGCTCTACCTGATGGCGTCCGAGGTGGGCCTCGTGAACACGTTCTGGGCGGTGTTCATCCCGGCGCTGTTCAACCCGTTCGGCGTCTACCTCGGCCGGATCTTCGCGCAGGGCTACGTGCCGGACGAGGTGCTGGAGGCCGCCCGCATCGACGGCGCGGGAGACCTCGCCACCTACTTCAAGGTCGCTTTCCGGATGCTGGGACCGGGCGTGGTGACGCTGTTCCTGTTCCAGCTCACCACGATCTGGAACAACTTCTTCCTGCCCATGGTCATGCTGTCCGACCAGTTGCTCTACCCCGTCAGCCTCGGCCTCTACCAGTGGAACAGCTCGGCCACTGTCTCTCCCGAATACTACCCGGTGGTGATCATGGGATCTCTCTTCGCGGTACTGCCGCTGATCCTCGCTTTCATGCTGCTGCAACGGTTCTGGAAGGCCGGCCTGACCGCGGGAGCCGTCAAATGAGGGCCGCGGGCGTGATGTCGGCGGAGGCCGCCGAAGCCGTTCTCACGCCCGTGCTCCACGACCTGCGGGCGGTCTGCGACTTCGCGGGCGTCCGCCCCGACTTCGCCGGGGTCCCCGACGTCGACCTGCTCGTCACGGGCTGGGGCTGCCCGCCGATCACCGCCGAGGTGCTCGCACGGCTGCCTCGCCTGCGGGCGATCGTGCACACCGCCGGCTCGGTCAGGGGCTTCGTCACCGACGCCTGCTGGGAACGCGGCATCGCGGTGTCGTCGGCCGCGCAGGCCAACGCGCTGCCCGTCGCCGAGTACACCGTCGCGATGATCCTGCTCAGCGGCAAGCGGGTGCTCGAACGCGCCCGCGACTACCGCGAGACCCGGCGGATGTCGGTGTACGAGGTGCCCGCCTCGGTGGGCAACTTCGGTGCCACGGTCGGCATCCTGTCCGCGTCGATGGTCGGCCGCCGGGTGATCGAGCTGCTGGCGGCCTACGACTTCCACGTGCTGGTGCACGACCCGTTCGTGGCCGAAGTGGACGGTGCCGAGTCCGTGAGCCTCACCGAGCTGTTCGAGCGCAGCGACGTCGTCAGCGTGCACACGCCGTTGCTGCCGGAGACCACGGGCCTGGTGAGCCGCGAGCTGCTGGGCCTGCTGCGCGACGACGCCGTGCTGATCAACACCGCCCGCGGCGCCGTCGTCGACCAGGACGCCCTGGCGGACGAGGCCGGCCGGATCCGGGCGGTGCTCGACGTGACCGACCCCGAGGTGCTGCCCGCGGACCACCCGTTGTGGCGCAACGACAACGTGCTCATCACGCCCCACCTGGCCGGGTCGCAGGGCAACGAGTGGGGCCGGCTCGGCCGCCACGCCGTGGACGAGGTCCGCAGGTGGGCGGCGGGGGAGCCGTTCGCGACCCCGGTGCCCGCTGATCGAAGGGAACGCATCGCGTGAAGCTGCCAGACCCCGACCACGTCCTCAGCCCCGGCACCGGCCTCACCCGCGAGCACTGGGTGGCCACCGCCGACGGCCTGCTCGCCGCCGCCTGGCGGTACGCGTCCCGCGACCAGGCCTTTCTCGACCTGCCCGGCAGGCCGTCCCGCAGCGGTGTCCGCTCGGACGGCCTGGAGGGGTACGCCCGCACGTTCCTCGCCGCCGCGTTCCGCACCGCGCACGGCGAGGACCCGCACAACTGGCTGGAGCGCTACGCCGCGGGGCTCGCGGCCGGCACGGCGGGGGAGTGGCCCGCGATCTTCGACGTCGGCCAGCCCATGGTCGAGTCGGCCTCCGTGGCGCTGGGCCTGCGCCTCACCAAGCCGTGGCTCTGGGACGAGCTCCCGGAGGCGGTGCAGGACCGCGCCGAGGCCTGGCTCCGGGAGGCGCTGCGGCGCGTTCCCGCAGCCAACAACTGGTACTTCTTCCCGTACACCGTGGCGTCGTTCCTGGAGTCGGCCGGACGCGGTGACGACGAGACCCGCCAGGCCAAGGCCCGCGCGATGGAACTGCTCCAGGGCTGGTATGCCGGCGACGGCTGGTACTCCGACGGCGACGGCCGCGCGTTCGACCACTACAACGGCTGGGCGCTGCACCTCTACCCGGCGCTCGACGCCCACCTCGACGGCCGTCCCGTCACCACGCACCTGCGCGAGCACCTGGAGAGCTTCCACCTGCTGTTCGGCGCGGACGGCGCCCCGCTCTACTTCGGACGGTCGCTCACCTACCGCTTCGCCGCCGCGTCGGCCGTGGCACTGGGCGCGATCACCGGCGAGACGCCGCTGAGTCCCGGCCACTCCCGCCAGCTCATCAGCCGGACCCTCCGCTACTTCCTCGACCGGGGATCGCTGTCCGACGATCTGCTCAGCCTCGGCTGGCACGGCCCGCACGAGGCGAGTCTGCAGGTCTACTCCGGCCCGGCCTCGCCGTACTGGGCGTCCAAGGCGTTCGTCTGCCTGCTCGCCGGCGCGGAGCATCCACTGTGGACAGCGCAGGAGGAGGACCCGGACGAGGACCGGACGCTCGCGCTGCCCGGCCCGGGCTTCCTGATCCAGCGGCACAACGGCGTGACGCGGCTGCACAACCACGGCAGCGACCACGTCCGGCCGTTCGAGGGCGAGTACGCGACCGAGGACGACCCCCTCTACAGCCGCTTCGCCTACTCGACGGCCAGCGGCCCGACCGCAAAGCACAACGTGGCCGACAACCACATCAGCCTGGTCTTCAGGGGCGACCGCAGCGTGCGCAGGCGGATCCACCCGCTGGGCGCGCGGGACAACTGGGCCGCGTCCTGGCACCGCCCGGTGTTCGACGCGCACCAGCCCACCGTGCCGGGACTGCGGATCGAGAGCGTCACGGCGGTCTGGGACGACCAGGAGCTGCGCATCCACCGCGTGATCGGCGCACCGCCCGGCACGAGGGCCGAGCTCACCGGCTGGGCCACGGACCTGAAGTCGTCGCTGGCCGGTGTGCGGGGCTGGACGGGCACGGAGTCGCGTACCGCGCCGCAGGGCACGGCGTTCACCGCCACCGCGAAGGTCCCCGTGCTGACCGCGGACGTCGAGGGCACCGTGACTCTCGCGGCGGTGGCGGTTCTCGACGGCTCCGTCGCGGAAGCGGACTGGGACGCCCGCGTCGACGAGATCCTCCGGCTCACCCTGGACGCCTGACCGGGGTAACGCGGCGGCGGCAGGCTCGATGAAGGGATGTGCGCATCACCCTTCTCGCCGCCGGCGCGTTCCTGCTCGCCGCCTGCACCTCCGAGCCGGAGGCCGCCCCGTCGCAGGTTCCCGCGGCCCCGACGACGGTCGAGCAGCCCGCCGGCACCGGCCCGAACTGCGCGAACGCCAACTCCTCCGTCGTGGGCAAGGCGCTCAACCTGCGGCTGCAGGGCCAGCGGGAGAGCGTCGACAAGGCCGTGACGACGTGCAACTACGTGGGCGCGGGCATGCCGGTCGAGGTGCGGTTCACCACCAACGCGACCGCCGCGACGTTCGCCAAGGGCAGGCCGGAGAAGGCCAGGGCCATCGAGGGTCTGTTCGACGAGGCCTACGAGTCCAGCGCGGGCGGGTCCGAGACCGCCCAGCACACCGTGGCCGCGCGCAAGGGCAAGACCCAGATCGAGGTGATGTCGCCCGCGGGCGTCGAGCCGTCGAAGAAGCTGATCACGGACCTGTTCGGCCGGATCTAGGGCCTGTGTCGAAGTCTGATCCGCGACAGCCGGGCCCGAGGCGGCCCCTGGCGGCACGGCCGGACGACCCACGTACAACACCGGTATGCGGGCCATCCGGCCACACCACCAAAAACCACCTCAAGCGCGACTCTCATCGAACCAGACTTCGACACAGGCCCTAGGGCGTGTCCCGTAAGTCTCGTCCGCGATAGTCGCGGCCGAGGGCCCCGGAGACGGCACCGCCGCAAAGCCCGAATACGCCCGGTATGAGGGCATCGCGGCGGCACCGCCTCCGGGACTCTCGACCGTGACTCTCCTCGAACGGACTTACGGGACACGCCCTAGACCGGTACGTCGAAGAACGACAACACCCGCGCGCCCGGCGCGAGCCACGGCTCCAGCAACGCGTGCGCGCGGTCCGGATCGCGGTGGAACAGCCCGACCCGCACCGCGAACACCAGGTCGAACCGCCGGTCGCCGAGGTTCATGTCCTCCAGCGACGCGATGAGGAACTCGGCCCTGCCCGACGCCACGTACGCGGCGTTGCGGCGGGTCGCGGCCTCGATCATCTTGGTGGAGCGGTCGATCGCGGTGAGCGTGCCGGTGGTGAGCAGCCGGCACACCATCGTGGCGGCCACGCCCTGGCCGCAGCCGATCTCCAGCACCCGGTCGCCGGGCCGGATCGCGAGTTGGCCGACCACATCCCGCAGACGCTCGCTCATGGTCCACATGATGCGGCAGCGCGGCGGGCGGGGCTACTCCCGCAGCCCCGCCGGAACGGTCGTCAGCCCAGGCCGCCCATGTTGACCATCCAGTTGACGCCGAACTTGTCGACGAGGTCGCCGTACTCGTCGCCCCACATCTGCTTCTCCAGCGGCGTCCCGACCTCGCCACCTTCGGCGAGGGCGTTGAAGTAGTCGCGCAGCACCTCTTCGTCGCCCGACAGCGACACCGTGATGCGGGAGCCGGCCTTGTACTCCATGCCGGGCGGCGTGTCGGCGGCCATGATCGTGTAACCGGCCGAGGTCTCCAGCTGCGCGTGCATGATCTGGTCGGCCTGCGGCGTGTCCTGCATGCCGAACTCGCCGAAGGTGCTCATCTTCAGCTCACCGCCGAAGACCGACTGGTAGAACTCCATCGCCTGGCGGGCCTGACCGTCGAAGCTGATGTACGGGTTGAGGCGAGTGGCCACCGGAATCGCTCCTTCTCCGAAGTCGGACACGAATCCTCGCAAAACCTTGGCACACCTACAACCTGAACTTCACCCAAGATGAATTCTATTCAGTGACCCCGGGGTCACCCTGAGCGACCTTGCCCGCGTACACGAGTGTGGCTTCGGGTGTCAGCGGGTGGAACGTCCCGGCGCGCACGTCGCGGTAGGCGCGCTCCAGCGGAGAACGCCGGAAGAACGACCGTCCACCCAGGACCTCCATCGCGAGGTTCACGACCTCGATCGCCTCCACGACGGCCTGGCGCTTGGCCAGCATCACCGTGATGGTCGACGCGGCGTTGGCCGTGTAGTCGTCGCCGAGCTCGTCGATCGAGCCCATCAGCGACCACCACGCGGTGCGCAGCTTGTAGTCCATCAGCCCGATCTGCCGGGTGGCGCTCTTCGACGTCGACCGCACGGCCACGTCCCGCGCGCCCGCCGCGATGCCGAAGTACGTCGCCCCGCAGACCGGTGCGAAGTGGACGACCGCGGCGAACAGGGGTACGCCGAACTCGCCGTAGGGGCGGCGGGCGGCGATCTTCTCGGCCGGGATGAACACGTCCTCCAGCACCACGTCGTGGCTGGCCGTGCCGCGCATGCCGAGCGTGTCCCACGTTTCCTCGATGCGCACGCCGTCGGCGTTCAGCGGGGCGCTGAAGTGCAGCACCTCCTCGCCGAGGACGGCGGAGGTGGCCACGACGTCGGCGCGCGGAGACTGGCTGCAGAACGTCTTGCGCCCGTTCACCAGGAAGCCGCCGTCCACGGGCGTCGCGGTGGTCGTGGGCCACAGCCAGTCCGAGCCGCCGCTGGTCGCGATGACCAGGCCTTCCGCGGCCACGCGTCGCAGCACGCCCTCCGCGTCCGGTGCGCCCTTGCGGCGCCGGTAGCCCTGCATCAGCGTCAGGTACAGGTGCATGGTGACGGCCAGCGCGGTGGCGCCGTCGTGCCGTGCGAGCTCGGCCTGCGCGTAACAGACCTGCCGCATGGTGGCACCGAACCCGCCCAGTTCCTCGGGTACGGCCAACGCCAGGTAGCCCTCCTCGCGCATGGCCTCGTACGCCTCGCTCACGAACGTGGCGTCGCGGTCGTGCTCGGACGCGTTGGCCGCCGCGATGGCACCGATGCGTGCTGCCATCCCTGCGAACTTGTCGTCGCCGTCTCTGGTCACAGTGGGGAACGTGCTGGTCACCCGTGGTGCGTCAAGTGTTGTCATGCGACAAACGTAAGAACGCGCAACCCCCGCGGGTAGTTCTGAAAGTGAACCGGACGGCGGTAACGAAACCCCCGCCGCGACGGAGACTTCCCCTGTGAGGACGTATGCGCAGTACTGCCCGATCGTCCGCGCCGTCGAGGTGCTGGGCGACCGGTGGACGTTGCTGATCGTGCGGGACATGCTCGTCGGTGCCTCGCGCTTCAACGAGCTCTCCCGCGGCCTGCCGGGGCTCTCGCGCGCTCTGCTGTCGCGGCGGCTGCGGCAGCTGGCGACCGCCGGCCTGGTGCAGCGCACCGGCGACGGCTACGCGTTGACGCCGGCCGGGCAGGCGTTGCACCCCTTGGTGTTCGGCCTCGCCGACTGGGGCGCCCGCTACGCGTTCGGCGATCCGCGCGCCGACGAGCTCGACCCCGAGGTGCTGATGTGGTGGATGCACGGCCGCGTCGACACGGGCACGCTGGACAAACGCGCGACCATCGAGGTCCGCATCAACGACCGGCGCCGCACGTTCTGGCTCGTCGTCGAACCCGGTGACGCCTCGATCTGCTACACCGACCCGGGCCTGGAGGTCGACGCGGTGCTGGCATCCGACATCGCCACGCTCTTCCGGATGTGGGAGGGCGAGATCGGCCTGCTCGACGCCGTGCGCGCGGGCACCATCGAGCTGACCGGCCGACGCTGGGTGGTGCGCGGCCTGCCGGAGTGGCTGAAACTCAGCCCGGTCGCGGAGCACGTGCGTGCGGCACGCGCCTGACCAGCGCGAACAAGTTTTTTTGAAGATTTCTGGGCCGTCGTGTCGATCCGGGCTGCTGCCCGTTCGACGCATCAGCGGAAGGACACGACAGCCCAGGAGGAACTCGACATGACCGCCACGATCGCCGCCCCCGCCCGCGTCTCCCGCAAGTCGGCCGCCGCCCGCCACGCCACGCTCGTGACCCGCGTGCTGACCGGCCTGCTGTTCACCGTGACCGGCTTGAACGGGTTCCTGAACTTCATGCCCGCACCGGACCCGAGCACGATGGCACCGGCCGGGGTGGCGTTCACGACGGCGCTCTACGCGACCGGCTACATGCTGCAGCTGTCGTCGGGCGTCCAGCTGGTCGCGGGCCTGCTGCTGGTCGCCGGCCGGTTCGTGCCGCTGGCCCTGGCGATCCTGGCGCCGGTGATCGTGAACATCTTCCTGATCCACGTGTTCCTGGAGCCGGCGGGCATGGGCATGGCGCTCTTCGTGGTCGCCGCCGAGATCGGCCTCGCCTGGGCCTACCGCGACAAGTTCCGGCCGATGCTGCAGGCCCGCTAGACCGCACCGCCGACGTCCCCCGCAGGCCCTGTGCCTGCGGGGGATTTTTCGTTGCGGGACAAGAATTCTGGGCCTGACCGGTCGAATCGGGAGGGTGCCGTTCGACGTATCTGTGAGAGCCGGATACGTTGGAGGGAACGGAAATGTCCACCACCCGCTGCGCCACCGCCGTCCTGCGAGTGCTGGTCCGCGGACGGGTGGTGCCCGTGGCTCTGACCGCGGCGAACCTCCTGCTGGACGCCGGACACGTGGTCACCGCGCTGCTCCTGGCGCTGGCCGAGATCGCCGTGGCGATCGGCTCGCAGGCCGTGCTACCGGGCGATGAACGCGGCCAGCAGCGCCTGCACCTCGTAGACGTCGACGCCCTTGCCGAACTGCTTGGAGATCGGCGCGTCGCCGCCGGAGATCCAGATCTTCAGCTCCGCGTCCATGTCGAAATGACCGGCCGTCTCGACTGAGAACTGCGTGATCGCCTTGTACGGCACCGAGTGGTACTCGACCTTCTTGCCCGTCATGCCCTGCTTGTCGACCAGGATGAGCCTCCGGTCGGTGAACAGGAACGAATCGCGCACCAGCTGGTACGCCGCGTGGATCTGCTCACCCTGCGCCAGCAGCCGCCCGAACTCCTTCGCGGCGTCCCGCGGGTCGAGCTTCGAAGCGTTCCCCATCATTCCGCTGAGAAGTCCCATACGTCCACGTTTACCAGGCTTTCCGAAAGCTTGTCCCGGTACTGGGCCGCTGCTGTCCGGACGTTTCCGGTCCTGCCTCGAAAGTGGATCTCAACAGCCACTCGATCGGGGAGAACGACACGATGCGCAAGCACTTCATCGGAGCCACCGGACTGGTCGGAGCGACCGCTCTGCTCGTCGGATGTTCCAGCGCCCCAGCGCAGACGTCCACGGGATCGGACGAGCGGCCGACGACCGAGCAGATTCAGGCGTTGTTCGCCGACTGGAACGCCTCGCTCGCAACGGGTGACCCCCAGAAAGTTGCCGATCGCTACGCTCCGAACGCGGTTCTGCTGCCCACGGTGTCGAACCAGGTGCGGTCCTCGCGGGCCGAGATCGTCGACTACTTCGAGCACTTCCTGCTCAACGAGCCGAGCGGCACCATCCTCGACTCGCACGTCGCCGTCCTCGACGCCGACGACGCGATCGACGCGGGCACCTACCGGTTCGCGCTCACCAAGGACGGCAAGGCGACGACCGTGGACGCGCGCTACACGTTCGTCTACGAGAAGGTCGGCGGGAAGTGGCTCATCGTGAACCACCACTCGTCGGCGATGCCGGAGCAAGTCTGATCCGCACGCACAACCCGCCGCTCGCCGCCGCCTCCAGCGACACCGAGCCGCCGTCGTCGGTGACGAGCTGCTTCACGATGGCGAGGCCGAGGCCGGACCCGCCCTTGCCGGTGAGGCCCTGGCCGCGCCAGAACCTGTCGAACGCCCGCGCCCGGTCGGCCTCCGGCAGGCCGGGGCCGGCGTCGATGACCTCGACCAGGCCCGGCCGGGTGGTGCGGACGAGGATCGTGGCGCCGTCCGGGGACACCTCCAGCGCGTTGGACAGCACGTTGTCCAGCACCTGCTCGAGGTGTCCCGGCGTGGCGAGCACGCGGATGTCGAAGCCTTCGGCCACCAGGGAGATCGAGCGTTCGTCGGCGGCGGCGCGCCACGCGGTGAACCGCTCCGCGACGACGTCGAGCACCTGCACCGGTTCGGGGTGGGGGACGTCCGCCTCGGCGCGGGCCAGCGCCAGCAGACCGTTGACCAGCCGGGACATCCGCACGATCTCGGCCGCCGCCATCTCGACGTCCTCGCGGACCGTCGGGTCGTCGACGCCGTCGGCCACGTTGTCGAGGCTGAGCCGCAGCGCGGTCAGCGGCGTCCGGAGCTGGTGCGAGGCGTCGCCGATGAACGCGCGTTGCGAGCCGACCAGCGTGCCGATCGTCTCGGTCGCGGTGTTGAGGGTGCGGGCGAGCGTGCGGGTCTCGGGCGGTCCCGTCTCCTCGGCCCGCGCCGTCAGGTCGCCGTCGCGCAGCCTGCCCGCCATCACGTTGAGCTCGCGCAACGGCCGGGTGACCCGCTTCGCCAGCCACAGCCCCAGGAACGCCGCCAGGATCAGCACGCCCACGGCGAGCGCGGCGCGGAACCCCCAGATCTGCCAGAGCCTCTGCGTGATCCGATCGTCCGGATAGGACAGGCGGATCGCACCGACGACCGTGCCGTCGGGCGTCTTCGCCGGAACCGTGAGCTTCAAGCCCTCCGAGTCCCAGACCTTCGACTCCGGCTGGGGTTCGAGGACGTCGATCCGGCCGGGGGTCTGCCGTTCGTAGGCGTCCGCCAAGGCGTTCAACGACCTCGTGTCGCCGGACGCCAGCAGCAACGCGGCCGTGTCGGCCTCGCGCCGGGCGGTGTTCACGGCGTCGTCGTAGAGCTGCTGGTTGAGCGTGAACGCCACCGGCACCGTGAACGCCGCGATCGCCACCGCCACCAGCAGCACGTAGCTCCAGGCGAGCTGGCGGATCACGAGAGCACCAGCCGGAACCCCACGCCCCGCACGGTCTCCAGCGAGGCGGCGTCACCGAGCTTGCGGCGCAGCACGCCGACGTGCACGTCGAGCGTCTTGGTGGGACCGAACCAGTTCTCGTCCCACACCGCCTCCATGATCTGCTCGCGGGTGAACACCGAGCCCGGTTCCTCGGCCAGGAACGCCAGCAGGTCGAACTCCTTCGGCGTCAGCTCGATCTCATCGCCGTCGAGGTGCACTCGCCGTGTGCGCCGATCGATCCGCACCCGCCCGTGCGTCTCCGGTTCGGGCTGGGCGGGCTGCACGCGCCTGAGGACCGCTCGCATCCGTGCGATCACCTCACGCACCCCGAACGGCTTGGTGACGTAGTCGTCGGCACCGATCTCCAGCCCGACCACCCGGTCGACCTCGTCGGACCGCGCGCTGATCACGATGATCGGCACGTCCCCGCGCGCCCGCAGCTCACGGCAGACGTCGAGGCCGTCCATGTCGGGCAGCCCGAGGTCGACGAGCACGAGGGCGAAATCCCCGGCCGTCAGCGCCTCCGCGCCCGTGCGCACCCACGTGGCCTCGAACCCGTAGCGGGACAGTCCGCGCGTCAGCGATTCCGCGATCGGCTCGTCGTCCTCCACCAGCAGCACCCGCATGGGCGGAGATCATTCCACTGATCGGGGCAGGGCATTGCGCAGCCGGATGCCGCTGAACCCCAGGGTGCTCGCCGTCACCTCGTCCCAGAACGGCCACAACCGGGGGAGCACGCGCAGTCCGATGCCCGCCTCCTCGTGCAGCGCGAACAGGTCGCCGACGCGTTCGGCCGGACCGAGCGGCACCACGGGCTCCGTGGCGACGACGGCGTGCCCGCCGCCGGTGCCGTCCTCGCTGAACGGCCGGAACACGCTCGCGGGCAACCGGTACGCGTACAGCTCGACGGTCCGGATCCGCTCCAGCCACCCGTACTCGACGGCGTGCACCCTGGTTCCGCAGCCGGGTCCGATGATCCGGTCGCGGTCCTGCCCGGTGGTGTCCGGTGTCGTCCAGGCCATCGCCCGCGGGCACTGCCGCGGAAACCAGTAGTCGGGGCAGCGATCGGCGTCCACCGCCCACACGTACTCGCCGGGCTGCCGCGCGGTCGCCGCCCGATGCGGGACGAACCGGGTGATCGAAGGATCCTCGGAGAAGTGCAACACCTGACCGGGTTCGGGCCGCATATGGTCATACTGGCGCGCATGCGCAGGCTGACGCTCGCGGTTTTGCTGGTCCTCGCCGGCTGCTCTTCAGGCGGTGCGGACAACACGGTCGGATTCACCGCCGTCGACCTCACGGCCACGCCCGAAGCGTTGGCCACGCACGGCGACATGCTGGTCATCGGCACCCGCCCGTCCGACCACCCCGAGCTCGTCACCCGGACCAAGGACGGCACGGTGTCGAACTCCCGGCTGACCCCGGCGACCCCGTACGGCAAGGAAGCGCACTGGTACGGCATCACCTCCGACGGCACCACGATCACCGGTGTCGGCGGCGAGCGAGGCGGTGCGCACGGCAACGTCCGCTGGAGCGCCTGGACCGGCGACACCCGTGCCATCAACGAGAAACCGCAGGCCTTCAGCACGTTCGGCGGCTACGGCGCGGGCGAGCTGATCGGGCCGGTGCGCACGGCGAAGGGGCCGCTGATCATCGGCACCTGGCAGAGCGCCAAGGCGGGCCTCGACATCGCGGCCTGGACCTACGCCGCCGGCACCTGGACCCGTCAGCCGTCCGCCGGCACCGTCCTCGAAAGCTCGCAGGAGCTCCTCCGGTTCCCGCTGGCCGTCACCCCGGACGGCGACGGCGCGCTCGTGACCGGCTGGCAGATCGCGAAGGGCACCGTGAGCGCCGCGGTCTGGCGGTTCGACGGCACCACCTGGACCACCGCCACCCTCCCGGACGGCGACGCCGCGCTGGCCGCCCGCTGCTGGGACGGCACCTGCCACGTCGTGGGCCGCAGCAAGGGCAAGCTCGCGTGGTGGTCGGGCCCGGACTGGAAGAAGCTCACCACCCCGGACATCCCCGTCGGCGACGACGACAAGCTCGCCGCGCCCGTTCCCGTCAACGGCGTCCCGACGTTGGTCGTCGAGCACGGCGGCGTGAAGCTGGTGTCCGAGAAGGACGAACGCCCGGCGGACGGACCGTCCGGTGCGGTCGTGGCGGCGGAGAAGGTCGGCGACCAAGTGTTCGTGATCGCGGGCGGCCGTCTCTGGCGCCTCGGTCAGGCCGCCTGAGCCATCTGGTCCCGCCGGACTGTGACGTGGTTCACCCCGTTCGGGCGAGCGCCCGGTGAGCTGGACGGGCGTTCGGCCTGCTCCGCATCGATGCAGTCACGGTGCACGCCCGAAGCGCTTCGCAGTGTGATGCCCGGTTTATGATCACATTGCGCTGCTTGTCCCACGTCTTCCGGCGATTCCATTCACCCGGATGCGTCAACATCCATCCGAGGTGAGACAGAACTTCACGGTGAATACGGCGATCCGGCCGCACAATGGTCACGCTTCAGCACACAATTGGCGAGAGTCAACTGTTGATGTGGCAGTTCGGCCGCCCTTTCCTCCACGCATGGGTGACTATGGCCCGGTCAGTGGGCCTCCGCGTATTGGTGGGGGTGGGCAGCGGTCCGCCAGATCGGCGGTTAATCTCTTGCAACTCGTCCACTGCAATCCAGTGTGCCGATGTCGCAACCACCGGGGAGAGGACTGAACACGGGTGGCCGGATTTCTGTTGCGGCGGTTGGTCAACTACGTGGTGCTCGCCCTAGTGGCGACGTTCCTCGCGTTCACGTTGGCCTCCGCCACCTTTGACCCGATCGGGGTGCTGCAACAACGCAACCCACCGCCGCCGGCGGCGTCGATCGAGGCGAAGAAGAGAGACCTCCACCTCGACCAGCCGATCCCGCAGCGGTTCGTCACGTGGATGGGCGGTGTGGTCCAGGGCGACTTCGGTCGCACGATCACCGATCGCCCGATCACGGACGAACTCGGCAGGCGCATCGGCGTGAGTTTGAGGCTGTTCCTGCTCGGCATCACGATCGGCATCCTGTTCGGTGTGCTGCTCGGTGTCGTGAGCGCGATCCGGCAGTACAAGTTCAGCGACTACTTCGCGACCCTGTTCAGCTTCATACTGCTGTCCACACCCGTGTTCGTGCTGGGCACGCTGCTGAAGATGGGCGCGCAAGGGATCAACGACTCGATCGGCACCAACGTGCTGATCTTCGTCGGTGAGACGACACCAGGATTCCAGGGCAACTGGTTCGAGCACCTGGGCGACCGGCTGCAGCACCTGATCGTGCCGACGCTCGCGATCGCGCTCGGCCAGATCGCCTACTACAGCCGCTACCAGCGCTCGTCGATGCTCGACGTGCTCGGCAGCGACTTCCTGCGCACCGCCCAGGCCAAGGGGCTGACCCGCCGCAAGGCGCTGTTCAAGCACGGCCTGCGCACCGCGCTCATCCCGATGGCGACCCTGTTCGCGTTCGGTTTCGGCCTGCTCGTCGTCGGTGGCACGTTCACCGAGCGGATCTTCGGCTGGTTCGGCATGGGTGACTGGCTCGTCACCGGCATCTCGGCGCAGGACACGAACATCACCGCCACGGTGACGCTCTTCGTCGCGGTGTGCGTGCTGTTCTCCGGCTGGCTCGCCGACGTGCTGTACGCCGCGCTCGACCCCCGAATCCGCGTGAACTAGGCAAGGTGACGACGACGTGACCGTGATCCTCAACGAGGGGGACGCCGCCGGAACCACCGGCGCCGCCTCCGGTGGCCCAGTCGACGCGGCGCCCGAACCGGGCAAGGCGATGACGCGTGGCCGGCTGGTGCTCATCCGCTTCATGCGCAACAAGCTGGCGCTGGTCGGCCTGGTGGTCATCATCGGGATGTACCTGATGGCGTTCGTCGGCCCGCTTCTGTCGAAGTGGAGCTACGACACCCAGGACTACACCGCGTTCCTGGAGCCGCCCTACTCCGAGCACATCTTCGGCACCGACAAGATCGGTACCGACATGTTCGCGCTCACCATGCGCGGCCTGCAGAAGTCGTTGATCATCGGCCTGCTCGTGGCGCTGATCTCGACCACCGTGGCCGCGATCGTCGGTGCGGCCGCCGGCTACTTCCTCGGTGTCGCCGACAAGGCGCTCATGTGGGTCGTCGACCTGCTGCTGGTGCTGCCGTCGTTCCTGATCATCGCGATCCTGAGCCCGTGGTTCCGCGGCAAGTCGTGGTTCCTGCTGGTGCTGATGCTCGCGGCGTTCCAGTGGATGATCACCGCCCGCATCGTGCGCGGCATGACGCTGACGCTGAAGGAACGCGAGTTCGTGAAGGCGGCCAAGTTCATGGGCCAGCCCGCACGCAAGATCATCGCCAAGCACATCGTGCCGAACATGGCGTCGCTGCTCATCATCGACGCGACCATCAACGTCGGTTCCGCCGTGCTCGCCGAGACCGGCCTGAGCTACTTCGGGTTCGGCGTCCAGTCGCCCGACGTCTCGCTCGGCACGCTGATCGGCGGCAACGCCGAGTCCGCGACGACCTTCCCCTGGCTGTTCCTGTTCCCGGCGGGCTTCCTCGTCGTGTTCGTGCTGGCGGTGAACTGGGTCGGCGACGGGCTCCGTGACGCGCTCGACCCCACCTCCACGCGCGTGCGCCGCAAGGAGAAGAAGGACACCAAGGAGAAGGCCGCCTGATGACCACCTCGGAGCTCCAGTTCGACACGCCGTCCGACCGTGTCGTCGAGGGACCGGTTCTGCAGGTCGAAGACCTCCACGTGTCCTTCCCGAGCGAGTCCGGCCGCGTCCGGGCCGTGCGCGGCCTGAGCTACCACGTCTCACCCGGCGAGGTCCTCGGCATCGTGGGCGAGTCCGGTTCCGGCAAGTCCGTGTCGTCGCTCGCCGTCATGGGCCTGCTGCCGTCCTCGGCGCGCATCACCGGTTCCATCAAGTTCCAGGGCCGTGAGCTCATCGGCCAGAACGACGCGGAGCTGTCGAAGATCCGCGGCCGCCGCATCTCGATGGTGTTCCAGGACCCGCTGTCCGCGCTGACGCCGGTCTTCACCGTCGGCGACCAGATCGCCGAGGCGATCCTGGTGCACCGCAAGGTGTCCAAGCAGGCGGCGGCGAAGCGCGCCGTGGAGTTGCTCGACCTCGTCGGCATCCCGAACGCCGTCGAGCGGGCCAAGGCGTTCCCGCACGAGTTCTCCGGCGGTATGCGGCAGCGCGCGGTGATCGCGATGGCGATCGCCAACGACCCCGACCTGATCATCGCCGACGAGCCGACCACCGCGCTCGACGTGACGGTGCAGGCGCAGGTGCTGCAGCTGCTCGAGACCGCGCAGGAGGTCACCGGCGCGGGCATCGTGATCATCACCCACGACCTCGGCGTCGTCGCCGGGTTCGCGGACCGCCTGATGGTCATGTACGCGGGCCGCGCCGTCGAAAAGGGCAAGGTCGACGAGATCTACCAGCAGCCGCGCATGCCGTACACGCTCGGCCTGCTCGGCTCGATCCCGCGCCTCGACGTCAGCGAGAAGCAGGCGCTCGTGCCGATCAAGGGCCAGCCGCCGTCGCTCACGGACCTGCCCGACGGCTGTCCGTTCGCCCCGCGCTGCCCGATGGTCGTCGACGCCTGCCACACCGCGGAACCGCCGCTGATGGACGTCGACGGATCCGTCGAGCACGCCGCCGCGTGCATCCGCACCAACGAGATCGCCGCGACCGACGCCGAGGGCGCCGAGGCCGCCGTCGAGATCTTCGGTGCCGAGGTGGCCGCCGAGCCCGAGGTCGCGAAGATCCCGCGCGAGCAGCGCGAGATCGTGCTGGGCCTCGACAACCTCGTCAAGGAGTACCCGGTCAACAAGGGCGTGGTGTTCAAGCGCCGCGTCGGAACCGTGCACGCGGTCGCGGGCATCACGTTCGACATCCGCGAGGGCGAGACCCTGGGCCTCGTCGGCGAGTCGGGCTGCGGCAAGACCACGACGCTGATGGAGATCCTCAACCTCCAGAAGCCCATGGGCGGCGAGATCTCCGTGCTCGGCACCAAGTCGTCCGAAGTGGACGCCAAGCGCCGCTTCGCGATCCGCCGCGACATGTCGGTGGTCTTCCAGGACCCGATGGCGTCGCTCGACCCGCGCCTCACGATCCACGACTGCATCGCCGAGCCGATGCAGGTCCACGGCTACGCCAAGGACGAGATCAACCGGCGCGTGCCGGAGCTGATGAGGCTCGTCGGCCTGCGTCCCGAGCAGCTGTCGCGCTACCCCGGTGAGTTCTCCGGCGGTCAGCGCCAGCGCATCGGCATCGCGCGGGCGCTCGCGCTCGAACCGAAGCTCGTCGTGCTCGACGAGCCGGTGTCGGCGCTGGACGTCTCCATCCAGGCGGGTGTCATCAACCTGCTGGAGGAGCTCAAGTCCAAGCTGGGCCTGGCGTACCTGTTCGTGGCACACGACCTGTCGGTGGTGCGCCACATCGCGGACCGGGTGGCCGTCATGTACCTCGGGAAGATCATCGAGATCGGCGAGGTGAACTCGGTGTTCGAGGCGCCGCGCCACCCGTACACGCAGGCACTGCTGTCGGCGATCCCGATCCCCGACCCCGTCAAGGAGCGTCAGCGGGAGAGGATCCTCCTCACCGGCGACCTGCCGAGCCCGGCGAACCCGCCGTCCGGCTGCCGCTTCCGGACCCGTTGCTTCCTGCACGCGTCGCTGCCTCCCGAGAAGCAGCGCCAGTGCATCGAAGTGGAACCACCGCGCGAAACGCAGGCCCCGGACCACGAGGCCGCCTGCCACTTCGCCCAGATCCGTCAGGTCCTCTGATGCATCCGTCGCCTCAGCAGACCTGCGAGCACGAAGGAACAGTGTCCCCGGCAACTGGTGTCCGGGCACGAGGGAGGTTCACGACAGTGAGTCGACGTACCAAGGTGGGTGTGACCGCGCTTGCCGTCGTCGCCCTCACGCTTACCGCGTGTGGGGGGCCCAGCAACAACGCCAACTCCGGGCTCAAGGGCGCGGACAACGCGATCGGCCAAGCGGACGTCAACCCGCAGGACGCGTCCAAGGTCAAGGACGGCGGCGAGTTCCGCTGGCCGGTCGACCAGTTGCCGGACAACTGGAACTACAACCAGCTCGACGGCACCAACGCCGACGGCCGCCGCATGATCGACACGGTGATGCCGAACCTGTTCAAGCAGAAGCCCGACTCGACGCTCGAGATCAACAAGGACGTTCTCGACGACGCGAAGCTCGCCTCCTCCGATCCGCAGATCCTCGAGTTCAAGATCAACTCGAAGGCCAAGTGGTCGGATGGCACCGCGATCTCGTGGCAGGACTTCGAGGCCATGTGGAAGTCCCTCAACGGCACCGACAAGGCCTTCGAGGTCGCCGGCACCACCGGCTACGAGGACATCGAGAAGGTCGAGAAGGGCGCGTCCGACCAGGACGTCAAGGTGACCTTCAAGAAGAAGTTCGCCGAGTGGAAGGGCACCATCTTCACGCCCCTCTACCCGAAGGCCATGTCCTCCTCCGCGGAGGAGTTCAACAAGGGCTGGGCCGACGCGCCGAAGATCACCGCCGGTCCGTTCAAGATCGGCACGATCGACCGCACCGCCAAGCTCGTGACCGTCGTGCAGGACCCGGCGTGGTGGGGCCCGAAGCCGAAGCTCGAGAAGATCACGTTCCGCCAGGTCGACCGCCCCGCGCTCGCGGACGCGCTCGCCAACGGCCAGATCGACTTCTTCGACATCGGCTCCAGCATCGACAACTTCACGCGTGCCAAGTCGATGCAGGGTGTGACGATCCGCCAGGCGATCACGCCGGACTACTCGCACATCACGTTCAACGGTGCGGACACGTCGATCCTCAAGGACGCGAAGCTCCGCGTCGCGCTGATGCGCGGCATCGACACCAAGACCATCACCAAGGCCCTGCTCGGCCAGATGATCAAGGGCGACGCGCAGGTCACCGGTAACCACTTCTTCCTGCTCGGCTCGGCCGGGTACAAGGACAACTCGGCCGTCGCCTCGTTCGACAAGGAAGCCGCGAAGAAGCAGCTCGACGAGCTGGGCTGGAAGCTCGAGGGCGAGACCCGCAAGAAGGACGGCAAGGAGCTCGTCGTCCGCTACGTCATCCCGACGCCGAACCCCACCTCCGACCAGATCGCGAAGCTCGTGCAGTCGCAGCTGAAGGAGGTCGGCGCCAAGATCGACATCCAGGCCGTGCCCTCGACGGACTTCTTCAAGCAGTTCGTCAACGTCGGCAACTTCGACATGACGGGCTTCCGCTGGCTGTCCTCGGCCACGCCGATCTCGGACAGCAAGGGCATCTACACGCTCGACCCGGCCAGCACCAACCAGAACTACGGCCGGATCGGCTCCGACGAGGTCAACAAGCTGCTGGAGCAGGCCAACGGTGAGCTCGACGACGCCAAGCGCCTGGAGCTGGCCAACGAGGCCGACAAGAAGATCTGGGAGCTGGGCCACCAGCTGCCGCTGTACCAGCTGCCCGGCGCGGTCGCGGTGAAGAGCAACGTCGCCAACTTCGGTGCCGTCGCGTACGCGAACCGTCCGTACGACTACATCAACATGGGCTTCACCGAGTGATGTAGCCGGCTGTCGACGGCCCGGCGGGTCTTTCCGCCGGGCCGTTTCTTTCTGTTTGGAGCTTGCTTTGCTGCGTTCCCGGGTTCGTGCGCTGCGCTACGGGCTGTTCACCACGGCGGTCGTTCTGGTCGTGTGCTCCGTGGTCGCGTTGTTCTCCTGGCTGTCCTATTCGGACGACCGTGCGGTGCTGGCGTCGCTGACGGCCCGTGACACGGGCGAGGTCGTGTCCTTTTCGGACGGTGCGGTCGAGGTGCGCTGGCCGTCCGGCACCGCTCGGGTCGCCTACGAGAACGGTGCACGCGTCGTCGGGAAGCAGACGCAGGTGGCGTTCGACCCCGCGGACCCGTCGCGGGCCGTGATCCCCGGTTCGGACCTGTTCCTGGAGACCGACCGGGCGCTGGGCGGCGTGACGTTCTCCGTCGCGGTGGCGCTGCTGGTGGTCCTCGCCGGTGCCGTGCGGGTTCTGCTGGCGGTGCGTTCGGCACGTGCGCAAGGGACCACGGTGTCGGTGCGGCGCATCCGGCTGCAGTCGGGCCTGATGGTGCGGTCGTGGCTGGAGATCGAGGGGCCGGTCGAGCGCTGGCTGCCCGTCTACTACGACCCGGTGCTAGTGACGCTGCCGTCGCCCACGGACGTCGAACTGCGCGGCGGCCGGGTCGCCGTCGTCGACGGCGTGACCCTCTACCCGTCCGGCCGCCCGGTGACCAAGCACCCGCGCGGCCGCCGGCTCGACAACCCCGTGCACCCCGATCCGGACACGCGCGCGCCGCGCGGCCTGGCCGCCCAGCTGCGGGTCGACGCGGTGTTCATGGTGCCCGCGCCGGTCGTCGGCCTGTTCTGGGCCTACCTGGACGGCAGCGGGTTCACCGGCTGGATCACGGCCACCGTGATCGCCGCGGTGCTGGGCCTGTGGTGGGCCGCCTTGCGGGGTTCCGACCCGTCGTAATGCTTCGTGCCCGGTGAGCGACCTCCTTCTAGGAGGCAGCTATGACCGACGTCACACTGCGCGTGCGCGAAGACGGCGCCGACGACGAGCGCATCGAGCAGCTCACCGCATTCCTGCGGACGGAGCTGACGGAACTGGTCGCCGTCTCCGGCGTTCCCGGCGAGGCCCCCGAGGGCACCAAGGCCGTCGACCTGAACGAGCTCGGCACGCTGCTGACCACCGTCTCGCAGTCGACCGTGCTGGCCGCGCTGATCAACGCGGTGTCGTCGTGGCTCGGCCAGCGCCGCGACCGTTCGGTGACCGTCGAGGCCGACGGGGATCCGCTGGAACTGACCGGCGACCCGTCGGAGGCCGAACTGGCCCAGCGGTCCGCGTGGCTCGGCCGCCACCTGCACCGCTACGCGTTGATCATCGCGAGCCACGAGTTCGCCGACCCCGGCCTGTCCTCCCTGCGCGCCCCGGCCCACGACGCCGCCCGCCTGGGCGAGGTGCTCGCGGACCCGCGCGTCGGCGGCTTCCACGTGCGAACCCTGATCAACTCCCCGGCCGCCGTGGTGAACGAGGCCGTCGAGGACTTCTTCGCCGACCGCGAACCGGACGACCTCCTGGTCCTGCACTTCTCCGGCCACGGCGTGAAGGACGAGGCCGGCGAACTGCACTTCGCCACGTCCGGCACCAAGCTCTCCCGCCTGGCTGGCACCGCCGTGTCCGCGGACTTCGTGGCCCGCCGCATGAACCGCTCCCGCTCCCGCCGCATCGTGCTGCTGCTGGACTGCTGCTACTCCGGCGCGTTCGGCCGCGGCATGGTCGCCCGCGCGGGCGGTTCCGTCGGCCTGGAGGAGCAGTTCGGTGGCAGCGGCCGCGCCGTCATCACCGCCTCGTCGGCCATGGAATACGCCTTCGAGGGCGCGGCCGTCGCCGACTCGTCCGAGGGCGAACCGTCGGTCTTCACCTCGGCCCTGGTGGAGGGCCTGGAATCGGGCGATGCCGACCGCGACCAGGACGGCCACGTGGGCCTGGACGAGCTCTACGAGTACGTCTACGACCGGGTCCGCCGCGTGACCCCGCACCAGACCCCCGGCAAGTGGATGCTCGACGTGCGAGGCGACCTGCGCATCGCCCGCCGCGCCCGTCCGGTCTCGGTGCCGGCCGCGCTGCCGGCGGAACTGCAGGAGGCGATCGACCACTCGCTGCCGGGCGTGCGGGCGGGCGCGGTCCCCGAGCTGCGGCGGATGCTGTCGGTCGCGCACGAGGGCCGGGTGCTGGCGGCACGGCTGGCGTTGCGGCGGCTGACGGAGGACGACAGCCGCATGGTGGCGTCGGCGGCCCGCGAGGCGCTGGGGGAGAAGGCCGCACCGGCGCCGACCTCGAAGCTCCCGGACAGGCACGACACGACCCCCCGAAAACTGTCGGTGCCGCCTGAGACGATGGGAGTGGGGCCTTCTGCCTCCCCCGGAGGGGGCCAGGCGGGATCGATTCCGAAGAGGCCGAAGCAGGCCTTGCTCAGCGCGTCCGGCTCAGGCTCGGCCGAGTCGGGCACACGGACGCGCCGCGAGGCACCGGCCGAGTCGGGCCCGGCCGCAGACCGCCGGGCGCACGCCGAGTCAGGCCTGCCCGCAAGCCGCCGGGCACAGGGCGAGCCGAGTACGGCCGCGAGCCACGCATCTGCCGGGCCGGACCCGTCCGCGAGCCGCGAGACACCTGCCGCCGCGGCCACGCCTCCCGCCGCACTCGTGGCCGCGCTGCCCCGCGTCGCCGCGGGCCTGGCCCTGGCTCTCCTGGTCATGAGCCTGATGGCGATTCCCGGCGGCATCCTCAGCCGCCTCGGCGACTCCAGCCCCCACACCCTCGTGTTCGCCTCGGTCTGGCCGTGGGCGCTGATCGCGGCACTGTTCGTCGTCACCTGCCGCGACCACCCCTGGGCGCCGGGCGCCGCGCTGGGCCTGCTGGCCGGCACGACGGGCCTGCTCAGCGGCGGCGACGACTTCACCCTGGTGCCGTACGCGCTGGCGGCGACGGCACTGGCCGTCGCCTGCACGACGACCCCGTGGTGGCTCGCGGCCGCGGGCGGCGGGCTGGGAGCGCTGGGCGTCTACGTCGTCGCCTACGCGGCTGAGGACCTGACGTCGATCAACGGTGACGGCGAGGACGTCACGGTGATCGCCACCGCGGCCGCGCTCACCTGCCTCGCGGCGTACCGGACCTGGCGGGACGGGCGGTGGCTCAGCACGATCGCGCCCGCGCTGTTGTTGCTGGACGCGGTCATCACGCTGAACGTCGAGGCCCCGCTGTACATCACCCACGCGAGCCTGGCCGGGCTGATCGTCGTGCCGCTGATCGTCACCCTCACCACCGGCACCGCCAGGTTCGCCGCGTGCGTCGCCCTAGCGGCCGGGCTTCTGGTGCGCGCCAGCGACTACGTGTCCGCGAACGAGCCGACGTTCACCAGCGTCGCCCACGTGGCGCTGCCCTTCGGAGCGGCGGTGATCGCCTACTTCTCGCGCTCCCGCTGAGCCTTCCGGCGCTTGCCCTCGTGCATCGCGGCCACGCGGGCGACGGGGATGGTGTGCCCTTCGGCGATCAGGTCGGCGGGCAGGCGTTGCGGCTTCGGCATCAGCTCGGTCCACGGGTCGCCGTCGAACCGGGTCCTGATCGTGAAGTCGGCCGGTGTGACGTCCTTCAGCGACTCCCACGGCACGGGGAACGAGATCGGCAGGCCCTCGCGCAACCGGGGGCTGTAGGCGGCGACGACCGTGGCACCCCAGGCGCGCGTCGAGTCCAGGAACACCTTCCCGCCCCGTTCGGCCCGGATGTAGGCGGTGGTCGCCAGCGACGGGCCGAGCTTCTCCGCCCGCACGGCCACCGCGCGCGTCGCCGCGGCCACGTCGTCGGGGGAGTGCTCCTCCAGCGGCACGAAGATGTGCACGCCCTTGGCGCCGCTGGTCTTGACCGCGCCTTCGAGCCCGGCCTGGGCGAGCGCCTCGCGCACCAGCAGCGCCGACCCGACCACGACGTCGAACCCGGCGCCCTCCGGCGGGTCGATGTCGAGCACCAGGTGGGTCTGGTGGTGGTCGTCGCCGAAGTGGTCGCCGAGGTACAGCGGCACGTGGTACTCGACCGCGCGCTGGTTCGCGAACCACATCAGCGTCTGCTTGTCGTCGCAGATCGCGTACTTGATCTTGCGGTGCGACGCCTCCGCCCAGACCTCGACGGTCCTGACGTAGTCCGGCGTGTACTTGGGGACGTTCTTCTGCATGAACGGGTCCTGGCCGCGCAGGATCCGCCACACCGACAGCTGCCGCCCGGCGAGCACCGGCACGAACCGGTCGGCCACGAAGTCCAGGTACTCCACCAGGTCGCCCTTGAGCAGGCCGCCGAACAACGGCTGGTCGAGCGACGAGAACTTCAGCGGGCTACTGCTCATCGGGAACCTCGAGTTCGTCTCGGGCGGCCCACTCCAGCAGCGGTTCGATCGACCAGGCCGCGTCGTCGATCCCGGCGTGCAGGTCGCCCAGTTCGGCGAAGCGCTTCGGCACGGTGGCGATGGTGAACTCGTGCGGGTCGACGTCCGGGATCTCGTCCCACCTGATCGGCGTGGACACCGTCGCCTCGGCATTGCCGCGCACCGAGTAGGCGCTCGCGATCGTCCGGTCGCGCGTGTTCTGGTTGTAGTCCACGAAGACCAGCGACGGGTCGCGGTCCTTGCGCCACCACGTGGTCTCGACGTCGTCCGGCGCGCGTCGTTCGACCTCGTGCGCGAACGCCAGCGCCGCCTTGCGCACGTCCTGGAACCCGTGTTCGGGCTTGATGCGCACGTAGATGTGCAGGCCCTTCGAGCCCGAGGTCTTCGGGAACCCCGTCGCACCCAGTTCGGCCAGCACCTCCTGCGCCACCAGTGCCACTCGCCGCACGCGGTCGAACGAGCAGGTGGGGCCGGGGTCGAGGTCGATGCGCCACTCGTCGGGCTTCTCCGTGTCGGCGGCGCGCGAGTTCCACGGGTGGAACTCCACAGTGGACATCTGCACGGCCCAGATCACGTCCGCTGGGTGCGTGACGCACAGTTCGTCCGCGTGGCGGTTGTAGCGCGGGAAGTGCACCCGGACCGTCCGGATCCACGGCGGCGCACCGTTCGGAAGCCTTTTCTGGTGCACCTTCTCGCCCGTGACGCCCTCGGGGAAGCGGTGCAGCATGCACGGCCGTTCCCGCAGCGCGCGGACGATGCCGTCGCCGACGGACAGGTAGTAGTTCGCGAGATCCAGCTTCGTCTCGCCACGCGCGGGGAAGTAGACGCGGTCGGGGTTGGAGATCCGCACGACGCGGTCCTCCACCTCGAGCTCCACAGCCGGGGACTTGCCCATGCCCACCAACCTAACGGTTCGTCCGCCCTCGATCGTTGTAGTTTGCGGCTGTGGACCTGTTTTCGCTTGCGCTGGGGGCGCTGCTCGAGGCGGTCGGCGAGCTCACCGACGACGACTTCACCCGGCCGTCCGGGTGCGAGGGCTGGCTGGTGCGGGACCTGGTGTGCCACTTCGTGATCGACGCCCAGGACGTGCTGATCACGCTGGTCACGCCCACCGCGGACCCCGTGACGCACGACGCGGTGACGTACTGGGAGGTCTCGCACGAACCCGCAGGCGACCCGCTGGCCGAGCTGACGCGGAGGCTCGCCGCGGCGTACGGAGAGCCCTGGATGCTGAAGCACCACGTCGACGACGTGGGCCAGGCGGCGTTGCGCGCGGCCGCGCTGGCCGATCCGGCTCTCAGGGTGAGCACCCAGGACATGGTGCTGTCCACGTCCGGCTACCTGGGCGCCTACGTCTGGGAGTGGACGCTGCACCACCTGGACCTGGTCCGGCACCTGCCGCACCTGGCTGGACCGCCGGCGCGGGCGCTGGCGCGGTGCCGCGAGATGCTCGGCCAGATCGCCGGGCGGTTCCCCGCGCGGTGGTCCGACGTGGACGTGCTGCTCGTGGGAACGGGACGGCGCGCCCCGACCGATGCGGAGCGCGCCGAACTGGGTGAGCTGGAGATCCCGTTCGTGCTGAGCTGAGCCGTTATTCCGCTTCTGCTTCCTCGAGGCGTGCCTTCTCCGCCAGACGCGCCTCTTCGGCCTTGAACTCCTTGTAGGTGGCGCGCTCGCGCACCAGCCACTCCGGGTTCTCCTCCTTGAGCGCGTTGATCTGCTCGGTGGTCAGCGCCTCGGTGATGCCGGCACGCACCAGGCCACTGGTCGAGATGCCGAGCTTCTGCGCGATGAGCTGCTTGGGGTGCGGGCCGTTGCTGCGCAGGTCTGCCAGCCACTGCGGCGGGTTGGCCTGCAGCTCGTTCAGCTCGTCGCGCGACACCACGCCCGCCTGGAACTCCTCGGGCGTCGCCTCGAGGTACACGCCGAGCTTCTTGGCGGCGGTGGCGGGCTTCATGGTCTGCTGCGACTTCATGCGCAAAGAGTAACCGCTGCGTCCGGTAGCCTCAGCGCGTGACCGGATCGTTCACGCTCGCGTACGTCCCAGGCGTGACGCCGGGCAAGTGGGCACGGGTCTGGCAGGAACGCCTGCCGGAGACCGAGCTGACCCTCGTGCAGGTACCCGTCGCCGAAGCGGCCGCCAAGGTGCGCGCCGGCGAGGCCGACGCCGCGCTGCTCAGGCTGCCGGGCGACCGCGAGGACCTGCACGCGATCCCGCTCTACACCGAGACCACCGTCGTCGTGTTCCCGAAGGACCACGAGTTCGCCGCGGCCGACGAACTGTCCCTTGAGGACTTGGCGGAGCACGTCCTGTGGCAACCGCTCGACGACGCGCTGGGCTGGGACGAGGTGCCCGGCCTGCCGCCCGTCGACCGTCCCGCGACCACCGCGGACGCCATCGAGGTCGTGGCGGCGGGCGTCGGCCTGCTGGTCGTGCCGCAGTCGCTGGCCCGCCTGCACCACCGCAAGGACCTGAAGTACGTGCCGCTGTCCGACGCGCCGCAGTCCCGCGTCGCGCTGTCGTTCCCGATCCGCGACGAGAACCCCGAGCTGATCGAGCACATGATCGGCATCGTGCGCGGCCGCACGGCCAACAGCACCCGCGGCCCCGCGGCCGAGCCCGCCCCGAAGCCGACTCCCAAGCAGGCGCCCAAACAGGCACCGAAGCAGCGGCGGGGCCCGGCGCCGCAGCAGAAGAAGCAGCCCGCGAAGCGCGCGAAACCGCGCCGCGGACGCTGATCCGGACCACGGTCGCGGGGCCGGACGTCCGTCGCCCGGCCCCGGCCCGCGCTCACTGGCCCTGCGCGGCGATCTGCTCGCGCAACCGGTCCTCCTGCGCCTGGATCTCGGGCGTGACGACGCTCTCGAACGCCTCGGGGCCGTGGATCTGCCGGATCTCGACCTCGCCGGTCTGGAACGGCGCCTTCTTCAGCCACTCCACGGCGTCCTGCAGCGACGGCAGCTCCCAGATCCAGAAGCCGGCGATCAGTTCCTTGGTCTCGGCGAACGGACCGTCGATGACCGTCGTCCCGCCCTTGCCGTCGAACGCGACCCGCGCGCCCTTGGCACTGGGGTAGAGACCGTCGCCCGCGAGCATCACCCCGGCCTTGACGAGCTCCTCGTTGTAGTCGCCCATCGCGGCCAGTTCCTCGGCGGTGGGCATGACGAAGTTCTCGGTGTCCTCGTTCGCCTTGACGATGACCATGAACCGCATGTCGATCTCCTCTGGCTGGTGTCAGGTGCGTTTGTACTCAGGCGTCGATCGGGGACCCCGGTGTTTCGACCGGCTTGCGGCAATTGTGACCCGGGTCACAGGATTAGGGTGGACAGCATGAGCGAAGACGTCGACTGGATCCTCGAGAACTGCCAGGTCTGGGCCATCGTCGGGCTCTCGGACAACCCCTCCCGCGCGGCGCACGGCGTGGCCCGCTTCCTGCAGCAACGCGGGAAGAAGATCGTGCCGGTGCACCCGTCCGCCGAGACCGTGCACGGTGAGCAGGGCTACCCGGCGCTGGCGGACATCCCGTTCCCGGTCGACGTCGTGGACGTGTTCCGCCGCTCGGAGGACGCGGGCCAGTTCGCGGACGAGGCCGTCGCGATCGGCGCGAAGGCGGTCTGGTTCCAGCTCGGCGTGGTCGACGACGAGGCGTACGCGCGCACGCGCGAGGCCGGGCTGCGCATGGTGATGGACGTCTGTCCCGCGATTGAGTGGCGCTCCCGTTGAACGAGTAGCTAACCTGCTCTGGTCGTCTCCGGACACCTGGGGGTTCCGGGGAGATTCAGCCTGGGGGGCTCGATTCAGCATGCTCGTAGACATCACCGCGCTGCGGTCCGCGGACTCGCCACGACTTCGTGGCCTCAGCGACGACTTCGTCCGTTCACTGGCGTCTTCGGGCGCCCATCTGCCACCGATCGTGGTGCACCGCCCGACGATGAAGGTCGTCGACGGCACCCACCGCCTGAAGGCCGCCGTGCTGCGCGGCTGCCGCTCCGTCGAGGTCGAGTACGTCGACGGCCCCGCGGAGGACCTCTTCGGGCTGGCGGTGTCGCTGAACCTGTCGACGCTGTCGACCGCCGATCGCGAGGCGGCGGCCAGGAGGCTGCTGCGCTCGCACCCGCAGTGGTCGGACCGCGCGATCGCCGCGTCCACGGGCCTCGCCGCCAAGTCCGTCGGCGTGCTGCGCCGCGCGGTGGGCGGTCAGGCTCCGGTGCGCGTCGGCAGGGACGGAAAGCTCAGGCCGGTCAACTCCTCCGCCGGCCGCCGCCTCGCCGGGCGGATGATCCAGGAACGCCCCGACGCCTCGCTGCGCGACATCGCCCGCGCGGCCGGGGTGTCACCGGGCACGGTCCGGGACGTCCGCCGCCGGTTGAGCGCGGGCCTGGACCCGGTGCCGGAACGGATGCGGGCCGCCGAACGCGCCGACGCCGTGCTGCCCGCCGGGCGGACCGAGGTGCGTGATCCCGACGCCACCCTGCCGATCCTGCGGCGCGACCCGTCGTTGCGGTTCAACGAGAACGGGCGGCTGGTGCTGCGCTGGCTGGAGGCGCACGCGGTGTCCTCCGGCGAGTGGGCCGGCGTCGTGTCCGGGGTGCCGTCGCACTGCCGGGAACTAGTGGCGGACATGGCTCGCGGGTGCGCGGAGGCCTGGGTGGAGATGGCCGAGGCGTTGGAGCGGGAAGGGCAGCGGACCGCGGTGTAGAGCGGCTGCGGCAGTGGCGGACGAAGGCCGGGAGACTGGCCTTCGCCGTTCTGTTCCTGCCGCTGCTGAGCTGGCACGTCCCGCGCGGGCGCCTGAGCGGGACAGGCCCTAGCCGTCGAACAGGATGACGCCGATCTCGCCCGCCACCTCACGCCCTGCCGCAGGACGTAAGCGAGACAACAGCTTGCTGAACGCCGTCAGGTCGATGTGGACGGTCGCGGACTGCACCTGCCGGATGTCGTCGAGCAGCCCTTCGACCAGTTCGCAGGCGTGGTCGACGTCGCCCGCCGCGGCGTGGGCCAGCGCCCTGCGCAGACCGAAACGGGTGCGGGCGCGCAGGGCGGTGGGGGCGATCAGCGGCATCTGGTCGTCGAGGATGGCGGCGGCCTCCGCGTGCCGGCCCAGGTCGTGGAACGACCAGGCCCGCGCGATGGCCACCTGGTCGATCAGGCTCGTTGTGCCGTAACGGGAATCGCTCACGGCGCGCTGGAGTTCGTCGGCGCGGTCGAGAGCGGCCCGGCAGCGGTCGGCGGCTCCGGCGAGGGCGTAGCCCTGGGCCTCGCGCTGGGCGGCCACGGCCTGCACGGCGGTGGAACGGGACTTCCCGGCGCGGCGGGCGAAGTTCACGGTGGCGTGGGCGTCGCCGCGGTAGAGCGCGAACTCCGAGGCCCGGACGTACGCGTAGGCCTCCAGGTCCGGGTCGCCGCCCTTCGCGGCGTACTGGACCGCGCGCCGGGTGAGCTCGGCCGCCGAGGCGTCGTCACCGCGTTCCTGTTCCATCCAGCCCGCGTACTCGGCGTACCGGGCGGCCAGCAGCCACAGGCCGCGTCCGAGGCCTGGGTCCTCGGCGGAGCGGGCCATGGAACTCAGGGCGTCGACCTGGGGACGCAGGCTCGACAGCACCACCTCCGGGCTCAGCCGGTGGCCGAGGGCGCGGTGGTGGTCGAACATCGAGTCGAAGGTGAGCAGCGTGGCGTGGTCGCTCGGAATCGGGCGCGCCGGGGCGTTGGCGAGCTCGATCAGGTGACCGTCGGCCTGGAGGACGTTGTCGAAGAGCCTCGCCATTTCGGGGTTCGGGTGAACCTGACCGTTCTCGATCTTGCTGAGGTGTCCCTTGCTGTACGGTACGAGGCCGGTCATCTGGCTGAGTGAGAGCCCGCGCTCGTTGCGCAGGCGGCGAACCTCCTGGGCGAACGTGGGCGACAACGGCTTCACCCCCTCCCCCGGAAGTGTGTACGTCGTCAAACACCCGAATGCGGAATGTCCATTAATTGGCCTGTGATTGACGATCAACTGGGCCTATCTGGAGCCGTCGGCGGTGGTTCCATGTGAGTCATGGTGATGACGCGGTTCGACGAGGCGGCTGGTGTGGTGATGGTCTGGCAGCGCTTGGCGACCAACGTGGTCCACCGGTCGCCGTGGTTCGAGGTGCGCGCCGACAGCGTCGTCAGACCCGATGGCGGTCATGGCACCTACACGCACGTCGTGGCGCCGGGATCGGTCACCGTCCTCGCGATCCAGGACGACGACGAGGTCGTGCTGACCCGTCAGTGGATCTACACCCACGGCGGCACGGAGTGGCGACTACCCGGCGGCGCCGTCGACGAGACGGACTCCGATCCGCTGGCCGCGGCACGTCGTGAGCTCGCCGAGGAGACCGGGCTGCGGGCAGCGAAGTGGGAGCGGCTCGGCCAGATCCACGGCGCCGACAGCCTGAGCAACCACGTCGACCACATCTTCCTGGCCACCGAGCTCACCCAGGGCGAGCCGGCGCTCGAGCCCGGTGAGGCGGACCTGCGCGTGCGGACCATGCCGTTCTGCCACGCGCTCGACCTCGTCCGGCAGGGCATGCTCCCGCACGCCGGCAGTTCGCACGCGCTGCTCGTCATGGCGCTGCGCCGCACGACCCAGAAATAATGTCCCGAGGGTTTCCTCATTCAGCGTGAAACAGGAAACCCGTTCTCATTCGACTGGCGGAAAGCCACTCTTGGTGCATCGGCGAGAACATCAGCCCGAAAGCCAGTCAGAATGAGAAGGTGAATTCTTCCATGAGAATGATCTGCTCACTCGCCACCGTTGTGAAGGTTGCTGCTGTCTGCCTTTTCGTTGGATTCATGGCCGGCAGCGTCTTCATCGCGACGATGATCTGACTTCGCTTCGGACTGCGGTTCTCCCTGGCCATCGAAGGGAGGTGTCAGCCGTGGAACCGCACTTCTGCATCGAGATGATCTGAGCGTCTCCGGCTATCCGCGTGGCGTCCACTGCACGCCGTAGCCGCGGCCCTGACGAGGGTGTGGGAACTGCACGTCGATCTCACCGATCTCGTCCAGCGGCAACGACTGCGGCCAAGGCGTCAGGTCATCGGTGTCGCGCGCCAGGGCTTCCTCGACGCGCCACACCGACTCCGGCAGGTCGTCCCGGTCGAACCGCACCCGCAACCGGAACGACTCGCACATCCGCTCCGGCCAGAACACGTAGGTCGGACGCATCGATTGTCCCCGCGGTACGCGCACCTCGAGTGCGAACTGGTGCGTTTGTCCTGCGTTGAGGGGTCGGGGCAACCGCAGCTTCATCAGGAAGCGGCGCGGGGACGGACGTTCGTGGCCGATGAGCTCGACCCCGTGCAACACCTCCACGTCCAGGTCGCCTGGAGCACCATCGGGCGTGGGAGAGGGGATCGTGATCGACCACGCGACCTCGTTGACACCGTCGGTGTCGGCCACCACGGTCCGGCGTTCCGTGCACGCGGGCGTCGGACCGTCCAGCTTCAGCAGCGCGTCGAACTCCTTGACGTGCCACAGTTCCGACGGCGCCACGTGCGTCGTCGAAGGGGCCGGCTGCAGCGCCACCTCCACCAGGCGCTGCAGTCCGGCATCCATCCTCCTGCGCACCGTTCGCGCACCGCGGTCCTGTTGTCTCGCGAGCCACTCGATGCGTTCGTTGAGGAACCGGAACTGCGCGTCGTCGTGCAGTCCGAGTGGCGCCAGAACGGCGTTGCGCACCTCCACCGGGAAAGCGCGCGCCGCGTTCGCGACCCAGTCGCGCAGTTTCGTCCGCACCGCTTCCGCGCCATCCGACTCGACGACGCCGCAGACCTGGCGCAGCGCCGGACCGACGTGCAAGTCGATACCGGGAGTCTGCACACCGCGCCCCCGGCACAAGGTGCGCAGTTCTTCCATCAGCTGCTCAGGTGAGACAGGCATCCGTCCTCCGCGCGGAAATGCTTTGCCGGGCATGTCGGGCTTACCTGATCGGACGTTACTCCGGATGCACCATCCGGGTGAACGTGAATGTCGGCAGAGGAAGGGATTGTTCTACACCGTCTCACGAGATGATCACCGCCGAACGACTGATGTCCCGACCTGCTCCGCACCGGTAACGTGCTGGTCACGGGCGGTTACTTCCTCCGGTGGCCGCCGACCCTGCCGATGGAGGTTGTATTCGTGCTGCGCACATTGTTGAGCTTCGCCACGGTGTTCTCGCTGATCAGCGGCGTTCCTGCCGTCGCTGCCCCGGCCGAGGGCGCCTACCTGCTGCAGTTCCGCACCACCCTGTCCGACGGCCAGCGCCACCAGCTCGAGGGCCTCGGCGTCCGGCTCGGAGCATTCGTCCAGGACGGCACCTACCTCGCCCGCATGACGAACACCGCGCGCGTCGCGCGGCTGAGCTACGTGCGGGAGGTGAAGCCGTTCCAGGTCCAGCCGCGGATCATGGCGCTGAGCGGCCCGTCCGACTACCTGATCACGCTGGTCGAGCAGGACGCGGCCGACCAGAAGGCCGTCGCCGCCAAGGTGAAGTCCTTGGGCGGCAAGGTGAACGTCCTCTCCGAGAGCCGTGAGCACATCATGGCCACCTTGGACGCGGGGCAAGCCGCACAGCTCGCCAAGCTGCCCGCCGTGATCGCGATCGACCCGGTGTCCGCGCCGGAGACCGACATGGCGATCTCGCGGGAATCGTCCGGTGCCAACTACATCGAGAGCGTCGGCGGCTACAGGGGCAAGGGCGTGCGGGGCGAGGTGATGGACGGCGGGCTGCGCACCACGCACCAGGAGTTCCGCGCCCGTCCGCCGCTGATGCACACCGGGAACTCGTCGAGCACCTCGCACGGCACGTCGACGTACGGGCAGATCTTCGCGTCCGGCGTCTCGTCCGCGCACCGCGGCCTGCTGCCCGAGGCGCAGGGCATCTTCGCGATCTACGGCTCCGGCGACCGCTACGCCCACACCAAGCAGCTCGTGGACCCGGCCGGTCAGTACCGGGCGGTGTTCCAGTCCAACAGCTGGGGTGACGCGCTCACCACGTCCTACAACTCGATCTCGCAGCAGATGGACCGGATCGTGTTCGACCACGACCTGCTGATCTGCCAGTCGCAGAGCAACGCGGGCACCAGAAGCTCGCGCCCGCAGGCGTGGGCGAAGAACGTGCTGTCGGTCGGCGGGCACTACCACTACAACACCCTCGACCGCGCGGACGACAAGTGGAACGGCGGAGCGTCGATCGGCCCCGCCGCGGACGGCCGCATCAAGCCGGAGATCTCGAACTACTACGACCGCATCGACACCACGACGTCCACCAGCGACACCGCCTACACGACGTCGTTCGGCGGCACGTCCGGCGCCACGCCGATCACCTGCGGCAACGCCGGTCTGCTGTTCCAGATGTGGGCCGACGGCGTGTTCGACGGCGCGCCCGGCAAGGCCCGTGACGTCTTCGCGTCCCGCCCGCACGCGGCGACCGCGAAGGCGCTGCTGATCAACACCGCCAACCAGCACGCGTTCTCCGGCACCACGCACGACCAGACCCGCACGCACCAGGGCTGGGGCACGGCGTCGGTCCGCAACCTGTACGACCGCGCGAAGGCGGGCGGCTGGAAGCTGCCGGTCCTGGTGAACGAGACCGACCTGCTGACGACCGGTCAGTCGCGCAAGTACACCGTGGCGTCCAACGGCCAGACGCCGCTGCGCGCGACGCTGGCCTACACCGACCCGGCCGGTTCGCCGACCGCGGCCAAGGCGACCGTCAACGACCTGACGCTGAAGGTCACCGCCCCCAACGGCACCGTGTACTGGGGCAACAACGGCCTGCTGGCCGGCAACTGGTCCACGTCCGGCGGCGTCGCGAACACCGTCGACACCGTGGAGAACGTCCTCGTCCAGACGCCCGCCGCGGGCAACTGGACGGTCGAGGTGATCGCGACCTCGGTCAACGTGGACGGGCACGTCGAGACGACCGCGACCGACGCCGACTACGCGCTGGTCGTGTCCTAGGAGTCATTCGAACCGGGCCGGATCGCCCGCGCCGTAGCGGATGATCTCGGCCTCGCCGCTCGAGAAGTCCACCACCGTGGTGGGCGTGGTGCCGCACTCCCCGGAGTCGATCACCGCGTCCACCACGTGGTCGAGGCGTTCCTTGATCTCCCAGCCCTGCACGAGCGGCTCGGCCTCGTCGGGCAGCAGCAGGGTGCTGGTGAGCAGCGGCTCGCCCATCGCGTCGAGCAGCGCCTGCGTCACGACGTGGTCCGGGATGCGCGCGCCCACCGTCTTCTTCTTCGGGTGCATCATGCGGCGCGGCACCTCCTTCGTCGCGGGCAGGATGAACGTGTAGCCGCCCGGCGTGGAGGCCTTGACCGCGCGGAACACGGCGTTGTCGACGACCACGAACTGGCCGAGCTGGGCGAAGTTCTCGCACATCAGCGTGAAGTGGTGCTTGTCGTCGAGCTTGCGGATCTCCCGGATGCGGTCGATGCCGTCCTTGTTGCCCAGGCGGCAGCCGAGCGCGTAGCAGGAGTCGGTCGGGTACGCGATCAGGCCGTCCTCCTGCAGGATCCGCACAGCCTGGTCGATGGCGCGCTTCTGCGGGTTGACCGGGTGGACGTCGAGGTACTTGGCCATGACGTGTGAGCTTAGGCCGATCACCGAGGGGCCAGCATTTCGGCTCGCGCACGTTGATAACCTGGGCGTACTTCTTTCCCTGGTTTGGAGACCCCTAGCGATGCTCGACCGTGCCGTCGTCGACGCCCTGTTCCCCTCGGACCTGCCCGAGCCGTCCCACTGGGAGGAGCAGTACCCGCCCCGCGGGCTGGGCGAAGGCGCGAAGGTCACCCGCCTGGGGCCGTCGCCGACCGGGTTCCTGCACATCGGCGGCCTGTACGTCGGCATGATCGACCGCGACCTGGCGTCCCACTCCGGCGGTTCGTACATCGTGCGCGTCGAGGACACCGACCAGGCGCGTGAGGTGCCCGGCGCCGTCGAGCAGTTCAACAAGGCGTTCAAGTACTTCGGCATCGAGCCCGACGAGGCCGACGCGGTGGGCTCGTACGGCCCGTACCACCAGTCGCAGCGCGAGCAGATCTACCTGACGTACGTGCGTGAGCTGCTGCGCTCCGGCCACGCGTACCTCTGCTTCGCGACGAAGGAAGAGCTCGCGGACATCACCGCGCGCCAGCAGGCCACGAAGCTGCCGACCGGCTACTACGGCCGCTGGGCGATCTGGCGCGAGAAGACCGCCGAGGACGTCCAGGCCGCTCTGGACGAGGGCCGTCCGTACGTCGTGCGCTTCCGTTCGCCGGGCAAGGCGGGGGAGCGGACGAAGTTCGTGGACGCCATCCGCGGCGAGCTCGAGCACGACGCCAACCGCAACGACGTGGTGATCCTCAAGGCGTCCGACCAGTCGCCGCGCCTGCCCACCTACCACTTCGCGCACGCCGTCGACGACCACCTGATGCGCGTGAACCTCGTGATCCGCGGCGAGGAGTGGATCTCGTCCGTCCCGACGCACCTGCAGCTGTTCGACGCCCTGGGCTTCGAGCGGGTCGAGTACGCCCACATCGCGCCGCTGATGAAGCAGCAGGGCGGCTCCCGCCGCAAGCTCTCGAAGCGCAAGGACCCCGAGGCGTCCGTCGAGTTCTTCATCGAGGCGGGCTTCCCGGCACCGGCCGTCCAGTACTACCTGCGCGGCCTGGTCAACGCCCGCCTGGCGGAGCTGCCGCTCGCCGAGGCCCTGCAGGAGCCGATCTCGCTCGCCGAGTGCGGTGTCGCGGGCCCGCTGGTCGACCTCGTCAAGCTCGACGACATCTGCGCCGACTACGTGGCCACGCTGTCCGGCGAGGAGATCATCTCCCTCGTGTCGGAGTGGGCGGAGACGTACGACCCGGAGCTGGTCACCGTGCTGGCCACGGAGCGCGAGGCGGCACTGGCGGCGCTGAAGGTCGAGCGCGGCCCGGAGGTCGCGAACCCGCGCAAGGACCTCCGCAAGTGGGCGGACTTCCGCACCGCCTACGGCTTCTTCTTCCCGTCGCTGTTCCCGCTCGTCTCCGACCGCACCGACGAGCGCCTCGGCGGACTCTCGCCGGAGCTGATCGCCGCGTTCGCCGCGGACTTCGCGGACGGCTACGCGGACCTGGAGGACGGCCAGGAGTGGTTCGGCCAGATCCGCGAGCTCGCCGCGAAGCACGGTTTCGCGCCGAACCCCAAGGAGCTCAAGAAGAACCCGGACGCGTACCCCGGCTCGATCCGTGAGGCCGCGCAGCTGATCCGCGTGGCGCTGACGGGCTCGAAGGCGAGCCCGGACCTGCACGCCGTGGCCCGGACGCTGGGCACCGACGAGGTGCTGCGCCGGGTGCGCGCGCTCGCCGGCTGACGGTTGTTCCTGACGGCCCCTGGTTCCTGCGGGAACCGGGGGCCGTTCGTCATGCGGTACCCGCGCGAACCCGTCGAACCGCGCAGCCCATTCCTCGGCCTGCGCGGGCTGGTGACCTTCCGCCGCGAGTCGCACGACCGCGAACGCCGGGTCGATCCAGGCCGCGCCGGTCCGCGCATGTGTCGAGGTGCAGTGCCTTCGAGCACGTGAACTAGGAGCACATCGCCCGTGAGCCAGCCGATCACCGACGAGCAGTGGTGCGACGCGGAGACCATCTGGGACTACCACCAGATGGGGCATGAGCGGCGTCCGGTCGATGTCGCCATCGGCCTGGGCAGTCACGATCTCGGCGTTGCCGCCTTCGCGGCCGAGCTGTACCACCGCGGGTTGTTCCCGCTTCTCGTCTTCAGCGGGGGCAACAGTCCGACGACGGCTGCCCGGTTCCCGCGCGGCGAGGCGGTGCACTTCCGCGAGCACGCCTTGTCGCTCGGTGTGCCGGACAGCGCGATCCTCGTGGAGCCGAACGCGGGCAACACCGGGCAGAACGTGACGCTGTCGCGTGCGCTGCTGGCGCAGAACGGTCACGCACCTCGCTCGGTGCTGCTCATCTCGAAGCCGTACATGGAGCGCCGCTCCTACGCCACGTGCCGGAAAGCCTGGCCCGAGGTCGAGGCCGTGTGCGCCTCGGAGCCGCTTAAGTTCGGTGACTACGTGCGGTCGATCGGCGATGAGAGGCTCGTCATCGACATGCTCGTCGGGGACCTGCAGCGTGTGGTGGTGTACCCGAAGCTGGGCTTCGCCGTGGAACAGAACGTGCCGGCGGGTGTGCTGGCCGCCTACGAGCGGCTGGTCGCCGCAGGGTTCGACAGCCGGATGCTGCGTCCGTAATCGAGCGGCGGTCCGCCGGTGCCTCGCCACATACTGCTGAGGTGACGGGGGAGAACTGGCTGGCCGGCTGGGCGCGTGAGTTCGCGGAGCTGCGCGCCAGGCGCATCGAGTCGTGGGTCGGTGTGGAGTGGGCGCTGCGCGAGGACGTGGCGGGCAGCGGACCCCAGTTCCACGACCCGAAGGTGCCCTGCCTGCAGCTGTGGGGGTTGCAGGCGGTGCTCGACGACGGTGGGCTGTTCAGCGTCTGCACGTACGACCACGAGACCCTCTGCGGGCTGTGGCGCAACCGGCACCCGGAGTTCGAGGCCAAGCTGCAGAACTCGCGGATGTGGGACGAGCACGGCGGTGGCACCCGCTGGAGAGTGCTCAGCGAGCTTCCGGCCGGGGAGGTCGAGCAGGTGACCTGTTTCGCCGACGAGGGCGTGCTGGCCGAGGTGCTCCTGGAGGTCGGTGGGCGGCCGCTCCTGCTCATGGCGGGCGAGCTGTACGAGACCTGGACGGACGAGCTGGACTTCCATCGGCTTGACGAATCGGTGCTGGCCTTCACCGATCCCGCGGCGGCCGGACGGATCCCCTGGACCACGCCCCGGCAGGGCCTCCGAGTCGTCTGAACGAACCCCTCGGACCGGTATGGGAACTTCGTCCTGAAACTTTCCGGAACAAAGTCGTGAGAGCGTTCCCATTGACGTGGACGTAACACGCCGTTGAGGATCGGCGGCATGCATTGGAGAAGCACTCTCGCCGCAGTGCTGGGGCTGACGCTCGCCGCCGGCACGACATCGGCGGCGGTCGCGCAGGACGCACAGCACTGGCCGCCGAAGCAGCCGGTCATCGGCCAGCCCAAGACCGAGCACGGCTGCGCCCGCATCGAGAGGTCCCTGCCCACGCTCAAGGACTGGCCGAAGGTCGAGAGCCAGCTCAAGGGCGACCGCAAGGACGAGGCGCGCATCAAGGCGATCCTCAAGGACATGACGCTGGCCGAGAAGGTCGGCCAGATGACGCAGCCCGAGATCGCCGCGATCACGGCCGCGGACGTCACGACCTACGGGTTCGGCTCGGTCCTCAACGGTGGCGGTAGCTGGCCCGGGGCCAAGAAGAACGCGACGCCGCAGGAGTGGCTCGCGCTCGCCGACGCCTACTTCGACGCCTCGAAGCAGTCGCGCACCAAGATCCCCCTCATCTGGGGCATCGACGCGGTGCACGGCAACAACAACGTCTACGGCGCCACGGTCTTCCCGCACAACATCGGTCTCGGTGCGACGCAGGACCCGTGCCTCATCCGCGACATCAACGCGGCCACGGCCGAGCAGATCCGCGCCACCGGCCAGGACTGGGCGTTCGCGCCCACGCTCGCCGTCGTCGAGGACGACCGGTGGGGCCGCACCTACGAGGGCTTCTCCGAGGACCCGCGCATCACGCGCGCCTACGGTTACGAGGCCGTCAAGGGCCTGCAGGACAACGCGAAGAAGCGCATCAGCGAGGACGGCGTGATCGCCACCGCGAAGCACTTCATCGGTGACGGCGGCACGACCGGTGGCAAGGACCAGGGGATCAACCCCTCCACCGAGCAGAAGATGATCAACCTGCACGGCCAGGGCTACTACGGTGCGCTGGCCGCGGGTGCCCAGACGGTGATGATCTCGTTCAACAGCTGGACGAACGACGTCATCAACGAGGGCAAGGTGCACGGCAGCAAGTACGTGCAGACCGGCATCCTCAAGGAGAAGATGGGCTTCGACGGCCTGCTCGTCTCCGACTGGAACGGCATCGGCCAGGTCACCGGCTGCACCAACGCCAGCTGCCCGCAGGCGATCAACGCCGGCATGGACATCATCATGGTGCCGAACGACTGGAAGGCGTTCATCACCAACACGATCGCCCAGGTCGAGTCCGGTGAGATCCCGATGGCGCGCATCGACGACGCCGTCACCCGCATCCTGCGCGTCAAGCTGCGCGCCGGCACGTTCGACGCCCCCAAGCCCTCGCAGCGCGAGCACGCGGGTGAGCAGGAGGCGCTGCAGCACAAGGAGCTCGCCCGCGAGGCCGTGCGCGAGTCCGCCGTGCTGCTGAAGAACGAGAAGCGCGTGCTGCCGTTGTCCAAGCGCAGCAAGGTTCTCGTGGTCGGCAAGAGCGCCGACAACATCGGCAACCAGACCGGTGGCTGGACGCTGTCCTGGCAGGGCACCGGCAACACCAACGCCGACTTCCCGAACGCCACCAGCATCCTCAAGGGCATCCAGGACACGCTGGGCGCCGCGAACGTCACGTTCGCCGAGACCGCGGACGGCGTCGACCCGGCGCAGTTCGACGCCGTCATCGCCGTCATCGGTGAGACCCCGTACGCGGAGGGCGTCGGAGACCTCGGCAAGCGGTCGTTCGAAGCCGCCCGCCTGCACCCGCAGGACATCGCCGTGCTGGACAAGGTCTCCGGCAAGGGCAAGCCGGTCATCACCGTCTACGTCGGTGGCCGCGCGCTGTACATGAACAAGGAGCTCAACCGCTCCGACGCGTTCGTGGCCGCCTGGCTGCCGGGCACCGAGGGCGGCGGCATCGCCGACCTGCTGATCAAGGGCCGTCACAACGGGTTCAGCGGCAAGCTGTCCTACTCGTGGCCGGCCGAGGCCTGCCCGGCGCTGCCCGGCGAGCCCGCCAAGACGCCGCTGTTCAAGCTCGGCTACGGCCTGCGCGACTGGGAGACCGGCCGCGTCGGCAAGCTCGACGAGACCAGCCCCGGCGCCCTGTGCTCCGGCGGTGGCGGCGGCACGGCCACCGAGGACCTGGAGATCTTCAACCGCACCGACATCGCGCCGTACCAGTCGATGATCGGTTCGGCGGAGAACTGGGGCGGCACCGTGGTCGGCCCCGACGGCCAGGCCTCGCACGCCGAGATCAACGTCGTGCAGTCCGACGTCAACGTCCAGCAGGACGCGCTCAAGACGACGTGGACCGGCACCGGCCCCGGCCAGGTGTACCTGCAGAGCCCGGCGGGCAGCGACCTGCGCGGCTACGGCAACGCCAACGCGGCACTCCAGTTCGACGTGATCGTGCACCAGGCCCCGGCCAACCGCACGGTCATCAGCTCGCACTGCGTGTACCCGTGCATGGCCGAGATCGACGCCACGCAGGCGTTCCGCAACCTCCCCGTCGGGCAGAAGTCGACCGTCAAGATCCCGGTCTCCTGCTTCTCCGACAAGGGACTGGACCTGGAGAACATCAACACGCCGTTCCTCGTCTACACCGACGGCGCGTTCCAGGCCTCGTTCGCGAACATCCGGTGGGTGCCCAAGGCGGGCGCCGATCCGGACGCCCTTCCCTGCACGTAACGCTCGCAGGTGAAGCGATAGACCCGCGCGCCCCCGCCGACACCCTGGCGGGGGCGCGTTCCTGTGTGGACTCCGGCGGGAGAGTTCTAGCTGTCGAGGTCCACCGGCTCGCCCCTGATCGCGGTCACGGAACCGCCGGTCTGGGCGGCGAGCCAGACCTCGAAGTCGTCCGGGTCCTTCGTCAGAACGGTGAAGGTGACGTCATGACCGTATTCGGTGTCCGCGACGTGGTACCCGGCCGCGCGCAACGCGTTCTCCAGCTTCCCCGCCTGATCGTGGTCCACGGCCAGAAGCACGCTCTCGTGCCGTTCGCGGGTGAGCGTGCCCAACGCGTCAACGGCCTCGGAGACGGCCCGTCCGTAGGCCCGGACCAGGCCACCGGCACCGAGCTTGATCCCGCCGTAGTAGCGGGTGACGACGACGGCGGTGTCCACGAGGTCCCGGCGCGTCAGCACCTCCAGCATCGGCACACCGGCCGTACCGGCGGGTTCGCCGTCGTCGGACGAGCGTTGCGTGTCCGCGGTGCGAAAGGCCGTGCAGTTGTGCGTGGCCTGCCAGTGCTCCTTGCGGATCCGCGCGAAGAACTCGGCAGCCTCCTGGTCGGAGGTGACGCGGGCGACGTGGCACAGGAACCGCGACCGCTGGATCTCGATCTCGTGCGTGCCGTCCCGCCTGATCACCTTCACTGCTCGATTGTCCGCCTGCGCTGCTCGGCCTCACCGAACAGGGCCTCCAGCTCGGCGGGCGGCACCTCTTCCAGCTGCTCGTACGTGCACTCCAAAGGCGTCTTGTCTTCGCGGAACCGCACCAGACGGGCCGTGTGCCGGAACCGTCTGCCCTGCACGTGCTCGTACCGCACCTCGGCCACGCGCGTCGGTTCGAGCAGCACGACCTGAAGCTGCTTCTCGGGGTTCCACCGGCTGTTCATGCCAGGACCCTCGTACGTCGCCCACGCGCTCCACGGATGCTCGGCCGGGTTCAGCAACGGCTTCAGCTCCTCGACCAGCTCCCGCCGCCGCGCCGCGGTGAAACTGCTGGCCACGCCCACGTTGTGCAGTTCGCCGTCCTGGTAGAGCCCGAGCACCAGCGACCCCACCGTCTCGCCGTCCTTGTGCAGGCGGTAGCCCGCGACCACGCAGTCGGCCGTCCGCTCATGCTTGACCTTGAACATCACGCGCTTGTCCGGCTCGTAGACGCCGTCCAGCGCTTTGACCATCACGCCGTCGAAGCCCGCGCCCTCGAACCGGGTGAACCAGTCCTGCGCGACCTCCGGGTCCGCTGTGGACGGTGTCAGGTAGACGCCGGGGACCTCGGTGACGACCTCCTCCAGCATCTTGCGCCGCTCGGCCAGCGAGAGCCCGGTGACGTCGTCGTCACCGCAGGCCAGCAGGTCGAACGCGACGAAGCTCGCCGGCGTCTCGACGGACAGCTTGCGGACGCGTGAAGCCGCCGGGTGCAGTCGCAACTGGAGCGTGTCGAAGCTCAGCCCGGCGGGCGTGACCAGGATGATCTCGCCGTCCACCACGCACCGCGGCGGCAGCGCCTGCTTCAGCAGCTCGACGACCTCGGGGAAGTACCTGGTCAGCGGCTTGTCGTTGCGCGACCCCAGCTCGACCTCGTCGCCGTCGCGGAACACGATGCAGCGGAAGCCGTCCCACTTGGGCTCGTACGCGAGTCCCTCGCCGCGTGGCAGCGAAGGGACTGACTTCGCGAGCATCGGCTTCACCGGCGGCATGACGGGCAGGTCCACAGAGGGACCATAGGCCGTGTCGGGTGAATCCGTTCGATGAGAGTCACGTCTGAGCGGTTTTGTGACGGTGCCGCCGCTGCTCCCTCATACCGGGCGTATTCGGGAGTTGCGGCGGTGCCGTCACAAAACCCCTCAGGCGCGGCTATCGCGGACGGATTCACCCGACACGGCCTAGCTCAGCGCAACGCCACCGCGAGCTTTTCGAGTTCGCGCACGTCAGCGTCCATGCCGTCGTCTTCGGGGATCGCGAGCGCGATGGGCCGCCGCATCGTCACGGCCCCCGACCGGCGGGTCTCCAGCCCCGCCCGCAGCCGTTCGGACAACGGCAGCTCGGCGGGCGTCTCCGCGACGTACGGGCTGATCCGCACCAGCCCGTCCCGGCACTCGATCACCCGCCGGTAGTACCGCCGGTGCACGCCCCTCAGCGAGAACGCATCACGCTTCGACGGCACGCGGTGCAGGGCGTCCTCGGGGAACGACTGGTGCAGCAACGTCCACAGTGGAGCAAGCCGGTGGTACGCGCGCAGGTGCCGCAGCCACAGTCTCGTCGCCGCGAACCGCATCGCGGCGATCGGGTAGATCACGCCGACGACGGACAGGAGCACGCCGGGCAGCAGGAACCACACGGCGGCGGTCAGCAGCCAGCGGGGGAGCGGCTCGCCGAAGTAGCGGGAGACGTTGGACGACACGAAGATCGCGTCGGCGGGGACCAGCAGCGCGAGTCCGGTCGAGGTGATCAGCAGGCCGCGGCGCAACCGGGGCTCGGCGCCGCGGGCGTACCGCCGCGCCCACACGAACATCGTCGCGAAGCCGTAGAGCAGATAGCCGTTGCCCAGCGCGTAGAACACCGTGATGGCGAGGACGCCGGTCGGGCCGCCGCCCAGCGAGTTCGGCACGCGCGCCGCCGCCACCCGCAGGTCGTCCGGGATCGCGAGCACCGCCCACGTCATGGCGCTGACGCACAGCACGAGCGGAGCGAGCTGGAGCAGCGCCTGCCGCCGCGCGGGGGCGTCGTCGAGCGCGGAGAAGATGAAGAAGCAGATCAGGCCGTACACGCCGATCTGCAGCATCGAGTGCTGGATCAGCTGGCAGACCATCGGGTCGAGCCCGAGGAACCACCGCCCGCCGGCCGCCGCGCGTCCGAAGGGGTACCCGATCGCCCAGCCCGCCACCAGGCCGGTGACGCTGCGCAGCCGCGGGTCGGAAGGCCTGCGCGCCAGCAGGTAGAGCACCACGGCGAGCGCGGAGAACGCGACGATGCCCTGGGTCTCCTTGAGGTACTCCACCTACAACCACCCCAGACGGTCCGCGAGCGACTTCGACATGCGGCGCGCGGGGCCCTCCGACGCGCGTGGCGCCACCTTGTCCAGCACCGACGCCCACTCCAGGATGATCGTCGCCACCGTCTCGGCCTCGCGCTCGTGGTCGGAGTCGTAGGAGGTGCGCCGCAACGCCCGCCGCACCGCGTCCGGTTCGAGGTCGGGGTAGAGGCCCGCGAGCAGGTCGTCGTCCTGCTCGTCGCTCGTGTGACCGGCCAGCAGGTGGCCGAGTTCGTGCAGGATGATGTGGTTCTGGTGCGCCTTCGACGTCTCCTGCTGGTACAGGATGTAGTCGGCCTTGGAGGTGGAGATCCACACCCCGTACGGGCCGGGCACCGGGATCGGGTGCGCGATCAGCCGGATCGGCTTGCCGCGCTGGTCACCGACGCGCCGGCAGAGCTCCTCCACGTCGAGCGGTGGCTGGATGTCCAGCTCGTTCAGCAGGCGGCGGCACCGCTTGCGCAAATCTCGTTCGGCCACATGTCATCCTTCGCCGCGCTCGGCCTGTTCCTGTCGGTAGACCACGTCGAGCAGTTCCATGACGAGACGCCGGCGGTCCGGGGACAGTTCCCCCGCGCGCATCGCCATGAGCTGCGCGTCGCTGCCCGAAGCGATCTCGTTGAGCCTGCTCTGCTCGTCCTGCAACGACTTGAGCTGCTCGTCGACCCGGTCGGTGACCTCGTCGTCGAAGAAGTAGCTCACGGGCACACCGAAGAAGCCTGCCAGTGCCTGCAGGTGCTTGAACGTCGGGTTGTCCTTCTTGGCCTTGCGCAGCTGCCAGATGTAGCTCTGGGAGATGGTCACGCCGGTCTCGGCGATGGCCGCGGCGACCTGCTCGTTGCTGTACTCCTGGCCGGACCGGGCGGTGTGCCGGGCGAAGAGGTGGTTGAGCTTGTCAGCCAGGGACCGTTCCCCCGCCATTGCCGCCTCCCCGTTGCGCGCAGTGAGCGTCTCCACTCATGGAAAGGGCTATCTGGGTGAGTGGATTTTCACCAGTTGAAAGCCCTCCAATGGCCAACATAGACTCCAGCCCGTGCCTGCCTCAACTTCGGAGGATCTGGGAGATGGCGCTTGCTGAACGACAGGGGTCGTTTCACCGCTCGGTGATCGACGTCGTCTACAAGACCATGGACCAGCTCGCACGGACCGACTCGCCCAACGAGGTCTTCGAACTGCGCGAGCAGCTTCGTGACGCCCTGCCGTGGTGGCGCGGGCTGCTGCGGATGCACGAGCCGAACGAGCGGCATCGGTGCAAGTCGTGCCGCGCCTGGTACGGGCGGCACCGCGCGTGGCCGTGCCCGGTGTGGCGGGACGCGATGCAGGCGCTGCACCAGCTCAACGACATGTACGGGTTCCTCGGGGCGGCGCGTCCGGCCGACCCGATGCCGGGGAAGCGGGTGGTCGTGAGCGGTCCCGGCCGCCTCGACGACCAGAACCGCTCACGGTCCTGAACTAACCGATCCTGAAGCTCTGCGCCGCCGACCCGGTGCAGGTCGCCTGCACCAGCTGGACGCCGTCGGCGGAACTGGCCGGCGCCGACAGGCACTTGTTCGAGTGCCGGGCCGTGATCGTCGAGTAGCCGTCCGCGCCCGTGGTCACCCGCCACTGCTGGTTGGTGCCGCCCCCGTAGGTCCAGAGGTGGATGCCGGCGTTGTCGGCGGTGGACACGTTGCTCACGTCCAGCACCTTCGCCGGGTCGTTGCGGTACTCGACGCGGGAGTAGCCGTCGGTCGTCGCCACCGCGCGGAAGTTCTGCGCCGCGGTGCCGTTGCAGGTGTACTGCTGGATGACGGTGCCGTTGTTCACCCCCGCGGCGGCGGCGTCGACGCACTTGCCGTTGCCGCGGTTGACGATCGTCTTCCACTCGCCCTGGGGCGGCGGGGTGCCGCCACCGCCCAGCCACAGCAGGCTGTCGATGAGGAAGTCGTTCTGGGTGGGGCTGGCGAACGTGGACGACAGCGGCCGGTTCGCCGCGTAGTCCATGGCGTTGTGGCCGAAGTTCGCGTAAATCATCTTGTAGTTCTCGTTGGTCCACATGATCGGGTAGTAACCGCTGCGCCACTGCTGGTTCGGGTCGGTGCCGAGCGGGAAGCTCGACGGGTCGACGCTCGCCAGGACCTGGATGTCCGGGTTCTGCCGCAGGTCGCGGTCCCAGCTGTACCACTCGCTGACCGCCGACGTGAACCTCTCCGGCAGGCGCAGGGTCGAGGGGTGCGTGCGGGTCTCGACCTTCAGCACCGCGGTGGTCGGGCCCCACGTGTTGCTGACGAAGTTGCCCTTGGCCAGGAACGTGTTGTGGTACCACGGCCACTCGGCGGCGTTCTGGGTGAACGCGCTGACGTGGAAGCCGAAGAACCCTCCGCCGGCCTCGACGTAGCGCTGGAAGCCCGTGCGTGCCGCGGCCCCGGTGGGCGCGTCGTCGAGGAAGATCACGACCTGCGCCTGGGCCGGGGTGAGGGTGTTGAGCCGGTTCCAGTCACGGGTCGACTCGTAGGTGAAGCCGTTCTCCTGGCCCGCGCGGGTGAGCCAGGGGTTCGCCTCGTTGACGAACGCGATGTGCGCCGCGTCCCAGGTGCCGTTGTAGAACGCGAGGACCTTGAACGGTGCCGCCTGTGCCGGGCTCGTCGCCGAGACGGAGACCGGGACGAGGGTGGCGGCGAGCAATGCCAGCAACGCCAACAGTTTTCGTGCCATTCGGGTACACACCTTCGACTAGCAGGGGTTGCGCGCCCGAAGATCATCGTAGGGAAGGTCTAGACCTGTTGGGGACCGGGACGTTCACAGAATTCTTCTGCGCCACAACAGGAACCCGCCGAGCACGGCGAGCCCGCCCAGAGCGGCCACCACCGCCGACATGCCGAACCTCGTTGCGCTGGAAGGAGGTTGTTCGGCACTCGACGCAACGGGAACAGGCCGCGGGATGCTCGACGCCGGCGCGGACGGCTTGGCCGACGGCGCCGCGGAACTGGTCTGGGCCGGAGGCGCCGTCTTCACCGGCGGCGCTGCGACGGGTGCGGGCTGGGCCGCCGGCGTGACGGGCTTCGCGGGTGCCGCGATCTCCACGTCCGTGCACGAGTAGTAGGTGTCGGGCGTGTCCGTGTTCTGCCAGACCGTGTAGATCAGGTGTCGTCCGGTGCGGTTCTTCGGCAGCTGCACCTTGAACTCGTACGAGCCGTTGACGAGCGGGGGAGAGGGCACGTTCAGGAACTGGTCGAGGTCCGCCCACCGCAACGGCTGGGCCGGCGAGTAGCCGTCGCGTGTCACGTAGAACCGGAACGAGCCCTGGTGCGGGATCGTCGCCTTGTACGTGAAGTCCGTGCTCTTCAGCTTCGTCGCCGGCCAGGCGGCGGACGGCAGGTCCAGCCCGCCGTACTTCGCGAGCCCGGCGCTGCACAGCCTGCCGTCCGGAACCTTCTGCGCGTCCTGGCCGCGCACGTTCGGGAGCCGGATGTTGTCCCACTCCGTGGACGGCAGCCCCGCCGCGATGGCGCTGCGGCAGGGCGGGGATGATGCTGTGGGTTGACCTGGCGAACACAGGAAAGCCCTGCTCGCGGGGTCGGTGGGCGCGCCATGGGCGTGCGCGGGAACCACAGAGAGCATCATGAGCAGCGATAGCACGCCCAAAAGGCGAAACACAGGCACCTCCCCTGTCCTTCTAGGGGTACGCGTGCCAGACCCAAGTCGTTCACGGAAGATGTATTGACATGTCCTTCGCTGATGAGGTGTCCGCGGCCGCAGCCCGGCTCGGTGGTGTCGCACGTACGACGCCGCTGGAGGTCAACCAGCGGTTGTCCGAGAGGACCGGCGCGCGCGTGTGGTTCAAACGCGAGGACCTCCAGGTGGGCCGCTCGTACAAGCTGCGCGGCGCGTTCAACCTGCTGTGCCAGACCGAGTTCGCGTTCGGCGGCGCGGTCTGCGCGTCGGCCGGCAACCACGGGCAGGGCATGGCGTACGCCTGCCGCCGGCTGGGCATCGAGGGCCGCGTGCACGTGCCGCGGACCACCCCGCGCCAGAAGCGCGACCGCATCCACGCCCTCGGCCAGGGCATGGTGCAGCTGGTCGTGGACGGCGACACCTACGACGACGCGGCCGCGCTGGCCAAGGAGTACGCGCAGAGCACGGGCGCGACCCTGGTCCCGGCCTTCGACGACCCCCGCACGGTCGCGGGCCAGGGCACCGTCGGCCTGGAGATCGTCCAGCAGCTCGGCGGCGCCCCCGACGTGGTCGTGGTGCCCATCGGCGGCGGCGGCCTGCTCTCCGGCGTCGGCACGTGGTTCAAGGAGCGCTTCCCGCGCACCCGCATCATCGGCGTCGAGCCGGCCGGTGCCGCGAGCATGATCGCCGCCATTCAGGCGGGCGGCCCGGTGACGCTGCCCGAGGTCGACTCGTTCGTCGACGGCGCCGCGGTCCGCCGCGCCGGCGACGTGACGTTCCCGATGGTGCGCGACAGCGGCGCGGAGCTGCTCACGGTGTCCGAGGGCGCGGTCTGCACGGAGATGCTGGAGCTGTACCAGATCGACGGCATCATCGCCGAGCCCGCGGGCGCCCTGGCCTCGGCCGCGCTGCTGGAGGAGATCTCCGTCGCGCCGGACTCGACGGTCGTGTGCCTGCTGTCCGGCGGCAACAACGACGTGTCGCGCTACGCCGAGATCGTCGAGCGTTCGATGATCCACCGCGGCCTGAAGCACTGGTTCCTGGTCGAGTTCCCGCAGGAGCCCGGTGCGCTGCGGCGGTTCCTCGACGACGTGCTCGGCAAGGACGACGACATCGTGCAGTTCGAGTACATGAAGCGGGACAACCGGGAGACCGGGGCCGCGCTGGTGTGCATCGAGCTGGGGCGCCGCGAGGACTACGACCTGCTGTGGGGGCGGATGAAGGAGTCACCGCTCAAGATCCAGCACGTGGAGCCGGGGTCCACGGCGTACCGCTTCCTGATCTGAGCTGTGTCAGCGGTTGGGATTCGCCAGTAGTTCGGGGACGAGATCCTTGAGCCGCTGCCTGGTCCGCTCGTCGTCGCGGAGAGGCTGATCCGCGCGTCGCTCACGCCGGTGTGTCGCCGTGCGCGGCGCGTTCGTGACGCAGGAAAGGGGCGTGCCGGGCACCCCGTTCGCGGAATGCCCGGCACCTGGCGGGTGCTACGGCTTGGGCGGACAGACCTTCCACGCGAAGTGGTAGGTCGTCTCGATCGATCCGTCGGTCGAGTCCATCGCGATGAAGCTGGTGAGCTTCTTGTCGGACGTGCCCGCCATGACGCGCAGCTCCGTGTTGATGTTGAAGTTCCGCTTCTCACCGCACGGGTGGTAGACGATGGCGGCCACGTCGGTGGTGTCCGTCGCCTGCCAGTCGTCGCTGAACGGGCCCTTGTAGTTGTGCTGCTTGTACTCGGTCTGCGACATGCCCTGGAAGTAGTAGTTGGCCTTCTCCAGGGCCGTGGCGCCGCGTTCGAGGTGCGCGAAGCCGCGGTAGTCGGTGGACGCGATGCCGTAGGTGAAGCCGGACGGCACGTTGACGCGCAGGTTCAGCTGGCAGTTCTTGCGGAAGTCGGTGGGCAGGGCCTGGGGCCCGACCTGCGCCATGAACTCGCTGTAGGTGACGGTGAACGCCTTGTTGTCCGGGCTGACGGCCACGGCCGCGGTTCCCGCCCGGCAGCCGGAGCCGTTGATGGTCACGACGTCGATGGTGATGTGGTCCGGAGGCGGGGTGTCACCGGGAGCCCCGCCGGGCGGGACGATGATGGTCGACATCGCGAACACGGCCGCGGCCAGTGTGTTGAGCATGGGGCACCTTTCCGTCTGGGTCCAAGGAAATGAACGGGCGGCGGCAATCGGTGCCTGGATCAGCAGCGCTTCCAGGAGAACTGGTACTTCGTGCTCACGCTGCTGTCCGTGGAATCCATCGTCATGAAGCTGTTCGCCTTGGACGCGGTCCCCGCGTTCACGCGCAGTTCGGTGTTGATGTTCAGGTGCCGGACTTCTCCGCAGGGCGCGTAGATGATTTCCGAGACCGTCGCGCGGTCGGTGGCCTGCCAGTTGTCGCTCTTCGGGCCGGTGAACGTGTGGGTGCGGCTCGCGCTCTGCGACATGCCCTGGAAGTAGTAGTTCCCCTTCTCCGTACCCGTGGCGCCCTGCTGCAGGTTGGCGAATCCGCGGTAGTCCGCCTGGGCGATGCCGAACGTGAAGCCCTGCGGGTAGCTCACTCTGATGTTGAGCTGGCAGTTCTTGCGGAAGTCGGTGGGGCCTGAGCCCTGACCGGCCTGGGCGAGGTAATGGCTGTACGTCACCGTGAACGCCGTGCGGTCGTCCGCGGCCGCGACGGCCGCGGTGCCGGCGGGACAGCCGGAACCGTTCACGGTCACGACGTCGATCGTCACGAAATCAGGAACATCGGATGCTGCGTGGGCGGCCGGCGCGGTCAGGACCGCGGACAGCGCGAGGGCAGCAGCCGCCACCGTTTTCAGCATGGCCAGCCTTTCTGAACATAACTGCGGGTAGCGGCGGCGGAATTCAGACGATATCGGAAACTCTGCGTGGTGACGGGCCGCCGAATGGGTGACTGAATTCGGCGGTAACGCATTGATGAATGCAGGTCCAATTGCACGGACGAAATCTTCGGCCGTGCGCGAACCATGCTCACCCACGGTGTGCCGAATTGACCTGACGATTGTCTGACGATCGCCGGGGGCTGCTCCGGACGAGTGAGGGGCGCCTCTCCCCGGCCCGGGAAGAAACGCCCCTCGTCCAGCGTTGACACTGACGACTTCGTCCGAACCGATGAGGAGTGCGCCTGATGGCTCCCGACCAGCTGACCGTCTACTCGACCTCGTGGTGCGGCTACTGCCGGATCCTGAAGAGTTCGCTCGACCGTGAAGGCATCGAGTACGTCGAGATCAACATCGAGGAGACGCCCGGCGCGGCCGACTTCGTGATGAGCGTGAACGGCGGCAACCGCACGGTGCCCACCGTCCACTTCCCGAACGGCTCCGCGCTCACCAACCCGTCGCTGGCCCAGGTCAAGGAACAGCTCGCGGCTTGAGGGCTACTCGTACAGGGACGCCGTGGTCGACTGACCGTCGAGCGTCTCGCGGAGGATGTCCGCGTGGCCCGCGTGCTGCGCGGTCTCCCGGATCAGGTGCAGCACGATCCGCCGGATCGACATGGGCTGCGGGTCCTGGTCCCAGGGCGCGGACGGCAGCGGCACCAGCTTGTCGAGCGAGGCGGTGCGCACGGCCTCATCGGTCGCGCGCACCGTCTCGTCGTACGACGCGAGCAGTTCGCCGAAGTCGTCGCCCGTCCAGGTGTACTGGTCGAAGTCCAGCATTCCCGGTGGGGGCAGGGGCTGCTCGGTCAGGATGTGGGTCCAGCCGCGCTCACACCAGGTGAGGTGCTTGAGCAACCCACCCAGCGTGAGCTCGCTGACCGTCGTGCGCTTCACCGCTTCGGCGGCGGTGAGACCCCGCATGGTGACGCGGAAGGTCCTGCGCTGGTCGTTCAGTTCGTGCAGCAGATCGTTGAGCTCCATGGTCATGCAGTGAAGCTATGACCGAACTAGGACCGCTCGAGTCCTAGTGAGGCGGGCCACTAGCAGTACAGGTTGCCGCCAGGGGTCACGCCGATGATTCCGGTGATCTGCTGGTACTTCGAGACGCGGCTCTGGACCTGCGCCGGATTGCGGCCATCGCACTCCAGCGAACCGTTGATGCTGCGGATGGTCTGGCCGAAACCGGCGCTGTTGACCATCGCGTCGTGCGGCGTCATGGTGCCGGGACCGCGCTGGGTCATCCAGTACCAGATCGCCGTCCTCCACGCGGTCGTGGAGTTCTGCGCCACCTGCCACGGGTTCCCGAGCAGGTCGAGTCCCAGGTAGTCGCCGGCGGCCTTGTAGTTGAAGTTCCACGACAACTGGATCGGACCGCGGCCGTAGTAGGCGTAGGTGCCGGCGGGGCAGCCGTACCACTGGCTCTCATCGCAGAGGTCGTTGTTCTTGTTGATCTCTTCGATGTAGACGAGGCCACCGGTCTCGTGTGACGCGTTCGCGAGGAACGCCGCGACTTCCTGCTTCTTCACCGTGTCGCTGCCGGTCGTGGCGAAGCCGGCGACCGTGCGCGTCGCGTCGACGAAGCCCTGGAAGGTGTAGAAGCTGTTGCGGTTGGGGAACATCTGGTTGAACTGGGCCTCGGTGATGAGGAAGTCGCCACCGCCACCACCGCCGCCGCCACCGTCGCAGCTGTGCGGTTCCCAGAACCAGGTCGACACCGTCGGGTCGTAACCGGGGTTGTCGTGCTCGGCGATGTAGTACGAACCGTTGTACCGCACGATGTTGCCGGTGTAGTACTGCCGGCCCGCGACCCAGTCCGTGGCACTGGTGCAGGTGCCGCCGCCACCACCTCCACCGCCGTCACAACTCGTCGGCTCCCAGTACCAAGTGGAGATGATCGGGTCGTAGCCGGGGTTGTCGTGCTCGGCCACGTAGTACTGACCGTTGGTGTACTTCACGATCGAGCCGGCCGTGTACCACGTGCCCGCTGCCCAGTTCGTGAACGAGCAGGCCTGCGCGGACACTTCCGCCTGTGCTGACGCGGTCGGCGCGATGACGGCCATGGTCGCCGCCATCGTCACCGCCGCGAGAGACGCCAGAATTCGTTTTCTCAGCAAGGTCACTCACTCCTGGAGTCTTTGCGCCCGGAGGATCAGGTGTGTGAACAAAGCTGAGGTTGGCACCGGTGGTCCAGACCAGTCAAGGGTCTAGACCTTTTTCGTCACCAGCAGTACAGGTTCGATCCCGTTGCGACACGGATGATCGAGGGCCGCTGCGTGTTACCGCTCTCACGGTGGCAGGCGGGGTAGGCCGCGCACAAGAGTCGGTCCATGCCCTTTGAGGTACGCGAACCGGTTCGTCAGGAGCCGGAGCCGTACGGGCGGGTGATGATCTCCAGCGCGTGCCCGTCCGGGTCGTTCCAGTAGACGCCGCGCCCGCCGTCGTTGCGGTTGATCTGCCGGGGCTGGGAGTGGAACGGGTCGGCCCAGTAGTCGAGGCCGCGTTCCTGGATGCGGCCGAAGATCTGGTCGAACTCCTCCTCGGTCACGAGGAACGCGTAGTGCTGCTCGGTGATCGGGCCCTGTGCGGTGATGTAGTCGAGCGAGACGCCGTTGGCGACCTCGACGACGAGGAACGGGCCGTAGCGCACCGGGTCGGGCAGGCCGAGCAGTTCGGTGAGGAAGCGCGCGGAGTGGTTCTGGTCGCTGGCGTGGACGATGGTGTGGTTGAGCTGTACGGGCATGGGTACTGCTTACTCGCGTGTCAGCGGGTTGTCAGCGGGAATGGGGTGGCAACAGCAACCAGTTCGCCCCCGTCGAACTGTGGGGCAAGCCGGCCGCCACCCCGTCCAAGTGCACCGCCGCCTACGGGATGATCAGCGTCCAGCAGGACGACGACTTCACCGCGTTCTCCAGCAAGCGCTGCTAGTTCCTGGACAAAACGAGACAAGAACAAGCAACACCGCGGCCGAAACGCGCATCGCCGAACCTCGGTGGGTGACGGGGCGGCGACGATCGGGCAATACTGCCTTCCATGCGGACACTGGTTGTAGCGGGGCTGTTACTGGGTCTGGCGGTCCCCGCGCACGCGGCACAGGTCGACGAGGACCCTTCGTCGTTGGTGAACCCCTTCGTGGGTACGCAGAACTTCGGCAACACCTTCCCCGGCGCCTCGGTGCCGTTCGGAATGGTGCAGGTCAGCCCTGACACGGGAGGTCAGGGCGGGTACGACTACAAGGCCACCTCCATCTACGGCTTCTCGCAGACGCACCTGTCGGGCGTGGGCTGCGGCGTCATGGGCGAGCTGCCGGTGATGCCGACGGTCGGGTCCGTTGACAACGTTGACATCAACGCCTACAAGTCGGACTTCAGCCATTCGGACGAAGCCGCGCAGCCCGGCTACTACCGCGTCGGGCTGCCGCGCTACGGCGTGAACGCCGAGCTCACGGCCACGCAGCGGACCGGCTGGCAGCGCTACACGTTCCCGTCGTTCGGCGCGGCGAACGTCCTGTTCAACACCGGACGGTCGAACCAGACGGTGCTGGACTCGGAGATCCACGTCGTCGGTGACAGGACCATCGAGGGCCGGGTGCGCAACGGCCGGTTCTGCGCGGGCAAGGACGAGCACACCGTGTACTTCACGGCCACGTTCGACCGCCCGTTCGCCTCCTTCGGCGCGTGGCGCGGAAGTGTTCCCACGCCGGGCGTCCGGGATGCCGCCGGGACCGGCGGGAACGGCGCCTGGGTCACGTTCGACGCGACCGCCGACCGTGACGTCGTGCTGAAGCTCGGCCTGTCGTACACCGGCATCGAGGGCGCGCGGAAGAACCTCGCGGCGGAGGCCCCCTCCCACGACTTCGACGCCACGGTGGCGGCCGCCAAGGACGTGTGGAAGAAGCAGCTGGACGCCGTGCGGGTGTCCGGCGGGCCGCGGGACCGGCAGGTCGCGTTCTACACCGCGCTCTACCACTCGGTGCTGCACCCGAACCTCGCCGGCGACGTCGACGGCAGGTACATGGGCTTCGACGGGAAGGTGCGCACGGCGTCGGGTTACACGCCGTACCAGAACTTCTCGTTGTGGGACACGTACCGGCCGCAGAACCAGTTGCTGCAGATCCTGGAACCGAAGGTCGCCCGTGACGTCGCACTGTCCGTCGTGGCCAGCGGGCGCGACGGCGGGTGGTTGCCGCGCTGGGCGTTGGCGTCGTCCGAGACCAACATCATGACCGGCGACCCGGTGACGCCGTTCCTCGTCGAGGCCTGGTCGAAGGGCTTGCTGAAGGGATACGAGGAGGAGACCTACAACCTGTTGCGCGCCAACGCCACCTCGCTGCCTCCCGCGGAGTCGCCCTACAACGGACGCTCCGGTGTCACCTACTACTCCGAGCGCGGGTACATCCCGTCCGGCCTGGAGCTGGGCAAGGACTGCGCGCACAAGGGCGGCGACAACGACTGCGTGCACCCGGCGTCCGCGACCCTGGAGTACTCGGCGGCGGACGCGTCACTGGCGCTGATGGCCAAGGGACTGGGCAAGAAGGCCGACGCCCGCATGTTCGCGGACCGAGGCCAGTGGTACCGCAACCTGTGGGACTCCTCGATCGGCCAGTTCCGGCCGCGCACCACCGCCGGCACGTGGCTGACGCCGTACAACCCGGTCGACGCGTCGCACCAGTTCCACGAGGGCGGTGCCTACCAGTACCAGTGGCTCGTGCCGCAGGATCCCGCCGGACTCGTGTCGCTGATGGGCGGCCGTCGTGAGACGGAGAAGCGGCTCGACTCGTTCTTCGCCTACGACAAGCTGCTCGTCGACCCGGCCGGCACCGCGCGGCACGACTGGATCACCGAGCCGTACGACTACTACGGCAAGCCGACCTACAACCCGAACAACGAACCGGACCTGCTCGCGCCCTACATGTACCTGTGGTCGGGCACGCCGTCGAAGACCGCGACGGTCGTGCGGGCGGCGATGACGCTGTTCACGACCGGTCCGGACGGCATGACCGGCAACGACGACCTGGGCACGATGTCGGCCTGGTACGTCTTCTCGTCGCTGGGCCTCTACCCGACGTTCAACGGCGCGGACTTCCTGGCGCTGTCGTCACCGCAGTTCGAGTCCGCGACCGTCCGAATCGGACAGCACGGCTCACAGGGCGGGACGTTGAACGTCTCGGCGCGAGGCGTGTCCGACACCAACCGGTACATCAAGAGCGTGTCGTTCGGCGGTCGTGACGTCCGCAAGACGTGGCTGTCGTGGACCTCGTTGCAGCGCGGCGGAAACCTGACCCACGAGGTGTCGGCGAAGCCCTCGTCGTGGGGCACCGGCCGCGGGGACGAGCCGCCGTCGCTGAACGACGGCAACGCGGACTCGCGCCGTGCGTTGTCGGCGTCGTTGCGGAACTCCGAGATCGTGGTGCCGACGTCGGACTCCGCGCAGTCGCTGACGCTGCAGCTCGACGTGCTGGCCCAGTCGCCCGGCGCGACGTCCGTGCGGCCCGTCGTCACCGCTCCGGACGGCTGGAAGGTGAGCGGTGCCAAACCGTTCGTGATCGTGTCGCGGCACCTGCCGACGCAGAAGACGGTGCCGTTGACGCTGTCCGTGCCCGCCGGTGTGGCCGCGGGCTCGTACGAGGTCTCGGTGCAGGTCGAGTCGGTGACGGTGAAGGCCGTCGTCGAGGTGAAACCGGCCGCTGTGTGCGCGTTCTCGTCGTGTTCGATCGACGTGACGCCCGAGCTGAACCACGACGGCACCGCCACGGTCGCCGACTCGGCTTCGGGCAACTTCGACGGTGGCGGCTGGAGTTACGACGCCGCGCTGCTGCCGCCGGCCGGGCCCGTGACGTGGGGCGGCATCACCTACCAGGCGCCTGACCCCACCGGCACGGCGCCGAACTTCGTGGAGGCACGCGGACAGGGGCTCCTGCTGCCCACCGGCCAGTTCTCGTGGCTGCACGTCGTGGGCGCGTCGCACAACGGTCCGGTGTCCGCCGCCTTCACCGTCTGGTACACCGACGGCACCTCGGCCGAGGTCGCGGCGTCGGTGGCGGACTGGGCCGGCGGCGGCTCGGCGGTGCTGGAGATGCCGCACCGGATCAAGGCGGGCCAGGGCGTCGACGGGCCGCCGGTCCGGCTGTTCGGTCAGTCGCTGCGGCTCGACGCCGCGAAGACGGTCCGGTCGGTCACGCTGCCCGACGATCCGCGGGTGGAGCTGTACGCGCTGACGCTGGCGTGACCGGTGCTGGTCGAGGTGCCCCTTTGACGAGCCGTTCCGCGGGCACCTCGACCAGCCGGTACAGCAGCCACGCCCCGAGCATCGACACCACGAACATCCCGAGCGCCGCGGCCAGCGGGAACGCGTGCACGTCGAGGAGCTTCTCGCTCACCCGGATGACGATCTGGTGGACCAGGTAGAACGCGAACGACACGGTCCCCAGCCACACCATCCACTTCGAGCGCCACGGCGACCACTGCCCGGTGAGGTCGGCGACCGCCGCGGCCGGGATCAGCAGCGCCAGCGGGACGACGGTGCCCGCGACGTACGGGAACGACGCCGGCAGGTGCCACGAGCCGACGTAGGCGAGGACGAACAACGCCGTCGCGGGCCAGAGCCCGATCCCGATCCACTTGCCCTGCTGGACCACTCGGGCCATTGCCATCCCCAAGATGAACTCCAGTGCGCGCACCGGCGGGAAGACGAACACCAACCAGTATTCGATCGGGCCTGGCATGGTTAGTGCAATTGCCGGAACGCTCATGATCGCGATCGTTGTTGCCGATGCGATCAACCACGGTCTGCGCATCTGCCACTTGATGAGCAACGGAAAAGCAAGGTAGAAAGCCATTTCGCAGGACAATGACCAGGCGGGCGTGTTCAGGCTGAAGTAGACGCTCTCGCTCGGAAACCACGCCTGGATCAGCGACAGGTTCGCGAGCGCTGTCGCGGGGCTAACCGCGGCGGCCGCGATCAGCACGACGAGCCAGGTCGCCACGTGGTTGGGGAAGATCTTCGCCGCCCGGCGCCGCCAGACGGTCGTCGGCCGGGCGCCCGGCCTGGCGGACCAGGTGAGCACGAATCCGGACAGGATGAAGAAGAAACTCACTCCGGTCGCACCTTGACGGAACGGCACGTCCAGATACGGCCAGAGACCGGCGGCGTTGATGTGGAACCCGAACACGATGAACGCGGCGACGAATCGCATGCCGGTCAGCGATGGTAATCGTTCCAGTCTCGTTTCCTGGTTCTCCACGATCGTGGACTCGTGCTCGTAAACGCCATTGTTACAGAATTCTCCGCGGCTGTGGAATAGTTGAGCTGTGGAGCGACTCAAGAGCGGTCAGCGGTCCCGCGTCTGGGCTGACGGCGACCGGATCATCAAGCAGGTGGTCGGCGACCAGGCGGCGTTCGAGCGCGAGGTCACCGCGCTCCGGCTCGCCGAGCACACCGGCGTGGTGCCGCGTGTCCTCGACGTCGACCACGAGAAGCGGACCGTGGTGCTCGAACGGCTGCGCTCCGACCCGTTCGGGGAGGACTGGGTGATCGCCTACGCTCGCGGCCTCGCCCGTCTGCACATGGCCACCGGACCGGAGCACGCCGGGCTGCTGCCCCGTCAGGTGGTCCCGGACCCCGTCCCGTTCCTGCGGTTCGTGCGGGCGCTGGAGGTGGAGATCGGGGGCGCCGAGGACGAGCTGGTGTTCGAGGACTCCGGGAAGTTCGACCTGGTGCACGGTGACCCGTGTCCCGGCAACGACATGTACTCACCGCAGGGCGCGAGGTTCGTCGACTTCGAAGGCGCGGCACTGGGTGACGGGCTGACCGAGGTCGTCTACCTCCGCATCGGCTTCCCGACCTGCGCGACCGTCAGCGAGACGCCCAGGGAGCTGCGGGAGGCCGCCGAGCAGGCCTACTTCGAGGAACGCGGCTTCACGGCCGGACTCGAGGACGCGTGCGTGCGGTGGTTCGTGAACGGTGACGCACTGGTGCAGCGGGCCGAGCGGGACGGCACCGACCACCTCGCCAGAGTCGTCGACGAGGACTGGTTCTGGTACAGCACGACCGCACGCGGCCGCCTGATGTTCCGGGCGCGGGTCGTGGCGACGTTCACCGAGACCCATCCGGAGATGAGCGCGCTCGCCGCACGGTTGCTCGACCGGATGGGCCAGGTCTGGGAACCGCAGCCGATCGAGACCCGCCGCACCCACGTGTCATGACCAGGCGGACAGCTTCAAGCCCGAGGTGAACGACCGGTCCACGCCCGAGATCGGGTCCACGAAGGACAGCGTGTGGGCGAGCAGCTGCAACGGCGAGGAGAAGTCGTCGAGCGGACGGTCCCGCAGCACCGGGTAGAAGTCGTCGTTCACGATCGGCACGCCGAGCCCGGACATGTGCAGCCGCAGCTGGTGGGTGCGGCCGGTCAACGGCTTCAGGTGGTAGCGGCCCAGCGCGCCGCGATGCTCCACGAGGGACACGTGCGTCTCGGCGTTGGGCTCGCCGTCGACCTCGAAGGCGGTGATGATGCCGCGTTCCTTGATGATCCGGGAGCGCACCACGCGGGGGAGTTCCAGCGCGGGGTCGTACGGAGCGATCGCCTCGTACTCCTTGCGCACCAGCCGGTCGCGGAACATCGTCTGGTACTTGCCGCGCAGCTCCCGGCGCACCACGAACAGCACCAGACCGGCCGTGACGCGGTCCAGCCGGTGCGCGGGGGAGAGGTCCGGCAGGCCCAGCGAGTCGCGGAGCTTCACGAGCGCGGTCTGCATGATGTGCGCGCCGCGCGGGATCGTCGCGAGGAAGTGCGGCTTGTCGGCGACCACGATGTCGTCGTCCTGGTAGACCACGCCCACCTCGAACGGGACGGGCACCTCCACGGGCAGGTCGCGGTGGAACCAGATGTAGGAGTCCGGCACGAACGGCGCGTCGATTCCCAGCGGACCGGCGACACCCCAGATCCGTTCCTCGGCCAGCATCTCGTCGACGCGCTCGGCGGCCACCCGCGGCAGGCGTTCCACGAGGTGGTCGCGCAACGAGGGCCAGGTGCCCTCGGAGGGCAGCCTCAGCCGGGCCGCGTCCAGGCCGTGGCGCTGGGGAAGAGGGGAGGAGGGTTTGCGTCTCATCGCACCGGCCAGTCTAAATGTTTGGAAAAACCGAACGATATACCTCGGAAACGTTCGCTGTACTGAATGGACTGAGGAACCGAGACTGAACGCATGGCGGTCTTCCTGGTGCTCGGCTCGGTCATCTCACTGCAGTTCGGCGCGGCGTTCGCGAGCCAGCTCTTCGGGCAGATCGGCGCGCCGGGCGCCACGGCGCTGCGCCTGGGCATCTCGGCGCTGATGCTGGCCGTGGTCGCCCGGCCGAAGATCCGCCAGGAGACGATCGTGCTCGGGCTGACGCTGGCCGGCATGAACGGCACGTTCTACCTCGCGCTCGACCGGATCCCGCTCGGCGTGGCCGTGACGATCGAGTTCCTCGGGCCGCTCGGGCTCGCGGCGATCCTCGGCAGGCGGCCCAGGGACTTCGTGTGGGTCGGGCTGGCGCTCGTGGGCATCGTCGTGCTGGGCGTGCGCGAGTACACCGGCGCGAAGCTCGACCTCATCGGCGTGGCGCTCGCGTTGTTCGCGGCCGCGTTCTGGGCCTGCTACGTGCTGGCGGGACGCAAGGTCGCGACCGCGGGGCTCGGCATCGGCGGCGTCGCGGGAGCCAGCCTGATCGCGGCCGCGCTCACCCTGCCGTACGGGCTGTCGGCGGCCGGCGCCACGTTGTTCGACCCGAAGATCCTGCTGCTGGGCACACTGGTGGCGCTGATGGCGTCCGCGATCCCGTACGCGCTGGAGATCAAGGCGCTCAGGACGCTGGAACCCGGCACGTTCGGAGTGGTGCTCGCGCTGGAACCCGCCGCGGCGGCGCTCGCCGGGGCGGTGCTGCTCGGCCAGCACCTGAGCGTGATCTCGTTGTGCGGCATGGCACTGGTGATCACGGCCGGGGTCGGAGCGGCGCTACGGACAACGCCAGCGCCTCGCGGAACGCCCGCACAGCGGGATGCTGACCTCGTCCTGCCCGTGCCGCAGTGAACAGCAGCCGGGACATCGGCACCGGCAGGTCGTGCAGGTCGACGGTGATCTCCCGGTCGTACCAGATGAGGTCGGGCAGCAACGCGACCGCGAGACCCCGTTCCACGAACCGCAGCTTCACCAGCACGTCGGTGGAGGAGGAGCGCACGTCCGGTTCGTAACCCTGGTGGCGGCACCAGTTCACGTTGAACGTCCGCTGCGGGAAACCGGCGGGCTCCATGATCCACGGATGCGTGCCGATCTCGGAGACCGGCAGTCCACGGGGGACGGCCAGCCGGATCGGATCCCGGACCAGTTCCCGGTACTCCAGGCCGGGGAGCCTCGCCTCCGGCTGGTCCGGCCACTCCTCCACGAACACGAGGTCGAAGTCCCTGGCGTGCAACGCGGAAAGCGCTTCCGCCGGATCGAGCACCTGGAACTCGATGCGCAGCGACGGATGTTCGTCCCTCATGCGGGCGAGCGTCGCCGGGATCAACGCCAGCGCCGCCGTCTGGAACGTCGCGACCCGCAGCGTGCCGGTGATCTCGTGCAGCGACGCGGCGACCTCCGACTCGGCCTGGTCCAGGCGGGCGAGCACCTCTTCGGTGTGCCGCACCAGAATTTCGGCCTGCGGGGTGAGCTTCACCCGCCGCCCGACCGGTTCGAGCAGGGGCACCCCGACCTCGGTCTCCAGCAGCGAGAGCTGCTGCGACACCGACGACGGGCTGTAGTTCAGCGCCTGCGCGACGGCGGCGAGCGTTCCCCGCTGGGAGAGCTCCCGCAGCAGTCGCAGACGATGGAGGTCGAACATCCGATCATTATCGGCTACGCTCCCGATACCGCCCCCTGAGAAAACGTGCTGTCTGCAGCACGCTTTGAGGAGGTATCGGTATGTCCGAACGACTCCGCAGCGTCGCGGGGATCGCGCTGGCGACCGGTTTGCTCGTGTCGGTCTCCCCGGCACAGGCCCAGGTCGAGACGGGTCCGTGGACCAGCTACTCGCCGTCGTTCACCGTTCAGGAACGCGGCTGTGGCAACGTCGACAACCTGACGTTCCACCTCACCTGCTCCACCGCGAGCGGTGACCAGCGTGCCGAGCGGCGTTACGCCACTTACACCGGCGGCACGCGCCAGTTCGAGGGCAGCTTCCGGATCACGAGTCTCGGCGGCACCCGCATCAGTCTCAAGCAGACGTTCCGGGAGGCCCCCACCGCGGGACCGTTCTGGATGCTCGCCGTGGAACGCGGCGGCCGGCTCTACGCCGTGCACGGGGGCGCCACCATCGCCACCGGCGCGACCGTGGGGGCGACCGTGCGTGTGAACACCGTGCACAACACGGCCACAGAGCACCGCACGTACATCAACGGCTCGCGTGCGCACACCTACGCGAGTTCCGGTACGAGCTTCTACGACAAGTTCGGCGCGTACAGGACCTCCAGCGGCCAAGGACCTGCCACGGTCACCTGGAGCAACATCCGGTTCTGGCGCAAGTGAGCCGTCTTCTTTGACCAGAAGCGGCTTGGCTTCGGTGCTCCTGCTGTTCCTGGCTGCCTGTGGGCAGGAACAGCAGGACCCCCCGCTGACGTCCGAGCTGACCTCGCCGATCGACGTGACGCTGCACTGGCGTCCGGAGGCGGGGTCGGCCGGGCAGGTCGTCGAGTACGCGAACACCCGGGACGGCGACTACACGATCCTGGAGTTCGCCACGGCGGCGAAGAACACCTACGAGCATCCGGACCTGATCCCGGAAACCGAGTTCTACTACCGGGTCCGGCCGTACACCGGACCTGCCTCGGCCACCGTGGACGTCGCGTTGCCCCCTGGCGACGACGTGCCGGAGATCGAGGGGCCGGACTGGACCGCGCCGGTCAAGGCCGGCGGGGGCAAGGCGCCGGTGGCCTCGCCCGAGGCGGCGGCGTCGGAGGTGAAGGCGGAGGTGAAGCACGCCAACGGGATCCTGTTCACCTGGCAGGACCGGGCGTCCGACGAGGACGGGTACCTGATCGAGGTGAAGCCCGCGGGCGCGGCGGACTACCGCGTCGCCGTGCAGCTCGACCCGGACACCACCTCGTACGGGGTGATCACACTTCCAGACGAGAAAACCGCGACCTATCGGGTGCGGGCGTTCCGGTTCGGATCACCGTCGAACCTGACGCACCAGACGACGGGAAAGGCCTGAGCGCCTGTCTGGCACTCCACGCGCTCGCGGCGAGAAGCACCGCCGCGAGCGCGTAGGGCCAGGTCGTTCTCTCCGTGACGGCGAGGGCGGCGTTGATCATGGCGAGCAGGCCGAACACGCTGCTGAGCAGCCACCAGGTCAGTCGGTCTTCAGGCGAGTGAGCAGTCATTCGGGTGGGCTACCCGTTCTCGACCTCTTTCACACCTTCTTCCTCTTCTTTTTTCTCACCGCGCCGGCGCATGAACGCGAAGCCGGGGATGCCGAGGATCGCCTGGCGCATGTCGCTGGTGACTTCGAGCAGCTGGTGCACCTCCGGGCCGACCTTGTCCAGGGTCGCGAGGATCGGCAGGATGTCGCTGATCAGGTGCTCCGTCAGCACCGGCAGCTCGTCGACCAGCTTGATCGCGGCCTCGACCTCGTGCGGGGAGAGCTCGTCCACGAACCGCTTCGCGAGCGGCTGGGCCTGCTTGGCGAGCGGCTCGTACAGGGCGATCAGCTCGCCTGCCGTGTGCGCGGTGTGGCCGGCGGTCGTGACGACCAGCCCGGCGCGTTCGGCGACGTCGCTCGCGCTCGCCGTGATCGCGCGGACCTCGTCGACGGCCTTCTCCGCGTCCGCCACGACGTTGGCGGTGCGGTCCACCAGTGTGCCGGCCTTCGCGACGATGCCGTCGACGGAGTCGATCGTGCCGTTGACCTTGCGGACGAGCTGTTCGACCTCGCCGAGCAGGCTCAGCACGCGGGCCGGAACGGCCGCGACGGCCACTGTCGTGCCGAGGGCGGTGTCGAGCGCCTGCTTGGCAAGTCCCATGCCGGGGATCTCCATGCGTCCACTCTGCCTTACGCGTTGGTCGGGTTGGGGGAACGCCATTCGGTTTTCAAAACTGTCAGACCTCGCGATTACCGTTCCTGATGTCTGCCAGCCGGCTGACCGGGCGAACCGGGAACCATGCGCCGCCCGAAGTTGTCAGAGCCGGGAGTTAGCATGCCCGGCGGGCGAGGGGAGGGCGCGTTATGTCTTGGTGGCACCGGATCAGACGCATTATCTCCGGTGGAGGGCGGGAGTCGGCGAGTTTCGTCGCCGCACTGCTGGGTGTTCTGGTGCTCGCGGGCGCCGCGCTCGGGCAGGGCATCTCCCGCACGTCGGTCGCGGTGTCCGACGGGCTCACCTGGCTCGGCGACGACCAGCGCGGTGAGGTCGTGCAGATCAACCCCGGTTCGGGCAAGCCGCAGACGCGGTTGCAGATCAGCGGCCCCGACTCGCAGCTGGAGATCGCGCAGGAGGACGGCCGGCTGATCGTCCTGAACCGGCGCACCGGCGAGATCACCGTCATCGACCTGGCGACGCTGCTCGCCTCCGGCCGCCGGCAGGCGCCACCAGGAGCGACGAGCAAGGTGCTGGTGTCGAACGGGATGGTGTTCGTCGTCGACCGCGCGACCGGCACCGTGCACACCGCCGACCCGCTGACGCTGGCCGACGTCGGGCAGACCTGGCAGGCCGGTCAGCCCCTCGCCGACGCCGTCGTGGACGAGCGCGGGGTGCTGTGGCTGGTCGACCACGGCGGCACGTTGCGGTCGCTCGACTGGTCGGACGACGAGGAGCGGTTCGAGGAGCGCTCGAAGCGCCAGGTCACCGGCGCCGGGCCCCGCACCGTTCTCGTGCCGCACGACCAAGGCGTCACGCTCATCGGTCTCGACGGCGGTGTCGTCGTGCGCGACGGCACGGGCGAGGACGTGAACTCGTCGACCGACCGCTCGGACGCCGAGGTGATCGCCGCGCAGTCCTCGCCGATCGACCTGGTGCCCGCGTCGGTGCCGTCGTCCTCGGTCGTCGTGCTGGTCGTCGGCCGTGACGTCCTGCGCGTCGACGTCGGCGCGATGGGGTGCCCGAAGCCGGGGCGGCCCGCGGTGTTCCGCGACAAGGTCTACGTGCCCTGCAAGGGATCCGGCAAGGTCATCATCCTCGACCGCGGCGGCAGCCGCGGTGGCGACGACGTCCGCACGTCCGGTGGTTCCGACCCCGAGCTCGTGTTCGACGACGGCCGGTTGTTCGTGAACGTGCCGGGCTCGTCCTCGGGCGTGCTGGTCGACGCGGACGGCGCGACGCGCTCGCTGACGATCCGCAGCCCCGAGCTCCCGGTGAAGGACCCGGACCGCTCGCCGCCTCCGTCCGTGCCACCGCCTCCGCCGCCGAACCCCAACGAGCCGCAGAAGCCGCCGCGCAACAACGGCAACAACGGCAACGGCCCGACGACCGAGGTCCCACCGCCGCCGCCGTCGGTTCCCTCCGCGCCGCCCTCCGCCGGCAGCGCCGCTCCGGCCGCGCCCGCGGGGGTGACGGTGCGGGAGAAGTCGCGCAGCGCTTCCGCGCTCGTCGTGACGGTGAGCTGGACCGCGGCCGTGTCGGCCGATCCGGTCGTGGGCTACACCGTCGCGGGCTCCGGCTCGTTCAGCGGTGGCTCGGTGTCGGCGCAGTCGGCCGGTACCTCCGTCGATCTCTCGGTGCCGTGCGCGGGTTCCACGTTCTGCTCGGGCGGCAGGCTCGACGTGACGGTGCGCGCGTCGACGGCGTCGACGGCCGGTGCCGCGGGCATGGCCGCGTTCACGGTCACGCCGCCGCCCCCGAACAACCCGCCGCCCAACAATCCGCCGCCGACCACGACCACACCTCCGCCTCCTCCCCCGCCGCCGGTCCCGACGACGACCACGCCTCCGCCGCCGCCTCCTCCGCCGCCGCCCTCGCTGCCGAGCGCGGGTGCCGTGGTGATCTCGTCGATCACAGGTACGCGCACGAACCCGACCCGTCGGGTCACCCTGGCGCCACCCGCCGACTGGGCGAGCCACAACGGGCGCTGCGAGGTCGTGAACAAGACCTACGGGTTCTCCGTCGGAATCCCGTGCAACGCGACGTCGGCGACCATCGACGTGGACGAGGGCAGCAACGCGATCGTGGTGCGCGCCTTCGCGGCCTCTGGAGCCGGCCAGGTCGACTCGGCGCAGAGGAACGCGCTCTTCACCTATGACGAATGCGCGGGCAAGCCGAGTTGCATCCCGCGGATGGCACCGGCCGGTGCCGGTACCGCGCCGATGGGCGCGGGTGGGCTCGGTCTGCTGGCGTGCGCGTTCCTGCTGCGCATCGGTGTTCGTCGTGGAGAAGAGGAAAAGTGATCGACACCGGTGAGGTCTCCGCCTTCCGCGACCTGCACACCCGCCTCGCGGACGCGGTCGAGAGCGCCGTGCGCGGCAAGCGCGACGTGATCGACCTCGTGCTGGTGGCGATGTTCGCGGGCGGTCACGTGCTGCTCGAGGACGTGCCCGGCACGGGCAAGACGACGCTGGCGCGTGCCGTCGCGGGCGCGCTGGGCGGGGTGTCGCGGCGCGTGCAGTTCACGCCCGACCTGCTGCCGTCCGACGTCACGGGCACCTCGGTCTACGACCCGCAGACGGGCCAGATCCGGTTCCGGCCCGGTCCCGTGTTCGCGAACATCGTGCTGGCCGACGAGATCAACCGCGCGGCGGCCAAGACGCAGTCCGCGCTGCTGGAGGTCATGGAGGAGCGGACCGTCACGATCGACGGCGTCGGGCACGCCGTGCCCGACCCGTTCCTCGTGGTGGCCACGCAGAACCCGATCGACCTCGACGGCACGTACCGGCTGCCCGAGGCGCAGCTCGACCGCTTCATGCTGCGCACCTCCATCGGCTACCCGTCGGTGGAGGACGAGTTGGAGGTGCTGCGTCCCGGCAGCGGTGCGGGCCGGATCGCCGACGTGCGCACGGTGTCGTCGCCGCGGGAGATCAGCGCGTTCAGCGCACGGTTGCAGCTGCTGCACGTCGCCGACCCGATCCTGCAGTACATCTCCGCGCTGGGCACGGGTACGCGCACCGACGAACGGCTGCGGCTCGGCACCTCCACGCGTGGCCTGCGGACGCTCGTGCGCTGTGCGCAGGTGTACGCGGCGTCGAAGGGGCGGCACTTCGTGGTGCCGCAGGACGTTCAGGACATCGCGGACCCGGTGCTCGCACACCGGCTGGTGCTGACGCGCGAGAGCGTCCTGTCGGGCGTCACGACGTCCGAGGTGCTGGCCGACGTGCTCTCGCGCGTGGCCGCGCCCAAGCCCGCGGCGCAATGAGACTCACCGTGCGCGGCACCGGAACCGCGGTGCTGGGCCTGCTGATGCTCGGGGTCGGCCTGTGGTGGCGGTACGCGGGCATGGCGGCGTTCGGCCTGGCGCTGACCGCACTGGTCGTCGCCTCGATCGTCTCGGTGCTGGTCGCGTCGCCGCTGTCGGTCTCGCGCACGGTCCGCCCGCGCACGGTGCCGCGGCTGGCGCGGTGCAGCGGCAGGCTGGAGCTGTCGTCCACCGGTCGCTGGCCGGTGGCACTGGACGCCGTGGACGTCGTGGCGGGCTCGCCGATGGACGTCGACGTGCCGTTGCTGGCCCCCGGCGCGGTCGAGGCCGTCGACTACGCCATCCCGACCGAACGGCGCGGCGTGTTCGACGTCGGGCCGTTGACGTTGCGGCGCAAGGGTCTGGCCGGTCTGGCGCAGGCGCGCACCGTGCTGGGTGAGGTCGTCCAGGTCCGGGTGGTCCCGCGGGTGCTGCCGGTCAGGGGCCTGCCCTCCGGTGCCCGCCGGGGCCAGGTCGGCGCCGACGAACGCGTCGAGCGCGGCGGTACCGACCTGGTAGGGCTGCGGGAGTACGTGCCCGGCGACGACCTGAGGCGCCTGCACTGGGCGACGTCCGCGCGCACCGGCACGCTCATGATCCGCGAGGACGCCGACCCGGCCCGTCCGCACCTGGCCGTGCTGCTGGACGACAGCGCGTCCTCGTACGCGGAGGAACAACGTTTCGAGGAGGCCGTCGAGGTGGCGGCGTCGCTCGTCACGTCGGCCCTGGAACAGGGACATCCGGTGCGGCTGCTGACGTCGTCGGGCGGCACCGACATCGAGGAGCAGCAGGACTCGGCGCCGATCCTGGCCGCGCTCGCCGACCTCGCGCTGCGGGACGTCGACGGCCGGCCGGCCGTGCCGGTGCGCGACCTCGACGTGGTGGCCGTGATCAGCGGGACCTCGGTGCCGGCGCTGGTGCTGGAGGCGGGACGCGCCGCGTTCGGCGTGGTGCTCGTGGTGGACGAGAAGCGGCCGGTGAGCGCTGCCGGGTCGGTGCTGGTGGTCAGCGGGGCGCGGGCGGAGGACCTGGTCGACTCGTGGAACGCGGTGGTGGCGCGGTGAGCACCTCCCTGCTGAAGTACGGCTGGGTCACCGCCGTCCTCCTCGTCGGCGCCCTTCAGCTCTCCCAGGCCTGGGACGGCGCCACCGTCTACTTCGGACTTGCCGCGTTCGCCGGATTCCTCGCCCTGCCGCTGAAGCGGATCGTCCCCGCCGGGCTCGCCGCCCTCGCGGTCATGGTGCTCGCGCTGACGGGCGGGTTCTTCCTGGCTCGCGGCGCGTCCCCGGACCGCGATCCCACGTGGGTGCTGCTCGACACCGTGCCGAGGCTGCTCACGGCGGCCCGCCCCGCGCCCGCGACACCCGAACTGCTCGTGCCCGGCCTGCTGCTGATCATCGGCGTGTCCACCGGCATGGTGCTCTCGGTGACCAAACGCGGCACGGCGTTGTTCGTGCCCGCGCTCGGTGCGGCCACCCTGTACGTGTCGGCGGCACTGCTCACGACCGGTCGTGCGGACCGGTACGGCCTCGTCGCGCTGACGCTGGTCGTGGTGCTGGCGCTGGGCTGGCTGATCATCGACCGGCGCGGGCCCGTGCTGCCCCCCGCGGTGCTCGCCACGGCGCTGGCCGCACTCACACTGCTCGCTTTCGTCTTACCCATCAACGGTTTCGAGCCGCGCAAGCTCGTCACGCCACCGGTCACCGGCATCGACATCTCGAACCCGCTGCCGCAGCTCGCCGCGTGGGCCGCGCAGGGGGACACGGAGCTGTTCCGGATGCGCGGGCCCGAGGTGCCCGTGCGGCTGGTGACGCTGAGCCGGTACTCGGGCGCGTCGTGGGAGGCGGCCTCGACGTACGGGCCGCTCGGCGTGGTCGACGCGCCGGACCTGCCGACCGGCGGGAAGTTCCAGGACGCCAGCGTGGACCTGCGGATCACCGGACTGCAGGGGGAGTGGCTGCCGGGCGTCGGGAAGCCGCAGGCGGTGTCCCTGAGCAACGCGATGGTCGATCCCGACACCGGGTCGCTGGTCGTGGCCGAGGGGCTGAAGGCCGGGCTGAGTTACACGGTGCGCGGCGTCGTCGAGACGCCGGCCGACACGGATCTCGTCGAGGCCCAGGTCCCGGCCGCCGCAACGAAGTACACGGCGTTGCCGCGGTTGCCGTTCACGCTGGCCGAGTACGCGCGGCAGGCGACGCAGAACGCGCGCACGCCGTACGAGAAGGCCGTGGCGCTGGAACAGGTCGTGCGACTCAACCGCAGGCCGGACGCCGAGGCGCCGGTCGGCTCGTCGTACGCGCGGCTGGAGACGTTCCTGTTCGGCGCGGCGGGCGAGTCCGGTGCGGGAGCGGGGACGGCGGAGCAGTTCGCGTCGGCCTACGCCGTGCTGGCGCGCTCGGTCGGGCTGCCGACCCGGGTCGTGGTCGGGTTCCAGCCGGTGCCCGAGCAGAACGGTGAGCGGATCGTGCGGGCCGCGGACGCCACCGCGTGGCCGGAGGTGTACTTCAGCGGGTGGGGCTGGGTCGCGTTCGATCCGGTGTCCGGCAACGGAAGCGGGCCGAGTGCCGCCTCGAAGCGCGAGGTGCTGAACCGGCTCGCGTCGACCACCGCGAAGCCACCGCCGACAACGCTGGCGTCGGTGCCGCCGCTGGTGCAGCCGACGGCGGTGCGCGACGACCAGGCCGCCGCGCCGCAGGCTCCGAAGGGCTTCCCGTTCTGGGCGTTCACACCGGTGCTGGTGCTCGTCGCATTGTTCGTGGCACGGACTTCGCGCCGCGTCAGGCTGCGCGCGGCCGGTCCGGTGGGAGCGTGGAACGAGGTGCTCGACTCGTTGCAGCTCGCCGGGCTGCGGCCGAAGCCGAGCCGCACCGTGCCGGATGTGGCGCGCGAGTGGGGTGAGGCGGGCGCACGGCTGGCCGTTCTGGTCGACCAGGCCGCGTTCGCGCCGCGGCCGGTCGAGCACGAGAACAGCTGGCGGCTGGCCCGGCAGGTGAAGAAAGCGGTGAGGCGCAAGGCTTCCTGGTGGCGCAGGGTCGTCTGGGCGGTCGACCCGCGGCCGTTGTTCCGGCGCTGACGGATCAGCGGACGACCTGTGCGGGGATGCAGTTCTTCCCGGTGACCTTGAACAGCGCCTCGCACAGCGCGGGCGCGGTGTCCGACGGGAACGGGCCGAGCCAGATGAACTGCGTGAACCGGGTGTCCTCCGGAACGATGACCGGGCAGACGTCGTCGCGTCTGCTCAGCAGCGCGGTTTGGCCGCGCAGCGCCGGGTTCGCGCTCTCACGGTGCCGCACCCACATCGTCTCGTAGTCCAGCAACACCCTGACCTCGCTCTCCGGCATCGCGCCTTCCAGCGAGTGCAGGACGAGGACGGACGAGCCGGGGTCGCACGGCATGTCCGTGTATTCGAGCTGATCGGGCACGGCGGGCGTGGTGGTGGTGACACCGGTGTTCTGACGGGACTGGGACTGGAGGTTGCCGCCGATCAGCATCCCGATCCCGATGCCGACGACGAGCGGAACGGCCGCCAGCACGAGTGTTCGGCGCTTTCGCCCACGAGCGAACATCGGTGGGCCGGCATAACGAGCGCTCTGCACCGGGGGACCGTACGCCAGTTCGTGGACCCGCAACAACAACGGCCACAGAACATTCAGTTCCTGTTGGCACAGACCTTTGCGGAGCTGCCGCGTTCGCCGTTGTAGCCGAGTGCCGCGATCTGGAAGCAGCGCCGGTCGCCGCCGCCGTCCTCGACGACGTACTTCGTGCCGCCGCCCGTCACCGTGGTGAGCGCGTTCGGTTTGGTGCCGGTCACGTCGACCACCACGAACTGGGCCTGGCCGTCGCTCGGATCGGTCCACTCCAGCTCGATCGACCTGCCCTTGTACTCGGCGCGCTTGAGGACCGGGACGAACTTCGGGTCGGTGTTCGGCGACGGCCCGGCGTCGGCGGAGTCCGACGTCGGCACGGGCGGTGTCGTTGTCGTCACGGGTGGTCGGGCCTGCTGGCCGCCGTTGTCCCGGTTGAGGACGATGCCCGCGGCGAGGCCGCCCGTCACCGCGATCACGGCCAGCAACGCGAGGACTGCGCCGCGCTTGCTCTTGCGGACCGGCGCCGTCATCGGTTCGACGGGAGGGAGGTCCACGCTCGGCAGCACCGCTACCGGCGCAGGACGCGGAGGTGGTGGCGGGACGAGGTCGTGCTGCCGGTACGTCAGGTCTTCGAGCCTGCCCCGCCACGAGTCGTCGCGCTCGGGCTCGGGTTCCGGTTCGGGTTCCGGTTCCGGCTGGAAGCCGCGCGGGCCGAAACCGGGTGCCTCGGTCGGGCCCTCCGGGTAGAAGTCGGGGCGTTCGCCCAGCATCGCCGTCGCATCGGGGTCCACAGTGGACAGCACGGTGCCGGAGTTCGCCGCCATCAGCGCGTCGCGCAGCTCCAGTGCCGAACCGAAGCGCTCGGCCCTGTCCTTGCGCAGGCAGCGGTCGATGACGGCGACCAGCCACGCCGGCACGTCGAACCGGGTGAGCGGCCGGGGTTCGCCACTGCTGACGCGGCCGACGTAGGACAGCAGCGTGTCCTCGTCCGGGTTGTCCGAGGCGAACGGCGGCTTGCCCTCCAGCAGCGTGAACAGCGTCGAGCCGAGCGACCAGACGTCGTCGGCGAACGACGGGGTGGCGCCCTCCAGCATCTGCGGGGCGGCGTGCCGGTAGCTGACCATCTGCAGTGACGCGGAATGCCCCGCGTCGGCGCCGCGCGCGATGCCGAAATCGGCCAGCACGTACGAGGTCGGGAGCACCAGGACGTTCTGCGGTTTCACGTCCCGGTGCAGGATGCCCTGGCCGTGCGCGAACGCCAGCGCGTCCGCCACCGCGATGCCCGCCGCCACCACGTCCTGCACGGGCAGCGGACCCATGGCGCGCAACCGGTCGTGCAGCGAGCCCCGTTCGTAGAACTCCATGACGATGCACGGGCGGCCGTCCGGCAGCGTGCCCGTGTCGAGCACCGTGACGATGTGCGGGTGCTGGCGGCCCAGCTCGACGGTGATCGCCAGTTCGCGGCGGAACCGCGCGACCGTGGCCGGGTCCGTCACCTGCAGCACCTTGACCGCGACGTCGCGGCCCAGACCGTCCTGGCGGGCCCGGTAGATCGTCCCCTCGCCGCCCTGCGCGATCACGCGGAAGGCGCTGAAGCCGGGCAACGCGATCTCGGGCGCCTGCGCGGCGCTCTGCGCGGGCGCCCAGGCCATCAGATCGTCGTCCACCGGCGAATCCTATCCCGGAGCGAGGGGGTCACCGCTGAACGTTCGTCGGGAAGGGCGTGGAGGGTTCGAATCAGTCGGTGATCACTTTCACCTGGAATCCCAAGGACTGCAGCATTCCGGTGAGCATCACCCGCGTGTTCTCCTCGGCGCGGGTGAGCAGCTCCGACTGCTTCGCCGCCTCCGCCAGCTTGGCCTCGGCGGCGACGTAGAACCGTTGCTGGTCAGGAGGTCCCGCCAACGCCTGCAGGTCGTTGATCAGGCCGCGTTCCTGGCTGAAGACGTACGAACGGTCGTGGTGCAGGTTCGGTTTGTCCAGCTGTGCCTTCGGCACGCGCAGCTCGACGCTCTTCCCGTCCGCCGACACGACCAGCCCGTCGTCCTTCAGCGTCCCCAGGTCCACGAAGGCGTTGACCGACCCGGCCGCGACGAAGAGCGTGCGTTCCCCCGCCAGCGCCGCGGGTACCCACTTGACGTCGTTCTCGATGTCCAGCACGACCTGGAACTCGCCGGCCGCGGCGTGGTACTGGCTCAGATCGCGCACCGATTCGAGCATGGCGGGCTGGCTGCGATCGATGGATTCGCCACCGAAGGGCCTGAATTGGCCGAAGACGAACACCGCCGCGCCGAGGAGAATGACGACGGCCGCGACCACAGTTCCACGCATCACCCAGCGCCTGTCCACCGCGTTGGAGTACCCGTGAGGTGATGCGCGCACACGGTCCGTATGGGCTAATCGACCCGTGCGGAATCAGTTCCGTGTCCCCATGGTTGGCTTGGACGAGACGAGAGCGATTGATCGGGAGGCGTGCGGTGGACCCGGAGAACCTGTACGAGGTGGACTCGGAGGTGCCGGACCTGACGGGTGCGGTGCTGCTGCACCACTTCGAGGGCTTCATGGACGCCGGCGCCGCGGGCCGCCTGCTCTCCGAACACCTGCTCGAGACGCTGGAGAGCCGCGTCATCGCGCGTTTCGACATCGACGGCCTGATCGACTACCGCTCGCGCCGCCCGCTGATGACCTACGCGACCGACCACTGGGAGGACTACGCCGCCCCGGAACTGGTCGTGCACCTGCTCTGGGACAGCGCGGGCCACCCGTTCCTGCTGCTCAAGGGCCCGGAGCCGGACCGCGGCTGGGAGGCGTTCATCCAGGCCGTGCGTTCGCTCATCGACCGCTGGGGCGTGCGTCTGACCGTGGGCTTCCACGGCATCCCGATGGGCGTGCCGCACACACGGCCGTTGAACGTCATCGGTCACGCCACCCGCCCTGAGCTGGTCTCGGAGTACCAGCCGTTCTTCAACCGCGTGCAGGTGCCGGGCAACGTCTCCGGGCTGCTGGAGTTCCGCCTCGGCCAGGCGGGCCACGACGCGATGGGCTTCGCCGCCCAGGTCCCGCACTACCTGGCGCAGTCGCAGTACCCGACCGCCGCCGTGACCCTGCTCGACGCCCTGGCCCGCGCCACCGGCCTCGCGCTGCCCATCGGCTCGCTGGTCGACGCGGCTCAGGCCGCCGACGCCGAGATCCACCGCCAGGTAGCGGAGTCGGAGGAGGTGGCCCAGGTCGTGGAAGCGCTCGAGCGGCAGTACGACGCGTTCATCCAGACTGTCGGCAACACCGACCTCCCCAGCGCGGACGAACTGGGCGCCGAGTTCGAACGGTTCCTGGCCGAGCAGCAGCGTCCGCCGGACCACCTGTAGGAGCTTGTGATGGCCACCTGGGACGACGTGCACCGGATCGCCACCTCCATGCCTGATGTCACGGAGCGGGTGCGCGAGGGTGTCGTCGACTGGAGGGTCAAGGACAAGCTGTTCGTCTGGGAACGGCCGCTGCGGGGGACCGACCTCTCGGCACTGGGCGCCGCGGCTCCGTCCGGGCCCATCCTGGCGGCCCGCGTGCCCGACCTGGGGGCCAAGGAGGCCCTGCTGGCCTCCGATCGTTCGGTCTACTTCACCACGCCGCACTTCCAGGGGTATCCCGCCATCCTGGTGCGGCTGGAGCACATCGAGGTGGGGGAGTTGGAAGAGTTGATCGTGGAGGCATGGCACGCTCGGGCACGGCGCCGGTGACGCTCACGAAGTGGATCCGCGAGGTCGCGGACGAGCCGTTGCTGCTGACAGGTGATCTCCTGGCCCAGGCGGAGGAGAACACCTGGTCGCTGGGCAGGGCCAAGGGGGAGACACCCGTGGCGGCGGAGGTGGTCGCCGCGTTCGAGGAGACCGCGCGCCGGCTCGGTGAGCGCGTGACCGCGATGGAGCGGACAGCGACCTTCTACGTCTGGTACGACGTGCAGGCAGGGCACTTGAAGTGTTCGACGAGCTCGGCGAAGAAGGACGCGCTGCCGTTCGCCGCCGAGGTCGATCCGGACGCGACGCTCGCGGCCGTCGTCGGCGGTTACCTCGCCGGCGCCTCGCCTGGAACGGATGAGGATTTCGTCCTTCCCGTGTGGACCGCCGAGGTCGGGCTCTAGTGGAGTTCCTCTGCTACCACCGGGACCGCCCCGGTTCGATGCCCCTGCGCTCACGGCTGATCGAGGAGCACTGGTCCTACATGGACGGCTTCTCGCTCATCGCCCGCGGCCCGACGTTCGCGGACGGCGTGCTCACCGGCAGCGTGCACGTCGTCGACGTGCCGGACGCGGCGGCGGCCCGTGCGTTCGCGTTCGAGGAGCCCGTCTACCAGGCCGGCGGCTACCGCGACGTGCTGGTGCGCCGGTGGCGCAACGTGCTCGGGCGCACCATGTGGGGCTTCGCCGGTGGCCGTGAGGGCGGCGGTCACCTGGTGCTCGGGTTCGGGTCGGGGGAGGCCGCCGACCTCGTGCCGGCGCGTCCCGAGGAGCTGATCGCGTACGGGTCGCTGCTGTCCGACGACGGCACCGCGTGGCTGGGGACGGCGGCGCTGGTCAGGTCGGCCGACCCGGCGTCGGTGCTGACCGCGGACCGCTACGACGCCGTCGAGGTGCACGAATGGGAGTTCGGCGGCCGGCGCTAGGGGGTGGTGCGGGCGGTCGGGGGGGGCGTACTTCGTCGGGCAGCCCGCGGCGAGCCCCGTGAGCTCTGCGAAGGGGGTAAGGTCGGCCAGGGG
>NZ_JBFBAW010000002.1:0-15483 GCF_040682435.1 Lentzea sp. NPDC051208 | reverse complement strand
CCGATCCCAGCGCGTCTCGGCCCAGGATTGGCTTTTGGGCGCCGGGGGCTTGGGGGTGTCCCTTGTGACGGTTCCCTAATTCCCCGCCGGGCCACCCGGCACACGCCCTAGTAGCTGACGAACCGGTAGTGCAGGCCGCTGCTCGACTCCAGCCACTCGCCGACGCTGACCGGCGAGCGGTCCACGGCGGGGGCGAACGTGTCTCCATCGAACGATTCGCGGATCTCCGTCACCTCGACCCGGTCGGCGAACGGCAGCGTCGCCGCGTACACCGCAGACCCGCCCATCACCCACAGGTCGCCGGTGACGTCCGCGAGCGCCTTCTCCAGCGAGGAGAACGTCTCCGCACCCTCCTGGGCAGTGCGCGACAGCACCAGGTTGCGGCGGCCCGGCAGCGGGCGGAAGCGCGGCGGCAACGACTCCCAGGTGCGGCGTCCCATCAGGACGGCCGAGCCCGCGGTGATCTCCCGGAAGTGCTTCATGTCCTCGGGAATGCGCCACGGGATGGCGTTGTCGCGGCCGATCACGCCGTTCGCGGCCTGCGCCCAGATCAGGCCGATCACACCGCCACCGGAGCCTTGATGCCGGGATGCGGGTCGTAGCCCTCGATCGTGAAGTCCTCGTAGGCGTAGTCGAACAGCGAGGCCGCGGGAGCCATCCTCAGCGCGGGGAACTCGCGCGCCTCACGGCTGAGCTGCAGTTCGACCTGCTCGACGTGGTTGTCGTAGATGTGGCAGTCGCCGCCGGTCCAGATGAAGTCGCCGACGCCGAGGCCCGTCTGCGCGGCGATCATGTGGGTCAGCAGCGCGTAGGAGGCGATGTTGAACGGCACGCCGAGGAACAGGTCCGCGCTGCGCTGGTAGAGCTGGCAGGAGAGCTTGCCGTCCGCCACGTAGAACTGGAAGAACGCGTGGCACGGCGGTAGCGCCATGTTCGCGATCTCGCCGACGTTCCAGGCGGAGACGATGATCCGGCGCGAGTCCGGGTTCGTCCGCAACGTCTTCAGCACCTCGGCGATCTGGTCGACGTGCCCGCCGTCCGGGGTGGGCCACGAGCGCCACTGCACGCCGTAGACCGGGCCGAGCTCGCCTTCGGGCGACGCCCACTCGTCCCAGATGGACACGCCGTGCTCCTGCAGCCACTTCACGTTGCTGTCGCCGCGCAGGAACCACAGCAGCTCGTACGCGATCGACTTGAAGTGCACGCGCTTGGTCGTGATCAGCGGAAAGCCCGCGGCGAGCGGGTAGCGCAGCTGGTGGCCGAAGATGGACCGCGTACCGGTGCCGGTGCGGTCCTCCTTGCGCACGCCTTCCTTCAACACGTGGCGGAGCAGGTCTTCGTACTGCGTGTCGGGCATGCCCGCACCCTAACTCCAGCGGTCGAACGCCGTCAGCTCCGGCCCGTCCCTCCTCACGGACGCGAGGGTCAGAACCTCGTCATGTCCGGGCCGAGTCCCAGCTTGAGCATCGAGTACGTCTCCAGCATCCGGCGCGACACCACCGTGTGCTGGGCGGCCACGTGCGCGTCGCGCAGGCAGCGTTGCAGGGCGGACGACTCGAACACCGAGCTGCCGCCGCCCGCCGCGAACGCCTTCTGCGTCACGTCGGTGGCCTCGCCCGCGGCGAACGAGCAGGCCAGCCGCAGCCGTGCCTTCACCGGGTCCGGGGCGGCCTCACCGTTCACCGCGTGGTCCCAGGCCACGCTCAGCGTGTCGTGCAGGAACGCCGTCGCGGACGACAGCCGGGCCTCGATCAGCGCGAGCTCGATCTGCACGCCGGTCTGCTCGGCGAGGCGGGTCGTCGCGTACTGCGGGGTCTTCTCGGTGGCCAGCGCCTCGATCTCGTCGATCGCGCGGCGGGCCACGCCCAGGCACACGGACGCGACGCCCGCGGCGAGGAAGCTGAAGTACGGGAACACGGTGATCGGGCCCTCGATGCCGGGCGTGATGCCGATCGGCCACACCGCGCGCCTGAACGGCAGGAAGGCGTCCGTGAGAGAGAACTCGTGCGAACTGCTCGCACGCAGGCCGGCGGAGTGCCACGTGTCGTGGACCGTCACGTCTGAGCGCGGATACACGGCGAGACGCGGACCGACAGGCGTGAAGGTGCCACCAATGACCCACGACGCATGGGTGACGGCGCTGCCCCAGCCCCAACGGCCGGTCACGCGGTAGCCGCCGTCGGTCTCCACGGCTTTGCCCAACGGCGCCGCGGTGCCCGCGATCAACGCGCGCGGATCGCTGAACACCTCGTCGGCGGCGTCCACCGGCAGGTACCAGGCCAGCGACGACGAGATGGTGGTGGTCATCGCGGTCCAGCCGGTCGAGGCGTCCGAGCGCGACAGCTCCTGGATCTCGCGGCTCCACTCGGGCAGACCGAGTTCGGCGCCGCCGTAGCGCTTCGGGGCGATCAGGCGGTGCACGCCGTGATCGACGAGCGCGGCCACCACCGGTTCGGTGAGGGCGCGCTGCTGCTCGGCCACCGGCGCCTCGGCGCGGATCAGTGCGTGGAGATCCATGCGCGCGATCTTGCTCCAGCGGCTACAGCTTGGCGAGCGCCTCAACGAGTGGCTTCAGCTCAGGAGCGCCGGAAGCTTCCTCGAGGGAGTCGGTGAGCACCTGGTCGTGCGTGGGACGGGCGAGCGCGAGCAGCTCGTGGCCCTTCTCGGTGACCTCGGTGTAGATGCCGCGCCGGTCGGTCGGGCAGAGGTAGCGCGCGAGCAGGCCGCGGTCCTCCAGGCGCGTGACCAGGCGCGTCGTGGCCGACTGGCTGAGCACCACGGCGTTGGAGAGCTGGTTCATCCGGAGGTGGAACCCGTCCTGGCGGTTGAGGACGTCCAGAACGGTGTACTCGCTGACCGAGAGAGCGTGTGCCTTCTGCAGCGCTCTCTCTAGACGGTCCTCGATGCGCGCGTGCAACGCCGCGAGCGTGCGCCAGCCCTGCGCGCGCGCCTGGACGGCGTCGTCGTCCAGTGACATAGCTCAACCCTCCTCGAATAGACAGCGTGTGCAACTATTGCGTACGCTTGTAATCGTCTTCAGCAAGTCTACCGGGGAGAGACATGGATCTGTCGGGACGCACGGCCGTTGTGACGGGCTCCACCGCGGGCATCGGCTTCGCCACCGCGGAGGGCCTGCTCAAGGCGGGTGCCACCGTCGTCATCACCGGCCGCACCGAGGAGCGGGTGGCCGAGGCCGTCGGCAAGCTCAGCGCCAACGGTGACGTGCGCGGCGTCGCGGCGGACCTCGCGACCGCCCAGGGCGCGGCCGACCTGGTCGGCCAGGTGCCGGACGTGGACGTGCTGGTCAACAACCTGGGGATCTATGGCGCGAAGCCGGTCTTCGAGATCGACGACGCCGAGTGGCAGCGCTACTTCGACACCAACATCATGTCCGGCGTCCGGCTGGCCCGGCACTACACGCCGCGCATGGTCGAGCGCGGCTGGGGCCGGGTGATCTTCGTGAGCAGCGAGTCCGGCGTCTTCACGCCGACCGAGATGGTCCACTACGGCATGACGAAGACCGCGCAGATCGCGATCTCGCGCGGCATGGCCCAGGAGGTCAAGGGCACCGGCGTCACCGTGAACTCGGTGCTGCCCGGCCCGACGCTGACGCCCGGCGTGGAGGAGTTCATCCGCGACCGCGTCGGCGAGGGCGGCGAGGCCGAGTTCGTCCGCACCGAACGCCCCACGTTGCTGCTGGGCCGCCTGATCCGCCCGCACGAGGTCGCGAACCTCATCACCTACGTCGCGTCGGACCTGTCGTCCGCGACGACCGGAGCCGCCCTGCGCGTCGACGGCGGCACCGCCCCGACGCTCATTCCGTAAGCACTACCGTAAGGATCCGCATTGAACACCGTGAAGCTCAACAACGGCGTCACCATGCCCCAGCTCGGTTTCGGCGTCTGGCAGGTGCCCGACGCGGAGGCCACCCCGGCCGTCGCGGAGGCGCTGAAGGCCGGTTACCGCAGCATCGACACCGCGGCCGCCTACGGCAACGAGGCCGGCACCGGTGCGGCCATCGCCCAGTCGGGCCTGGACCGCGACGACGTCTTCGTCACCACCAAGCTCTGGAACGACGACCACGGCTACGACGCGACGAAGCGCGCGTTCGACGAGTCGCTGCGCAAGCTCGGCCTCGACGTCCTCGACCTCTACCTGATCCACTGGCCGACCCCGGCGCGCGACGACTACGTCGACACCTGGAAGGCGTTCGTCGAGCTGCAGAAGGAGGGCCGCGTCCGCGCGATCGGCGTCTCCAACTTCCAGCCCGAGCACCTGCGCCGGCTGATCGGCGAGACCGGTGTCACGCCCGCGGTCAACCAGATCGAGCTGCACCCGTACTTCCAGCAGAGCGAACTGCGCGCGTTCCACGCCGAGCACGGCATCGCGACCGAGGCCTGGTCCCCGCTCGGCCAGGGCGGCGAGCTGCTCAGCGACCCCGTCGTGCAGAAGATCGCGCTCGCGCACGGCAAGTCGGCCGCTCAGATCGTGCTGCGCTGGCACCTGCAGATCGGCAACGTCGTCATCCCGAAGTCCGTGACGCCGTCCCGGATCCAGGAGAACATCGACGTGTTCGACTTCGAGCTGCCGCAGGCCGAGATCGAGCTGCTGTCCACTTTGGACCGCGACGGTCGCATCGGCCCGCACCCGGACGAGCTCAACTAGTTCGGAAAGTACGAAGCCCCGGCCCGCGTCAAGCGGTCCGGGGCTTCGCCGGCAACGGACCTGGGAAGTGCTGTGGCCGCCGACCTTCACCGCGTGTTCCGGCGCTCAGCAGGGCACCTCGCGACACCGGCCCCACGCCCCCATGTGCCCGACATGAGGGCGTGGAGCCGGCGCCGCGATGCACCCGTCTGACCGTCGAAACACGGGGCAAAGGCCGGCGGCCACAGCACTTAGGCCCGCATGACTGTGGCGATCGGGATCCGCGCCGCCCGGATGGCCGGGATGAGCCCGCCGAGCACACCGGCGACGAGACCCGCGATCACGCCCGCGACACCCGCCTCCCAGGGGAAAGCGGTGCCCTGCAACGACGGGAACCTGCTGCCGAACATCATCAGCGCCACCTGCAACCCACCAGCGCCCGCGCCGATGGCCAGCGCGGCGGTCAGCAGGCCCGTCAGCAACGTCTCCGCGAGCACGATGCCCGCGAGCAGCATGCGGGACATGCCGACCGCGCGGCGCAGAGCGAACTCCTCGACGCGCTCGCCGACGGTGGCGAGGCCGACGTTCAGGATGCCCGCGACGCCGATGAGCAGCACCAGGAACGCCATGCCGAGGAAGATCAGGCGCATGATCTTCAGCTGGGACTCCATGCGCTCCTTGGAGTTCACCGTCTGGAAGTGCATCTGGTTCTGCTCCAGGCCCGCGCCGGTGAGCTTGGCCTTGATCAGCTGCTGCAGGTCTTCCGTGCCCGGCTGCAGGTAGAGCTCCAGCTGGGTGCCGCCGCCGCGGAACTTGTCCACCTCGGTGGTCGAGGCGGCCGCCGGCATCCACGTGCGCAGCTCGTCGAGTCGCATGTAGACGCGCGGTTGCGAGGAGCCGTCCTGCACGACGCCGATGATCTGCGGTGACACGTGGTGGGTGGCGCCGTCGATCATCATCTCGCCGGGGACGCGGTACTGCTTGAGGCCCTTGGCGGCCTCCTCGTTCAGCACGATCCGCGGCGCCAGCGACGGCGCGGTGCCGAAGTCCAGCCAGGTGCCGGAGACGGGGCGGAACGGCTTGAACGGGCGGATGTCGCCGGTCAGCGCGACCATGCTGACCTCGATCGCCTGGCCGTCCGGCTTCTTCTCCTGCTGCTTCTGCTCGGTGCAGGTGCCGTTGGCGTCGCAGTAGACCATCGGGCCGGAGTAGTCGCCGCCCCTGCCCGCGTACTCGAACGGCACGCCGCCCTCGTTGATCGGCCGCACGCCCGGCTCGCCGATGATGGCACGAGAGCTGATCATCGCGACCGCGTCGGTGCGGCCCTTCAGCGTCGACTCGACGATGCCCGGCGCGCCCTTCTCGCCGGGGACGTAGCCCATGATCGTGCCGTCCTTGCCGGACTGGAGCTCGACGTCGGTGAGCATCGCGCGTTCGGCGATCTCGGACCCCGCCTGCACGGCCACGATGGCGAGGACGCCGAGGAACAGCGAGACCATCGAGAGGAACGTGCGCAGTTTTCGGGCGCGGATGCCCTGTCCGCCGATGACCAGCGCGGACCGGAACTTGCCGGAAAGCATCAGTTGAACCGCCCGTCGCGCAGCTCCATCACGCGGCCCATCTTGGCGGCGTGGTCGTGGTCGTGCGTGACCAGCACGAGGCCGCAGCCCTGCCTGGTCGTGTTGAGCAGCACCTCGACGACGAGGTTGCCGGTCTCGGTGTCGAGAGCGCCCGTGGGTTCGTCGGCGAGGATGATGCGCGGCTGCCGCACGAGTGCGCGGGCGATCGCCACGCGCTGCTGCTCGCCGCCGGAAAGCCTGGTGGGCTTGGACTTCGCGAGGTGCGCGATGCCGACCTGCTCCAGCGCCTCCATCACCAGCTGCTTGCGCTTGCGCCGCGCCGACCAGCCCTGGCCGTTCACCAGTGCCATCGCCACGTTCTGCGCCGCGGTGAGGTGCTTGAGCAGGAAGAAGCGCTGGAACACGAACCCGAACTCGGCGCTGCGCAACGCCGCCGCCCTGCGTTCGGGGAGCTTCGTGATGTCGTTGCCGTGCAGGAGGTACTGGCCCTCGTCGGCACGGTCGAACAGGCCGATCAGCGACAGCAGCGTCGACTTGCCGGAACCGGAGCGGCCGAGGATCGCCACGCTCTGTCCAGAGTGGACGGTGAAGTCGACGCCGGACAGGATGGTGCGCGGTTCCCCTTGCCCCTTCAGGACTTTCGTGATGCCGTTGAGCTGGAGCAGCGGCGCCTGGACCTGCACCGTGGGTTGGTCGAAGGACTGCGTCATCACGGTCCCGTCGGCTTGGACTGGTCGCCGCCCTGCTGCTGGCCCTCTGGCAGGTTCGGGCCCGGTACGCCGAGTTCCTCGTCGCCGGTGAGACCGGACTTGACCTCGATGACCTTGCCGTCGGTCAGGCCCAGCGCCACGTCGATCGTGCGGCGCGAGCCGTCGGGCTGGATGACGTCGACCTTGCCCTTGCCCTGCTGACCCGCCACGGCCTCGACCGGAACGACCAGCGCCTGCGCCGACTTGCCCGTGGTGACCTCGATCGACGCGGTGGCGCCGTTGATCATCTGCACGTCCGCGGGCGCGGTGCACACGATGCGCAGGCCGGTGGAGGGACTCGGCTGCTGGGGCTGTTGCGGCTGCGGCTGGTCCTTCTTCTCGTCCTTGGTGTCCGGCGTGACCGGCGGCTTCTCCGGGACGGTGCCCTGCGGCAGCGCGGCGATCGTGCCGAGCACGGCGCACGGGAACGGGCCGGGCCCGTTCTTGATCTGCACCACGACGTCCGTGAGCGCGCCGTTGATCTTGTACGCCTGCTGGCCGTCGATGTCGCCGACGATCGCGTAGCCGACGTGCTTGGCCGACGCGATCGGCATGCCCGCCGTCACCGTCGCCTTGTCGTCGACGAGCCGGCCGCTGAACGTGGAACCCGCCGGGACCTCCACGTAGTTGGGCTGCTGGTCCTTCCACACCGTCGCGACCCGGATGGGCTTCGTCGGCGTGCCGTTGGGCGCCGGGACGTCGAAGTACCGCACCTGCCCCGCGACCGGCGCGACGAGCCCGAACGTCGGGTTCATCTCGACCTTGCCGGAGATGCTGAGCTTGGTGGTCAGGTCCTGCCTGGTGGGCTTGACCTTGGTCATCGGCGTGCCCCGCGGCGCCAGCTCCGGATTGGTCTGTTCCGGACCTGACGGACTGCACGCCGTCACGGCGACCGTGACCAGCGCGCACAGCGGCGCGAGAACAATTTTGCGCACGAACGTCCCCCATGTCGTTTCGACCAACCTACCGATAAGGACACCTGATCCGTGCCGGAGGTTGCATCAGTCTTTCGGCCGATGCCCATCGACGTTTCGGCTCAGATCGAAACGTCGACGTCCGAGCGCCGGTGGCGTGGGCGGAAAGCGCTTACGTTCGGCCTGATGGCGGCCCGAACGCCGTCAGCGCGGAGGTGTCGAACGCGTAGAACGCTCGGCTGAACGGGCGAAGGGCGTCAACGGCCGAGCGCCGCGGCGTACGCGGAAAGCGCTTCGCGGTCGGGCTGGCCGGTCTTCGCGATGAGCGAGGCGACGTGCTTTTCCACCGTGCGCGGCGAGATGTGCAGCCGCGTGCCGATCGCCTTGTTGCCCATTCGGTCAGCCAGCAGCACGAAGACCTCGAACTCGCGGACGGTCACGCCGTGCCCGCGCAGCTGCCGCGGCACCTGGTCCGTGCCGCTGCGCCGTTGCTGCACCGGTGCTCCCGCCTGCCGCAACAGGCCCCGGCACGCCGACGCCACCGCCGGGATCGTGGCCTGGTGGAAGTACTCCTCGGCGGAACGCAGCCAGGACACCGGATCGCCCCACCCCGCCGCCTCCTGGGCGACGAGCCGCCGGCCGAGGTGACGGGCCAGCGGATACGGTTCCGCGGCCTCCTGGGCGCGCTGGAAGGCTTCCAGGGCCTCGGTGCAACGGCCGTCGCGGCCGAGGAGGACGGCGTGCGCCAGTTCGGTGAACTGCCGGTTCCACCGCATTCCCGACGCGGACGCCGCCGTCAGCGCGTGGTAGTCCGGCCAGCCGAACCGGCCGTCGAGCACGCCGAGCAGCACCCGCATGCCGTGCGTGCCGGACAGGTGGAACGTCGTGGGGTTCTGCGATTCCAGCGCGAGCGCGTGGTCGAGCTCCGTCATCGCCAGCGCGTGGTTCTCCTCCAGCAGCGCGCAGAACGCGCGGGCGAGCCCGAAGCACAACGGGTACTCCTGCGCCCCGTTCTTCGCGACCGCCTCGAACTCGCTGATGGCGTCCTCGGTCTCGGCGCGGTTGCCCCTGTGCCCGGCCAGCACCGCCTTCGTCATCAGCAGGTAGCGGGTGAGCGCGTGGAACCGCAGCCGTGTGGTGGTGCGCAGGCACCGCTCGATCTCCCCGGCGGCCGCGGCGTGGTCGCCGGTCAGCACCGACTGCAGCGCCAGGATCGCGTCCACGTTGTGCGCCACCGTGATCGCGCCCGCCCGGCACGCCTCGGCGTGCGTCCGGCCGAGGGACGCGGTGCTGCCGTGCTGCAGCCATTCGTTGCCCGCCAAGCGGACCAGCGCGTAGACGTGCTGGATCGGCATGTGGTGCGTGCCCGCGAGAGCGAGGGCCTTGCCGAAGCAGGCGTTCGCCTCGTCGATGTCGTGCTCGCGCGCGATGATGCCGAGCAGCTGCCACGCCTCGCACGCCACCGTCGGTAGTTGAGCCCGGTCCGCCGCCAGTGCCGCCTGCCGGGCGAGGCCCGCGGCGGACGAGATCCGGTCGGGGCTCGGGATGTTCAGCGTGAGGTACGCGGAGTTGACGTCCAGCTGCGCGGCCAGTTCGTCCGGTGCGTCGGGGCCGAGCAACGTCCGCGCGATGCGCACCTGTTCCACGCCTTCGGTGAACCAGCCGGCGAGGTAGGCGACGCGCGACAGTCGCGTGTGGAGCTTCGCGCGCAGCGAGGCGTCCAGCCCGTGGAGGTCGTTCACCTCCAGGGCGAAGGCGCGTTCGAACTCGCCCGTCTCGGCCAGTGCCGGCAGCAGCATGTCGAGGACCTCGGCGCGGACCACGACGTCGTCGGTGAGCAGGCTTTGCGCGCGGTCGAGCAGCGTCACGGCCGATTCCGCCGCCCCGCCCGCCAACGCCCGCCTGCCCGCCTCGGCGAACAGAAGTCCCGCCTGCGTCCGGGATCCGGCGTCGAACCGCAGCTTCGCGACGAGCGGGCACCAGTCGCCGGGCAGGCCGGGATGCAGGTCCTCGACCGCGTCGGCCGTGCGCGACGACAGGGCGGCGCGGTCGGCAGGGGTCAGCTGGGCCAGCAACGCGTCCGCGGTGAGCGGGTGCCGGAACGCGTACCAGTCGGGTGCGGGCTCGTCCGGGGTCACCAGTTGCGCGGCCACTCCCGCGTGCAGGTGGCTGAGCAGCTCGCGGTCGTCGATGCCGGTGACCTTCTGCACCAGCGAAAGCGGGAACCGGTGGCCCAGCACCGCCGCGATGGACAGCACCTCACGCCCCTGCGGCCCCAGCCTGTCCGTGCGGTGCGCGACACTGCGCACGAACGCGGCCGGCACGGGCAGTTTGAGCTCGCCCAGCACCTGCCAGCCGTCGGCCCCCGCCACCAGCAGGCCGCCGCTCACCATGCCGTGCAACAGTTCCTCGATGACGAACGGGTTCCCGGCGCTGTCCGTCCACAAGCGATCGACGAGTTCCGCCGGGATCCGCGCGCTGTCCAGGCAGGCGGCCGTCATCTGGCCGACCTCGGCCTGCGAGAGCCGGTGCAGCTCCACCAGCCTGCCGGAGCCGCGTTGCACCATCCGGTGCACGAGCTCCAGCGCGTGGCCGGGTTCGGTGCGGATCGTGGCCAGCAGCAGAACCGGCTGGTCCTCCAGGTTGTCCGCCAGGTACTCCACGACCGCGAGCGTCTCCGCGTCCGCCTCGTGCAGGTCTTCGAGCACGAGCAGGCACGGCGTCTTGCGCGCGACGGACACGAGCAGCCGCAGCACCGCCTCGGCCAGCACGACGACCGACTCCGTCGTGGACCGGTGGTCGTGCCACTCCGGGATCAGCGTGCCCAGCACCGGTTTGTACGGACCGAGCGCGGAGTCGTCCGGCGGTTCCCCTCGGAACAGGCCCAGCAGGGCCTCCGCGATGGGCCGGAACGGCACCATCGGCCCGATCGTCGTGCCGCGGCCCCTGAGCACCCGCATGCCCTCGTCGTACGCCTGGCCCGCCGCGTACCGGGCGAGCCTCGACTTGCCGATTCCCGCCTCGCCGGTGAGGAAGACGGCGCCACCGCGGGACTGGCGGGTGCGCTCCAGTGCCCCCGTGACGGCCGTGATCTCGCGATCACGGCCGACCACTTGGGGCGCTCGGGTCTGCATGCCTGGACCCTAACGGTCCTGTGCGGTTCGCCCTATCGCCTGCCAGGCGTATTCCCGGCGAATGCGTCCCTACACGACGCTGACCGTGGTGTCCGAGAGGGCGGGCGTGAGCGCCACGAACGCGCTCGTCGCCATGGTCAGGCCCATCAACGCACGGGCGCGTGCACCCACGGCGGTCTTCGGCGCGAGCTCCATCTCCCCGATCGCGTGCTCGGCCGGTTCGGGCTGGTCGGCCGTGCGGTGCAGGGACTCGTTCATCGGGTGGACTCCTCTGTGTCAGGTGATGCTTGCAGTAGCAGGACTGACGGGATAGCGAACCCGTGCCGCAGCAGGCCGTGGCCGATGCCGGCCAGGCCCGTGAGCAGCCCGGGGGAGGGAACACCGCCCGGCGTGGCGCACCGCGCGCCGTGTTCCTCCAGTGCGCCCAGCAACAACGCCACGCGGCGGGTCGCGGCGCTGGGGTGGTGGACGGCCAGTGCCTCGACGACGCCCAGTTCGCCGTGGCAGAGACTCATGTCCCGCAACGGTTCCCTGGAGGCCAGCAGACCGGCCAGCCGCTCGTCGTCACGGGCGAGCGCGACACCGGCCAGACCCGTGCACCAGCCGGTGTCGGTCGGGTCGATGGTGTCACTCTCCAGGAACGTCCGTGCGGCCACATCAGATACTTCGTCCTGAACCGTTGCCGCGTAACGCCTCAGCGCCCATCCGATTCCGGCATGGCCGCGGGCGAAACCATCCGCGGGGCAGATGGCGCCACGCAGGGCAGCGGCGTAGCGGTCGGCGAGCGCGAGCGCTTCAGGCGTGCCCACGGACAGCATCGCGGCCAAAGAGCCGGCCACGCCGTCCACGACCGTGAACGACGAATCTTCCTCGGGCATCAGCCGCACGGCCTGGGTGAGCAGCGCGGGGTCGAGGTCGAGCAGTCGCGTGAGGCGGGCCAGCCCGTGACAAATGCCGCCGAGGCCGTGGATTCCGCCCCCGACCGCCGTGACCAGCTCCGGTTCCGACGCGAACATCTCCAGCAGCGCCGGCAACGGCCGCAACGCGTCGCGCGCGAAGTCGACGTACCGCGCGGCACCGGTCAGCGCGCCCAGTTCGGCGAGGAACAGCGCCACACCCGTGTAGCCGTTGGAGAGACCGGCGCCGAGCGGCTGCACCGACCAGTGCCGGTCGTCGATGAGTTCGAGCCCGAGCCAGTTGACCCGGTCCTCGCCGGTGACGGCGTGCGCGAGGATCTGGTCGGCGATCCCGCACGCGGCGACCAGCAGCCGGGCCGGATCCGGGTCGACCGGCGCGACGTGACCGGGCACCGCGACGCCGCTGTGGTGCGACACCGGCCGCGGCCGCGACGCCAGCAGCGCCGCGATCACCCACTGCTGGTCGTGCCGGTCGACCTCGCTCATCGCCATGACCTTGCGCGTCACCGCGTGCAGTCCGGGCTCCGGCAGCATCCCCGGCAGCCGGAGCCCGGACGCGGTCCACAGGTCGGTCGACCCCGGCCGGCACGTGAACAGCGGCACGTCACCGCGCCACAGGTCGGACACCTCGAACGGCACCAGCCGGTCGAGCAGCGGGTCGTCGGCCACGAGCACACCGAACGCCAGGTCGCGGTCCAGCGCGTCGGCCAGCACGGACGGATGCGTCGACTCGTCCAGCAACCGCGCGTACTGCCGCGTCGCGCGCGCCACGAACCGCACTTCCTCGTTGACGCACTTCCGGACGAGCTGCAGCAGCTCGTTCCTGTGCGCCACTATCGCGTCGTAGCCCGCGCGGAACCCCGCCAGCAGCGAGTCCTGGTAGTCGGCGGGCTCGGCGGGGATGCCGCCGAGCAGCGGCCTGTTCGACGCCCCCGGCGACGTTTTCGGACGCCTGACCAGCCGCATCCGGTCGGTGCCCGCGTCGGCCCAGTCGACCGCGTTCAACGGCGACAGCACGCCGTGGTCGCCGCCGACCCCGGACACGTCCGCGACCCCGTTGTCGCCCATCAGCACGTGGGGGAGCAGCGCCGTGCGGTGCACCGAACGCACCAGCGCGAGCATGGCGGGGTCCGCGTCGGGTGGTGTCAGCGTGGGGTGAAACAGCGTCTCGATGTCCACGAGGACCGGCTGGTCGCCGCACGCGATGAGGTTTTCGTAGTGCATGTCGGTGCCGTCGACCGCGTAGAGCAGCGCGAGCAGCGCGCCCAGCCGCTGGTAGAAGTCGGCGACCCCGGCCACGTCCGCGCACGGCTCGTGAGCGATGTGCTCGATCCACCCGTAGCCGTCGCGGGAGAGGAGCTCGGGTGCCCGGAACTCGATTCCCGTTCGCGTGGAAAGCCAGGCGAGCTGCTCGGTGAACCGCGCGTGCAACCCGAGCGGTCGCGGCCGGTAGACGAGCCGCCGGCCGGACTCGAAGGTCAGGACGGCGACGGTCCGGCCCTGCTGGTGCGCGTCCCCCTGCCCCATCTCGATGGAGATCAGCGCGCCGGGGTCCTCGTTCGCGAAGATCGTCCGGACGATCTTCGCCCGGTCGCGGGTGAACCGCGACGACAGCTCGTGGTGCGTCGACACCGCCTGCTCACAGGCCTGCGCGAGCAACCTGGCCAGCACCGGGTAGCGGTTGAAGACGGACGAGAGGTTCAGCGTGCGCGTGAACTCGGTGAACCTCTCGGCGCTCGTGGGGCTGGTCAGCGTGTCGCGCGCCTCGTGCAGCTCCAGCACGAGCGTGCGTGCCGCGATCGCCACGAGCCGGCGCCCCAGCTGCTCGGCGAAGGCCGCGTCGAACGGAGGCGCGACCTCCGTGCGGGACGCGTCGATCAGCGGGCGCAGGGCGTGGGCGAAAGCCGCTGTCCAGCTCTCACCGGTGCTGGTCTCGGCCGCGGAGGTCACCGGGCCAACCTCGCACGCGCGGGCGAGCGGCACATGGGGACCAATCCCCCAGATTTGCGCGCGGACGTGAATATGGGGGTTCGCCACCCATGTTTCGCCGCCCGATCGGTCCGAGACTCGAAGTCCGAGGAGGGGACGGGCATGAGGGAGTTCGGAGAACTGCTGCGCACGCACCGCATCGGCGCGGGCCTCACCCAGCAACAGCTGGCTGACTTCGCGATGGTGAGCGTGCGGGCCATCCGCGACCTGGAGTGCGGCCGCACCCGCTCACCGCGGGCGGAGACGGTGCGCCTGCTCGCGGACGGGCTGCGGCTCGACGAGGAGAGCCGCGCGGACCTGCAGCAGGCAGGAGGGCGTGCCGCCGGCCGGTCCACGGTGGCGCCGCCCGCACCGGCCGGGCCCGGCGGGCTGATCGTGGGGCGGGAGGCGGAGGCGGCGGCGCTCGCGGCGGCGCTGACGGAGGGACGGCCGGGCGCCGGTCACACGGGGCAACGGCTGGTCACCGTCACCGGCGTCAGCGGCGTCGGCAAGACCCGGCTGGCCCTGGAGGTCGCCGGCGAACTGCACTTCCGGCACGGCTGGTCCGTGCTGTGGCACCCGTCCCAGCCGGTCCCGTCGATCAACGACGAGCAGGACACCGTCCTCGTCACCGACCGCCGCCCCGACCCGTGCCTGCTGGAGGCGCATCCGCGGCTGCGGATCGTCGTCACGGCACTGGCGCCGACCGAGCTGCCCGGCGAGCTGGTGTTCCCGCTGGGCGCGCTGGCCGACGACGCCGCGGTGCGGTTGCTGCTCACGCACGTGCACCGGGTGCGGCCCGCGTTCAGGCCGGAGCCGGCGAACCAGGCCGCGCTCATGGGCCTCGTCCACGAACTGGACGGGCTGCCGTCGGCGCTGGAGTTCGCGGCCGGGTGGTTCATGGTCTACTCGCCGCAGCACCTGCTCGAACGGCTGCGGTCCAACCCGCTAGACCCCACGTCGGCACACCTGCGCGACTCGCTGCGCCGCTCGCTGTCCACTTTGGACGTCGACGGGCGCGAGCTGCTGGTGCGGATGGCCGAGGGGGAGGATCCCGTGCACAGCCCGTACGTCAGGGACCTGTGCGTGCGCGGGCTCGTCCGTCACACCGGATCCCGGTACGAGGTGCTGAACCTCGTGCGCGCGGCGGTGCTGGAACCGGTGGCAGGGCCACACCTCGCCGGAGGAGTGGCCCTGACCTGGCCCGTCTAGGCCCTGACCTGGCCCGTCTAGTGTCCTGAGTTGTTAATTCGTGTGCAGTAGCGTGCGATGGAGTCGAGGATCTGGTCGGCGGTCTTGGTCCAGATAGCGTGGAGACGTTGTCCATCACCAGATGCACCGCCAGATCCGCGGGCACCTCCTTGTCGATGGCGATCAAGAATTTCTTGAACTCGATCGCGCGGTGCCGTGCGTGCAGCCGGCCGATGACCTTGCCGGTGGCGATGTCCAGCGCGGCATACAAGCTGGAGGTGCCGTGCCGGATGTAGTCGTGCGTCGCACGCTGCGGCGTGCCGGGCAGCATCGGCAGGACCGGGGCGGTGCGGTTGAGCGCCTGGATCTGGGACTTCTCATCCACG
>NZ_JBFBAW010000001.1:294400-1002001 GCF_040682435.1 Lentzea sp. NPDC051208 | reverse complement strand
GCCCGCCGCCCCCCCCCCCCCCGCTCAAAACCTCTGCTGGTGGTGGTGGGGCGACGCCGCGATGCACCTGTCTGACCGCGAATTCGCCCGGCAACGTTCCGAGCCGCACCACTAGCTCACCACTGCTGGGTGCTCAGGCCGGTACCCAGGTAGATCTGGTCGTGCCCGTTGCCGTCGTTGTCGTCGGTGTAGACGACGGTGACGCGGCCCCACGGGTCGACGCCCACGGCGGGCTCGTCCTGCCTGCCGGTGGCGTTCGAGACCGTGAGCTGCCGTGCGGGACGGCCCGTGGTGCTCCCGTCGGGGTTGTAGACGCTGGTGTGCACGTCCTGGGCCTCCGCCGTGGTCACCGCGACGCCGAGCTGGTCGTCGATGCCGATCTGCGGGTCGGTGCCGGTGGTCTGCGCCACGGCACCGCGTGAGGTCCCGGCCGCCGTGAACGACTGCGTGCGGACACCGGACTGCTCCCAGGCGACGGCGAAGTCGCCGTTGAAGTTCGCCGCCACGGCGGGGCGCTTGCCCGGCCCCGTCGTGGTCTGCGCCTGCTTCACGCCACCGGCCGGGGTGACGATCTTGCGGGCGACGTTCGCGTCCGCCTCCCACACCACGATCGCGTTGCCCGCCGCGCCCATCGCGACCTGGGGTTTGGCGTGGGTGCCGCCGGCGTTGTTGACCTGCGCCTCGTAGGACTTGGAGCTGATCGACGCGAACACGCTCACCCGCACGGTGGGCGCGGCGGTGCCCTGCTTGTCCTCCCACGTCACCGCGAAGCCGCCGCTGTCGGGATCCGCCGCGACGCTGGGGAAGTACTGCTGGCCGTCGGCGCTCGCGTTGGCCGTGCCGGAGCCGGACACGGTTCCGGACGCGCTGACGGAGCGGACGGCGATGTTGTAGTAGCCGTTGCCGTCGGGGTCCTCCGACCAGACGACGACGGCGCTGCCGTCCTCGCGCACCGACACGTCCGGCTGCCAGTGGCGCCAGGTGCCGGTGCCACCGGTGGAGAGCTTCTTCTCGTAGACCGACGTTCCCTCTTTGTAGAGGCGGATCCAGACGTCGGAGTGGACCGGGTCCTCAGGGGCGGTGGTGTCGCGGTCGTCCTCCCAGACGACGGCGGTGTAGCCGTTGCGGGAGGTCGAGACGGACGCGTTGTCCTGGTCGCCGGTCGACTCGCTGTTGACCGTGGACCACGTCATCGGAACCGGGGCGAGCAGCAGGCTCGCGAGCAGCAATGTCTTCACGGCGCCTGCAATCCGGGGTTGGTGGACTCGACGACGTAGCTGCCGACGGTCTTGACCGGGTAGTCGCGGACGGTGACCTTGTCGACGGCGCGGTAGTCGACGCGCATCTCGGCCGAAGTGGTGCGGGTCTTGACGTAACCGCGCAGGTTCTTGAAGTACTTCACGTGCGGGTTCAGCGTCGGGTTGAGGCTGTTGTCGGCCGCGTTGCCGTCACCACCGGACGTGATGGAGGTGGTGACGAGCTCGGTGCCGATGATCCGGTTCTGGGTCCCGTAGTTCTGCATGAGGTTCGCGCCCCAGCTGCGGTGCACGTCGCCGGTGAGCACGACCGTGCCCTTGTTGCCGTTGGCGTCCCAGGCGTTCTGGATCCGCGTGCGGTTGGCGGTGTAGCCGTCCCACGAGTCCATGCTCTTGGACCCGTCCGCGGCGGCGAGCCTTTGCGCGAAGAACACCTGCTGGCCCAGGAAGTCCCACGTGCCGAGCTTCTGGCGCAGGCCGTCGATCAGCCACGTCTCCTGCGACGTGCCGGTGAGCGAGCGGGCCGGGTCGTCGGCGGCGGGGCAGACCTTCGTGCCGTCGCCGCACGCCTGGTCGTTGCGGTACTGGCGGGTGTCGAGCATGTGGAACGTGGCGAGGCTGCCCCAGCGGACCCTGCGGTGCAGCAGCATGTTCTCCGCGCTCGGCGCCTGGGCGCTGCGCAGCGGCATGTGCTCGTAGTAGGCCTTGTAGGCGGCCGCGCGGCGTGCCGTGAAGTCGCCGGCCGGGCTGCTGTCGTTGCGGACGAGGTCGGCGTAGTTGTTCTCGACCTCGTGGTCGTCCCAGACGACGAGCCAGGGCGCGGTGGCGTGCGCGGCCTGCAGGTCCGGGTCGGTCTTGTACTGGGCGTGGCGGACGCGGTAGTTCGCGAGCGTGCTGATCTCGGTGGCGGGGGCGAACTGCCGGACCTTCGTGGTGGTGGCGCCGCCTTCGTAGATGTAGTCGCCGAGGTGCAGGATCAGGTCGGGGTGTTCCTCGGCCATCCGGCGGTAGGCCGTGAAGTAGCCCTCCTCGTAGTGCGAGCACGAGGCGAAGAGCATGGTCAGTTCGGGTTGCGTGCCGACCGCCGGCGCGGTGAGGGCGCGGCCGGCGGGGGAGATGTGGCCGCCGGTGCGGAAGCGGTACCAGTACTCACGTCCCGGCTCCAGGCCGGTCAGGGTGACGTGCACGGAGTGAGCGCTTGCCTGGGTCGTGGTGAACGTGCCGGTGCGGGTGATGGCGGTGAAGCGCTCGTCGGTGGCGACCTGCCACTCGACGGCGGTGTTGGTGTTGGGCATTCCGCCGAGGCCGTCGGCGTTCAGCGGGTTCGGGGCGAGGCGGGTCCAGATCACGAACCCGTCGGCCGCCGGTTCGCCGGATGCGACTCCGAGGGTGAACGGGTAGCCGATGGCGTTCGCCGGGGCGGAGGACGCCAATCCGATGCTGGCCGCGGCGCTCGCTCCCGCGAGGCCGCCCACGATGAAGGTGCGTCTCCGTAACGTGGTCATGACCCACAGGCTTACCGAACGCGGGTAAAGGCGCGCCTAATTGCGTGCGGCTTCAGAGTGGTCTCCCACCAAGCAAGAGCGGCGCGGTCGTCGGTGTGGATGTCGAACGCGTCGGCGAGCAGCTCGGCGGCGCTGAGCGGGAGGCCGGTGTCGCGGACGGCGCGGTAGAGCAGGGCGACGTGGTCGCGGGACCAGGTTTCGAGGCGCAGACCGGGTAATCGCTCGGCCTCGCAGCACGGTTGGGCGCACACGACGATGTCGAACCACTCGTCGTCGTGGTCGTGGAACGCGACCGTGACACCGAACTGGTCGGGGTGCAGTGCGGCGACCCTGCTGTGGCGGGTCTCGTAGCGCAGGTCGTGGGGAAGCGCCGCGAGCCGTCTGGCCGCGTGGCGGTCCGGGCCGGTGATCGGGACGGGGTCACGGGGTGCGCCGTGGTCCAGCACGACCACCTCCCACCTGCTGCGGGCGAGCCTGAGCGCGGTGGCGAGACCGGCGATCCCCGCGCCGACGACGAGTGCTGTGCCGGTGAACGCAGTGGCCATGACCAGCCCCTTCCCCCTAGGATTGAGGCTAGCGAACGTTCAGAAATTTCTGAAGACAGGGTGACTGTGACGGGCGAGACAGAGCGCAGGGAGGCCGCCGAGCACCTGGCGCTCACGCTGGTCGGCGCCGGGATGCAGCGGATGGGGGCGCGGGCGCTGGCGGCGTTCCTGTTCGCCGAGAAGGACACGCTGACCGCCGGCGATCTGGCCGGGGAGCTGGGTGTGAGCGCGGGCTCGGTGTCCGGCGCGATCAAGATGGTCGCTCAGATGGGCCTGATCGAGCGGATCCACGTCGCGGGCAGCCGGCGTGAGCACTTCCGGATGCGCGACAACGCCTGGACGACGCTCTATTCGCGTCAGCACTCCGTCGTCGACGACGTGCTGCGTGCCGTGGAGAAGGGGGTCGACGCGGTCGGGCCCGGCCGCGCGCACGACCGGCTCGAGTACATGCGGGACTTCTACACGTTCCTGCTCAACGAGGCGCCGATGCTGGTGGAGCGCTTCGAGCGGCAGCGTCGTGGAGAACCCCGTTCATGATCAGGTCGAGCATCCGCTTCGCCTGATCCGGGTCGCCGTTCTGGGCGACGCCGATCAGCAGCGCCATCAGGTCCATGGGCTCCGTGCGCGCGTTCAGCGGGGTCAGCAGGGTCTGGACGGCCTCGGCCATCTTCGCGCGGCTGTGCTCGAACGGGTTCAGACCCAGCGCGATCACCGCCTGCAGCGCGTCCTTGAGGTCGCGTTTCGTCGCGGCGTAGGCGATGAAGCGGTCCATCCACTCCCGCAGCGCCGCCGCGGGCTCGTGGGTCTCGAGCAGTTCGGGCGCGGCGTCGCAGAGCTTCTCCAACTCGGTGCGGTAGACGGCCTCGATCAGCGCCTCGCGGGTGGGGAAGTGGCGGTAGAGCGTGCCGATCCCGACGCCCGCCTTCTTGGCGATGGCGCCGAGCGTCGCGTCCTTCTCGTGGGTGAACGCGTCGAGCGCCACCTCGATCAGCAGCCCTCGGTTGCGGACCGCGTCTGCACGCACTTCATCACTCCTACGGGTGTGCCACTTGCTAAACGGAGGGCCCTCCGTTTACTGTGGAACTCGAACCGGAGGCACCTCCGTTTCAGTGTACGACACAGGTTGGGGAAGTAGATGAGTGAGCGCATCACCACCCCGTTCGGTTTCGAGAGCACGGCTCTCGAGGTCGTCGAGGGCGTCGACCTCTCGGGCCGTCGCGCCGTGGTCACCGGTGGGGCGTCGGGCATCGGCGTCGAGACCGTGCGGGCGCTCGCCGCCGCGGGAGCCGAGGTCACCATCGCGGCACGCGACGTCGAGGCGGGCCGCAGGGTCGCCGCCGACGTGTCCGCCACCACGGGCAACAGCGGCGTCCTGGTCGCTCCGCTGGAGCTGACCTCGCAGGAGTCGGTCAGGGCCTTCGCCCGCACCTGGGACGGCCCGCTGCACCTGCTGATCAACAACGCGGGGGTGATGGCCACCCCGCTGACGCGCACGCCGGAGGGCTGGGAGCTCCAGTTCGCCACGAACCACTTCGGCCACTTCACGCTGACCCTAGGCCTGTTCGACGCGCTGCGCGCCGAGGGCGCCCGCGTGGTCAACGTCAGCTCGGCAGGCCACCTGAGCAGCCCGGTGGTGTTCGAGGACATCCACTTCGAGCGCCGCGAGTACGACCGCTGGCAGGCCTACGGCCAGTCCAAGACCGCGAACGTGCTGTTCGGCGTGGAGGCGGGCCGCCGCTGGTCCGGCGACGGCATCACGATGAACGCGCTGATGCCCGGCGGCATCCTGACGGCGCTGCAGCGCCACATCTCGCAGGAGGAGCTGCAGGAGCGCATCAGGCTGCGCGGTGGTGGGGGCAACCCGCTCCGGCTCAAGACGCCGGAGCAGGGCGCGGCCACCACGCTGGTGCTCGCCGTGTCCCCCTTGGTGGAGGGCCGTTCGGGCCTCTACTTCGAAGACTGCAACGAGGCGCTTCCGCACGCCGAGGGCACGACCACCGGCCTGGCCGCCTACGCGGCCGACCCCGAGGCCGCCGCCCAGCTGTGGAAGGTCTCCGAGGAAACGCTGAAGGTGCAGGCATGATCACCACAGGATTCGGCTTCGACACGACGGCCCTGGAGGTGGCGGCGACCGCCGATCTGACCGGCCGCCGGGCCATCGTCACCGGCGGCGCCTCGGGCATCGGCGTGGAGACCGTCCGGGCCCTGGCCACGGCCGGCGCCGAGGTGACGATCGCGGCCCGCGACATCGACGCGGCCCAGCGCGTGGCGGCCTCCCTGTCCAGGTCCACCGGCAACAAGCACCTCTCGGTGGCCCACGTGGACTTGGCTTCGCAGTCCTCCGTGAAGGCCTTCGCCCGCACCTGGGACGGCCCGCTGCACCTGCTGATCAACAACGCGGGTGTCATGGCCACCCCGCTGACCCGCACCCCGGAGGGCTGGGAGCTCCAGTTCGCCACGAACCACTTCGGCCACTTCACCCTGACCCTGGGCCTCTTCAACTCCCTGCGAGCCGAAGGCGCCCGAGTCGTGAACGTCAGCTCCTCCGCCCACCTGATGAGTGAGGTCGTGTTCGACGACATCCACTACGGGCGCCGCGAGTACGACCGCTGGCAGGCCTACGGCCAGTCGAAGACCGCGAACATCCTCTTCGGCGTGGAGGCCGGCCCGCGCTGGGCAAGCGAGGGCATCACCATGAACGCCCTGATGCCCGGCAGCATCGCCACCAACCTCCAGCGCCACCTCACCACCGAGGAACTGCAGGAGCGCATCCGCCGCAGTGGCGCAGCGGCCACCCGCCGCGTCAAGACGCCGGAACAGGGAGCCGCGACCACCCTCGTGGTGGCCACGACCCCGCTGCTGGACGGCATCTCGGGCAGGTACTTCGAGGACTGCAACGAGGCAGAGCCGGTCGCGGGCGGCTCGCACCTGCGCGGCGTGGCCCCGTACGCCCAGGATCCGGAAGCGGCAGCCCGGCTGTGGAAGGTCTCCGAGGAAATCCTCTGGTCCCTGAAGGCGGCCTGAGCCTCCGCCTCGACGGCGAAGCCAGACCAGTCCGAAGCGGCGGGGGAGTCGGGTTGGCCTGGTGGGTGGTCGTCGGCGCGGGGTGACGCGCGGGCTGGGCGACGGGCGGCGCGGAATGGGGGGTCCGGAGGTTGTCGAGCCAGGTCGACGGGCGACCTGGCTATGCGGCCAGGGCTGCTTCGCCGCTGCGGGCTTCCGCCGCCCTCTCAATGAAACGCAGCCGACTCCTCGCGCGTTGACGACCGAGTTCCCCTTGCCGCACCGTCTTTTCGGCTCCTACGCCACTGCTCGGCCATGCGCAGTCGCGCCTCCACAGGGCCATCAGGCGGAGGCCGGATGGTTGGCACGCGACAGCTGCCCCGGTTCCGGCTCTCCGCTCGCTTCACCTCTCGCGCCACCCGTCTCGTCCGGCTCCGCGTCCCCAGGGCGCCGCCCATCACGTCCGCCAGGCTCCACCTTCGGTGCCCCGGCCCTACCTCCAGCCCTCCGCCCGCCGGTGGTCGCCACCCGCCCACCTGACCCGGTAGAGGTCTGGACCATTTCGTGCTTCAATGACAGCGGGTCGCCGCCTGTAAGCGAAAGGTGAGCGAATGTCTGCCCGCTTGTTGCCCAGGGCACTGGCAGCCCTGCTTCTGCTCATGAGCACGATGCTCGTTCCGTCCACCGCCCAGGCAGCCGACACGTGCGCGCTCAAACCCCGCCCCGCGGGCAAGGTCCTGCACGGCTACTGGGAGAACTGGGACGGCGCGTCCAACGGGGTGCACCCGCCGTTCGGCTGGACCCCGATCACCGACAGCCGCATCAAGCAGCACGGCTACAACGTGATCAACGCGGCGTTCCCCGTGATCCGCTCCGACGGCACCGTGCTGTGGGAGGACGGCATGGACGCCGGGGTGAAGGTCGCGACGCCCGCCGAGATGTGTGCGGCGAAGGCGGCCGGGGCCACCATCCTGCTGTCGATCGGCGGCGCGACGGCGGGCATCGACCTGAGTTCGGCCGCTGTGGCCGACCGGTTCGTCGCGACCGTCGTGCCGATTCTGAAGAAGTACAACTTCGACGGGATCGACATCGACATCGAGACCGGCCTGGTCGGCAGCGGCAACATCAACCAGCTGTCGGCGTCGCAGGCGAACCTCGTGCGCATCATCGACGGTGTGCTGGCGGCCATGCCGTCCGGGTTCGGGCTCACCATGGCGCCGGAGACCGCGTACGTGACGGGCGGCAGCGTCGCGTACGGCTCGATCTGGGGTGCTTATCTGCCGATCGTCAAGAAGTACGCGGACAACGGCCGTCTGTGGTGGCTGAACATGCAGTACTACAACGGTTCCATGTACGGCTGCTCCGGCGACAGCTACTCGGCCGGGACCGTGCAGGGGTTCGTGGCGCAGACGCAGTGCCTGAACAAGGGCCTGGTCGTGCAGGGCACCACGATCAAGGTGCCCTACGACAAGCAGGTTCCCGGGCTGCCCGCGCAGCCCGGCGCCGGCGGCGGCTACATGAGCCCCACGCTGGTCGGGCAGGCGTGGAACAGCTTCGGTGGCCAGCTCAAGGGGCTCATGACCTGGTCCATCAACTGGGACGGCTCGAAGAACTGGACCTTCGGCGACAAGGTGAAGTCGTTGCAGGGGCGTTAGAGCACGATGGTGTTCTGCCCGGCGGCGATCCGCCAGGCTCCGTCCTCTTTGGACAGGACGTAGAGCGGTGAACCTTCGTTCTGGTCGAGGATCGGAGTGCCGTCGGGCCGGACCGGACGCTGGCGGATCTTGACGGCCGCCACGTCGGGCCGGATGAAGAGCACGTGGGCCACCTCGTACGTGGCGGTCGCCTCCTTCGCCGCGCCGGGCAGGACCTGGCGGGTGAAGGAGGCGATCTCGTCACGGCCGGTGAGCCGCTTGCCGTGCGCGGTCGTCCAGATCGCGTCGGAGCGGAACAGGCCGATGAACTCCTCGGGAAGCTCGTTCTGCTGCGAGTGCTGGACGGTGGCGACGAGCTTCTCGATCTCTGCGATGTCGGTCATGGTCAAGATCGTCGTACCTCGACCATGATGGAGGTCAAGTCATTCTCGGGGCGCCACCCGGGACTCGTAGGGATTCGGCCGGTACCAGGGGTTGTAGAAGCAGCCGGTGCCGTACTTCTGGTCGTGGCCGGGGCAGGCGTACGAGATGAGGAACGGGTTGGAACGCACGCCGAACTTCTCCCAGGCCGACAGGGACTGCATGGCCGCGGCGTACTCGGAGTCGCTGAACGCGCTGTGCGTCGCCTCGGTCGTGAAGGCCTGCACGAGGTTGTACCAGCGGCCCGCCTTCGCCACGACGTCGCGATAAGCCGACTCGTGCTCCACGAACGCCGTCGGATCGCCGATCGCGTGCACCGTCAGGACCGGGATGTCGATCTTGCCGGTGAGGTCGCTGTCGTAGGCCAGTTCGGCGCGGGCCGCCGGGTCGGCGGCGAAGCGTTCGACGCCCGCGTTCAGCGCCGCGTCGTCGTGCGAACCCTTGTACACCACACCCGTGTTGCTCCAGGGGTTCCGGTCGCCCAGGCGGTTGTGCACGATGTCGCGGAACGTGAACGTCGCGAAGTTCAGGTGCGAGTTCAGCGTCTCCTCGGGGATCTTTGTGACCGTGAGGATGTCCGTGAGCTTCTGCTGCTGCTCGGGCGTGCGACTGCCTGCCACGCCAAGGCATTCCTCGATCCTGCTGCGCAGACCGGCGGTCGTCATCGTCGAGCCGGGACGCAGGCCCTGCCACAGCGGGTACTGCTCCTCGGACGGCCGCGGGTGGTTGCCGCAGTAGTACTGGTAGACCACGCGCAAATCGACGCGGTAGTCGTAGCCGCGCGAACCACCGGCCAAGACACCGCTCGTGAGCAGCGCCGCGTCATAACCCTTGTACAGCTCGATGGTCTTCGCCGCGACGTTGCCACCCCACGACTGCCCGTGGAGGTACACCTTGTGCGGCTTGAGCATCCCGACGACCATCCTGCGCAGGTTGTCGGTGTCCTCGGCCGCCATCCGCGTGCCGTACCCGCCGCGCCGGTACGAGGTGCCGGCCCACGCGTAGCCCTCCTCGACCATGACCGACCAGCGGTTCAGGTCGTCACGCGTGCGCTCCGGCGTGGGATCGCCGAGATCGGGGCCGCCGTGCGAGTGCACGACGAGCGTCTTGTTCCACTTCTTCGGCACGGCGATCGTGTAGTACGCGCCGTTCGGGTCCCGGCCCTCGTAACAGGTGGTGCCGGCGGGGACGTTCTCCGGGCACGGTGCGGTGGGAGGCAGGTGCACCGGCGACGTGAGACTCGCGGTGAGTGCGAATGCCAGCAGGACGTTCATGGCGGGAATCGTGAGTCGAGCCCGGCAAGTGGTCCAGCTCACTCACGCAAACTTGGGATCTACCTGACGTTGCGATCGTGGTCCGCTGCGGAAGCGGACGCTGTTCAGCACGTGGCGTGCCCACACGTGGTCGGCCGGGTCGTCGTGCACGCACGTCACGACCACCATCTCGCCGAACCGCGCGACGTGGCCGTGGAACTCGTGCTGGCCCGAGGCGGACGTGAGCCACAGGGCGTGCCGCAACTCGACGCCGTCGCGTTCCTGGAACCGCTGTTCTTCCGGCACCTCCGGGGCGCCCTCCAGCGCCAGCTCCAGGAACCGGTCGGCCGACGTGCCCTGGGCCCGGCGGACGTCGACGAACACCGCGCGGCCGGGTCCGGCGAACCGCAGGCCCTCCTCCAGCACGTGCGGGGTGAGGCCCGCGGTGCGCTCGATGCTCCACCTGCCGGGCAGCTTCTGCTGGATCGAGACCGGCAGCTCGACCAGGTACCCGCTGAGCACCTCGTCGCGGTCCCTGACCTTCCCGAGCAACGGGTGCCGCACGTACTCGGGCAGGTCTTCTGGCTCGCGGACCTCGGCGGCGACCTCCGCGCCGCGCAGGCCGTCCCACGGCTTGACGTCGTGCGCGAACGTGCCGGTGAACTTCAGCGAGGCGTAGCCGGGGCCGTCCCACGAGTCGGCCGCTTGCCGGGCGTCCTGCGGATCGACTTGCATCCAGGCGCCGAACCACAGCTCCAGGTCGCCGGTCATCTCGACGAGCAGCACGCACCGGACGTACGCGGCGTCGGCGGTCAGGAGCACGTTGCCGTTGGCCAGGAGCGTGGGGGCGCGCACGCCGAGGGGCAGACCCAGGTCCAGGTCGATGGCGCCCGAATCGTCGATCTCGGTGCCGCAGCAGTCGCAGGCCGTCACCCGATGTACCGGACGCTGTTGAGCACGTGCTGCGCCCAGGCCCTGTCCACCGGATAGCGGTGCACGCAGCGCACCGAGATCATCGTGCCGGGACGGACGACGTGCCCGTGGAACACCTGTTCCTCGTGACCGTCGATCACTTCGCTGAGCCAGAACGCGTGGCGCAGCTCCGGGCCGTTGTGCTCCACGGAGTGCTCGGCGCTCGCGGGGTAGCCGTCGAGGACCGCGCCGAGGAAGTCGCTCACGCTGCCGCCGGTGAGGTCGGCGTAGACGTCGAGCGCCACCCGGCGGTCCGGGCTCGTGAACCTGACCGTGCGGCCGTCGACGACGCAGCGCATGCCCGCGGTGCGTTCGATGGTCCAGACCTCGCCGAGCGTCTCGCGGACCGGCACGGGCAACGGGTGCCGGATGCGGCACAGCACCTCGTCGCGGTCCCATTCGCGCTCCAGCAACGGGTGCGCGGTGAAGTACGGCAGCTCGTCGGTGTTGAGCACCGCGGCCTCGACCGGCACCCCGAGCACGTCCCACGGCTTGATGACGTTCGCGAACGTGCCGGTGATCCGCAGGTTCGCGTACTGCTCGTCGTTGTCCCACACGGCGTGGGCGTACATCGCGTCGACCTTGCTGATCTGCGTCCACGCGCCGAACACGATCTCGGTTCCGCCGGTCAGCCGAACCGGGAGCAGGCAACGGATGTAGGAGTCGCCGTCCGGTCCGACGAGCAGACCGCCGGTGGGCGCGCCGAGTCGCTCGCCGGGCACCCCGAGCAGTTGCTCCGGACGGTTCAACCTGTAGTCGATGCGGTCCGTAGAGGTGATCTCGGCTCCGCAGCATCCGCATTGGACGGTCATGCGCGCATGGTAGTGGGGTGACCGCGGTCGTCACCGGTTAGCGGTCGCGGGGACTACAGCTCGTCGTCCGTCAGCAGCCGGGAGCGCACCAGAAAACGCACTCCCAGTGGTGCCTCCAGCGAGAAACCGCTCCCACGGCCGGGCACCACGTCGATCGTCAGGTGCGTGTGGCTCCAGTACTCGAACTGCGCCGCGGACATCCACACAGGAATGACGAACTCGTCCACCGCGAGGTCCCCGAGGTGGACGTCGGACGAACCGGTGCGGAACTCCCCGAGGGGGTAGCACATCGGGGCCGAGCCGTCGCAGCAGCCGCCGGACTGGTGGAACATCAGGTCGCCGTGGTCGGCCCTGAGGCCGCGGAGGACGTCCGCGGCCTCAGGGGTCAGTGCGACGCGGGGCATCAGAAGAAGCCCAGGGCGTTCGGGGAGTAGCTGACGAGCAGGTTCTTGGTCTGCTGGTAGTGGTCGAGCATCATGCGGTGGTTCTCGCGGCCGATGCCGGACTGCTTGTAGCCGCCGAACGCCGCGTGCGCCGGGTAGGCGTGGTAGTTGTTCACCCACACGCGGCCCGCCTGGATGTCGCGGCCGGCGCGGTAGGCGACGGACCCGTCGCGCGACCACACGCCGGCACCCAGGCCGTAGAGGGTGTCGTTGGCGGTCTTCATGGCGTCGTCGTAGTCGGCGAACCGGGTGACCGAGACGACCGGGCCGAAGATCTCCTCCTGGAAGATCCGCATCTTGTTGTCGCCCTCGAAGATCGTCGGCGTCACGTAGTAGCCGCCGGACAGTTCGCCGCCGAGGTCGGCACGCTCGCCGCCGGTCAGCACGCGGGCGCCTTCCTGCTTGCCGATGTCGATGTAGGAAAGGATCTTCTCGAGCTGGTCGTTGGACGCCTGCGCGCCCATCATCGTCTCGGTGTCGAGCGGGTGGCCCTGCTTGATCGCGCGGGTCCGTTCCACGGCGTCGCCCATGAAGCTGTCGTAGATGTCGCTCTGGATCAGCGCCCGCGACGGGCACGTGCAGACCTCGCCCTGGTTCAGGGCGAACATGGTGAAGCCTTCGAGTGCCTTGTCGTAGAAGGCATCCCGCTGCGCGGCGACGTCGGAGAAGAACACGTTGGGCGACTTGCCGCCGAGCTCCAGCGTGACGGGGATGATGTTCTCGCTGGCGTACTGCATGATCAACCGGCCGGTGGTCGTCTCGCCGGTGAACGCCACCTTCGCGACGCGCCGCGAGGACGCGAGCGGCTTGCCCGCCTCGACGCCGAAACCGTTGACGACGTTCAGCACGCCCGGCGGGATGAGGTCGGCGATCAGCTCCATCAGGACGTGGATCGACGCCGGCGTCTGCTCGGCCGGCTTGAGCACGATCGCGTTGCCCGCGGCCAGGGCGGGGGCGAGCTTCCAGACCGCCATCAGGATCGGGAAGTTCCACGGGATGATCTGCGCGACGACGCCGAGCGGTTCGTGCAGGTGGTAGGCGACCAGGTCCTCGTCGATCTGCGAGATGCCGCCCTCCTGGGCGCGCAGCGCGCCCGCGAAGTAGCGGAAGTGGTCGACGGCGAGCGGCAGGTCGGCGGCCAGCGTCTCGCGGACGGCCTTGCCGTTGTCCCACGTCTCCGCGACCGCGAGCATCTCCAGGTTGGCCTCGATGCGGTCGGCGATCCTGTTGAGCACGTTGGCGCGGTCCGCGACCGACGTCTTGCCCCACGCGCGGGCGGCGCCGTGGGCCGCGTCCAGCGCGTGCTCGACGTCCTCGGCGGTGCCCCGCGCGATCTCGGTGAAGTCCTCACCGGTGACCGGGGTGGGGTTGGCGAAGTACTGGCCCTTGGCGGGCGGCACGTACTCGCCTCCGATGAAGTGGTCGTACCGGTCGCGATACGTGACCACGCTGTCCGGTTGTCCTGGAGCCGCGTACTTCGCCATGGGGTCTGCCTCCCGCGTCGTTGCGAACAGGCAGCGAAGGTATGAGCGGCAACGTTTCACGCACGTTGCATCCGATCGGACTAACGACGGGCTTGCCGGTGTGGTGCCGAGGACTGCATCCTGGACCGATGGACCCAGTCGAGCTGGGTGCCGCGCGTCCGGTGATCTTCGAGTCGTGGCGGCGCTCCCTTGCCGCGCGCGTGGACCCGGACAGGCACGAGGCGCCGGTCGTCTACGAGCTCGACGAGGTCGCCGACCTGAGGGGCGCGCACCCGCTGGCCGCGACCGTCCCGCTGCTCACGCACACGCTGTCGATGGACGACACGATCATGATCGTCACCGACACCCGCGGCCACGTCCTGTGGTGCGAGGGCGACAACCAGGTCCGGCACAAGGCCGAACGCGTCCACCTCACCGAGGGGGCGCGGTGGAGCGAGGACGTCATCGGCACGAACGCGATGGGCACCGCGCTGGCGACCGGCAGGCCCGTCACCGTCCACTCCCGAGAGCACCTCGTGCGCACCTACCACGGCTGGACCTGTGCGGCGAGTCCCATCCACGACCCCCACACGGGGGTCCTGCTGGGCGTCGTCGACGTGAGCGGGCCGTTGAAGACGATGCACCCGGCCGTCGCGCAGCTCGTGTCCGCGGCCGCCCGGCTGGCCGAGCACCACCTGCAGCGGTTCGCGCCGCGGCAGCACGTGCTGACGCTGAACTTCCTGGGCGGGCTGCACGCCGACCTCGACGGACGGCCGCTCACGCTCACGTTGCGCAACGCGGAGGTCCTGACGGCGCTCGCCCTGCACCCCAAGGGACTCACGGCGGAACAACTCGCGTTGCTGCTCTATGGTGAACGGGGGAACCCGACCACGGTCCGCGCGGAACTGCACCGGCTGCGCGCGCAGCTCGGCGGTGTCCTGCTGACGAGGCCGTACCGGCTCGATGCCGTGGTGCGCGGCGACTTCCTGGACGTGCGGACCGCACTCAGGTCCGGTGACGCGGGCAGGGCGACCCGGCACTACGGCGGTGATCTGCTACCCCGTTCGGACGCGCCGGCGATCCGCGAGGAGCGGGCCGACCTCGCCGCCGCGGTGCGCAAGGGCGTGCTGGAGCGGGGGGATCTCGACGCGCTGCTGTCGTTCGCGGACAACGGTGAGGACGCCGAGGTGCTCGAACGGCTGCACACGCTGCTCCCGGTCACCGATCCTCGTCACGCTCTCGTCTCCTCGCGCCTGCGAAGGGCGCTGGAATAGGCTTTCCCGCCAGGGGGAGGGCAATGTGAAGCAGTGCATCAACTGCATGACCCGGTTGCCGCGCAAGGAGGTCACCGAGGTCGCGTGGTGTGCTTTGTGCGCGCCGTGCCTGCGGGTCGTGTCCGGCCAGATGAAGGTGCTGCACGACAGGCCGGGTGGCGCGCCCGTGCAGATCCAGCAGTGCGGCTGGTGCGGTGTCGCACGCTCGTGCGGCGTCGGCTGGCGCACGAGGTGCCTGGTGTGCCTGGACGACAGGTCCGTGCCGGACCCGGCGGTGCAGAAGATCGCGCACCGGCTGGAGCTCGACGGCACCTGGCGGGAGAACTCGGAGTTCATCGCCGCGACGACCGTGAAGGTCCGGCTCGCCAAGTACTTCCGGCCCGGCTGGACCGTGCTCGCGACGGACGTGCACGGGTTGCCGTGGACCGGGTACCGGTGGCTGACGAAGTCGCACGGCACGTGGGGCCGCGAGGACGAGACCGGCGAGGTGCGGCAGCTCAAGCGCGCGCGAGGCGAGGAGAACCTGCTCTACCTCGTGCGGTACGGGACGGTGCTCAAGTTCGGGCGCGGGACCGCGGACCGGGTGAGCGCGCACGTCGCCCAGGGCGCGGTGCCGGTCATCGTGCTCTCCGCTCCGAGCGAGCAGGTCGTCGTGGCCAGGGACCGGCTCAGGCGGCTGCACCGCGGCGAGATGGTGTCGCAGCGGACGCCGGTCGACCTGTTCGCCGTGCTGCCGGACGGGCTCGACGTCACCGACCGGTTCCCGCGGAGTTGATCCTGGGTAGTCCTCCACCATGGACGACGTCGTCGTGGTCGGGCAGGTGGGACGGGACCTGGTCCTCGTCGTGGACGAGGTGCCGGAGGCCGGAGGCACGACACCCGTGCGGGAACGCCGGGAGATGCTGGGCGGCAAGGGCGCGAACATCGCGGTCGGGCTCGCGCAGCTGGGTGCGCCGGTCGCGCTCGTCGGTGTCGTCGGGGACGACGACGTGGGCGCCCGGCTGATCGCGCGGGCCGGGGCGGACGGGATCGCCACCGAGGGCGTCGTGCGGCGGCCCGAGTGCGACACCGCGCTGTTCGTGGACGTGGTCGCCGACGGCTGGCGGTACCTGGAGGACGTCCCGGACGGCGTGCTGCTGCGCGAGGAGGACCTGCCGACCGACACCATCGCGCGGGCGGCCACCGTGGTCGTGCAGCTGCAGCAACCGCCGGAGGTGGCTCTCAAAGCAGCGCGGGCGGCAACCGGGCGGGTGGTGCTCGACGGCGCACCCGAACGGCTGCGAGACGAACTGCTGGCGTGCGCCGACGTGGTGCGCGCGGACCACCGCGAGGCCGAGCAGCTGACCGGCCGGAAGATCACGAGCGCGGAGGACGCGCTGGGTGCGGCCCGCGAGCTGATGCCGAAGGAGCTCGTGGCGTTCGCTGTGGACGGTGTGGGCAACGTGTTCGCGTGGGACGGGGGAGAGCTGGTGGTGCCGCTCGGCGACGTGGAGGTGGTGGACACGACCGGGGGCGGGGACGCGTTCGTGGCCGCGCTGGCGTTCGCTCTCACGCGTGGAGACGGCCCCGAGGAGGCGGCGAGGCTCGCCGTCGAGGCCTCGGGGGCCACGGTGACGCATCCCGGAGGCCGGCCGAACCTCACTGCAAGCTGATCAGGCGCGTTATCGTTGAGCCGTCAACCGAGGGGAGGGGTCCGCGTGCGAGTACTCGCCGTAGTGCTGTTGCTGCTGCTCTCCGCCACGCCCGCGCACGCCGCGACAGGGACGTACGTGCGCCTCGGGCACTTCTCGATGGACCAGGCGCGTGTCGACGGCACGCTCGACGGGGTGAAGCTCGGCACCCTGGACTACGCCCAGCTCTACGACTACCGCCGCATCGAGCCCGGTGAGCACGTCGTCGAGTTCCGCATGGCCGAGCCGGGCAGCCCGTTGCTGCGGTCGGTGTCGATGCGGGCGGAGAGCGGGAAGACCTACACGGTCATCGACATCGCCTCCTCGATGAAGGTGCTGGAGGACGACATCAGCCTGCCTCCGGACGGGCAGGCGCGGCTGCGCGTGATCAACGCCGGTGACGCCGCGATGGACCTGGTGCGCGGCGGCGCGCCCGTGCACCGCGCCGTGCAGGCGAACTCCACGACCGGCTACGTCCTGCTGGCTCCCGGCTCGGACGCGCTGCAGGTGGTGCCGCGCGGCAAGGACTCCACGACGCTGGAGGCCACGATCGAACCCGGCGGCGTCTACACGTTGCTGGTCAACGCACGGCGCATCGAGCTGCGGACCGACGCCAAGGGCGCCGAGGTCGTGCCCGGTGGCGGGCAGGAGACCGGGTTCGGCGGCATGGCGGGCGGCTGGGACTGGCTCACCGCCCTGGTGATCACGCTCATCGTGGGCGTGGCGATGTACTCGGTGCGCGGCCGGCTGTTCCGGTTCGGCTGATGGCCAGGGGCAAGCTCCTGATGGGCGCCGCGGTGCTGGTCACGCTCATCTACGTCGTCAAAGGGCCGGGTTCGGACGAGGTGCCGGAGCCGGTGACCGTACTGATCCCGTCGATCGGCGTCGAGACCACGCTCGAAGCGCTGGAGGTCGACTCCGCCGGGGCGCTGGAGCCGCCGACGCGCTCGGACGAGGCCGGGTGGTACGCCAAGGGGATCGCGCCCGGCGACGCCGGTCCGGCCGTGATCGCCGGGCACGTCGACTCGAAGACCGGGCCCGGTGTGTTCTACCGGCTGCCCGAGCTGCAGCCCGGTGCCGAGGTGCTGGTGGAGCGCGAGGACGGCAGCAAGCTCACGTTCGTCGTGAACAGCACCCAGACGATGGAGAAGTCCGCGTTCCCGACCGCCCTGGTGTACGGGCCGACGCCGTTGTCCGAGCTGCGGCTCGTGACGTGCGGGGGCGACTTCGACCGGGTCGCGGGCAGCTACCGGAACAACGTCATCGTGGAAGCGGTGCTGAAAGCCTGACGGTCTCGTCCGCCCACCTCGTGAGCAGCGTGGTGTCGTGCGAGATCGCGAGCACGCCCGCGCCGGACTCTCGTTGATATGCCCGGATCACGCCGACCAGTGCCGCCGTCGTGGAGGCGTCCAGCATCGTCGTCATCTCGTCGCAGATCAGGTACCGCGGGTTCAGCGCGAGCGCACGGGCCAGGCAGGCGCGCTGCAACTGGCCGTCGCTGACCTCGTGCGGGCGGCGGCCCAGCAGGTCGTCGGTGAGCATCACCAGGTCGGCCAGTTCGTCGACGCGGTCCCCACCGGGTTCCGCGATCGCCTGGCGGAGGGTGAACCGCGGGTCGACGGACAGCCTCGGCTGCTGGAACAGGACACCGATCTTCGTGCGCTGCCTGGCCTTGAACCGGAACCCGGTGACGGTCTCGCCGTCGATCTCCACCGTGCCGGCGAACGGCTTGTGCAGCAACGCGAGCACCCGCGCCATTGTGGACTTGCCCGATCCGCTCGGCCCGGCGAGACCCACGGTCTGTCCTGGCCGGACGGTCAGGCTGACGTCGGTGATCACCGGGGCGTCGTAGCCCGCGGTGATGCCCAGCCCGGTCAGCACGGGCGGTGGCACGCGACGGCGTGCGGGTCGTCGGTGAGCACGGGGCGGTCCTCGCAGATCGCGGTGGCCTGGTCGCAGCGCGGGGCGAACGCGCACCCCGCCGGCAGGTCGGTGAGCAGGGGAGGCTGGCCGGGGATCGGGAGGAAGTCCCGTTCCGGCAGCGCGTTCGCGAGCCCCCGGCTGTAGGGGTGCTTCGAGCGGTCGAGCACCTCGTGCGCGGGGCCGACCTCGACGATCCGGCCCGCGTACATCACCGCGATCCGGTCGGCGACCCTGTGCGCCGCCGCGAGGTCGTGGGTGATCAGCAGGACGGCGTGACCGTCGTCGACCAGCCTGCGGAACTCGTCGAGCAGCCCGTCCACGAGGTCGCGGTCGAGGCCGGTGGTCGGTTCGTCGGCGATCAGCAGCGGCGGGTTGCCGACCAGCGCCAGCGCGTTCGCGACGCGCTGCGCCATGCCGCCGGACAGCTCGTGCGGGTAGCGGTCGAGGTGTTCGGGCAGCAGACCGGCCCGTTCGGCGGCCTGCCGGGCGTCACCGCCGAGGACGCGCGCGGCCTCCTCGAGCTGGGACCGCGCGGTGCGGACCGGCGTCAGGTGGCTCGCCGGACTCTGCGGGATGAGACCGATCCGGCGTCCTCGTACCGTGGTCGCGAGCTCGTGATCGGTCGCCGCGAGCAGATCGACGTCGCCGAGTCGCGCGCTGCCCGAGGTCTCCGCGTTGCCCGGGAGGAACCCGAGCAGGGCCGAGGCCAGCACCGTCTTTCCGCAGCCGCTCTCACCGACCAGCGCCACGCACTCGCCGGGCCTGATCCGCAACGACACGTCGTTCACGGCCTCGACGGTCGCGCCCTTGAGCGCGAACCGCACCGACACCCGGTCGATCTCCAGGTTCACCACGTCAACTCCGTGCGCCGCTTGGGGTTCAGCCGGTCCCGCCACACGCCGCTCAGCCCGGACACCGCCAGCGTCGTGATGATCAGCAGCAGTCCGGGTGCCAGCGACATCCACCAGCCGCCGGTCAGCAACGAGCGCTGGGCGTCGTTGATCATGTTGCCGACGCTGGCCGCGTGCGGCGGCAGACCGAGGCCGAGGAACGACAACGCCGTCTCGTGCCACACCGCGTGCGGCACCATCAGGGTGGTCGCGAGCAGGACCTGCGGGGCGACGTTCGGCAGCAGGTGCCTGGTGAGAACCTGCGTCCGGCTGGCGCCGCCGACGATCGCCGCGTCGATGAACGGCCTCGTGCGCAGCGACAGCACCTCCGACCGCACGATCCGGGCGGCCGTGAGCCAGTGCGTCAGGGCGATCGAGATGATCACGGCGGAGAGGCTGGGCCGCAGCACCGCCACGATCACGATGCCCAGCAGCAGGTGGGGCACCGAGGCAATCGCGTCGACCACGCGCATCAGGATCCGGTCGAACCAGCCGCCGATCGACCCCGCGAGCGCGCCGACCGCCGTGCCGGCGACCGCGGAGATCACGGCCGCGACCACGCCGACCGTGAGGGACACCCGCAGGGCGTAGACGCAACGCAGCAGCACGTCGCGGCCCAGTTCATCAGTGCCGAACAGGTGCGCGGCGGACGGCGGCTGGTTGGCGATCGCGAGGTCGACGTACTGCTCGTTGAGTTCCGCGAACAGCGGCACGACCAGGACGACCAGCGCGACGACGCCCAGGACGACCGCGGACGGCAGGAGCCGCCACTTCGGCGATCGCGGCGGGCTCGCGGCGGTGAGGCGGCTGCGCGGGGCGGGACGCCAGGTCAGGTCAGCCATCGAGCGCCACCCTCGGGTCGGCCAGCGCGTACAGGACGTCGGCCAGCAGGTTGCCCACCAGCACCACGCCCGTCGCCATCACGGTCAGCGCGCCCAGCAACGCGAAGTCGACGTTCAGCGCCGCCTCCACCGTCGCCCGCGCGATGCCCGGCCACGAGAACACCGTCTCCACCAGCAACGCCCCGGTGATCAGCTCGGGCAGTCGCGCGCCGAGGAGGGTCAGGAACGGCAGCAGCGAGGTGCGCAGCGCGTGCCCCGACACCACCAGGTGGTCCGGCAGCCCGCGGGCCCGAGCGCCGATCACGTGGTCCTGCGTGAACGACTCGAGGAGGTTCTGCCGCACGAACAGCACGAACCACGGCGCCTGCGAGATCGCCAGCACGGCCACCGGCAGCACCATGTGGACCGCGACGCCGCCGGCGGACACCGGTTCGGACCCGGTCGTCACGCCGCCACCGGGAAGCCACCGCAGCTGCAGCGCGAACACGTACAGCACCGCGAGTCCCACCCAGAAGACCGGCGCGGCCTCCAGTGCGTAACAGCTGCCCGTGATCGACCGGTCGAGCCACGACCCCTGCCGCCACGCCGCGAGCGTGCCCAGCAGCAGTCCGAGCACCAGCGCCAGGGCGAAGCCGACCGACACCAGCAGCACCGTCCACCCGAGACGGTCGCCGATCACGGCCGACACGGGTTGCTGCAACGACAACGAGTCGCCGAGGTCACCGGTGATGGCGTGCCGCAGCCAGGCCCAGTACTGGGCCACGACGGGTTCGTCGACTCCCCAGTTCGCGCGCAGCTGGGCCACGCGTTCCGGTGAGGCGCCGATGATCCGGACGCCGAAGTAGCGCTCGATCGGGTCGAACGGTGAGGCCTTGGCCAGCACGAACAACGCGAAGCTGACCACGAGCAGCACCGGGACCGCGAACGCGAGCCGGCGCAGCGCCAACCGGCCGATCGCCTTCCGCCGCGTCACGACTTGGGTGTCCAGCGCTCGAGGTTCCACCACACCGCGTGCACGAGTCCGTGGTCGTGCGGCTCGACCTGGGTCTCCTGGCCGTTCCACTTGTCCCGCACGACGTAGGTGTGGTCGAGGAACACCAGGAACGCCCAGCCGGGATCGGCGGCGTAGGCCTCCTGGAAGTCCTGGTAGGCCTTCTTGCGCGCGGCCGGGTCGAGACTGCGGCGGGCGGTGTCGAGTGCGCTGTCCACAGTGGAGTTCCTGTACAGCGTCATGTTCACGTAGCCGTCCTGGCCCGCGTACTTGCTGTGCAGCAAGGTGTACGCGGCCGTGTCCGGGTCGTACGGGTCGCCGCCGCCCCAGACCGCCGCCGCTTCCTTGCGCCGTTGCAGCATGACGTCGAACGTGGTCGCCTCGACCGGGGCGTCGATGCCGAGCTTCGCGATGTCCGAGGCCGTGGCGAGCGCGAGTTCCTTGCGCAGCACGTCGGGCGCGGGGTAGAGCACCGGCAGCTTCGCGGGCTGACCGTCTTTGGCGCGCTTGCCGTCCGCGCCCCTGCGCCAGCCCGCCTCGTCGAGCAGCTTCTCCGCCTCGGCCACGTCGAAGGTGAACGCGGACTTCTCGTCGTACCACTCCTGGAGGTAGGGCGAGATGGGCGTCGACGCGGGCTTGCCGGAGCCGGCCAGCACGGCGTCGATCATGGCCTGGCGGTTGATGCCGAGGTTGATCGCGCGCCGGACCTGCGGTGACGAGGTGAACGGCAGTTCGGAGGGGATGCCGAGACCGCGGTAGTCGGCCGACGGGTTCTGCACGATCTTGTACCCGGACCTGTCGCGGTAGGTCCTGGCGAGCTTGGGCGGCAGCACCGTGCCGTCGAACTCACCGGCGGCCATGCGGGTCGCGCGGGAGTTGTCGTCCGGCACGAAGACCACGGTCACGGACTTGATCGCGGGCGCGCCGCCCCAGTACTTCTCGTTGGCCTTCAAGATGAGCCGGTCGCCCTTGCGCCACTCGGAGACCGTGTAGGGGCCGGTGCCGACCGGGGCGGTGTTGAACGGCGCGCTGTTGATGTCGACGCCGGTGAGCTTCGTCGCGGGCACGATGCCGAGCGCGAGTTGCTGCGCGAACGGCGCGTAGGGGTAGGAGAGCGTGAACTCGACGGTGGCCGGGTCCCTCGCCACGACGCCGGCCAGCGCGTCGAACCGGGAGGCGATCGTGGAGTTCACCTTCTTGTCCAGCACGGACCTGTAGGTGAACACGACGTCGTCCGCGGTCAGCGGGGTGCCGTCGGAGAACGTGATGTCCTTGCGCAGCTTGGCGGTCCACGTCAGACCGTCCGCCGACGCCGTCGGCAGTTCCGCGGCCAGAGCCGGTTTCAGCGCCAGCGAGGCGTCGCGCGAGACGAGTCCGTCGAAGATCTTCGCGGCGCCGTCCGGCGCGTAGCCGAGCACAGGGTTGAGGTTCTCCGGCTCACTGCCTGCGCCGATCACGATGGACGTCGCCGATCCGGTCGTCGAGCCGTCGGGTGACGAGCACCCCGCCAGCAGGACGACGGCCAGCAAGAGCGCGCGCCGCATCCAGTTCCTCCCCAGTGTCCGTGTTGCCAGAGGCAGCTAACAGCAAGCAAGTTGCAATTAGCAAGACCTTGCAGGTGCGCGCTGGAGGAGGAGTCGTGCCAGCATCGAGGCATGACCAATGGAGTGCACACTCACGAGCACAGCCACGGAGATACGACTCACACGCATCCCCACGGGGAGCATGCGCATGATCACGTCGAACACGAGCACACTCACGCGCACGGCGGCGAGACGCACTCACACACGCACGTGCATGACGCGGGTCACGTCGAGGAGCACGAGCACTCGCACTAACGTGTCCTGCACCGGAAATCCGCCGCTGTTCCGCTCCGCACGCGGGGCCCTTTCGTACTGTCATGCCGCACGAAAGCGCCCCGCGTGCGGTTGAAGCACGGCGCGGGTGAGGTGGCGTGCTACTGGTGGAGCGACTTCAGCGGCGAATTTGCGGCGCGGCCTAGTGCGATTCGCGGGCTACTTCGCTGCCGCTGGAGCCGATGAGGAAGTCGAGGTCGGCTCCGGTGTCGGCGCCCAGGACGTGGTCGACGTAGAGCCGTTCCCAGCCCCGCTTCGGTGAGGCGAACGCCGACGTCATGGCCGCGTTCGGCGTGCGGGACAGGAAGTCCGGCGCCTCGACCTCGATGAGGCGGTTCTCCACGTCCAGCACGATGACGTCACCGGTGCGGACCAGGCCGAGCGGTCCGCCCGCGGCCGCCTCCGGTGCCACGTGCAGGACGACGGTGCCGTAGGCCGTGCCGCTCATGCGCCCGTCGCAGATCCGGACCATGTCGCGCACGCCCTGTTCCAGCAGCTTCTTCGGCAACGGCATGTTCGACACCTCCGGCATGCCCGGATAGCCGCGCGGGCCGCAGCCACGCAGCACCAGCACGGAGTCCGCGTCCACGTCGAGATCGGGGTCGTCGACGCGGGCGTGGAAGTCCTCGATGCTGTCGAACACCACGGCCTTTCCACGATGCTGCAACAGGTGCGCGGACGCGGCCGCCGGTTTGATCAACGCTCCCGACGGCGCCAGGTTGCCGCGCAGCACCGCGATCCCGCCCTCGGCGATGATCGGTTCGGACCTGCTCCTGATCACTTCGGGATCCCAGATCGGCGCGTCGCCGAGGTGGTCGACGAGCGGCCGGCCGGTGACCGTGAGCCCGGCGGGATCGAGCAGGTCGCGCACTTCCCGCAGCACGGCCAGAAGTCCGCCCGCGCGGTGGAAGTCCTCCATCAGGAACCGGCCCGCCGGCTGCAGGTCCACGAGCAACGGCACGCCCGAGCCGATGCGGTCGAAGTCGTCCAGCGTCAGGCCGACGCCGAGCCGGCCCGCGATCGCGAGCAGGTGCACCACGGCGTTGGTCGAGCCGCCGATCGCGGCCAGCGCCACGATCGCGTTGTGGAAGGACGCCTTGGTCAGGAACGTGCTCGGCCGCCGGTCCTCCTTGATCAGCTCCACGACCAGCCTGCCGGTGCCGTGCGAGGCCTCCAGCAGCCTGCTGTCCGGCGCCGGGGTGCCCGCCACACCGGGGACGACGGTGCCCAGCGCCTCGGCGACCAGCGCCATCGTCGACGCGGTGCCCATGGTGTTGCAGTGGCCGCGGCTGCGGATCATCGCCGACTCGGAGCGGGCGAACGCCTCCTGCGACAACGTGCCCGCCCGGACCTCCTCGGACAGCCGCCAGACGTCCGTTCCGCAGCCCAGGGGAATGCCGCGGAACGTGCCGGTCAGCATCGGCCCGCCCGGCAGCACGACCGCCGGGATGTCGACGGACGCGGCGGCCATCAGCAGCGCCGGAATCGTCTTGTCGCACCCGCCGAGCAGCACCACGCCGTCGACGGGGTTCGCGCGCAGCATCTCCTCGGCCGCCATCGCGGCCATGTTGCGCCACAGCATCGCGGTGGGACGGACGTTGGTCTCGCCCAGCGACACCACCGGCAGGTTGAGCGGGATGCCGCCCGCCTCGTACACGCCGTTCGAGACGGACTTCGCGACCTCGTCCAGGTGCGCGTTGCACGGGGTGAGATCGGAGGCGGTGTTGGCGATGGCTATCTGCGGGCGGGAGAAGGCGTCGTCCGGGGTGCCGCGGCGCATCCAGGCGCGGTGGATGTAGGCGTTGCGGTCCTGACCTGCGTACCAGTGCTCGCTGCGTAGCCCCACTGCGCCTCCCGAGGTCCTTCGTCGACCTTAGCTACATCGGCAGGTCGGGCGGCAGCTGCAACGCGATGGTGATCAGCGAGTGGACCCGGTTCGCGATCACCGACAGCAGGCCGTGCATCTCCGGGGACGCGGCGTCGGCGGCCTCCTGGAGCGTGCGCAGGTCCGTGTCGATCTGCCCGAGCACCGCCGCGGTGTCGGCGGGACCGGCCGTGAACGCGCGGGCGATGTCCTCCAGGGGAAGACCGTGGACCTCCAGGCGTTGTACGAGGTGGATGCGCTCCACGTCGTCGCCGCGGTAGAGGCGGTAGTTGCTCGCGGTGCGCTGGGCGGGGCTGATCAGGCCCAGCGTCGTGTAGTAGTCGACGGTGCGGATGCTCACGCCGGCGCGGGCGGCGAGCTCGCCGATCTTCAGCAGTGCTTCGGACATGGCGGTGACCTCCCGTCACCGCAAACCATACAGTGCTACGTGCTACTGTTGGTGCATGCCTGAAGAAGCCGATGTAGACGGCTGTAGTACGTGGCCGGGTGCGTCTTGTTGATCGCATCCGGCTTGCTCGCCATCGTGGCCCTCACCGTGGCCACCGGCTATTTCGTCGCGCAGGAGTTCGCGTACATGGCGGTCGACCGCGGCCGCCTGCAGCAGTTGGCCGAGGGCGGCTCGAAGGCCGCCGAGCGTGCCTACCGCGTGACCCAGAAGCTCTCCTTCATGCTGTCCGGTGCCCAGTTCGGCATCACGGTGACGGCACTGCTCGTGGGATACGTGGCCGAGCCACTGCTCGGAACGGGCCTCGGTGTGCCGGGCTCGATGGTGATCGCGCTGGTCTTCGCGACCTTCGTGCAGATGGTGCTCGGTGAGCTCCTGCCGAAGAACCTCGCGATCGCGCGGCCCGAGAAGCTGGCGCTAGCCCTGAGCTCCTCCACCCTCCTGTACCTGAAGATCGCCGGACCGGTGATCCGGTTGTTCGACGCGGCCGCGAACCGGCTGCTGCGCGCGCTCGGCATCGAGCCCGTCGAGGAACTGCCCCAGGGCGCGACGCCCGAGGACTTCCGGCAGATCGTCGAGGAGGCAGGGGAGCAGGGACACCTCGACCCCGAGCTCACCCGGCTGCTGGAGCACGGCATCGGGTTCCGCGAGCTCGTCGCGGAACAGGCGATGACGCCCCGCGTGAACGTCCACACCGTGCGGTTCGACGACCCCGCCGCGCGCGTGGTCTCGTTGCTGGACACCGGCAACTCGCGTTTCCCGGTGGTCGGCGAGGACCTGGACGACCTGCGCGGTGTCGTCGGGCTGGCCGAGGTGCTGACGCTGCCGCCGTCGCAGCGGGCGTCGGTGGCCATCGAGAAGATCGCCTCGCCCGCGCTCGTCGTCCCGGCGACGCTGCCGTTGCCCGCGGTGCTCGAGAGGCTGCGCACCGAACGCCGCCAGCTCGCCTGCGTGGTCGACGAGTTCGGCGGGTTCGCCGGCGTGATCTCGCTGGAGGACCTGGCCGAGGAACTCGTCGGTGAGATCCACGACGAGGACGACCGGGTGGCCGAGATGATCGAGAAGGTCGGCGACGACTGGCGCGTGCCCGGCCGCATGAGGCTGGACGAGGTCGAGGACGCCACCGGCGTGGAACTCCCGGAAGACGACGCCTACGACACGGTGTCCGGTCTGGTGCTGCACCAGCTGGGCAGGGTGGCCCGGGCCGGGGACGAGATCGAGATGAACGGCGTGCGGCTGGTGGTCACCACGGTGGCCCGCAACGTGCCCGACTCGGTGGTGCTGTCCCGATGAGCATCATCATTTCCGTCGTGCTGCTGGCGTTGAACGGCTTCTTCGTGGCCGCGGAGTTCGCGTTGATCGCGGCGAAGCGGCACCGCCTGGAGCAGGCCGCCGAGACGTCACGGGCGGCGCGTGCCGCCGTGGCGGGCGTGCGTGAGCTGTCGCTGATGCTCGCGGGTGCCCAGCTCGGAATCACGCTGTGCACCTTGGGCCTGGGCGCGCTGGCCAAACCGGCCGTTGCCGACCTGCTGGAACCGGCGCTCCGCCTGACCGGCCTGCCGGAGGCGTTCGCCTACGGCATCGCGTTCGCGATCAGCTTGGTGCTGGTGGTGTTCCTGCACATGGTCGTCGGCGAGATGGCCCCGAAGTCGTGGGCCATCGCGAACCCCGAGCGGTCCGCGCTGATCCTGGCGCTGCCGTTCCGCGCGTTCGCCCGCTCGGTCCGCTGGCTCCTCAGTGGACTGAACGGCGTCACGAACTCGCTGCTGCGCCTCATGAAGGTCGAGCCGCAGGACGAGCTGGCGCAGGCGCACCGGCCGGACGACCTGAGAATGCTACTGCGCCAGTCCGCCGAGCACGGCCTGATCCCCGAGGCCCAGAACCGGTTGCTGACGAGGATGCTGCAGGTGCAGCGCACGACCGTGAGCGAGGTGATGGTGCCGGTGGCGGAGACGTCGACGGTGACCGAGCACACCACCGCGCGGGAGATCGAGCGCCGCAGCCTCCAGTGTGGACGGTCCCGCTTCCCGGTCACCGGCCCGCGCGGCGACTACGTGGGACTCGTGCACATCCGCGAGGCCATGCGCGCCACGGCCCGCGGCGAGGACCCACCGGCCAGCGAGCTGATGGGCCCGGTGCTGACGCTGCCCGCCTCGATGCCAGTGGCCCAGGCCGTAACTGCGATGCGGGCGGAACGTTCGCAACTCGCGCTCGTGGGAGATGGCGAAGTCCTCGGCATCGCGGCATTGGAAGACCTCCTCGAAGAGCTGATCGGCGACTTCGAGGACGAAACCGACACCCGTCCGGTCGGCGTCCGCTGACCGGAGTTTCCCAGGGAGGAAACACACATGTTCAAACGGATGCTCAGCGCCTTCGGCGTCGGCGGCCCGTCGGTCGACACCGTGCTGGACTCGCCGCACGCCACGCCCGGCCAGGTCGTCACCGGGCAGGTGCGCATCCAGGGTGGCAGTGCGGACGCCGAGATCGGCCAGGTCGTGCTGTCGCTCGTCACCCGCGTCGAGGTCGAGCACGGTGACCACGAGTACGGCGGCGTGTCGGAGTTCCTGCGGGTCGTCGTGCAGCAGGGCGTGCGGGTCGGGGCCGGTCAGCTGGTCGCGATCCCGTTCCAGCTGCCGATCCCCTGGGAGACCCCGATCACCGCGGTGGGCGGCGGGCAGCTGCCCGGCATGACCGTGGGTGTGCGGACCGAGCTCGTGATCGCGGGCGCGCCGGACAAGGGCGACCTCGACCCGGTCCTGGTCCACCCGCTGCCGTCGCAGGACGCGGTGCTGAACGCGTTCGGGCAGCTCGGGTTCTCGTTCCGCAGCGCGGACGTGGAGGCCGGTCGCCTGCACGGCGTGCCGCAGGAGCTCGGTTTCTACCAGGAGATCGAGTTCTTCCCGCCGGCCCAGTTCGCCGGTGCCGTCCAGCAGGTCGAGCTGACGTTCGTGGCGTCGCCGCACGAGCTGTTCGTCATCCTGGAGGCCGACAAGCGCGGCGGCATGTTCTCCTCCGGTGGTGACGCGTTCGGGCACTTCCGGCTCTCGCACCAGGAGGCGGAGGTCGCCGACTGGGCTTCGTCCATCAACGGGTGGCTGTCCCAGGTGGCGCAGCGTGGCGGCGGCATGCACGGCTACGGCCAGCACGGTCACCACGGCGGCCACCACGGCCGGGGCGGCATGGGCATGGGCACGGTCGTCGCGGCCGGTGCCGCCGGTGTCGTCGGCGGCATGGTGGTCGGCGAGATGATGGATGACGCGTTCGAGGACTTCGGCGACTTCGGCGGCGAGTGACTTCGGCGGTGAGTGACTGAGTTTGCGTTTGCGTTCCTCCTCCCGGGGTAACCGCGTCCTGCGTCAAGCAGTCGGCGTTGTTACCCCGGTGGACGGAGGGTGGTGACGACGTGATCGCGCTTGATTACGCGCTGAGGGTCACGCGGGAACTGGGCTTGAGCGGCGAGTCCTCGTGCGTGGACCAGCTCAAGCCGCTGCGGGTGTACATAGCCGTGGACGGCCGGTTGCCCGGACATCCCGATCGCGATGTCGCGCTGCTGTGGACCGAGTGCCACGGGTGGGCGATCGCCGTCGAGGACGGTGCCGAGCTGACCGTGGTGGCCCATCTGGGCGGAGCCGTGGAGCCGCCGCCTCGCACGGTCGCCCGCTGGGTGCGGCGTCAGTTCGCCGAGGGCAGCTCATCGGACGTCGTGAGTCCGGTGGTGCACGCCGATCAGGTGGCCTGACCGAACGCCGAAAGGTCCGTCGCGCCCGTGATCAGGTGGGCACGACGGACCTTCGTGAGCGGGCTCGGTCAGACCGAGACCGGCTCCTGCTTGTCCTTCTTCTCGATCTCGTCGAGCGCGGTGCCCTCGACGTCGAGCTCCGGCAGCCAGCGCAGGAACTTCGGCAGCCACCAGGCGCGCTCACCGAGCAGGGCGAGCGCGGCCGGCACGAGCACCATGCGGACCACGAACGCGTCCACGAAGATGCCGACGGCCAGGGCGAAGGCGATCGACTTCACGGTCGCCTCGCCGGCGGGGACGAAGCCCGCGAACACCGAGAACATGATCAGTGCGGCGGCCACGACGACCGGGGCGGCCTGGCGGAAGCCCGTGGTGATGGCCTCGATGGGCTTGGCGCCGCGGTGGTGCGCCTCGTGCATCCGGGACACCAGGAAGATCTGGTAGTCCATGGCGAGGCCGAACAGGATGCCGATCACCAGGATCGGCGTGAGGCTGATCAGCGGGCCGGTGCTGTCGAGGTTCACCGCGCCGGCGAGCCAGCCCCACTGGAACACCGCGACGGTGGCACCGAGCGACGCGCCGATGGTGAGCAGGAAGCCGAGCACGCCGACCAGCGGCACGAGCAGCGAGCGGAAGACCAGGATCAGCAGCACGAGCGCCAGGCCGACGACGACCGCGAGGTAGATCGGCAGGGCCTTGTCCAGGGACGTGGCCACGTCGACGCTGACCGCGGTGGCGCCGGTGACGTACGCCTTGCCACCCTCCACATCGGACAGTTCGGCGCGCAGGTCGGCGACGAGCTTCTCGGTCTCCACGGTGTCCGGGCCGGACTTCGGGATCACGGTGACCAGAGCGGACTTGCCGTCCTGGCTCGGCTGGGCCGGCGTCACCATGGCGACGTCGGACAGCTTCTCGATCGGCTTGGACGCCTCGGTGGCCGTCGCGGCGGCGCCGTCGCCCTCGAACAGGACGATGATCGGGCCGTTGAAGCCCTCGCCGAAGCCCTTGGCGAGGATCTGGTCGGCGCGTTCCTGGGTGGAGCCGGTCGGCGGCTTCTGGATCAGCGTGGTGTCCATGGACGCCACCGGGATCGCGACGATGCCGAGCGCGACGACCGAGAGCAGCAGCGCGACGACGCGGTTGCGGGTGACCGCACCGCCCCAGCCCCGGATGACACCGCGGTCCTTGGGCTCCGAGGCCTCGGCCGCACGTTCCTTGCGGGTCAGCACGCGGCGGCCGAGCAGGCTCAGCACCGCGGGCACCAGCGTGATGGCGATCAGGACCGAGACGACGATCGTGGCGGCGGCGGAGACGCCCATCTGCGTGAGGAACGGGATGCCCGCGATCGCGAGACCCACGAGCGCGATCACCACGGTGAGCCCGGCTGTGACGACGGCGGAACCAGCGGTGCCGACGGCGGTCGCGACGGCGTGGCCGACGTCGGAGCCGCGGCGCAGTTCCTGGCGGTAGCGGTTGATGATGAACAACGCGTAGTCGATGCCGACCGCGAGGCCCAGCATCGAGGCGAGGATCGGCGTGGTCGACTGCAGGTCCATGAACCCGGTGGCGATCGTGATGCCGAGCGTGCCGATGCCGACACCGATGCCGGCGCTGAGCAGGTTCATGCCCGCGGTCACGAGCGAGCCGTAGGTCAGGGCCAGCACGACCAGCGCCAGCACGACACCGATGGCCTCGGTGGGCCCGCCGACGTGCGGAGTCTCCTGCATCGCGGTGCCGGTGACCTCGACGGTCAGTCCGGCCGCGCGCGCCTTGTCGACGGCCTTGGTCAGCTCGGCGCGCTGCTCGGCGGTGACCTCACCCGGCTTCACGTCGTAGGTGACGGTGCTGTAGCCGACGTCGAGGTCGCGGTTGACGCTGGGCGCCGCAGGGTCGAGCGGGTTCGTCGCCGACCGCACGCCCTTCAGCGCGGACTCGTCGGCCACCAGGTCGGTGATCGCCTTGACGTGCTGCGGCAGCTTCTGACCGTCCGGAGCCTGCACGACGACCTTGGCCGACGCGGTCTCACCGGAGCCGAACTTCTCCTGGATGCGCTCCAGGGCGGTGGTCGACTCCTGGCCGGGGATGGACATCGAGTTGGACGTCTCACCGCCGAGGGTGAACGCGCCGACACCGGAGCCGATCAGCACGAGCAGCCAGATCAGGACGACGGGGAGACGGCGCCGGTAGGTGCCCATTCCCAGTTTGTAGAGCAGTTTCGCCATGATGGTCAGGCCTCCTGGTGCCCGAGTGCGTCGTAGCAGGTAGCGAGGATCAAGGGACGCCAGGTCGTCTTGTCACCCTCCTGGTTGGCCAGAAGGGTGAGCACGGCCATGGCGCTCAGCGCGCCGACGATCCGGATCGCGCGGGGCAGTTCCTTCTCGGGGTCGATGACGAACATCTCGTTGAGGAGCAGCTCGTCCTGCGCCTGCTGCGGGTCCTCACCCGGCGCCGTCATCGTCCGGAACAACAGCGAGACCAGTCCCGGCCGGTCCAGCGCGTGGTCGGTCAGCAGTTCCAGCGCCCGCCGGTCCCGCTCGGACCCGGCGGGCAGCGGCGAGACCTGGTCGAGAACGTGCATCGTGAGCACGCGGCTCTGCGCCCACGCCGCTTCGAAGAGAGCGTCTTTGCTCGGGAAGTGGTGCAGCAGGCCGGCCTTGGACAAGCCGACAGCGTCCGCGAGCGACTTCAACGAGGTCTGCTCGAAGCCGTGCCGCGCGAAGAGCGCGGCGGCGGCGTCGAGGATCTTCTCGTCGACCCCGGTCCTGGGCTGTCGTGGCATGCACTCGACTTTACGGCGTTCACCGACCGATTCGGTAGGTTTACCGACCGAAATGGTCGGTGGCGTTCGTCACCACAATGGGTGAGTGATCAGAATGCAGGCGGTCGTCGAGGTGACCGGCCGTGACGTCGTTGCGCTGTCCGGACGGATGAGCCGTGAGGAGTTCGACGCCGCGCTCGCCGCCATCGCCGACTACGGCGCGGACGACGACGCGGTGTTCGGTCCAGAGCTGCTTCGCGCGCTGGTGGAGAAGAAAATGATCATCGCGGCGGGTGGGGTGCGGGTGTCGGACACCGCGACGGGCGCGCGGATCGAGCCGGGCTGCTGCTTCGGCCTGGAGAACTGGCGGGACTGGACCGGCCTGCTCGACGGCGAGGTGCCGTGGCTCGGGCACTCGCCGACTCCCGGGGCGGAGTTCACCCGAGGCGTGGTGAGGCTGTGGCCGGACGAGGAGCACAGGTACGGGCCCGCGTGCGAGATCCCGGCCGAGGACCTGCGGGGGCACCTGGAGGGCGTGCGGCAGGACCTGGCCGGATTCCTGGGGCTGGTGCGGGAGTGGGCACCGTACGGGCTGGGCGAGCGACTCGCCGCGGCGTTCGACGAGCACTTCCACGTCAGCGCGCCCCTGTGAGTCCACTGCTGTGAGAATGGGCTGATGTTCGTCTTCGACGCGGAACTCTGGATCTGGGACGTCCGCCGCACGGATACCTGGACGTTCGTGACGCTGCCCGAGGACGTCTCGGACCAGATCCGCGACATCGCCCCGCCCGGTGCGGGCTTCGGCGCGGTCAAGGTGCGCGTAGGGGTCGGCGCCAGCAACTGGTCGACGTCGGTGTTCCCGGACAAGCAGTCAGGGTGCTACGTGCTGCCGATCAAGGCGGCGGTGCGCAAGAAGAACGGCGTCGAGCCTGGCGACGTCGTCGAGGTGACCGTCGAGGTCGTCTAGAGGGTCCAGTCGATGTCGGCGTAGATCGCGGCGTGGTCGCTGGCCGCGTGCACCTCGTTGGACATGGTTTCGTAGACGTCCCAACGGTTTTTCGTGCGCGGGCCGCGCCACACGCCCTTGCGGAAGATGCCGCCGCCGGTGGCCTTCGCGAACAGCTCGGGGGTGAGCAGGACGTAGTCGATCTTGCCCTTCTCGTTCACGCCGCGGTACGTGCCCCTGCGGTGGTCCCAGTCGAAGTTCTCGTGCTCGCTGATGTCGCGCAGGCCCGTGCGCTGGAACAGGGGGCGCAGCGCTTCGCTGTCCGCGGTGTCGTTGAGGTCGCCGACGACCGCGATGTACTCGTGGCCCTCGTCGCGCAGCCGGTTCACGATGCGGGCGATGCGGACCGACTGGCGGAACCGGCGGCGGGCGCCGATCGGGTCGCCGGGAGTGCCGTAGCCCTTGGACTTCAGGTGGTTCACGAGCAGGACGACCTCGGGGCCCGCGGGGGTGCGGACGTGGTACTCGGCGCAGTCGCGGGAGAAGATGACGCCCGAGTTGTCCTTCGCGTACACGTGCGTGCGGATCGTGATGACCTGATGTTCGTCTCGTGTGAGCAGTCCGACGTTGATGCCGCGCTCGTCGTTGCCGTCGATGAGGTGGACCTCCTCGTAAGGGGTCCAGCCGACGTGCTTGAGCATGCTGGCGGAGAACATGTGCAGCAGTTCGCGCGACTCGGCCTCGACCACGCCGAGGACGTGGGCGCCGACGTCGCGCATCACCTGTGCGGTGTGGCGCGTGGCGAGTTCGCTGATGGGTTCGGTGGTGAGCTCCACCCAGCCGACCCAGGACTCGCGACCGCTTGCCACGACTGAGGTTTCGCCGGTGCGGTGGCGCGCGAGGAACCGGCCGCGGATGCGCCGCAGGATCGCGTACTTGCTGCGGTCGCTCCTGAGCAACTCCAGTGTCGTCAGGTGTTCCTTGAGCTCTTCCTTGACTTCCGGCAGGTAGGTCTCGGCGGCGATGAGTTCGTTGAAACGGGCGTGGGCGGCCAGGATCGGGGCCGCGTGCTTGGTGGCGTTGCGGCCCATGACCTTCGGGCGCTCGAACATGTTCTCCACGTTGAACGAACCGATTCGCGTGGTGCTCACACACCCAGGGTCGCATGTGGAGGAACGTGTCCGCCCTGGTCCGCTCGGGTGGTCTTTCACTGCGCCGATGGTGGAGGGCCCCGCGGCTGGGCTGCCGGAAGGTGGTGGGGCCCTCCAGGTATCGGCTGCTACCCGATCACGGGCAGCTGGCGCGGTTCAGGATCGACACCTTGTTCGGGTTGCTGTTGTCGATCTCCTTGCTGGACTTCTTCTTCGCGGGAGCCACGAAGCACTTGTTGAAGCGCTCGCCGTTCTCGCGCACGAACTCCAGCTCGATCGCGCGAGCCTGGTTGCAGTGGTTGTTGTAGTAGACCGTCGTGGTGACGCTGCCGTCGCCCCAGGAGATGTTGATCTTCTGGTCGGCCGGCGAGACGCACTTGGCCGACTTGCGGTGCACCTCCTGGACGGACACGTCACCGGAGGTCGCCGCGACGGCCGTCACGGGAGCGATCCCCGCCAGTGCGAGCCCCAGACCCGCGGCGGCCAGTACGAGATTGCGAGACTTCACGAAATACCCCTCGTTCTGTCTATTTCGGGAGATGTCCCTGCGAGCCGTCCGGCCCGCGACGACGACGTTGCCCTTTTGATCAAGGACGAACCTAGGATGAACCTTGAATCCACTGGCTGAGGGGTGATCTTGGAGTTCGGGCTGCTCGGTGCCGTCGAGGCGCGCGACCGGGGTGAGGTGATCGAGATCGGCCACGTCCGGCAGCGGTCTGTGCTGGTCGCGCTGCTGGTCGAGGAGGGACGGCCGGTTCCGGTCGACCGGCTGCTCGACCGCGTCTGGGGTGAACGGGCGCCGCTGCGAGCGCGCGAGACGCTGTACGGGTACGTGTCGAAGCTCCGCAAGCTGCTCGACCTCGACATCGAGCGCTCACCGGCGGGATATCGGCTCGCAGTGGATCCGTCACGAGTGGATCTGTTCCGCTTCAGGGCGTTCGTGCGTGATCGCGACTTCGACGCCGCACTCGGGCTGTGGCGCGGGGAGGCGCTCGACGGACTCGAGTCGCCGTGGTTCGACGCACTGCGCGAGAGCCTGCACGCCGAACGCCTCGCCGCCGAACTGGACCGCAACGACGTGGCGCTCGCGGACGGCCGGCACGCCGCGCTGCTGCCGTCGTTGCGGCAGCTCGCCGACGCACTGCCGCACGACGAACGCCTTGCCGCGCAACTGATGCTGGCACTGCACCGGTCGGGCAACGACGCGGAGGCGTTGCGGCACTACGAGATCGTGCGCCGCCGCCTCGCCGACGAGCTCGGCGCCGACCCGAGCAGGCCGTTGCAGGAGGTGCACCAGCGGATCCTCGCCGGCAGCGTGGAGGAACGCCCCGCCGGTCCACGCCAGCTGCCCGCGCCGCACCCGTGGTTCACCGGTCGCACCGAAGAGCTCGCCGCCCTGGATTCGCCCGGCACGGTCGTGATCACCGTGATCGGCGGGACGGGCGGCATCGGCAAGACCGCGCTGGCACTGCACTGGGCGCATCGGCACCTCGGCGAGTTCCCGGACGGCCAGCTCTACGTGAACCTGCGCGGCTTCGACCCGTCCGCCGAGCCGACGTCGCCCGAGACCGTGCTGCGCGAGTTCCTGGAGGCGCTGGGGGAGGAGACCATCCCGGTGGGCCTGGACGCACTGGCCGCGCGCTACCGCAGCGTGGTCGCGGGGCGGCGCCTGCTGGTGGTGCTCGACAACGCCCGCTCGACGGAGCAGGTCGTGCCGCTGCTGCCGGGCTCCGACGCGACGGTGCTGGTCACGAGCCGCCTCAAGCTGGCAGGACTGGTGGCCGTGCACGGAGCGCGGTCCGTGTCGCTGGACGTGCTGCACCCGGCCGACGCCCGCGAGTTCCTCGTGACGAGGCTCGGCGCCGAGCGCGTGGCGGCCGAACCCGCCGTGGTCGCCGACCTGGTGAGCTGGTGCGGCGGACTGCCGCTGGCGCTGTCGATCGTCGCCGCCCGCGCCGCGATGGAACCGGACTTCCCCCTGGCCGCGTTCGCCGCGGAACTGCGTGAGCAACCCCTGGACGCGCTGGACGCGGGCGAGATCGGTGCGAACCTGCGGGCCGTGTTCTCCTGGTCCGTGGCGGCGCTCTCGGACGAGGCGGCGCGCGCGTTCGGCCTGCTCGGTACTGTCGGCACGGCGGACGTGAGTCTCGCGGCGGCAGCGGCGTTGCTCGACCGCCCCGTCACGCGGACGCGAATGGTGTTGCGGGAACTGGAGAACGCGCACCTGGTGCAGCAGCACGTGCCCGGCCGGTACCGGATGCACGACCTGGTCGGCCTGTACGCGGCGGACCTGCCCGCAGATCCGGGAACGCGGCTCACCGACTTCTACGCCGCCACCGCACGGGCCGGTGCGCTCACGCTGGAGCCGCACAAGGTGTTGCCGGAGCGCGAAAGCGGCCACGTGCTCACCTTCGAGAACAACGCGGCGGCGATGGCGTGGTTCGACGCCGAGCACGCCTGCCTGATGGCTGAACAGCGCCAGGCCCTGGAGCGCGAGGACTTCGACGCCGCATGGCTGATCGGCCGCTCGCTGAGCAACTACCACATCCGGCGGGGCCGCACCTCCGACGACATCGACGCCTGGCTGACGGCGTTGCGCGCCGCTGGACAACTCCGCCGAGCAGGCCACCGTGCTGGAACACCTGGGGGACGTGCACGCGGCGGCGGGGGAGACCGCGCAGGCGCGCGAGCAGTGGAACCGGGCGTTGGAGCTGTACCGGGAACAGGGCCGCGACACGCAGGCCGCGGCCCTGCAAGCACGTCTCTAGACGCGGCTCATCTGGCGCCCGCTCTCGATCAGCTCGTCGGTGAACGAGTCGAGCGCCTGCCCGAAGTCGCGCTGGTCCGGCTCGTGCCAGTCCTCCAACTGGTCGAGCAGCCAGCACCGCCACGCCCGCACGAGCTGGGCGAAGACGTCCGCACCCCGGTCGGTGAAGCGGTAGCCGTCGTCGCCGAACGCCAGATGCCCCGACCGCACGAGGGCCTGCGCGGTCGGTTCGAAGATGCCGCCGGGCACCTTCGTCATCTCGGCGATCTCGTCGAGCGTGGCCACGCCGTCGTCCGTCGACGCGCGGTACACCCGGCCGAGCAGCCACGCCTGTTCCAGCGGCAGGTCGACGCCGGACCGCCGCAGCACGGCCGGGCCGGGGTCCTCGTCGGACCTCGCCACCACGGTGGAGACCAGCGTGCGCAGCTCGTCGTAGGAGTTCGACGGCGGCGCGGCGAAGCTCTCGCCCACGCCGCTGTTGCCGGCCGCGGCGGCACGGGACGTGTCGCGCAGCTGCACCTGCGGCAGGAAGAACGCGACGGCCAGGGCCACGAGCCCGATCGGCGCGGCGATCAGGAACATCATCTGCACGGTCTCGGCGTACCCGGCGACGATCGGCGCCCTCAGCGCGTCCGGCAGCGCGTGGACGGCGGCGGGGCTCGCAATGGCGCGCGGGTCGACGCCCTGGGGCACCACCAGGTGCTTCGGCAGCTGGTTCGCGTAGATCGTGCCGAAGATCGCGACGCCGAACGAGCTGCCCATCGTGCGCAGGAAGCTGATGCCGGACGTGGCGACGCCGAGGTCGGTGTAGTTCGTGGTGCTCTGCACGACGATCACCGGCACCTGCATCACCAGGCCGATGCCCGCGCCCAGCACCATCATGAACGCGCCCATCTCCCAGTAGCTGGTCGACGCGTCCAGCAGGGACAGCAGGAACAGGCCGGTGGTGAGCCCGACCGAGCCGATCAAGGGGAAGATCCGGTACTTGCCGGTGCGGCTGATCGTGTTGCCGGTGAGCAGCGCGGTGGCCATGAGCCCGGCGATCAGCGGCAGCATCCACAGCCCTGACGCCGTGGCCGATTCACCGCGCACGTACTGCAGGTAGATCGGCAGGTAGGTGATGCCGCCGAGCATCGCGAACCCGACGACGAAGCTCAGGATGCCCGACACCGTGAACACCCTGCTGCGGAACAACCTCATCGGCAGCATCGGCTCGGCCGCGCGCTGCTCCACCAGCACGAACGCGACCAGCAGCACGATCGAGCCGGCCGCCATCCACAGGATCGTCGGTGACGTCCACGCGTACTCGGTGCCGCCCCAGCTGGTGACCAGCGTCAGCCCGGTCGCCGCCAGCGCGATCAGCGCGATGCCGGCGTAGTCGATCTTCGGGCGGCCCTCCGTCCTGGTGGTGGGCAGCGCGGCGATCGCCACCAGCACCACCGCGATGCCGAGCGGGATGTTCACGTAGAACGCCCAGCGCCAGCTCAGGTGGTCGACGAACAGCCCGCCGAGCAGCGGCCCGGCGACCGTCGCGATGCCGAACACGGCGCCCGCGTACCCCTGGAACTTGCCGCGTTCCTTCAACGGCACGACGTCCGCGATGATCGCCGTCGAGGTGACCATCAACCCACCGGCGCCCAGCCCCTGCACCGCGCGGAACGCGATGAGCATGCCCATCGACTCCGACCAGCCCGCGAAGAACGACCCGACCAGGAACAGCGCGACGCTGATGACGAACGTCTTCTTGCGCCCGTAGAGGTCACCGAACTTGCCGATCAGCACCGTCATGATCGTCTCGGCGAGCAGGTACGACGTCACCACCCACGACAGGTGCGCGCCGCCACCCAGGTCGGCCACCATCGTGGGCAGCGCGGTGGACACGATGGTCTGGTCGAGAGCGGCCAGCAGCATGGCGAGCAGGACGGCCGCGACGACCAGGTTCCGCCTGCGAGTGTCGATCATCTCGGGCACGCAGGCGATGATCGCGCAGGTCCGGTCGGCTCGCAGGGGGAGGAACACGATGGGGGTCAGGTGTTCGCCCAGCACTCCGGTTCGGGATGGCCGGCGTTCGCCGAGTGGTCGGTGGACGGCACGCTGCTCAGGTCGCACCACGCCGAGTCGCACGACCAGTGCGAGCTCGCGCACTCGATGGCGTTGGAGATGTTCGGCTTCACGGCGGAAAGCCCGCTGGACGACGTCGTGCTGCATGCGGCGGGCGACGACCGGGCCGGACGGCTCGCTGGTCCCGGTCACCGAGCCGTCCTAGGCTCGGAGGCGATCACCCGAAGGAGGCCGTCTTGATCTTCATCACCGCCAAGTTCCGCGTTCTGCCTGAGCACGCGCAGGCCTGGCCCGAGATCAGCAGGAGCTTCACCGAGGCCACCCGCGCCGAACCCGGCTGCCTGTGGTTCGACTGGTCGCGCAGCCTCGACGACCCGAACGAGTACGTGCTGGTCGAGGCGTTCCGCGACGGCGACGCGGGCGGCGCGCACGTGCAGTCGGACCACTTCAAGGCCGCCCAGGCGGAACTGCCGCGGTACCTCGCGGAGACGCCGCGCGTCGTCAGCCAGATGGTCGAGCAGGACGGCTGGTCGGAGCTCGGCGAGATGGAGGTTGCGCCACGCGGGTGAGCCTTGCCCGGATCGTTTGGCGCAGGTGGCCCCTCCGCCCAGGATGGCGCCATGGACGCCTTCGTGGAGTTGTCCGCCGAGCTGACCGGGTTCTCGGCGGAGGAGCTGAGGTCGACCGGACTGGTCGAGCGGTACCGCGCGCTGGCCGAGGGCGCGCCGGAGAACGAGATCATCCAGCTCTGGTACACGGGGGTCTGGCGAGGGGTGATCCCGGACGAGCGCGCCTACGCCGAGGGCTTGGCCTGGAAGGCGGTCGGGGTCGCTCCGCCGGGCACCCAGGGTCCCGGGTTCGGCAGCTGGGAGCAGAGACCCCGGAGCGGCGCCCGGTGAGGGCCGTGGTCGTCGGCGCCGGGTTCGCCGGCTCGCTCATCGCGAAGGTGCTGGGCGACAACGGGTTCCGCGTGCTCGTGCTGGAGGCGGGCGCGGAGGTGAACCCCGACGCGGTCGGCAGGTTCCGCACGGCGCTCGTCAAGTCACCGCTGAAGCCCTACCGCAGGACCGCCGCGGCGCCGTCCAGCGACTACCTGATCAACACCGGGCCGTTCGCCTACGCGAGCCCGTACCTGCGGATGAACGGCGGCACCGGCACCGCCTGGACCGGGATCACACCCCGGATGCACCCCGACGACTTCCACACCGCCGACCTCGGGCGCGGCCGCGGCTGGCCCCTGAGCTACGCCGATCTGGAACCCTCCTACCGGGCCGCGGAGTGGGAGATCGGGATCGCGGCCGACGCCGACGAACAGCGGCAGCACCTGCCCGTCGCGGAGGGCTACCGCTATCCCATGCACGCCCTGCCCCGCACGTACCTCGACCACGCCATCGCGTCCGTTGTGGACGGTGCGAGCATCGACGGCCGCGAGTTGCTCGTCGTCGGCACACCGCAGGCGCGCAACGGGGTTCCCGTGAGCGGTTATCAGCCGGACGGGCACCGGTGCAGCGGCTACGCGAGCTGCGTGCCGATCTGCCCGGAGAACGCCAAGTACACACCGCACCGGACGCAGAAGCGGTGGTCCGCGAACGTCGAACTGCGCACGCGCTGCGTGGTGAACCGGGTGCACGCCGACGAGTCCGGGCGCGTCACGAAGGTCAGCTACCAGCGCTACGAGGACGACACGTCCGGCAGGCACACGCGGCACGACGAGGAGGCGGACGTCGTCGTCCTCGCCGCGCACGCCATCGAGAACGCCAAGCTGCTGCTCATGTCCGGGCTCGCGAACAGCAGCGACCAGGTCGGCCGCAACCTGATGGACCACCCCGCGCTGCTGACGTGGGCGCTGATGCCGCAGGCGATCGGCCCGTTCCGCGGACCGGGCTCGACGACGGGCATCGAGGCGTTCCGCGGTGGTCCCGAACGCGCCGCGCGGGCACCGTTCCGCATCGAGATCGGCAACTGGGGCTGGGGCTGGTCGGCCGGCAGTCCCGACTCCGACACCGCGGAGTTCGCCGCGGCGGGGTTGCGCGGAAAGGCACTGCGAGAGGCGGTGGCGGACCGGGTCGGCCGCCAGTTCACGCTCCAGTTCGAGATCGAGCAGGAGGCCGACCCGGCGAACCGCGTGACGCTCGATCACGCGCACCGAGACCCGCTCGGCAACCCGCGCCCGTCGATCCACTACGGACTGTCCGACTACGTGAAGGACGGCCTGCTGGCCGCGAAACGGGTCTCGGACCGGATCTTCGAGATGCTCGGCGCCGACGACTACACGTCGTACAAGCCCGATGAGGAACGGTACTTCGAGCACGACGGGGAACCGCTGCGGTACTGGGGCGCCGGGCACGGCGGCGGCACGCACGTCATGGGCGCCTCGCCGCGCGACTCCGTCGTGGACCAGTGGCAACGCTGCTGGGACCACCCGAACCTGTACGCGGTGGGGTGCGGCAGCATGCCGTCGCTCGGCACGTCCAACCCGTCGCTGACGATGGCCGCACTGGTCCTGCGCACCGCGGACCACCTCGTCGCTACGTGCCGGACGGGACCCGGTGCCGCGCTCGCTGGACCAGCAGGATCGCGGCCGCCACCGCGATGACGACGACGCCGTTGCCGAACGCCCAGAGCACGGCGTTGTCGTGGACGACGTCACGGGAGACGGCCGGGTCGCGGAACACCGGGTTGACCTGCGTGATCAGCAGGACCTTCATCGCGACCGAGACCGCGAGGCAGCCCAGCGCGGGCTTGGGCGCACGTGTGACGACGGCCAGGACCACCGCCAGCGGCGCCCACGGCAGGTAGTAGTAGACCGGGCTGCCCGCCGCGAACACGCCCACGAGCGAGCCGGGCCGCGGGTCCGCCAGCAGCTGAGGATTCCACACGATCTGCTCGTAGAGGTTGCCGAACAGCCACATGCAGAGCAGGGGGACGACCAGCCGCGAAAGTCTCACCGGGCCATCATGGCGAAGATGTCGAAAGCTCCGTGACGCCGATCGACGCAGGGGTGGCAGCGGACGCTGCCAGTCGACAACGAGGAGAGAAACATGCGGTTCATGCTCATGCACCGGGTCCCGCAGGACGACCCGGCCTCGTGGGAGCCGAATCCCGAGCTCATCGAGCGGATGAACGCGTTCGTGGAGAAGCTGACGGCGGACGGCGTCCTGCTCGGCGCCGAGGGCGTGCAGCAGCAGGGCGCGGTGGTGCGCAGGCGCGGTGCGGCGATCAAGTCGACCGACGGGCCGTTCGCCGAGGCCAAGGAGGTCGTCGGCGGGTTCCTGCTGATCGGCGCGAAGGACCTCGCGGAGGCCACCGCCGTCGCCGAGGAGTACATCACCTGCTTCGCGGGCGTCGAGGAGATGTCGGTCGAGGTGCGGCGGGTCGCCGAGTCCGAGGACATCGAGCCCTACCTGGCCAAGTAGGCCAGTTCGACGACGAACCACTCGCCGTCGAGCCGGCACGGTCCCCCTGGGTGGAGCCGCACGTCCTCACCGTCCAACGCGACGAGAACGTGCGGCCCCTCCAGGTCCAGCGTCACGTCCGAGACCGTGTGCACACTGACGTCGTCGGGTCGGACGTCCAGCGGCTCGGGCAGGTTCTCGCCGAGGTCTTTCAGCTCGACCAGCCGGTTGCGGTAGAAGGTCGTGCCGATGTTCGTGAGCCGGTGCACGGGCGACACGGGCCGGTACACGAAACCGCCGCGGTGCTCGGAGATGAACCGCGGGTCGCTGCCGTCGAGCCAGTCCATGCGGCCTTCCGAGCCCTCGATGCTGAGCACGACGTACGGGTTGTGGTGCAGGTGCCACGGGTGGGTCTCGCCCGGTTCGAGCGTCACCTCCCACACGCGGACCACCGGGTCGTCGTGCAGCACGCGCCGGCCGACGTCGACGAGCACGATCTCCTCACCGGACGGCGAGATCACGACGTCACCCCGCAAGGTGCACCTCCTGCAGATAGCGGTCCTGGATCGACCGCCACGACGCGGCGGTCCACGGTTCGACGTGGGCGATGTGCGCGTCCGGCCTGACCAGGACCACCGTGTCACCGAAGCGCTCGCGCACCGTGTCACCGGGATCGAAGTAGGCGCGGGAACGCAGGTCCGGCGCGTCCCACCGGCTCACCACCACCTGCCTCAGGCCGGGAGGCCCGTCAGCGGGCAGGAACGGACGGCGGCGCGCGTCGGTGAGGTGCAGCGCGACGAACGAGTCGCGGCACAGCTCGTGCAGGTGGACCGGGCCGCGCCGGCCGAACACCCGCAGGTCCGGGATCCTGTCGCCGGCCTGTGGCGGGCCCGAGCGCGTCATCGACCAGTCCGCGCCCAGCCGCACGCCGAGCAACGTCCGGGTCATCGCGTCGCGCCATCCGGCGACCGAGTCCGAACGCCGGTCCATCACGGCACGGGCCGCCTCCGCCATCGCGCCGGATCCGTGCACGGCCACCGGCTTCTGCTCGGCCTCGTAGCCCTCCAGCAGCTTCTCGCCGGCCCAGCCGCGCAGCACCCACGCGAGGCGCCACGGCAGGTTGGACGCGTCCAGCACACCGGTGTTCAGTCCCAGCGCCCACATCGGCGTGATCAGGTGCGCCGCGTCGCCCAGCAGGAACACCCGGCCGTCACGCCACCGCGACGCCACCCGGTGGTGGACGGTGTAGACGTTGCTGCCCAGCACCTCCACCGAGTCCACCTCACCGATGAAGTGCCTCGCCTTGTCGCGCAGCTCGTCCGGCGCCGGCGCGTCCCGGCCGGGCGCCAGCGGGAACACGAACCGCCAGCAGTGCGGCTGCCGCACGAGGACCATCCACTCCTCGCGGTCGCCGAAGTAGGCGAGGTACGGGTAGTCGCGCGGATTGCGGACGTCGAGATCGCACACCAGGTCGACCAGCGCGTACCGCTGCTCCAGCGTGTGCCCCTCGACCGTGACGCCGAGCCGTTCCCGCACGGTCGACCGGCCGCCGTCGCAGGCCAGCACGTGCGACGCCTCGAACGCGACGATTCCATCCGGAGTGGACAGTCGCAGGGTGACGCCGTCGTCGTGCTGCGAGAAGTCCACCAGCCGGTGCTCCATCCGCAGCGTGCCCGGCGCGCGTTCCTCCAGCACCGACGCGAGCACCGGCTCCAGCTCGTGCTGCGGAACGTTGACGACGAACGGGAACCGCGTCTCGCCGGCCAGCGCGGAGGTCAGCACGCTCCCGGTAGACGTCCCGGTCGCCCGGTCCACCTCGCCGATCTCGTCGAGCCGCAGCGACGCCTCCAGCACCGGCCCCAGTGCGTCGTACCGGTCCAGCACCTCCAGCGTGCGGGTCAGGACCGTGCCCGCCTTGGTCTCGCTCGACAGGTCGTTCCCAGCCTCGAAGACGACGACCGGGACACCGTGCGCGACCAGGCCCAGCGCGGTGATCAGGCCGACCGGGCCGGCACCGATCACGGCCACCGGACCATCGGACGTGTTCATGAACCCTCCCCGACCCCTATGTTCGTGCATCAGGGTGCCTTCGGGGGAGGGAACATGAGGAAAGCGTTTTCAGTCCTGCTCGCCGCCGCGCTGGCCGTCACGGCCTGTGCGTCGCCGGCCGAGCACACGGCTCCGGCCAAGGTCAGCTATCTGACGTCGTTCGGTTCGTTCGGACGTGACGCCTACGTGTACGTGGCCAAGGAGAAGGGGTTCTTCGAGCAGGCCGGTCTCGACGTCACGATCACGCCGGGCACCGGCAGCGTCGACGTCCTGAAGCTGGTCGCGACCGGCCGGGCCGACTTCGGCATCGCCGACTTCACCGCCACCGCGATCACTCTCGCCAAGGAGAAGCTGCCGATCTCGGTGATGGCGGCGATCCAGCAACGGTCGCTGGCCGCGATCGTGGCGCTGGAGGGCGGCGGGATCAGCAGGCCGGCCGACCTGGAGGGCAAGAAGATCGGCGACCAGCCCGGCTCCACGAACCAGGTGATGTTCCCGGTGTACGCCAAGGCCGCGGGCATCGATCCGGCGAAGGTCCAGTTCGTGCCGTCGGCGCCACCCGCGTTGCCGCAGCTGCTCGCGGCCGGGCAGGTCGACGGCATCGGCCAGTTCGTCGTCGGCAAGCCGTTGATCGAGGCGGCGGCCAAGGGCAGGAAGGCGGTCGTGCTGCCCTACGGCGATCTCGTTCCCGACCTCTACGGCAACGTGCTGATCGCGTCGAAGGACGGCGCGAACGACCCGAAACAGGGGCAGGGCTTCATGACGGCGTTGCTCAAGGGCCTGGAGTACTCGATCGAGCACCCGGACGAGGTCGGGCCGATCCTGAAGAAGTACCAGCCGACGCAGGACGCGGGCGTGGCCGGCGCCGAGGTCGGGCTGATGGCGCCGTACGTCAAGCCGTCCGGCTACAGCGGCCGCGTCGGCGGGATCACCGAGGAGCGGGTCGGCAAGATCCTCCGGACGCTCACCGAGGCCGGTGCGATTCCGGCCGGATCGCTGGCGCCCGGCGACTTCGTGTCCTTCGGGGCCTCACCCAAGTGATCACGACCAGCGGGGTCTCGCACTCCTTCGGCGGCGTGCACGCGCTCGACGGCATCGACCTGGAGGTGGCCGAGCACGAGTTCGTCGCGGTGATCGGGCGGTCGGGCTGCGGCAAGTCGACGTTGCTGCGGCTCGTCGCCGGTCTGCTCACGCCGTCCGAAGGCCGGATCCTGGTGGCCGGTTCGCCGGTCACCAGGCCGCGGCGGGACGTCTCGGTCCTGTTCCAGCAGCCCGCGTTGCTGCCGTGGCGTTCCGTGCTGGCCAACGTCCTGCTGCCGATCGAGATCTTCGGCCTGGACGACCACCGCGACCGCGCGCACGAGCTGCTGGACCTCGTCGGGCTCGGCGGGTTCGAGAAACGGCTGCCGCACGAGCTGTCCGGTGGCATGCAGCAACGGGTCTCGCTGTGCCGGTCGTTGATCCAGAGCCCGCGGGTGATGCTGATGGACGAGCCGTTCTCCGCGCTGGACGCGATCACCCGCACCGAGCTCTCCGAAGAGCTGCAACGGGTTCAGCTCGCCCGGCCGCGCGCGGTCGTGTTCGTGACGCACTCCATCGACGAGGCCGTGCTGCTCGCCGACCGGATCGTCGTGCTCAGCCCGCGGCCCGGCCGGATCCACCGGGTCGTCGAGGTCGATCTGCCTCGTCCGCGCGCGCTCGGCCAGGTCGAACTGGACGAGGTGAGCCGCGAGTTGCGCGGGCTCCTGGTGACGGCATGAGGGCCGTGCTGCCGGTACTGGGATTGCTGGCGATCATCGGCGTCTGGTGGCTCGCGACGATCGTGTTCGGCATCCAGCCGCTGCTCGTGCCGTCGCCGGCCGACGTCGTCACGTCGTTCCTGGAGCTGCCCGGTTACCTGCTCGAACAGACGCTGATCACGTTGTGGGAGGCCGTGTCCGGCTTCGCTCTGTCCATTGTGATCGGCGTTCCGGTGGCGTTGCTGATCGTCGGGTCGAGCGTGCTGGAGCGGATGTTCTACCCGCTGCTGGTCGCGCTCAACGCCGTGCCGAAGGTCGCGATCGCGCCGATCGTGGTGGTGTGGTTCGGGTTCGGCATCGAGTCGAAGGTGCTGATGGTGGTGCTCGTGTGCCTCTTCCCGATCGTCATCTCGACCGCGTCCGGCATGAGGTCGACGCCCCGGGAACTGGTCGAGCTGTTCCGGTCGCTCGACGCGACGCGGACGCACGAGTTCTTCAAGCTGCGCCTGTGGCACGCGCTGCCGCAGATCTTCGTGGGGTTGAAGGTGTCGATCACGCTGGCCGTCATCGGGGCGGTGATCGGTGAGTTCGTGGGCGCCCACGCCGGACTGGGCTACGTGATCCTGGTGTCCGGCGGCAGCGCCGACACCTCGCTGGCGTTCGCGGCGATGGCGTTGCTCGCGATCATCAGCGTGGCGCTGTTCTACCTGCTGATCTGGGCCGAGCGGAAGCTCGTGCCCTGGTCGGAGGAGCACCGGGTGCTCTAGTGTCCGCGCCGGAAATCCGCCGCCGAAGTCCCTGCTGTTTCGCCGCACGCGGGGCCCTTTCGTACTGCATGAGAGTACGAAAGCGCCCCGCGTGCGGTTGAAGCACGGCGCGGATGAGGTGGCGTGGACTGGTGGAGCGACGTCAACGGCGAACTTGCGGCGCGGCACACTGGCGAGCCAGACGGTCCAGCAGCTCACCGAGCAGCGCGCGTTCTCCCGGCGTGAGGTCGCCGGGGTCGTCGGCCACCAACGCGCGCAGGGTGAGCGCGGCGTTCGCCCGGCCGGCCGGAGATTCGGTGGCGGTGCGCAGCACACCGGCCAGCGCGGCCTCGCGGACGCGTTCGGACAGCGCGAAGTCCGGCTCCGGCTGGCTGATCAGGGTCAGCGTGACACCGACGTTCGCGGCGAGCACCTGTTCTGCGGCGTCGTCCGCGGGCACCTTCAGCAGACCTCGGGTGGCCGCTTCGGTGAACCGGTCGCGCAGTGCGGCGTGTGCGGGAGCGGTGACGGCACAGGGCTTTCCGGGCTCGGCGCGGCCGTAGAGCAGCCCGTAGAACGACGGGTGCTCCAGCCCGAACCGCACGTGCCGGTCCCAGCCCTCGCGCAGGTCGCCGAGCGGGTCGCCGGAGCTCTCGACCGCGGTGTACTGGGTGAAGCCGTGGTTCAGCACGGCGTCGATCAGGCCCTGCTTGCTGCCGAAGTGGTGGTACAGCGTCGGTGCCTGCACGCCGGCGCGTTCGCACACCGCCCTCGTGGACACCGTGCCGCCGCCGTCGAGCATTTCGGCCGCGGCGAGCAGGAGCCGATCCCGTGCGTTCTGCATGTCGCTATAGTATCTCATGTAGCGCTACATTGAGCGCTATAGCGGAAGGAGAAGTCTGATGAAGACCTGGTTCATCACCGGAGGGACACCCGGAGGGTTCGGCCTGGCCTACGCCGAGGCTGCACTGGAACAGGGCGATCAGGTGGTGCTGACCGTGCGTCGGCCCGCTGAGCTGCGGGAATGGGCTGCTGCCCACGGCGACCGCGTGCTGGTTCTCGAGCTCGACGTCACCGACGCCGAGCAGGTGCGCGCGGCGGTGCGGGCGGCGGAGGAGCGGTTCGGCGGGATCGACGTGCTCGTCAACAACGCGGGCCGGGGCTGGTACGGCTCGGTGGAGGGCACGCGGGACGAGACGGTCCGTCGCACGTTCGACCTCAACCTGTTCGCCGTGGTCGAAGTGGTGCGCGCCGTGCTGCCGGGCATGCGGGCGCGCGGGGACGGCTGGATCATCAACATGTCGTCGCTGGCCGGACTCGTCGGCGTGCAGGGGTTCGGCTACTACTCGGCGGCGAAGTTCGCGCTCGAAGGGCTGTCGGAGACGCTGCGCCAGGAGGTCGAGCCGTTCGGCGTGCGCGTGCTCGTCGTGGAGCCGGGATCGTTTCGCACCAAGGCTTACGCGGGTTTCCAGGACGAGCCGGTGCGCGAGACGGTGGACGCCTACCTGCCGCTGGTCGAGGGCATTCGCGCGACGTTCGCGGAGCAGGACGGCAAGCAGCCGGGTGATCCCGAACGGGGTGTGCGCGCCGTGATCAGCGCGATGAACGCACCTGTGCCGCCGCGGAGGATCGTGCTCGGCGGCGCCGCGTACGACGCCGCCGTTGCGATGCATGAGGACGCACTGGTGGAGCTGCGCGCGCACGAGAAGCTCTCGCGCGGCGCGGACTTCTAGTTGGCTGCGCCGCCCGCGGCCAGGCGCATCAGGTCGGAGTCGAGGTCGATCGTCAGCTCCGTGCCGCCCGCGCTGCCGTACTCGTGCTGGTAGCTGCCCCACGACTCGTCGCGCACGGTCTTCTCGAAACCCGAGGCCATGAGCGCCACCAGTTCGAGGGCCGCGCGGTCGATGCGCTTGTTGAGGCCGTTGTCCTGCCAGTCCTCGGTCGAGGCGAACAGCGACGTCGGCACCACGACGGTCCGCAGGTAGGCGAACAGTCCGCGCATCTGGTCGTCGACCACGAGCGCGTGCCTCGCCGTGCCGGCGGTCGCGGCGAGCACGACGGGCTTCGCGATCAGCAGGTCGTTGTCGAGGATCTGGAAGAACGACGTGAGCAGGCCGCTCGCGCCCGCCTTGTAGACGGGGGTGCTGGCGACGATGCCGTCGGCGTGCTGCAGGGTCGCGACGGCGTTCTGCAGCTTCGGTCCGACGTGGTTGGACACCAGGGCGTTCGCGATCTCGGTGGCGAGCTCGCGCAGCTCGATCACCTTCGTGGCGACGGTCTGCCCGCGCTTGCCGGCGAGCGCGGTGACCCGTCCGGCGACGCGGTCGGCGAGCAGGCGGGTGGACGACGGGTCGCTCGTGCCGGCGGACGCCACCACCAGCTGGAAGTTCTGGCCCATTACTCCTCGCTCTGGCTGAGCTTGCCGGTGATCGCGGCGAGCTGGTCGAGTTCTTCCGGCGTCAGCACGCTCAGGGCGCGCGTGACGCTGCGTGCGTGCGGGCGGCCGATGGCCCGCTGGGTCTCCCGGCCCGCGGGGGTGAGCGACAGGCGCACACCCCTGCGGTCACCGGGATCGGGGCAACGGTCGACGTAGCCCCGTTCGACCAGGCGGTCGACCATGCGGGACAGGGCGGGCTGGCTCAGCAGCACGTGGCGGTTCAGCTCACTCATCCTGAGTGGACTGTCGCACTTGGACAGCTGGTACAGCACGTCGTACTCCCGCATGGTCAGGTCGCCCCAGACGTCCTCCGCGTTGAACTGCTTCATCAACACGGCGTACGCCTTCATCAGGGACTCCCACGCCTCGTTGGCTCGGGTCACTTCGAGTCCTGGTACGGCGAGCCACCCGTGACGTTGTCACCCCGGTTGGCGTTCGGCTTGGGCTGGCGGACCGGACCGTCGCCGTACTTGTCCTTGACACGCCCGGCGTGCGTCGGTGGCTTGGCGGTCTCGGGGTCCTGGCGGGCCTCGATCTCCTTGCGCAGCACCGGAACGACTTCCTCGCCGAGCAGGTCGAGCTGGTTGAGCACGGTCTTGAGCGGCAGGCCGGCGTGGTCCATCAGGAACATCTGGCGCTGGTAGTCGCCGAAGTGCTCGCGGAAGGTCAGCGTCTTGTCGATGACCTCCTGCGGGCTGCCGACCGACAGCGGCGTCTGCTCCATGAAGTCCTCCATCCGCGGCCCGTGGCCGTAGACGGGTGCCTCGTTGAAGTACGGGCGGAACTCCTTGATCGCGTCCTGCGACCGCTTCGCGATGTAGGCCTGGCCGCCGAGGCCGACGATGGCCTGCTTCTCCGTGCCGTGGCCGTAGTGCGCGTACCGCTGGCGGTAGAACTTGATCAGGCGGATGTAGTGCTCCTTCGGCCAGAAGATGTTGTTGGCGAAGAAGCCGTCACCGTAGAAGGCGGCCTGCTCGGCGATCTCGGGCGTGCGGATCGACCCGTGCCACACGAACGGCGGCAGGTCGTCCAGCGGCCGCGGGGTGCTGGTGAAGCCCTGCAACGGCGTGCGGAACTTGCCTTCCCAGTCCACGACGTCCTCGCGCCACAACCGGTGCAGCAGGTTGTAGTTCTCGAGCGCCAGCGGCAGGCTCTGCCGGATGTCGGCACCGAACCACGGGTAGACCGGCGCGGTGTTGCCGCGGCCCAGCATCAGGTCCATGCGACCCTTCGCCAGGTGCTGCAGCATCGCGTACTCCTCGGCGATGCGCACCGGGTCGTTCGTGGTGATCAGCGTCGTGGCGGTACTGACGATGAGCTTCCGCGTCTTCGCCGCGATGTGACTGAGCAGCGTCGTCGGCGCCGACGAGAAGAACGGCGGGTTGTGGTGCTCGCCGATGGCGAACACGTCGAGCCCGACCTCTTCGGCCTTCTCCGCGATCTGCACGATCGCGTCGATGCGCTCGGCCTCGCTCGGGGTCTCGCCGCTCACCGGGTCCCTGGTGATGTCGCTCACCGAGAAGATTCCGAACTGCACGGCACCCGCCTCCTTCAAACTTAGTGACTTATGCGTTTGCATCTACTCTAACGCCTGGGTGCCTGACCTATTCCCACTACCCTGATCACATGTCGCTGGGGGTGGGGGACGCCGGCTTCAACTACGGCGGGGTCCCCGTTTTCGCAGATCTGTCCTTCACCGTCGGCCCTGGTGAGGCCGTTGCGGTCGTGGGCGCGAACGGCTCGGGCAAGTCCACCCTGCTGCGCTGCCTGGTCGGGGCCGAGGCGCTGGACTCCGGCAGCGTGCTGCTCGACGGCGCCGAGATGGACGAGTCGTCGGGCGCCGTCCGGTCCGCCGTCGCGTCGCTGCTCGACGACGCCGACTACTTCCCGGACTTGTCCGTCGTGGAGCACCTGCGGCTGCTGGCCTGGCTGCACGGATCCTCGGCCGACGTCGTGGCTGTGCTCGATGAGGTCGGGCTGACGCCGGTGGCGGACCAGTTGCCCCCGACCCTGTCCTCGGGCCAGCGGCACCGGCTCGGGCTGGCGTCGTGCTTCGTGCGGCCGCGCTCGGTGCTCGTGCTGGACGAACCCGAACAGCGCCTCGACGCGGCAGGCCGCACCTGGCTGCGGTCCCGCCTGTTGGCTGAGAAGGCAGCCGGGGTGGCCGTCGTGTTCGCGTCGCACGACCACGAGCTGGTGGAGGCGGTGGCGTGCCGGACCGTCACGCTGTGACCGCGGCGGCCGTCCGGCGCCGGTTGCGACCCCCGGTGCCGTGGCGCTCGCAGGTCGCGCGGCTGTACGCCCCGTTCGTCAACTTCTCGATCGTCGGGCTGGTCGGTTGCGGCTGGGCGTACGCCGGGCTGACCAAGTCCTCTTATCCCGGGGGCGTGTGGACTGCGCTGTGGTTGTCGGTGCTGGGTGTCGCCGTGCTGATGAAGGTGGCTCTGGCGGCCGGGCCGGTCTTCGCGGGCGCGGACCGGATGTTCTGGGTGCTGAGTTCGCCCGTGCCGCGCGGTGTGTTGTTGCGGCCTCGGTTTCTCTGGCTGCTCGCGGTGGGTGCGGGGGTGGGTGTCGGCTGGGCCGCTGTCGTGTCCGGGATCGTGGGGGCTGTGGTTCCGCCGCTGGTCGCGGCTGGGGGCGGGGCCGCCTGCGGGGTGGCCGTGGTGGCCGGTGCCGTGGTGTTGCAGCGGGCTCGGGTGCGGCCGCAGGGGTGGTTGAGCGGGTTGGTCGGGCTGGCGGTGGTGGCGCTGCTGGTACCGGGCGGTCGGTTCGGGCTGCCGGGGTCTTGGGCGGGCTCCGGTGGTGGGCAGGGACCGGCTGGCTTCGAGGTGCGGTCGGGTTCCGTCGGCACGCGGGTGGGTGAGCCGCGTTCGGCGAGTGGGCTGGTAGGTGAGCCGGGTTCGCTGGGCGGGCAGGTGGTTGAGCCGGGTCTGCTGGGCGGGCAGGTGGACCATCCAGGTTCGCTGGGTGGGCTGGTGGGTGAGCCGGGTTTGTTGAAGGACCGGGCGAGTCGGCCGGGTTCGCTGGGTGGGCTGGTGGGTGAGCCGGGTTTGTTGACGGACCAGGCGAGTCGGCCGGGTTCGCTGGGCGCGCTGGTGGGTGAGCCGGATTCGTTGGGCGGGCAGACGAGTCAGCCGGGTTCTCCGGTCGGGCAGGCAGGCCAGCCAAGTTCGTTGGACGCGCTGGTCGGCCAGCCAAGTTCGTTGGACGCGCTGGTCGGCCAGCCAGGTTCGTTGGACGCGCTGCTGAGTGAGCCGAATCTGCCGGGCGGGTGGGCCGGTGTCGTCGGCGCTGCCTGGGTGGTGGCGATCGGCCTGGCGGTGGTGGCAGCTACCTCGCTGCGGTCCCTGCGGCGGTCCGACCTCGCGGCGGCCGGCGCGGTGGCGGGTGTGGCGCGGGCTTCGGTGAGCTGGTTCGACCTCGCCCTTCTCGGTGCGGTGCTGGCCGAACGCCGTGCCCGTGCGCTCGGGCGCGTGAAGTCGGTGCGGTTGAGGGGTTCGCGGCTCGTCGTCCTCGCGTGGACCGATGCGCTCCGGCTGCGTCGCAGCCCCAACGCCGCGCTCGTCTGGGCGGCGCTGCTTCCCGCCCCGGCTCTGGTGTCCGTGGGCTGGGAGGGCGCTGTCGTTCCCGCTGTCCACCTCGTGGCCGCGTTCCTGGCCACCGACCGGCTGGCCGCGGGGCTGAAGTTCGTGTGCCGCTCGCCCGCGATGCGGCGCGCCCTGGGTCTGCCGGACCGGCAGCTGAGGCTGGCGCACCTCGTGTTCCCCGCGGCCGGCGCGATCCTGTGGTGCGCCGTCACCGCGGCCTTCACCCCGCACGTGTCGGCGGTCAACGCGCTGGTCTCGGCGGTGGGTGCGGTGGCCGTCGTCTACCGGATCGCCACGCGGCCGCCGATCGACTACGGCGCCGCGATCATCGACTTCGGCGTGTTCGGGCCGACGCCGCTCGGCCTGATGGTGCAGTTCAGCCGCGGTCCGGCGTTGCTGGCGGTGCTCGGGCTGGTGCAGCTGGCGCTGTAGGAGGCGCGGCTCCTCCGGGCGAGCCGCGCCTTCCTGCGTCAGACGAGCAGTTCGGCGACCCGCGTGGCGGTGGCCACGGTGGACTGCGGGTTCTGGCCCGTCACGAGCCGGCCGTCCACGACCACCGTGCTCGACCACGGCTCACCCGTCGTGAGGCGCGCGCCCAGATCGGTCAGCCGACCGGCGACCGAGTAGGGGACGGCCAGGCCTCCCTGGCGCTCCTCCTCGTCGCTGAACACCGCCATCTCCTTGCCCGCGAACACGAACGTGCCGTCCGCGCGGACCGCGCTGAGCAGCCCGGCCGGTCCGTGGCACAGTGCCGCGACGAGCTTGCCGCCGTCGTGGAAGTCCGCCAGCAACGCGCCCAGCGACCTGTCGGACGCCAGGTCCGCCATCGGACCGTGCCCGCCCGGCAGGTAGATCGCGTCGAAACCGCTCGCGTCCACATCGGACAAGACGGCGGGGGCGCGCAGGTCCTCCAGCGAGGCAACGGCTTCGTCGAACGTGCCGTCGAGGCTCGCCTTGTCCACGGTCGGCACGACGCCGCCCGGTGTCGCCAGCGTGACCTCGACACCGGCCTCCCGCAGCACGCGCACGGACTCGACGACCTCCTCCGCCCAGAACCCCGTGGGGTGGGCCGAGCCGTCCGCCAGCGTGAGCGAGTCGGCGGCGGACACGACCATCAGTAGCTTCTTCATGTCGACCAGGACATCACAGATCCGGAGAACGCGTTGGATGAGCTATAAGATGACTTATGGCTGCGAAGTTGACGGACCTGGATCTGCTGGCGACGTTCCTGGAGATCTACCGGGGCGGCTCGCTCACCAGCGCGGCCACCAGGCGGGGGCTCACCCAGCCCGCGGTCAGCGGCCAGCTCGCCAAGCTGGAGAAGGAGCTCGGCGAACCGCTGTTCGTACGGGGCAGCCGAGGTGTCACACCCACACCCCGCGCCGACGACCTCGCTCGCCGCGTCGGCCAGCACGTCGACCAGCTCCGCACCGCGCTCGACCCCGGCGGAACCCTCGAAGGCGCGGTCCGGATCGGGGGAGCGGCCGAGTTCATGACCGTGCGCGGCCTGCCCGCACTCGCCCCGCTGACCCGCAGGGGCCTTCGGTTCGAGGTGACGTTCGGCCTGGCCGGCGATCTGCTCGCCGCACTCCGGGCCGCGAAGCTCGACGTGGTGCTGTCCTCGGTGCGCCCCGCTGCGGGATTCACCGCCACACCGGTCACCGACGAGGAGTTCCTGCTGGTCGGGCCACCCCTGCTGGCCAGGACTGTGGACCAGGACGTGCTGGCCACGGACCCCGCGCGAGCCCTCGAACACCTGCCGCTCGTGGCCTACGACGGCGACCTGCCGATCATCCGCCGCTACTGGCGCAGCGAGTTCGGCACGCGCCCGGCGAACACCGTCGCCGTCACCGTGCCCGACCTGCGCGCCGTGCTGGCCGCGGTGATCGCCGGGGCGGGCGTGTCCGCCCTGCCGCGCTACCTCGCCGAACCCGCGCTCGCCGCCGGTTCCGTCGAGCAGCTGCACCACCCGGAGGTGCCCCCGCTCAACACCCTCTACGTCGTCACCCGCGGCACGACCACGCCGGCCACCGACGCCGTCGCCGAGCACCTGCGGTCACGCGACTGGGGTGTCCTCTGAGCGATCAGTCCTCAGTGGACCAAAGATCAGACGCTCCTGAGCACCGACACGACGATGCCGAGGATGACGGCCTTGTCGCCGTCGATCACGGGGTAGTCGGCGTTGCGCGGCTCCAGGTACACGTGGCCGCCCTTGCGCTGGTACACCTTGACCGTCGCCTCCTCCTCGATCATCGCGGCGACGATCTGCCCGTTGTACGCCTCGTGCGTCTGCCGCACCACGACCGTGTCGCCGTCGCAGATCGCGGCGTCGATCATCGAGTCGCCGCGCACGCGCAGCGCGAACACGTTGCTGCCCCGGCCGACCAGGCCGCGCGGCAGGTGCAGCACCTCGTCCACGTGCTCGACGGCGGAGATGGGCGCACCGGCGGCGATGTCACCGACGACCGGCACCGAGATCGAGTCCCCGGAGAGCGTCCCCGGCGCCATCGGCGCACCGCTCAGGAAGACCCGCACGTCCATCGGCCGCGTCACCGAGCCGCCGCGCTTGAGGAAACCCTTGTCCTCCAACGCCGCAAGGTGCCGGGAGACGCTGGAGGACGACTTCAGGCCGACGGCCTCGCCGATCTCGCGCGTGCTGGGGGAGTAGCCGTGCTCGACGACCCAGTCGCGGATGGCGACCAGGATCGCCTGCTGGCGCTCCGGCAGCACCGTCGTGTCGAGCTCGAGATCGTCGTAGGCGGTCATCGGTCGATAGTAGTAATGCGCTTGCCAGACACGATCGGGTGGTCGTTCGATCATGCGATGACCTCTGCCTGGGTAGGAGAACTCGTCCGGCTGCGCGGCGTCGAACCGGAGGACTGGGACGCGTTCCAGCGGTTCGACGAGAACACGGACGACATGCGGCGCGCTGATCGGGTCCATCCGCCGCGATCCGCTGCCGCCCAAAGGGAGTGGGCGCAGGCGACCGCGCTGAGGAAGCCGGAGGACGACAGGGTGGTGCTCGCCGTCGAGTCGCTCGCCGGCGGGGTGCTGGCCGGGATGATGACGACCAGCGAGATCGACCACCGCGCGGGCCGGTTCATGTACGGGATCGCGATCGGCACCGGGCACAAAGGACGCGGCTACGCGACGGAAGCCGTGCGGCTGCTGCTGAACTTCATGTTCGGCGAGCGGCGGTTCCACAAGTGCGAGGCCAGCGTCTGGGAGTTCAACGACGCCTCGATCGCGTTGCACCGCAAGCTCGGCTTCACCGAGGAGGGCAGGCTGCGCGACCACGAGTTCTTCGCCGGCCGCCACCACGACGTGGTGCTGTTCGGGATGACCGCGGCCGAGTTCGCCGCCCGGCACCCGTACCCGCGCGAGATCTGACCGGCTGCCCCACGATGTGGCGGTGAGCACACGTCGGGAACGCTCCTGGGCCCTGCGGCCAGGTAGGTCTGTGCGAACCGAAGCGGCGCCCGTGGCGCTGACACCAGAAGTGGCGCCGGCCTTGCTGGACGAGGCCGCGCTGCTGGAGCTCTACGAATCGACGGCCGAGCGGTTGCACCGCTACGTGGCCAGGCGGGTCGGTCCCGACACCGCGCAGGACGTGGTGTCGGAGGCGTTCCTGGTGCTCTGGGACCAGCGCGCCGGGCAGGCCTACGACGCCGACGCCGTGCGGGCGTGGCTCTACGGGGTGGCGACGAACCTGTTGCGCGGCCACGTGCGTGCCGAGGAACGCAAGCTGCGGGCGTGGAGCAAGGAGCACGCGGCCCGCACCGACGAGGCCGACATCGGCGACCGGGTGAGCGCCGTGGCGGACGCCGACGTGCTTGCCGGACCGCTCACCTCCTGGCTCGCCGAACTGCGCGTCGAGGAACGCGAAGTGCTGCTGTTGCACGCGTGGGCGGACTTCACGCCCGCCGAGATCGCCGTGGCGCTCGACGTCCCGGTGGCCACCGTGCGCACCCGCCTGCACCGCGGCCGGGCACGACTGCGCACCCGCCTCGCCGCAACCGCCCACGACTTCACCGAGGACAGCCATGTCTGAACCCACCAAGCCCGAGACCCTCGACCGAGTGCTCGACGCCGCCCTCTCGCGGGCCGGTGACGAGCCCGTCCAGTTCGACGTGGCCGCGGGGAGGAACGCCCTGGCCGTTGCTCTCAAAGCACGCGCCGAGGTGGCCGGGCCGATCGCCGCCGGCACGGAGACCCGGCCGCGTCGCCGTACCCGCTGGCTCGCCGCCGCGGCCGCCGTGGCCGTGCTGACCGGCGGTGGCCTGGCCGCGTCGACCGTCGACCTCACCGGCGTCGGCAGCAACCCGGTGAGCGCCGCCGAGGAGCTGACCAAGGCCGCCGACCTGGCCTCCCGCGTGGTCGAACGGCCTCTCGCGCCCGGCCAGTTCCGCTACGTGCGCACCCGCTCCGAGGGCATCACCGTGGAGCTCGGTTCCGGGCAGGCCTCGACCACCGACCTGGTCCAGGAGCAGTGGATTCCCGCCGACCGCCGCGACGAGTGGCTGTTCCGGAACAAGATCAACTCCGTGAAGTGGCTGGACGGACACGAGGGTGACGGCCGTCCGGACGCCGGTACGTCGTTCAAGGACGGCCAGGAGTTCCGCGCCAAGTGCGGCAACTACTCCTACTTCGCCGAGGGGCAGCCGGACCGGTGCACCGCCGGCTCGCTCCACAGCCCCACGCCGGAGTTCATCGCGTCGTTGCCGAAGGACCCGAAGGAGCTCTACGCCAGGCTCGAGGCCGAGAACGGGACCGGTGACTCGGGCGTGCTGGCGTCGGCTCGCGCGGCTCTGCAGTCGGGCGTGTACCCCGCCGACGTGCGGGCGAACATCTTCCGGGCGGTCGCGCTGGTGCCGGGGCTGGTCGTCACGGACAAGAAGGCCAACCTCGACGGCAAGGAAGGCGTCGCGCTCGGCGTCAAGCAGGGCGACGACTTCAGCGAGATCATCATCGACCCGGCGAACGGCGACTTCATCGGTGGCCGGTCGACCGTCGCCGAGGACCTGCCCGAGGACGAGGGCGGTCTGGAGAAGGGCACCGTCCGCGACTCCTACGCGGTGACCTCCGCGGTGGTGAACTCGCTGGGCGGGCGCCCCTAGACCTTCTCCCGCGTTCGGGGCGCGGGAGAGACATGCAACCCTGGGGTTGCGCATCCTCGGGGGGATGTGCAACTCTGGGGTTGCACTTATTGGCGGACCTGGGAGTTGTCGTGAGCGTGGACCGGATCGAACGCGAGACCCTGATCGAAGCACCGTTGGCACGGGTCTGGCAGCTGGTGACCGAGCCGGGGTTCTGGGTGGCCACCCAGCCGTCCGGCACCGCGGTCGAAGGAGAGACGACCCTCTGCAAGAACGAGCAGTACGGCGACTTCCCGGTCAGGGTCGAGACCGTGACGCCGCAGACGTACGTGGCCTACCGCTGGGCCAGTGCCTTCGGCGGGCAGGAGCTGAGCGCGGACAACACGACGCTGGTCGAGTTCACCCTCACGCCCGAGGGCGCGGCGACTCGGCTCAAGGTCGTGGAGAGCGGGTTCTCGCAGCTCGCAGGCTCGGAGGAGCTGCGCGCGAAGGCACTGCAGGACAACACGGGCGGTTGGGGCGAGGTGCTGGAGGCGTTCACGAAGAAGGCCGAAAGCTAAGTTGAGCACGTGCCCAAATCAGCCGACCGCGGTCGCCGCACCCGTGAGCAACTGATCGACGCCGCCGCCCAGCTCGTGGGCGAGGTCGGCTGGGGTGCGGTGACCACACGGCTGGTCGCCGAACGGGCGGGCGTCAACGCGGCGCTCGTGCACTACCACTTCTCGTCGGTGCCGGAGCTGCTGTCGGCGGCCGCGCTGCAGTTCGCCTCGCGAGTGCTGGCCGAGTCGGCGCAGGCGCTGGAGGCGGTGTCGCCGGCCGAGGGTGTCGAGCGGATCTTCGAGGACCTGTCCCGCTTTACGGGCACGGATCCCGAGTCGTTGCTGCTGGCCGAGGCGTTCCTGGCCGCGCACCGGTTGCCCGAGCTGCGGGCGGGGCTCTCGGCGCTGGTCGCGGACTTCCGGGCGCGGGTCGCCGAGTGGTTGCGCGGCGCGGGCGTTCAGGACGCCGACGCGGTGGCGTTGTTGCTGGGCGCGGCCATCGACGGGTTGGTGCTGCACCGCGCGTTGGACGCGTCAGTCGACTTCCGCGTGGTCGCGGGTCCGTTTCAGCGTCTCGTCGCGGGCTGACCAGCGCGGCATCAGTCGCTGATCGCACCCGTGGTGCTAGATTGGGCATATGCCTAAGTCGAGCGCCCAACAACGTGCGCTGATCGTCGGAGCTGGGATCGCCGGGCTCACCTCCGCGTGGTGGCTGGAGCGCGCCGGATGGGACGTCTCGGTGGTGGAGAAGGCGCCGTCGTTCCGCGCGGGCGGCTACATGATCGATTTCTTCGGGCCTGGTCACGAGGTCGCGCGGCGGATGGGCCTGCTGCCGGCACTGGAGGCGCGGCGGGCGCCGATCTCGTCGGTGACGAGCGTGGACTCCTCGGGGCGCCGGCGCGCCGAGATCTCCACCGCCGCCTACGAGGCGGTGGCGGACGGGGTGATCAGCCTGTTGCGCGGCCACCTGGCCTCGGTGGTCCGTGACGACCTGCGCGCTTCGATCCGCTACGGCACAACGGTTTCGTCTGTAGATGACGGGCGGGTGACGTTCGCGGACGGGTCCTCGGTCGAGTTCGACCTGGTCGTGGGGGCTGACGGGGTGCACTCGCGGGTGCGAGAGCTGGTGTTCGGGCCGTCGTCGTCCTTCGTGCGTTATCTGGGGCATCACACAGCGGCGTTCTCATTCCGGGACGTGGAGTTGAGTGCCCGGATCGGTCATCGCTACCAGATGCTGACCGTGCCGCACAGGATGATCGGCTGCTACGCCGTGCGGGACGGGTCGATGGCCGCGTTGATGCTCTACCGGTCCGCTTCTTCCGAGCTGCCCGCTGATCCGGCTTCGGCGCTGCGCGAGCGGTTCGGTGACCTCGGCTGGGTCGCGCCCTCGCTGCTCTCCGTGGTGCCGCAGGACGTCTACTACGACGAAGTGTCCCAAGTGGACATGCCGTCGTGGCATCGCGGCAAGGTCGTGCTCGTGGGCGACGCGTGCGGGGCGGTCTCGCTGTTCGCCGGCCACGGGGCTTCGCTCGCGATGACCGGCGCCTGCGTGCTGGCGGAAGAGCTTGCCGCTGGTGCCGATGGCGCCTTCGAGCGCTATCAGAGCCGGATGAAGCCCGCCGTGGAGCACACCCAGGAGTTCGGACGGCGGTTCATCGGCTGGATGGCGCCCTCGTCCGCGTGGCGGATCTCGTTGCGCGACATGGCTTTCCGGCTCTCCGGCCTGCCCGTCGTGCGGAACCTGATCCGCGGTTCGGTCACGCCGGACGTCGACGGCGTGCTCGTCAGCGCGCCTCGCGGTTGACCAGCACCTCCGCCAAGCGGTCCGGGGTGGAGATGGACGGCACGGGGATCGACCCGATGCGCGTCGCAGACGCGGCGGAGGAGGACACCTTGCGGGTGCGCAGCTAACGAAACGGCATGTCTGCCACCCGTTCGGGGTGGGTAACGACAGACTGTGGGCGTGGAACGGGATCGCAGGTGGGCGGACAAGGGTGAGGCCATCGGGCACGGCGTGAGCTGGCTCGCGCGGTGGAGTCTGCGGGCGGCGCTGGCCGCGCTGGGCTTCTGGATGGTCTTCTGGCTGGTCGGGAAGCTCTGGGTGGTCGTCATGCCCGTGCTGCTCGCACTGCTGATCACGACGGTGCTGTGGCCGCCGGCGCGGTGGATGATGTCGAAGGGCCTCAACTCGGCCCTGGCGGCGACGATCGTGCTGGTCGTCGGGCTCGGCGTGCTGGGCGGAGTCATCGCGGCGATCTCGACGTCGATCGCGTCCGGTGTGCCGGAGATCGCGCAGAGCGCGCAGAAGGCCGTCACGCAGCTGCAGGACTGGGCCGCCGGGCCACCGTTCAACCTGCGCGACACGGATCTCGACCGGCTCATCTCGCAGGGCGTCGAGCAGATCAAGTCCAGCATCGGGTCGATCGCCGGCGGACTGCTGACCGGGGCGGGCGCGGTGACGTCGGGCCTGGTGACCGGGGTCGTGGCGTTGCTGCTGGCCTTCTTCTTCGTCAAGGACGGCATGCGGTTCACGCCGTGGGTGCGCGGGCTGATCGGTGAGCGCGCCGGCGGGCACGTCACGACGGTGCTGGAGCGGGTCTGGGTCACGCTCGGCAGCTTCATCCGCAGCCAGGCAGTCGTGTCGCTGATCGACGCGGTGTTCATCGGGGTGGGCCTGCTCGTCCTGGGCGTGCCGCTGGCGGTGCCGCTGGCCGCGCTGACGTTCCTCGGCGGCTTCGTCCCGATCATCGGCGCGTTCATCGCCGGTGCGCTGGCCGTGCTCGTCGCGCTCGTCAGCAACGGCCTGACCACGGCCATCATCATGCTGATCATCGTCATCGTGGTGCAGCAGGTCGAGGGCAACGTGCTGCAGCCCATCCTGCAGTCGCGCAGCCTGCGCCTGCACGCGGCGGTCGTCCTGCTCGTCGTCACGGCCGGCACGTCGCTCTACGGCATCGCGGGGGCGTTCTTCTCCGTGCCGGTCGCCGCCGCCGTGGCCGTCGTGATGCGCTACCTGGGCGAAGTCATCGAGGCGAGGTCCGTAATGGTTACGTCACAACCTGACGGGGATGAACCAGGGGAGACCGAACGTTCTCCTGAGTGAACACCGAGAAGAGGAGTGACACTGTGACGGAGAAGGCTGTTCTCGCGGGCGGCTGTTTCTGGGGCATGCAGGACCTGTTCCGCCGCCACCCCGGCGTCGTCTCCACGCGCGTCGGTTACACCGGCGACCCCAGCACGCCGAACGCCACGTACCGCAACCACGGCAACCACGCCGAGGCCATCGAGATCGTGTTCGACCCCGAGCAGCTCAGCTACCGGCAGGTCCTGGAGTTCTTCTTCCAGATCCACGACCCGTCGACCCGCAACCGCCAGGGCAACGACATCGGCGCCGGCTACCGCTCGGCGATCTTCTACACCGACGACACCCAGAAGAAGATCGCGGAGGAGACGATCGCCGCGGTCGACGCCTCCGGCAAGTGGCCCGGCAAGGTCGTCACCGAGGTCACCCAGGAGTCGGACTTCTGGCTGGCCGAGCCCGAGCACCAGGACTACCTGGAGCGCTACCCGAACGGCTACACGTGCCACTACGTGCGGCCGGAGTGGCAGCTCGGCGAGCGTTGATCGAGATCGTCGCGCTGCTCACCTGAAGCGCGCCAGCTGATGAGGGCCGTCCGTGCGGACGGCCCTCATTTCGAGGGCCGTCCGTGCGGACGGCCCTCATTTCGTCGTGGCACCGGTTCTCGCTGCCACGGTGCTTCACCCGGCCCGGTCTGATCGGTGGTCGGCACGTTGCCCGTCCACGCGGTTCGCCAGGCCTCGGCCGTGCCGATCGACGCAGACCGCGCGACCCGCCCTCGATCGGCTGATGCGGCGGCGAGTTGTCCACAGATCGCCGGACGGCGGCGCCTCGGGCTCGTGGCCCGATAGGCTGGAGCAGGGCCGTGCCCCCGGTGGTGGGTGGGGGCTGCCTATTTCGCGCGCGAGTGGCGCGATTCCGGATCATGTGGCGCTTTCAAACCGCTTCGGGGCAAGGGCGGAATCCGGTGCGTGCCGCTGGACGGCGGGGTGCTGCGCACCGGGAGATCCACTGCGGCCATAGTGGACGCATGAAGTGGTTGCGGCGCAAGCCGACGATCATCACGGCGGCCAGCCTCATCCTGGTGCTCGTCGCCGCGATCGCCCTGTGGAACGTCAGCAGCGCCCGCACGTTCCAGTTCTTCGGTGACCTGGTCGACCGCGTCGAGACCGGCGAGAAGGTGGTCGCCCTCACCTTCGACGACGGGCCGGATCCCGCCGGCGCCCAGCAGGTCCTGGACGTGCTCGAAGCCGAGGACGTCCCGGCCACGTTCTTCCTCATGGGCCGCGACCTCGAGAAGCATCCCGAGCTCGGCAGGCGGATCGCGGACGCGAAGCACGAGATCGGCAACCACACCTACAACCACCAGCGCATGATCGGCGTTCTGCCGAGCACGGTGGCCAGGGAGGTCGAGGACACCGACGCCCAGATCCGCAGGACCGGCTACAGCGGCGAAATCCACTTCCGCCCGCCCAACGGCAAGAAGCTCTTCGCTCTGCCGCACTACCTGAAGCAACACGGCCGCACGACGGTCATGTGGGACGTCGAACCGGACTCCGAGGGCACGCCCACCGCGCAGGAGATCGCCCAGCAGACCCTGGCGCGGACCAAGCCGGGCTCGATCATCCTGCTGCACCCCATGTACGCGGCGAGAGAGCAGACCCGGCAGGCGCTCAGGCCCGTCATCACCGGGCTCAAAGAGCGCGGTTACCGGTTCCTCACCGTGTCCGCGCTCCTCGCCACTAGATGAGATCGGCCAGTTCCACCCGGCGCAGGAACTCGCCGCGCACCCGGTCCGCCACCGCGTTCACGACCTCCGCACCGTCGGAGGACGGGTCGACGTGCACCCGGAACGGCGGTTTCGCGGCGGCGACCACGTCCACGATCGCGTCGGCCACGGCACCGACGTCCGCCCACGACGGCTCCAGCTCCGCGAGGCGACTGCCCACCTGGTCCATCAGGCCGGGGTAGAGCTCTTCGTACTCCGAGGCGCGTGCGGTGTCGGCGGGCGTGCCGCTGTGTGCGAAGTGGTTGGTGCCGTGCGTGAACGCGCCCGGCACGACGACCGTGGTCTCGATGCCGAACCGCAGCAGTTCGGCGCGGTAGGAGACGGCGACCGCGTCCATCGCCGCCTTGGCCGCGAAGTACGGGGCCAGGTACGGGGGAGTGCCGCCGCGCGTCGAGCTCGATCCGACCCACACGACGTGACCGGACCGCTGGCGTCGCAGGTGCGGCAGGGCGGCGCGGTTCACGCGCTGGGTGCCCAGGACGTTGACGTCGTACAGGTCGGCGTACTGCTCCGGCGTGAAGGCCTCGGCCGGGCCGGTGACCATGTGGCCCGCGTTGTGGACGACCACGTCCAGGCGGCCCTGCTCCGAGATGATCGAGCTGATCGCGGTGTCCGCGGACTCCTGCGACTGCACGTCGAGTTCGACGGCGTGCACGTCGGCCTTGTTCTCGGCCCCGAAGGCCTTCAGGTCCGCGACGGCGGTGGCGTTGCGCCCGAGGGTTTCCCTCATGCCCGCGTACACCGTGTGGCCGGCGAGAGCGAGCCTGCGGACCGTCAGTGCGCCGAAGCCGCTGGACGCTCCCGTGACGACGATGACCTCGCCCATCAGATGATGCCTCCGTTCGCGCGGATGGTCTGGCCGTTGATCCAGCGCGCGGGACCGGCCAGGAACGAGATGACCTCCGCGATGTCGCCGGTCTCGCCGAGACGTTCCAGCGGCGGCTGCTTCGCGAGGGTGTCGATGGTCGCCTGGTCCTTGCCGTCGAGGAACAGGTCGGTGGCCGTGGGGCCGGGGGCGACGGTGTTCACGGTGATGTCGCGGCCGCGCAGCTCACGGGCGAGGATCAGGGTCAGCGCCTCGACGCCGCCCTTGGACATGGCGTAGGCCCCGTACTGGGGGAAGCGCAGGCCCACCACGGACGACGAGATGTTGATGATCGCGCCACCGTCGCGAAGCCTGCGGGCGGCCTGCTGGTTCACGATGAACGTGCCGCGGGCGTTGGTGCGCATGATGCGGTCGAACGTGTCGAGGTCCATGTCCGCCACGGTGCCGAGCGGCATGATGCCCGCCGAGTTCACCACGACGTCGACGCCGCCGAAGGTCTCCCCGGCCAGCTCGAAGGCGGCGGTGACGGCCTCCTCGTCGCCGACGTCGGCCCGCGCGGCGACGGCCTGACCGCCGTTCGACCTGATCTTCTCCACGGTCTCGTCAGCGGCGCTCTTGTTGCCGGCGTACACGATGACAACGGCCGTTCCCTCGGCGGCGAGGCGTTCGGCGGCTGCCCGCCCGATGCCCCTCGATCCGCCGGTGACGATCGCAACGCGAGTCATGTCAGTGCTCCTAGCTGCTGTTTCCGTCGCTACCCAGAAGAACGTAGCACCGATATCAAATCAGCGCTACCACTGATGTGTTATCGTTGATACATGGACACGAGGGAGCGTCTGGTGAGAGCCGCGGCCGACCTGCTCGTCAAGGGCGGCAAGGAAGCGGTCTCCACGCGCGCGGTCGCCGCGGCCGCGGGAGTGCAGGCGCCGACGCTGTACCGGCTGTTCGGCGACAAGGAGGGGCTGCTCGACGCCGTGGCGGGGTTCGGTTTCTCCGGCTACCTCGCGAGCAAGCACGCGATGGGTGTGGGCGACGACCCCGTGGACGACCTGCGCAGCGGGTGGGACCTGCACATCGGCTTCGGCCTGGCGCGGCCCGCGTTCTACCTGCTGATGTACGGCGAGCCGCGCAAGCGTGCGGCGCGGCTGGAGGCGGACGCGATGCTCCGCGAGATCATCAGCCGCATCGCGGCGGCGGGCCGCCTGACGGTCCCGGTCGAGCAGGCGGCGCAGTTCGTGCACGCGGCGGGCATGGGCGTGGTGCTGGCGTTGCTCGCGACGCCGGAGGAGGAGCGCGATCTGGGGCTCATCACGTTCTCACGCGAGAACGTCATCAGGGCGATCACGACGGACGTCGCACCGGACGCGCCGACGGACATCCCGAGCCGGGCGATCGCGCTGAGGGTGGCACTGGCGGAGGACCCGCCCCTGATGCTGTCTCCAGCGGAACGGGCCCTCCTGGCCGAGTGGCTCGATCGGGTCGCGAAGTAGCCGCGCGACCCGAAGGTCAGGCGTACGGGTCGAACGCGATCCCGGCCGGCTTCGAGATGCTCAGGTTGTGGTTGAACGCGCTGTCCTTGATCGCCAGGGACGCGCTGCCGAAGTTCGCGTTCACGAGCTTGTCGCGCACGCCGGCCGGGAAGCGGTCCCAGCTGACGAGGCCGGGGTACTGGTAGACCCCGTAGTGGTTCTCCGCCTGCTCGCCCGCACCCGCGAGGCGGAAGCAGTGCGTGCTGGCACCGTCCTTGTGGTAGATGATCTTCGGGTGGGTGCCTTCCCACTGCACGTTGGCGCGCGGGTGCGTCTTGTACTTGCCGTGCTCCGACGTCGAGACGTACTGGGCCACGTCGTTCTGCACCCAGACGACCACGTGCTCGATGTCGTGGCGGTGACCGCAGCAGTCGATCAGCGGAACGGCCTGGTCCTTCTCGAAGTACAGGTCGTAGAGGTAGGCGCACCAGCCGTTGTTGCACTTGGAACGGCTGTAGGAGTTGGTGTTGTCCAGGTCGGACCTGTCGTGGCAGTTGCCGTTCAGGGCGCCCGAGTTCTTCAGGCCCGGCGCGATGTCGCCGGTCGGCGAGATCGCCGGGGTGGGGTAGCAGCCGTCACCGTCGTAGTCGAACGCCGGCTGCCACTTGCCGTCGGCCGCCTCGTGGTTGGCGGGGATGGCCCGGGGCGGGTCAGCGAGTGCGATGCCGGGGAACAGTGCCGTGATCAGCAGGGCGCCGGCGAGCGCGGACAGGAGTTTCTTCCTCAACTTCAGGCCTCCGGGGAGCAGGGGAGAGCGGAGAGGCTTGCGAGGCAGAAGGTGGTACATGAACTGCCTTCACGTCTAGGTGGTTGGCCGAATCTTTGCCGTACCGGGAATTTCACAGCCCCGGAACGGAATCGATCACGCCTGCGGGCCGTGATCCCGTCACCGCAGGTCGGGCTGTGTGCGGTCGGCCGCGCGACCAAGTCCCGCAACGCGGGCTCCACTTCGGCGTAACCGTGCGTCCTCACCCCGTGGTCGGGTTTGATCGACGAACGTTCACCTGGCACCGCGTGGCTTTCGAGGGGCTCACATGATCAAGGCGGACCTGCTTCTCACGAACGCCGAGTTCGTGACGCTGGACGGCCCGGCATCCGCTCTCGCGGTGCTCGGCGACCGGATCGTGGCGCTGGAGGAGGTGCCGGCGCACGAGGTGGTCGACCTCGGCGGAGCCACCGTCACGCCGGGCTTCCACGACGCCCACAACCACATGGCGTGGTTCGGTCTCACGCTGTCCGAAGTGGACTGCGCGGTGACGAGCCTGGACGCCCTGTACGCGGCGGTCGAGGCCGCGCCGGACGGTGAGTGGGTGGTCGGCTTCGGCTACGACCAGAACAAGTGCGGCGGCCATCCGACGCGGGACGGCCTGGACCGCGTCGCCCGCGGCCGCAAGGTGTGGATCAAGCACGCGTCCGGCCACATGTGCGTCGTCAACACGCCCGTGCTGAAGGAACTGGGGATCTCGGAGAGGCCGGTCGAGGTGACCGGCGGACTCGTGGTCACCGACCACGGCCGGCCGACGGGCCTGCTGCAGGAACAGGCCCAGCAACTGGTGAACCCGCTCGTGCTGCCCTACCCGGTGGACACGCTGGCCGACGCGATCGACCGGGCCGGCCGCGTGTACCTGAGCGAGGGCATCACGAGTTGCGTCGAGGCGGGCATCGGCGGCGGCTGGATCGGCAAGTCCCCGGTGGAACTCGAGGCCTACCAGCGCGCCCGCGAGCAGGGCAGGCTGCACGTCCGCGTCGAGCTCATGATCGCCGCCGACGCCCTGCACCCCGTGACCGAACTGGGCCTGGGGCTCGACCTGGGCATCCGCACCGGCTTCGGCGACGACTGGCTGCGGATCGGCCCGGTCAAGATCTTCTCCGACGGCTCGCTGATCGGCCACACCGCCGCCCTGTGCCACGACTTCGCCGACACCCCGGGCAATCGCGGCTACCTGCAGGACACCCCGGACGCGTTGCGGGAGCGGATCGTCGCCGCCCACCGGGGCGGCTGGCGCGTCGCCACGCACGCGATCGGCGACGCGGCCATCGACCTGGTCCTGGACGCGGTCGAGGAGGCCCAGCGCCTCGATCCGCGCCCGGACGTCCGTCACCGCGTCGAACACTTCGGCGTCGCCCGCCCCGACCAGGTCGAGCGCGCCGTCGCCCTGGGCGTGATCGCCGTGCCCCAGGGCCGTTTCGTGAACGAGATCGGCGACGGCATGCTGCGAGCGCTGGGCCCGGACCGCGCCGCGTGGGCGTACCGCCAACGCTCCTTGCTCGACGCGGGCATGATCGTCCCCGGCAGCTCCGACCGCCCGGTCGTGCGCGGCGCCCCGTTGCTGGGCATGCACGACATGGTCGAGCAGCGCACGTCGTCGGGCACGCCCTTCAGTCCGGGCGAGGCGGTGACGGGCCTGGAAGCGTTGCGCGCCTTCACCTGCGGATCCGCGTACGCCTCCAAACAGGAACATCTCAAGGGCACGCTGACCGCGGGCAAGCTCGCGGACCTCGTCGTGCTCTCGGACAACCCGGCGACAGCCGGTCGGATCAAGGACATCGAGGTGCTGCGCACCATGGTGGGGGGACGGTTCCGATGAAGCTCGTCGCCGCTTCGACGCTCACGCCGGACGAACTCGCTGACGTACGACAGATCTACTTCGACGGCTTCGCACCGCACCTGCGCGCGCCGTTCGACGACCTGCTGGCCGACACCGCATTCGTCTTGATGGACTCCCGACCGTTGGGGTTCGCCGTGGTGCGGATCCTCGGCGGCACCGGCTGGGTGTACCTGCGCTACTTCACCGTGGGGGAGAAGGGTCAGGGCCTCGGCGAACACCTCTGGACGCACCTGCGCGTGGCGATGACCGGTGCCGGCCACACCCGGATCGTCTACGACGTGGAAGACCCGGCCCAGCCCGGTATCGGCCCGGCGGAGGAACGGATCCGGCACCGCCGCATCGCGTTCTACCGCCGCCTCGGCGCCGTGCTGCTGCCCGTCCGCGGCTACCTGCCGCCCGAGGGCAGCGCCGGCCACCCGATGCTGCTGATGGCCGCCGACTACTTCGCCCAGACCCCGGCCGCCGCCGAGGACGTCGGGCGGATCGTGATCGCCGTGTACGAGCACCGGTACGGCATCGCGCCGTCCGATCCGGTGGTGACGAGGACGTTGTGGCTCAGCGGCGTCTCACATGCGGGCTGAGCCGACCTTCCAGTACCCGCTGAACATGATCGCCTTGCGGTCCACCCCGCGGTCCTTGACCAGGTGCCGGCGCACCCCGGTCGCGAGCGCCGACTCGCCGCACGCCCACGCGTACTCCACAGTGGACAGCGTCTTGTCCTGGATCGCCTTCAGCACGGCGGATCCCGGCTCGGCGTCGCCGCGCAGCACCCACTCCGCCTCGAGGTCGACCCGGTAGGACTCGTCCGGCACCTCGGCGAACACCTGCACCGGCCGCGTCTCGGCCTCGAGGATCGCCGCTAGGGCGGGCAGCGCGGTCTCGTCGGCCACGAGCAGCACGGACCCGCCGGCGGGCGGCCGGTAGGCGGAGCCGCCCGCGCGGAACCCGGCCTTGTCGCCCGCGATCGCGCGCCGGGCCCACCGCGTGCCGGGGCCGGCGTCGCCGTGCACGACGAAGTCGACGTCGATCTCGGCCAGCTCCGGCCGGTGCGCGCGGACCGTGTACCAGCGCAGGTCCGGTCGCGTGTCCTCCGGCATCGCGCGCAACGAACTGTGGACGTTGATGCGGTCGTCGGCCGGCATGACGAGCTCGCGGCCGGTCGCCATCAGCAGGCCGAAGTACTCGTCGGGGCCGGTCACCGCGAACGACGCGAACTCCGGCGCGTGGAAGGTGATGCGGCGCATGTGGTCACTGAGCTCGGTCACCGCCGTGACGGTCATGACGAACTGGTCGAAGACCTCGCGGCGGTTCGCCGGGGCCATCATCATCTCGGCGGCCTTGGTGGCGGCCTTGAGGGTGAACCGGTCGAAGGCGGAGTAACGCGACATGCTTCGCAACGTACACGTTTGGTTAGGCTTACCTAAACCCTTGGGCGAAATCGAGATCGAGAGCGCACACTGCGGACATGTTCCCCAGGACCGCGCAACAACAATGGTGGTTCGAAGAGCCCGCGAGCAAGAACCGCAGCCAGGCCACCGGCCTGCGGCTCGCCATCGCCTACCACGAGCGGGACGCCGAGCGCGTCGAGCGGCTGCTGCGGCAGGACCGGGATGAGGTCTGGCTGGTGATGGGCGCGCTGGAGAACGGCCTGCTGGCGCTCAACCAGCTCTACCCGCCCGGCCCGCCGGACGAGGTGTGGGAGCGGGTCACCCCGATCATCGACGCCGCCGCGCCCAAGGGGATGGTGTCACGTACGCGCGCGATGCTCGCGGCGATGTCGCACGCCATGTACAACGCCACGCTCGGTGAGGTCTACGAGCGCAAAGCAGAGGATCCGTACGCGGGTGCGCACCTGTACGCGGCCATCACAGCGGTGCGCGCGGCTGAGCGCGAGGGCGGCTTCCGGCGGATGCAGGACAAGGCCGACGAGCTGGATCGGGCCTAGTCGCGGCAGGCTGATAAAGCCTCACTGCCAGCGAGAACGCGCGTGAGGCAGAACTAACAGCCACCCCGGCGTGCATGTCCATACATTGTCGTGCATAATTACCTACGTGTCCAAGGTGCTCACTTCACTTCCGGCCGGCGAACGCGTCGGCATCGCCTTCTCAGGTGGTCTCGACACCTCCGTCGCGGTCGCGTGGATGCGTGAGAAGGGCGCTGTGCCCTGCACGTACACCGCGGACATCGGCCAGTACGACGAGCCCGAGATCGAGACCGTCCCCGGTCGCGCGGGCACGTACGGTGCCGAGATCGCGCGTCTCGTCGACTGCCGTTCCGCGCTCGTCGAGGAAGGTCTCGCGGCGCTGGCCTGCGGCGCGTTCCACATCCGGTCCGGTGGCCGCGCGTACTTCAACACGACGCCGCTCGGGCGGGCCGTCACGGGCACCATGCTCGTGCGCGCCATGCTCGACGACGACGTGCAGATTTGGGGTGACGGCTCCACCTACAAGGGCAACGACATCGAGCGGTTCTACCGCTACGGCCTGCTCGCGAACCCGTCGCTGCGGATCTACAAGCCGTGGCTCGACGCCGCGTTCGTGACGGAGCTCGGCGGCCGCAAGGAGATGTCCGAGTGGCTGCTGGAGCGTGACCTGCCCTACCGCTCGTCGGTGGAGAAGGCGTACTCGACCGACGCGAACATCTGGGGCGCGACGCACGAGGCCAAGTCGCTCGAACTGCTCAACGAGGGCATCGAGATCGTCGAGCCGATCATGGGCGTCAAGTTCTGGGACCCGTCGGTCGAGATCGCGACCGAGGACGTCACCATCGGCTTCGACCAGGGCCGTCCGGTCACGATCAACGGCAAGGAGTTCGGCGACGCCGTCGACCTCGTGCTGGAGGCCAACGCCATCGGCGGCCGCCACGGTCTCGGCATGTCCGACCAGATCGAGAACCGCATCATCGAGGCCAAGAGCCGCGGCATCTACGAGGCGCCGGGCATGGCGTTGCTCTTCATCGCCTACGACCGCCTCGTGAACGCCATCCACAACGAGGACACCGTCGCGGCGTACCACAACGAGGGCCGCAAGCTCGGCAGGTTGCTGTACGAGGGCCGCTGGCTCGACCCGCAGTCGCTGATGCTGCGCGAGTCGCTGCAGCGCTGGGTCGGCGCCGCGGTCACCGGCGAGGTCACGCTGCGGCTGCGCAGGGGCGACGACTACTCGATCCTCGACACGTCCGGCCCGGCGTTCAGCTACCACCCGGACAAGCTGTCGATGGAGCGCACCGAGGACTCGGCGTTCGGCCCGGTCGACCGCATCGGCCAGCTGACCATGCGCAACCTCGACATCGCGGACTCGCGCGCCAAGCTGGAGCTCTTCGCGAGCCTCGGCATGGTCGGCACCCGCCAGTCGGCGCTCATCTCGGCCCAGCCGGAGCCGACCCAGCTGATCGGCGACGTGCCGGACGGCGGCGCGGAGGCCATCGCCTCGCGCGGTGAGGTCTCGGAGGCCGACGAGCTGCTCGACGCGGCGGCCATGGAGTTCGGCACGGACTGACGGCACGGGGTGGGCGGGGTCGGCCCGCCCACCCCTGCCGGCGTCAGGTCTGCGGCCACATCGAGTAGATGACGTTGTCCTCGTCGGCGCACACGACCTGGGGCAGGAGTCCTTCAGCGACCTGGTTGCACGACATCGATCCGATCTTGATCGGTGGCAGTCCGGTCTTCGGCTCCAGGCGTTCGGCGTAGTAGTCGAACAGCACCGCCCCGGCCTGGTCGCAGTTCAGCCTGCCCTTCGGGGTCTCCACCACGACGGCCAGCATCGGCTTGCTGAGGGCTCCGAGGAACAGCTTGTCGCAGTACCGCGAGGGCAGGCTCTCGTACTGCTCGGGCGGCACCCCGTTCAGGGCGGTGGCCGCGGCGGACGTGGTGGTGGTCGCCGGCTGAGTCGTCGTGGTCGTCGGAGTGGTGGGCGACTCGGAGTCCGAACGGGAACCGGACCCGGTGACTTCCGGGGTGCAGCCCGCCGCGAGGACGGCGAGGAGCACGGCTGTGATCGAGAACCTCATGCCTGCGGGGTCGGTGCCGGGCTCGTTGTCGTTACCCCGCTAGTCTTCCGGCTCGTGTCGACCGAGGCTGAGCGGGCCAGGCCCGCCGTGCTGCTGAACCCGCTCGAAGGCGACCCGACGGACGCCGACAGCCACATCGGTGGCCCGATGCTGTGGCCGATCGACGAGCCGTGGCCCGTGTGCGACGGCACCGCCCACGACCCCGCGAGCGGCGCCGAGCCGTTCGTCGGCGCCGTGCAGCTCTACCGGCGCGACTTCCCGGAGCTGCCGTTCCCGGACGGCGCCGATGTGCTCCAGGTGTTCCTCTGCACGCTGCACCACGACCTCCCGCACGCCTACGGCCCGGACGTGCGGCTGGTGTGGCGCGACTCCACGACGGTGTTCGAGCTGGTCGAGGAGGAGCCCGAGCCGTCGGTGCAGGAGGAGGACTACGTCCCCACGGTCAACGTGCTCGAGCCGATCCGGTTCACCGAGCACGAGTCGAAGATCTCCGGTGGCACGAAGATCGGCGGCTGGACGCCGTGGTGGCAGAGCGGTCCTGTTGAGTTCAAGTGCCCGGAATGCGGTGCGGCACAACGTCAGACGCTGTCGCTCGCGACCCACGAACCGTCCGGCGACGACGTGGAGTGGGTGTTCGGCCGCGAGGGCAACCTGAACGTCCTCACGTGCACCGAGGACGTCAGGCACCCGATCGAAGTGCACGTCGACTGAGCGCAGCCACGCCCGCCAGCAGCACCAGCAGGAAACCGGCGAACCACGTCATCACCGTCGTCGGGGCGAGGAACCGCGTCGCCAGCCCGATCGACAGCGACGGCACGCTCAGGCCGAGATAGGCGATGAAGAACAGCGTCGCCAACGCCTCCCCGCGCTTCTCCGGTGCTGCCATCGAGGAGACCGCGCCGATCGACGCCTTGAACTGCACGCCCGCGCCCACGCCCGCGATCGCGCCACCGGCGAGGAACAACGGGAAGCTCGTCGCGGACATCCCGGCGACGACGAGCAGGATGCCGAGAGCCTGTCCGCCCAGACCGAGCGTGCGCTTCGCGGTCGGAGTGAGTCCACCGGTCACGGTCTGCGCGAGCGCCGCGCCACCGAACACGAGGAACACCACGAGCCCGGCCAGCAGGCGCGACGGGTGGTGCAGCTCGCCCGCCACGAAGCCCGGCGAGACGGACGTGAACACACCGAACACCGCGAACGCGGCGAACGCCCCCAGTGCCGCGGCGAAATAGCCCGTGCGGTCGCCGTGATCGGCGCTGATCCGTTGTGGACGGTACGGGACCTGCTTGCGCACCACTGTTTCCGGCGTGAGGGCGACCGCGGCGATGCTCACCACGAGCAGCACGGCCAGCACGACGTACGGGGTGCTCAGCGGTGAGGGCGCGTACTGCGCGAGCACGCCCGCGACCAGTGCGCCGACGCCGAGGCCGCCGATGTTCGCGGCGGTCGACACGATCTCGAACCGGCGTGGGGAGGCACCGGGACGGTGCCGGGCGTGCAGGTCGTAGAGGTACGCGGTGGCGGTCGCGGCGATCATGCCGACGCCCAGGCCGTTGACCACGCGGGCGACGATCAGGACCGGCAGCGACGTGCTGGTCAGGAAGAGCAGCGCGGAGACGATCTCCAGGCCCAGCGCGGGGATGAGGACGGTCTTGCGGCCGGCCCAGTCCGAGACGTGCCCCGCCAGCACGAGGCTGATCACCACACCGACGGCGAAGGCGGCGAACACGATGGTGATCGCGAACGTCGAGAAGCCCTCGCGGGCGACGTAGAGCGGGAACAGCGGCGCGGGGACGGTCGAGTACGCCATCGCGACGAGGAACGTGCCGGCGACGGCCCAGAAACCGCGCGCGTGCCGCACGCTGGCGGCGGGGCGCTCGGTGGCCGGCGAATCGAGGAGCAACGACATGCCACCACGTTGCGGGCCAGCAAGCATCTCGTCCAACGAAAGTTGGAGCTGGGCATCATCACTTCCTGAGATACTCGCTGGTGTGGACCTTCGTCAGCTCGAGTACTTCGTCGCGGTCGCGGAAGAGAGCAGCTTCACCCGTGCCGCCGCCCGCGTGCACGTCGTGCAGTCCGCCGTCTCGGCCGCGATCAAGACCCTCGAACGCGAGCTGGGCGCGGCGCTGCTCGACCGCAACTCCCAGCGCGTCCTGCTCACCGACGCGGGGGAGGCGCTGCTGCCGAAGGCTCAGGCGGTCCTGGACGCCGCCACCGAAGCGAGGGACGCGGTGGCCCAGGTCAAGGGCGGGTTGAAGGGCACCGTGCGGATCGGCACGCTGACCGCGATGACCCTCATCGACCTGCCCGGGCTCCTCGGCGAGTTCCACCGCCGCCACCCCGGGGTGCTGGTGCGCACGAGTGCGGCGACCGCGGGGTCGGCGGGCCTGGTCGAGCAGTTGCTGGACCGCAGGCTCGACCTCGCCTTCGTGTCGTTGCCGGGCGAGTTGCCGGACGGCATCGTCCTCGACGAGCTGGCCCACTCGGTCATGGACCTGGTCGTGCCGGACGACCACCCGCTCGCCGCCAGGGCCGGGGTGTCGATCGCAGACCTCGCCGGCATGGACTTCATCGACTCACCGCTGGGCTACGGCAACCGGGCGGTGGCCGACCGGGCGTTCGCCGCCTGCGCCGTGCCCCGGCGGGTGACCCTGGAGATGTCCGACATCTTCACCGGCGTCGACTACGTCCGCAACGGACTGGGCATCGCGCTGCTGCCGAGCTACGTCCTCGGCGACGCGCAGGGCGTCACCACGCTCAAGGTCACGGGCGCCGACCTGCGCTGGCCCATCGGGCTGGCGAGACCGGCGGACCGCGCCCCGGCCGCGGCGGCCAGGGCGTTGATCGCTGTGGTGCACGAGTTCCTCGACCGCTAGCGCGTGCAGGTGAAGCTCGACGCGCTGTCCGGATCGCCTGCGCGGTAACGGGGCCAGCCCGGGTACTCGAGGTGCTCCGCCGACAGCCGGATGTTGAGGGAGTGCAGCACCCGCTTGGTGATCGGCACCGCGAGGTACAGCTCCAGGTGGCGCCGTGTGTTGGTCGCGAACGTGGCGACGCGGGCACCGGCCGGCACGCCGAGCGAGTCGAGTGCGGTGGCGAGGCGCCGGGTCTGCTCGGCCACCTCGGCGTACGTGACGCGCTCGACCCCGGCCGTCACGACCTGCTTGTGCGCGTACAGCCGCTCGGCGCGCTCCAGAACGTGCGCGAGGGTGAGCGGCCGGGGTTGCATCAGCCCGTCCATGGAAGATCACCCTAAGTGAGCTTCCCGGCGGGCGAGAGGGCAGAACCTTCCACTCATTTCCCTGGTCTGGCAGCGCTTCCTCACACCGCGCGATAGGCGTCGCACGCCAGCGTGATCAGGTCGGTCAGGTGGCGGGGCGGCTGGTCCTTCCACCACGCCAGCCACACCGCGATCGGCGGCGCGTCCACCACGGCCCGGTAGGCCACGCCGGGACGGGGGTTCAGGCTCGCGGTCGCCTCCGACGTCATGCCGACGGCCTGCCCGGCGGCGATCAACGTCAGCCACTCGTCGACGCTGCGGGTGCTGCGCACGACGGCGGGAGCCTTGCCGGGCTGCCACAGGTCCAGGGTGGTCGTCCCGGTCCGGTCGTCCACCGCGAGCGAGTAGCGGGCGAGGTCGGCGAGCTTCAGCGAACGCTTGCGCGCCAACGGGTTGTCCGTCGCGACCACGCCGTAGCGCCGCTCGGTGCCGAGCAGCGCCGTCTCGAACCGCGCGTCGTCGAGTGCCTTGCGCACGACCGCGACGTCGGCCATGCCCTCCGCGAGCCCGGCGGTCAGCGAGTTCGACTGCACGAACACCAGCGGCAGCCCCGGATGCGTTGCGGCCCAGGCCTTCTGCACGCGCCGGGTGTGCTTGCCGAGTGCCGACCAGGCGTAGCCGATCCGCAGTTCGGTCAGCGACTGCGACGCGATCCGGTGCAGGTGGGCGACCTCGTCCAGCACGCGCCGGGCGCCGTCGAGCACCTGGGTGCCCACGGCGGTGAGCGCGACGTGCCGGGTGGAGCGTTGCAGCAGCCGCACGCCGAGCGCTGTCTCCAGTGCGGCGACCGAACGGGACACCGACGCCTGGGTCAGGTCGAGTTCCTTTGCCGCGTCGGTGAACGTGCCGGCGTCGACCACCGCCACGAACGCCCGCAGGTGCCGCAGATCCATACGTGCAGCGTATAGCTGACGCGGCTGATGCATTTCCCGCATCAAAGCCGGGACCGCAGGCTGGGTGGCATGAAGAGCCTCGGTGGATTCGCCACGATGACCGCGAGCGCGGCCAGCAACCAGATCGGCGCCGCCGTGGGCGCGCACGCGTTCGCCACCATCGGTCCGGCCGGTGTCGTGGCGGTGCGCCAGTTCGTGGCCGCCGCGGTGCTGCTCCCGATGGCCCGGCCGAACCTGCGAAGATTCACCTGGGCGCAGTGGTGGCCGACGATCGCGCTCGGTCTCGTGTTCGCCACCATGAACCTCAGCCTCTACATGGCGATCGACCGCATCGGCCTCGGCCTCGCCGTCACGCTGGAGGTGCTCGGGCCGCTCGGTGTCGCGCTGGCCGGCTCACGCACGCGCCAGGACTTCCTGTTCGTGCTGATCGCCGCCGTCGGCGTGTACGTGCTGGTGCTGCCGGGTCCCAGCAGTGACTACCTCGGGGTCGGGCTCGGCCTGCTCGCCGCGGGCTGCTGGGCCGCGTACATTTTGCTCAACCGCCTGGTCGGCGCCCGGCTGCCCGGCCTGCAGGCGCCCGCCGTCACGACCGCGATGTCGGCGACGCTCTACGTCCCGGTCGCGGTGCTGCTGGTGGTGCACGGGAAGCTGACCGGGATGTCGATCCTGTACGCGGTCGGCGCGGGCGTGTTCTGCAGCGTCGTGCCCTACGCCGTCGACGTGATCGCGTTGCGGAAGGTGCCCGCGCGCCTGTTCGGGCTGGCGATGAGCGTGCACCCGGTGCTGGCGGCACTGGCGGGGCTCGTGGTGCTGGGGGAGACGCTCGAGCTCCACCACTGGGCTGGAATCTTGCTCGTGGTCACCGCCAACGCACTCGCGGTGACTTGCTCGAAGTGGTCTGGATCACCTACCGTCAAACCCGAAATGTGAATCCAATTCACTTAGCGGGGTGCTCATGCGGACGAAAGTCTTGACGGTGGTCGCCGCACTCGTCGGTGCGGCGCTGGTCAGCGGCCCGTTCGCGTGGGCCGAACCCGAGCCGTACCTGGTGGGCCGGGGCATCTCCGACGTCACCGGCCCGGCCGCCGAGAACGGCATGATGGGCTACTCCAAGTTCGACCAGAAGACGACGGGCATCCACCAGCGGCTGCGGTCGCGGGCCTACGTCGTGGTCGACCGCGCCACGAACAAGCGCGTCGCGTACGTCAACGCCGACCTCGCGATGATCTTCCGCGCGGTCCAGGAGGGCGTGCTCACCAAGCTGCAGGCGAAGTACGGCAGCACCTACACGCGCGACAACCTGCTGCTCTCCGCCACGCACACGCACAGCGGCCCCGGCGGGCAGTCGCACAACCTCGCCTACAACCTGTCGATCCTCGGCATGCAGCCGCAGGCGCTGGCCGCCGTGGTCGACGGCATCGCCGAGTCGGTCGTCGAGGCGCACGAGGACGTGAAGCCCGGCTCGATCAGCCTCGGCATCGGCGAGCTCACGAACGCGTCGGTCAACCGCTCGCGCGTCGCGTTCGACCGCAACCCCGACAAGGGTGCCTTCCCGGCCGGCATCGACCCGCAGATGACCGTGCTGAAGTTCAAGCAGGGCACCGAGAACGTCGGCGCGATCAGCTGGTTCGCCACGCACAACACGTCGATCACCAACGCCAACACGCTGATCAGCCCGGACAACAAGGGATACGCGGCGTACCAGTGGGAGCACGACGACGAAGGCGTGCGGTACCTGGACGACACCGCGGACTTCGTGGCGGCGTTCCCGAACACCAACGCCGGCGACATGTCGCCGAACCTCAACCTGAAGCCCGGCTCCGGCCCCACCGAGAACGAGTGGGAGAACGCCCGGATCATCGGCGAGCGCCAGAACCGCAAGGCGCAGGAGGTCTACCGCGGCCCGCAGTCCGCGATCACGGGCGGCGTCGACTCGCGGATGCGGTTCGTGGACATGTCGGCCGTGCGGGTCGAGGGCCGCTACACCGACACCGGTCAGCCCGGCACGACGTGCTCCGGCGTCGTCGGCGCGTCCACGATCGCGGGCAGCATCGAGGACGGCCCGGCGATCCCCGGCTTCTCCGAGGGCATGCAGTCGCCGTGGAAGAAGCTCTTCGAGCCGTTGCAGATGGAGGTTCCGCAGTGGCTGCGGGACTGCCAGTTCCCCAAGGCGTCCCTGGTGCCGACGGGTCTGATCGGCGCCACGCCGAACATCGTGCCGCTGCAGATCGTCCGCATCGGACAGTTCCACCTCGTCGCGGTGCCCGGTGAGGTCACGATCACCGCGGGCCTGCGCATCCGCAAGGCGGTGGCCGCCGAGGCCGGTGTGCCGCTGCGGAACGTGCTGATCCAGGGCTACGCCAACGACTACAGCCAGTACGTCACCACGCCGGAGGAGTACGACTCGCAGCAGTACGAGGGCGGCTCGACGCTGTTCGGCCGCAACACGACCCCGGCCTACCAGCAGGAGTTCGCCAAGCTCGCCGCGTCGATGAGGGCGGGGACCACCCTGCCCGCCGGCCCGAACCCCGGCAAGCCGCCGTTCACCGACATCAACCTGCAGACCGGTGTCGTGCTCGACGACAAGCCCGCGGACAAGAGGTACGGCGACGTCCTGATCGCGCCCAAGGCGTCCTACGGTCGCGGCGAGACCGTCACCTCGGTGTTCGTCACCGGCCACCCGAAGAACAACCTGCACCGCAACCACACCTTCCTGGAGGTGCAGCGGCAGGTGAACGGCCAGTGGACGCGCGTCGCCGACGACGGCGACTGGTCGACGCGCTACAAGTGGGAACGGGTCGGCATCGCCTTCTCCAACGCCACGATCACCTGGCAGATCCCGGCGGACACCCCCGCCGGCACCTACCGGATCGTGCACCACGGCGACGAGAAGAGCGGCTGGACCGGCAAGATCACCGGCTTCACCGGCGCCACGACAACCTTCACCGTCGGCTAGGCCGAGTGACGGCCCCTGCCCCGTTCGGGCAGGGGCCGTCCTTTATTCCCGAAGCCGATGAGGTTGTGATTACGTTGTGCACGATTTAATCGCGCACTAGCTTTATGGCATCACCCCGGAACGCCAGGAGGAAGCCATGAAGCGCCCCGTTCTCGAACCCGCCGCCGCCGAGTTCGCCGCCGCCACCGCCACGCCGCCGTTCCTGTTCGAGATCGCCCCGGAGGAGGGCCGCAAGGCCGTCGACGAGGTGCAGTCGGGTGCGGTGGACAAGCCCGAGATCGACGAGCAGTGGGTCGAGCTGGACGGCTTCAAGGTCCGCGTGGTCAAGCCCGCCGGTGTTGAAGGTCAGCTCCCGGTCATCCTCTACATCCACGGCGCCGGCTGGGTCTTCGGCAACGCCCACACCCACGACCGCCTGGTCCGCGAGCTCGCCGTCGGTGCCGGCGCCGCCGTCGTCTTCCCCGAGTACTCGCTCTCGCCCGAGGCCCGCTACCCGGTCGCGATCAACCAGAACTACGCCACCGCGCAGTGGATCCAGAGCAACGGCGCCGAGCACGGCCTCGACATCTCCCGCGTCGCGGTGGCCGGTGACTCGGTCGGCGGCAACATGGCCGCCGCGCTGACGTTGCAGGCCAAGGAACGCGGCGACATCGCGCTGAAGGCCCAGGTGCTCTTCTACCCGGTGACCGACGCGTCCTTCGACACCGACTCGTACCTGCAGTTCGCCGAGGGCTACTTCCTGCGCCGCGACGGCATGCAGTGGTTCTGGGACCAGTACACGACGAACCCGGTCGAGCGCGCCGAGATCACCGCGTCCCCGTTGCGCGCCACCAGGGAGCAGCTCGCCGGCCTGCCGCAGGCACTCGTGATCACCGCGGAGGCCGACGTGCTGCGCGACGAGGGCGAGGCCTACGCCGACAAGCTGCGCGAGGCCGGCGTGCCCGTCACCGCCGTCCGGTACGCCGGTGCGATCCACGACTTCGTGATGCTGAACGCGTTGCGCGGCACGCACGCCGCCGAGGCCGCGATCAACCAGGCCGTCGCGTTCCTCCGCGAGGCGCTCCAGAAGTAGGCACCGGTTCCCGGCCCCGTTCCCCGAGTGGAGCGGGGCCGAACGGCGTCAGGAGAACCACGGCACGACCACGAGCACCACCAGCGCTGCAGTCGCCGCGACGAGCAGGACCAGCCCGGTCAGCACGAGCGCGACCCGAGGCCACCGCACGCCGGCTCGTTCGTCCTCGTGGGGCGCACTGCCCACCTGGGCGGGGAACTGGCCGGTCGCCGGGCCGGGGGCTGCCGGGGCGTCGTAATTGATCATGCTTCGGCCCACCACCGGCCACGGCGCCGGGCCGATCTCGGCGGAACCACCTGTTTCATCGGGTTTCTCGGCCATCACGGCCACCCCTTCATCTGAGCGAGCTGCACAGACCACGCCGACACCTCGACGAGCAGGAGCACGAGGGCGGCCACGAAGCACCACTGCAGCTTGCGGAGCTTCTTCTCGTTGGCGTCGAGCCACTGTTCGAAGTCGGCCGCGAGATGCCGTCGCATCGAGTCGAGGTCGTGCCCGAGGTCGACCGCACCCAGCAGCCGTGACGCGCTGGACAGGAACGTCCACCGCCAGACCGGCGCGCAGATCACCAGTGCGAGGACGAGGACGCCGGTCATCGCGGTGATCGCGACGACCGTGGCCGCGCCCCAGCGAGGGGACTGCAACGCCGTGCCCACGAACGAGGAGCTGACGAGAGCCGCGCCCGCGGTCAGCAGCGTGACCCGCGAGCGGAGGTTGTCGAGGGCGCCCTGCTGGTAGCTCAGCGCCCGCAGGGACTCCGAGAACACCAGTTCGAGCCGTCTGTCCGGCTCTCCGCTCTCCACCGGCCCATCATCCGCCGATCGGCGCAGCGCAGCGTGACCCGAACGGGTGGTCAGCCGCTCCGGGTGCTGGTGACGTGGAACGGCGTGCCCTGCTGGCACGTCGTCATCCCACCGGGATCAGCCCGCCCGGTCACCTCCACCTCGGCGCCCGCCACCGCGATCGCGGGGTCGGCGCCGAGCAGCAGGTAGTGCTGGCCACCGCTGGTCAGAAGAGTGCAGCCGGACTCGACGCCGCCCGAGACGGTGCCCCGCAGCGTCGTCACGACCGGCTCCAGCGCCCGCGACGGCGTGGGCAGCGGAGGCGGCGTGGTCGCGGCCGACAGCGGAGTCGACGACGGTGGCAACGGCGCGGGAATGCTCGGCGTGGACGTGTCGGTGGTGGGAGTGCTCGACGCAGGCGTCTGTGGCGGCGGCACTTGGCCGCACGACGCCAGCACCAGGCACAGCAGCGCGGCCGCTAACCGGCGCATGTCACGTCACCTCCGATGAACCACGGCGACCGGGCACGGCGCGTGGTGGAGCACAGCGTGGCTGACTGAACCCAGAATTGCACGCCTCATCGCGCCACGGCCGTGACTGCCGACCGCGATCAGGGCCGCGCCATCGGCCGCCTGGAGCAATGCGCGGGCGGGAGCGTCGAACGCGACCTCCTGTGCCACGTGCACATCAGGCCAGCGCGCGGCGTGGGGGGCCAGGTGTTCGTCCAGCACCTTGGCCAGGTCGACGCGGACGTGGTCGAAGTCCTGCTCGGGCAGTTCGGCCCAGCCGACGTCGTTCCACGCGTGGATGGCGAGCAGGTCGCGGCCGTGGTGGGCGGCGTGCTCGAAGGCGAACGCGATCGCGTCCGTGGAGGTCTCGGAGCCGTCGACGCCGACGACCACACGGCCGTCACGGGGGCCGGAACGGGTCACGATCACCGGGCGCCCGCCCGTCGCCACGAGCTCGATGGCGGTGGAGCCCAGGAACATCTCCGCGATGCCCGTGCGACCCGAGGAGCCGAGCACGAGCAGGTCGCCGGGTTCGGCGGCGAGAACGTCGGCCGGACGGCCGATGCGCACGTGCGTGGCCACCGCGAGGTCCGGCCAGTTCTGCCTGATCTCGGCCGCGAGCTCGGTGAGGTGGTCCTCGGCTGCCCTGGACATCGTCTCCTCGGTGACGAACTCCGGCACCGGGATGGACATCGGTGTGAAGACGGGCTCCGGCAGGGGAGCGCGTACGGCGTGCACGACCTGCAGAGCCGCACCACGGCGGGAAGCTTCCTCGGCACCGAAGTGCACCGCGCGCCGGGCAAGGTCGGAACCGTCGAATCCCACAACGACCGTGGACATGAGACCACCTCCGACCGGGGCATACCCGATCGGAGGTGGTTTCAAATGCGATCTAGTTGATCACGAACTGCGAGCCCGGTTCGATGGTGATGTCACCGTCCCGGGAGTTGGTGATGGTGACGTTCGTCAGTCGCGCCGAGCCGCGGGCCTGGGCCATCGCGAGGATGCCGGAGCCGTTGTTGGACTTGTCGATGCGGACGTTGGTGATCTGGACGTCCGGCATGCCGCTGCCGCCGCCCTTGAACTGGATCCCGTCGTAGGTGGAGTCCAGGATCTCGGTGTCGCGGATGACGACGCCGGGGATCGGCAGGTTCTGCGAGAACAGCGTGATGGCGCCGAACTCCTGCGCCTCACCCCAGAACGCGCCACCCGTGCGGTGCAGGGCGTTGTTGGCGAGCGTCGTCGTCCCGCCGAACGGCAGCGGGTCGTGGTCGGTCGCCAGCATGATGCCCGGGTAGTTGGCCGTGTCGGAGATGATGTTGTTCTCCGCTCGGTTGTTCGACCCGCCGTAGATCGCGATTCCGTTGGCACGCCACGGCAACGCGATCGTGTTGTTGAGGAAGGCGTTGCCGCTGCCGGCATCCAGGTTCTGGTCCTTCACGTACTTCGACGCCCACACCGCGAGTGCGTCGTCGCCCGTGGTGCGGAACGACGAGTTGAACACCGTGGAGTTGCGCGTGCCGTTGGTGAAGTTGATGCCGTCGGCGTACGTGTCGCGGATGCGCATGCCGCTGAACTGCAGGCCGTCACCGGGGTTCCAGAGCTCGGGCAGGTTGCTGTAGTCGCGGCCCACCCAGACACCGACGTTGGCGTGCTCGATCCACACGTTGGTGATCCTGGTGTTCTTGCCGAACCGGCCGTTGAGGCCGACGCCGCCCTCCGCGTTGCCGTCACCGCCGCGGATCCGGCCGGAGCCGAAGATCGCGATGTCGGAGATCTGCGTGTTGTCGTCGATGTCGAACCCGAAGTTGCCCTCGTGCGGGTGGTTGATCGTGCCCGCGTCCTGCGGCTGGATCAGGCTGAACAGCTGCGAGTGCCACATGCCCGCGCCGCGGATGGTGGCGTTGCGGATGCCGACCTGGTTGTGGCCGCCGCTGCCGGACTGGGTCAGGATCTTCTTCTCCTGGCGGAACCTGCCCTCCGGGATCCAGACGCACGGGATCTGGCCGGTCTGGTCGGCCGTGACCGCGCGCTGGATCGCGTCGGCGTCGTCGGTCTGGTCGTTCGGCGTGGCGCCGTACTGCGTGATCGAGACGCAGTCCGCGGGCTTCTGCGCGGCCGGCGCGACCTGCTCCAGGTCGATCAGGTCGATGACGTAGAACTGGGCGCTGTCACCGGAATCGCGCTGCAGCTTGAACTTGGTGCCCGCCGGGTAGCTGGAGGCCAGCAGCTGGGAGGTCTCGTCGAACAGCCTGCGGGCGTCGCCACCCGGACGGTTCGTGAGGCCCTCGGGGTCGTCGGTCGTGCCGTAGAGCCAGCTGTGGCGCGAGGACAGGGTCAGCTTCTGCACGAACTGGTCGTTCGCGTAGAGGCTGATCGTCGCCTCCTGGCCACCGCCCGCGGCGGCGTCCGGGATCGAGTTGCGCACGACGATCGAGTTGGTGCTGACCGTCGAGGTGATCTCCACGAACTGGCCCTGCGCGTCGAGGCGCACCGACTTGCGGCCCGAGGACTCGGACCCGAAGTTGGTGTGCCCGAACGTGCGCTCCGCGTCGGCCTGCAGCAGCGTGCCCTGGTACCGGCCCGCTTCCGCCTCGTAGCTCGTGAACGGCACGGACGCGCCCCGTCCGACCACAACGGACTGGGTCGCGGTGTTGTTGTTCTCGTTGGTCTCCGCGACCTGGCCGGTGGCGTCCGCCGTCGCGGTGGCCGTGGCACCGCCGTTGGTGGCGGTCCAGGTGCCGACGTTGACCGTGACGGTCTGACCGGCGTTGATCGCTCCGGTGTTGGCGTTGAGCGTGCTGCCGCCGACGGCCACGCGGGTCACCGAAGCGCCCGCCGCCGACGTGCCGCGGTTGGTGACCTGCACCGCGAACGTCACCTGCTGGCCCGCCGCCGGGGACGACGGGTTCGGCGTGACACCGGCGATCTGCAGGTCCGGTCCCGGTGCCTGGCCGACGACCAGGGGAGAGCCGGCGGTGAAGGTGTTGTTGCCCTCGTTGGTCTCCGCGACCTGGTTGGCCGGGTCGACCGTGGCCGCGGCCGCGTAGGACCCGGCGCCCCGCCGGCCGGCGTCGACGGTGACGGTGGCCGTGGCACCGGGAGCGAGCCCGCCGACCTGGGCGGCGCCCGCGGCGGTGCCGCCGAGCGTGACGTTCAGCGTCGTCGCGCCGGACGCCACGGTGCCGCCGTTGCGCACGGTGGCGGTGAGCCTGATCGCATCGGCCTCGCTCGGGCTCGCCGGCGTCCACGTCAGGTTCGTGACGGTCAGGTCGGGCGCCGGTGCGGAGGCACCGAACACCTGGAACTCGGCGACCTGGCCGCCGGGCGCGCCGGTGTTCGAGTAGAAGTGCAGTCGCACGTCCGAGGCCCTGCCGCTCACCGGGATGGTGACGGTGTTGCCGGTGGCCGGGTCGAACCGGTAGTCGGCGCGTGCCTTCAGGGTGCCGAACGCCGACGCGCTCGCCTCACGGCCGAGCACCTCGAAGTTCTGCGTGCGCGCACCCCATGCGCCATCGGGGTTGAGCTTGACGACGACCGAGGTGACGTCCGCGTTCGAGCCCAGCTTCGCGGTCAGGTGACCGGGCAGGCCGCTGGACTCCCAGTACGTGCCGGTGTTGCCGTCGACCGCGTTGCCCGGCACGTAGGTGTGCACGTGCCCGGACTCCTCGACCGGCTTGCCCGCCGCGAGGTTGTCCCCGGGAGGCGGCGGGTCGACCGGTCCTGACTCGCCGTGCACCTCGAACTCGCTGAGCTGGGCGGCGGCCCAGCCGGTGTTCGCGGTGATCGTGACGCGCACGTACCGGGTGCTGGTGGCCGGGAAGTCCAGCGTCACCGTGTTGCCCGAGCCGGGGGAGAAGACCCGCCCGCCGGAGCCGACGATGTCGCTGAACTGCGAGCCGGTGGAACTTCCTTGCACAGCAAGCGTTTGCGTGCGCTGCTCCCAGTTCGAGGGCAGGCGCAGCACGACCTTGCTGACGCTCTTCGCGGCGCCCAGGTCGGCCTGGATCCACTGGGGGAACGCGCCGTTCGCGCTCTCCCAGTAGCTGCCCTGGTTGCCGTCACCGGCGTTGCCGGCGCCGTACGGGCCGTTGGCGCTGGACGCGGTCAGGTTCGCGGACAGCCTGACGACCGCCGCTCCTGCCGTGGGTGTCAATCCGAACAGTGCGAGGGCGCTGACGAGGGCAGCGCTCACCGCACGCCTGAATAGCGTGGTTTTCATCGACTTGTCCTTCGCGGCAGGGAAATCAGTTGATAGTGATCTTGAAGGTGGACGTCGTGTTCCTGATGTCCTGGTAGTTGTCGCTGAACCTGAGGTCGTTGAACGTGACCTCACCGACGGCCGGGCCCTGACCCTGCTCCGGCATCTCGTTGGCCCACAGGCCGAAACCGGACTTGGCGTCGAAGGCGTCACCGCTCTTGCGCGCACCGGAGATGCTCACGTTGGACAGCACCGTGTCCTGGAAGACGTTCTCGGCGGCACCGTTGTACTTCGTCTGGAACATGATTCCGCTGTACGTCGGATCGATGATCTCGACGTCGTTCATCCGGATCCCGGTGTACTTCTTGGAGGCGGAGAACATCCAGATCGCGCCGAACGTCTGCGCGCCCCAGAAGTGGCCGCCGGACCGGACGAGCGTGAGCCCGCTGAACGTCGTCGGCTCGGGCCCGAAGTCCTCCATCGGGTACCCGAAGTCGAGCGAGCTGATCGTCACGGCGGAGTAGGTGAGCGTGTCCGCCACGTAGATGTTGCGGAACGTGTTGAGCTTGCCGCCGTAGACCGCGAGACCGGCCGCGCGCCACGGGGTCAGCACCGAGAGGTTCTCGAAGACGTTGTTCTGCTGGCCGCTGCCACCGCGGTCGGTGGCGGCGAACAGCGCGAACGCGTCGTCACCGGTCGACCGGGCCTCGATGTTGGAGATCCGGTTGCCCGCCGAGCCGTTGGTCAGGTTGAGGCCGTCCGCGTACATGTCGCGGATGCGGCTGTCCCTGATGACGTTGTTGTCGACGTTGTTGCCCCAGAACAGGCACATCATGTGCTCGACCCAGATGTTCTCGATGGTCATGTTCTGCACGCCGGCGAAGTCGAACACCTTGCCCGGCCCGTTGATGCGCGCGGTGTAGTTGCCGAACACCGCGAACCCGCTGAACGTCGACCCGCTCGCGGACGACTGCGCGCTGAAGCCGATGTCGGTGTTCTCCTGCGCGAGCGGGGCCTGGAACCTCGTGAACCAGGGACCCGCGCCGACGACCCGGACGGCCTTGCCGTAAACGGTGAACTTCTGCGCCGTCTGGTAGGTGCCCGCGGGCAGGTAGACGCCGACCAGGGCGCCGGTCGTGTCCATCCGGACGCGGTCGAGCGCGTTCTGCACGTCCTGGTGGGTGAACCCGGCGGGCACGGCATAGCGCGCTGCATCAGGGTTCGCGGCGGCCGTCACCTGTTCGAAGTTCACGAAGTCGATCGCGTAGTTCGTGGTGTTGGCCGCGTCCTTCTGCAGCTTGATCTTCGTGCCCGCCGGGAACGTCGAGTTGAGCATCAGGTTCGCCTCGTCGTAGATGTGGCGCGGTCCGCCCGCTCCCGGCGAGTTGCCGGGCTCGGCCTCGTTGCCGTACTGCCACATGTACTTCGACGTCAGGTCGATGGCCTTGTGGAACTGGCCGTTGACGTAGACGTTGAGGTTCGACGTGATGCCGCCGCCCCCGGAGCTGTCCGGGATGGAGAACCGGGTGACGAGCGTGTTGGTGGGGCCGGACGTCGTGAACTCGACCGACTGACCGGTGGCGTTCAGCGTGACGGCACGGCGGCCCGACGCCTCACCGGCGAGGTCGCCGATCGTCCTGTTCGGACTGAGGACCTGCGCGCCACCGCCGACGGTGGCGTCCTCGGCCTCGACGTGCTGCCACGGCACGCTGGCACCGCGGCCGATGAACAGCGACTGCTCACTGGTGTTGTTGCCCTGCTTGGCAGGGATCTCGTTGCCGTCGTTGGCGATGACCGTGCGGACCGTGTAACGGCCGTCGGCGGCGGGCCACGTGCCGAGGTTGACCGCGGCGGTGGTGGCGCCGGCGTTGATCGTGCCGGTGTGGCTGCCGGTCAGCGTGCGCACGGTCTGGCCGCTGCTGTTGAGAATCGTGACCGTGATGCCGTGGGCGCCGGCCGCGCTGGCGATGGTGCCCTGGTTCTTGATCGCGACGCTGAACGTCGTGGTCTGGCCGCCGGCCGGGTTGCTCGGCGACCAGGACGGCACGGCCACCAGGTCGGAGCTCGGGACGGGCGTCACGACCAGCGGGTCCGGGTGGATGCGGGCGTTGTTGGTCTCGTTCTGCTCCGCGACCTTCTTGGTCTCGTCGACCTTGGCCGTGTACTCGTAGCTGCCCGAGGGACGGGCGGCGATCGTGGTGCTCACGGTGGCCTGCGCACCTGCCGCCAGGGCACCGACCGGGGCCGTGCCGACACTGGCGGTGCCGAGGAAGAACGTCACGTCGGTGGCGGCGGACGCCGCTGAACCCGCGTTGCGGACTGTCGCGTTCAGCGTGATCTGGTCGGTCTCGACGGGGCTGGCCGGCGTGATCGACGTCGTGGTGACGGTGAGGTCGGGATTCGGGGCAGGGGTGCCGACCACCTGGACCTCCGCCACCTGCGCGCCGGGGGCACCGGTGTTGGACGTGACGCGCAGCTGGAGATCGGCCACCCGCGCGGACGCGCCGATCGTGACGGTGTTGCCGGCCGCCGGGTCGAAGCGGTGGTCGCGGCCCGCGACGAGGCTCGTGAAGCCGGTGGCGTTCTGCTCGCGGCCGAGGACCTCGACGTTCTGCGTGCGGGCGCCCCAGGCCGAGTCGGGGTTGAGCTTGACCACGACCGAGCCGACGTCCGCGTTCGATCCCAGGTGGACGGTCAGCGTGCCGGGGAACCCGTTGGACTCCCAGTAGGAGCCCACGTTCCCGTCGTTGGCGTTCGCGGCGACGAAGTCGTGCACGTTGTGGTTCGCCGTCACGGGCTTGCCCTGCGCCAGGTTCGTGCCGGTGGCGCCTTCGCGCGTCACGGTGTTGCTGGCGGGGGACTGGTTGCCGGCCGCGTCCTTCGCGACGACGTGGTAGCTCACGCGCAGGCCGTCGGACTGGCTGTCGGTGTGGGTCGTGCCGGTCACCGTGGTCCGCAGCGTGCCGTTGGCGTAGACGTCGTAGGCGGTGACGCCCGTGTTGTCCGTGCTCGCGTTCCAGGTGAGCCGGATCTGCCCGGCGTGCGGCTGGGTGAGGGCGAGGTTGCCCGGCGCGGTCGGTGCCTGCGTGTCACCCCCGGTGGGGCCCTGCACCTCGAACTCGCTGAGCTGGGCCGCCGGCCAGCCGGTGTTCGCGGTGATCCGCAGCCGCACGTACCGCGTGGTGGCGGCGGTGAAGTCGATGGTGACGGTGTTGTTCGCGGACGGGGTGAACTCGTAGCCCCTGGAGGCGACGAGGTCCGTGAAGTTCTGGCCGTCGGTGCTGCTCTGGACCGCGAGGGTCTGGGTGCGGGCGCCCCAGCCGCCGGTCGGGAGCTTCAGCACGACCCGGTCCGCCTTCACGGCGGCGCCCAGATCGGCCTGGATCCACTGCGGGAACGCGTTGTTCGCGCTCTCCCAGTACGTGCCCTGGTTGCCGTCGCCGGCGTTGCCCGGCCCGTAGTTCTGGTTGGTGCTGCTCGCGCTGTACGCCGCCTGGAGGTTCGCGCTCACCGCGGCCCCGCGCACCTCGAGCTTGGCCGTGGTCTTCGTGGCACGAACGTGCCGGACCAGCGTCGGATCGACCTGGAACGTGACCTTGCCGTTCTTGAAGTCGTGTGGTCGTTCCGCGACCAGCGTCGACCAGCCTCTGCCGTCCAGGCTCGTCTGCACGGCGAACGTCTCGGTGCTGTTCTTCGGGGCGCTGAGGGTGACCTGGTCGATCCGGGTCTGTCCGGCCAGATCCAGGCTGACAGGGGCGGCCTGGGCGGCGGGGACGATGGTCAGGGTCGCCGCCGCGGTGATCAGTGCGGCTGTCGGGGCTAGCAGGGAGCGGACGCGTGTCGTCGGTGACATGGCGTGCTTGGCCCTTCTCGGTGGGGACGCGAGGGGGTGTGGCGCGCCTCACCGTAGAAGTGACTAGCAGATTACCGCAATATCTCGACGTAATTGCGCAAATTTGCGACATAGTGCTCTGAACAGGAAAGACGGGTGTTCGTTCGCGTGTCCGACCAGTGTCGCAGCGTGGGCAAGGGCGATCACCAGCGGCTGGACGGACGGCATTGCGGAAGGTTCGGGTCCGAACCTGGCGGGAAAACTGCTGGGATCCCGTTGATTCGGCTTGCGGTCGCTTGCTCCGGGCTTGCCGATCTTGCGTAAGGTTTGCGCAAGTTTCAGAGCTTGGCGAACAACCTTCTGGCTCGGTTCAGCAGATCCAGCCTGTGCTCACGCGTCCGCAGCGAGTGTCCCTCGCCGGGGTAGACGACGAGTTCGGAGTGCTTCACGGCGGCGTGCAGGAGTTCGGCTTGCTCCACCGGCACGTTCGTGTCCTCCGCACCGTGCACGATCAACATCTCGGTGCGGATCCGATCCGTGTAGGTGTGCGGACTGTGCTCGGGGCCGTCGCCCAGCGCGGCCTCGAACGCACCCCACTCACCCGTGGCGATCAGCCGCGGCCAGTCCGAGATCCCCGCGCCCACCAGCGCGGCCTTGAACCGGTCTGTCCTGGTCGTCGCCCATGCGGCCATGAACCCGCCGTGACTCCACCCGGCGATGCCCAGCCTGTTCTCGTCCGCGACTCCTTCCGCGACGAGCAGGTCGATGCCGGTTTCAATGTCGTGCCACTCCTCCTGCCCGACCTTGTGCGCGACGGCCGCGGCGAACTCGTGGCCGCGCCCCTGCCCGCCGCGCGGGTTGGGCAGGAAGGTCGCGATCCCCTGGTGCGCGAACCACTGAGCCGACGGCACCCAGTGCAACTGCAGGTCGTCGGTCCAGCGGTCGTAGGGTCCGCCGTGGACGAGCGTGACGAGGCGAAACGGCCCGTCCCGCCTGGTCTTGCCCAGTGGCAGCACCAGGAGGCCGTCGAGTTCCAGCCCGTCGTGGGCCTGATACCCGAGGCGTTCCTGGGTGCCCCAGGGGATGCCGTCGAGGTCGCGGTAGCGGGACGGCAGGTGCGATCCCCTGACGCGGGCGAGGAACCTGCCGTCGAGGCGGCGGAACTCGGTGTCCAAGCCGGTCGCGACGACCACGACCGGTGCCTCGCCGTCGTCCTGGACGAGATCGACCGGGCAGGCGGGCATGCCTTCGGTGAGGTTGCGGTGGCGCTGGTCGAAGACGGCGTTGCCACCCTGCAGGTGCGGCGGTGTCAGCGCCAGGTAGCAGACCTCGTCGCCCCACCACACCGGCGAACCGGCGTCCGCGGGCGTCGCGCCCAGGTCGGTGACGGTGCCGTCGGTCTCCACGACGTGCAGCGCGGGGTTGAGCAGGCCGGGGTCGATCTTCGGTGACGACCAGGTGATCACCGCGAGCCGGCCGTCGGGGTGCCGCGCGACCTCGGCCACGTGGCGGCCGGGGATGCTCACCCCGGTCGGCGAGGGTTTTGCGGGTGGCGGGCCGTGGGCGACGGCGATCTCGTCAGTCAGTTCCCGCACCGGGGCCCCCTTCGGTTGATCTCCAGTCAACTACAGGTCCTGCGTCGGTTCCACGACGATTCTCGTGACGGGGCGACCGGGAACGCCGGAGCCCAGGTGGTGAACGAACTCCTCGCACTGGGCCGGCGCGTTCGCTGGAACGGACCGTGCTGCGGCCGATGGACTCACGTCGAACTCGCTGGTCTGGGCCGAGTCGGTGCGCCGGCAGGGGGTAGTGCGCGAGCCGTTCGCGGCGCGCCTCTTCTTCGGACTGCTCGACGCAGGTGATCTCGGATGTCGCCTTCGTGCACGAGCGCACTCCGCGCGTGTGAAGCGGTCGACGTGGTGCTCGGGTGGAAGCGGGACATGCCCGGCGAGGGGTACACGGTGGTGCGGAGCGTCGAGGATGTGCTGGGAAGGCCCGCGCGCTCCTTCGCCTCGTGGGCTCGGGAGCACGCGGGCGCTTTCTCTAGCGGAGCAGGTACGCGTTGACGATCGTCTGCTCCACGGTCTGGCCGCTGCCGGACGCCTTGGCGCGCAAGGAGACCGACTTGGCGTCCTTCGGGTGGGCGAGCAGCACGCGGCCGGCCGTGATCTGCGTGCGCTTCCACGTCGTGCCGCCGTCGTAGGACACCTCGACGGACGTCACGCGCACCGAGTCCACCTGCGACTGCGTGGAGATCGGCACCGAGAGCATCTGGCCGGCGCGGGCGTAGCCGTCGTCGTCCAGCTGCGGGGTGAAGCGGATGACGGACAGCGGCAGCGCCGTCTGCCGGGCCGTCGTGCCGCTGCGGAACGTCCACACGCCGGACACCTCGGAGCTGAGGGCGTTGTTCCGGACGGCGGACGTTTCCAGGCGGTAGTGCGCGGTGCCCGGCTGGACGTCGAGCATCGCCCAGCCCGGTTCGGCGGTCTCGACGGCCTTCACACCGTCGCGGTACAGGGTCGTGCGAGCCTCGGTCACGGGGCCGTAGCCCTCGTTGCCCGCGTTGTCGCCGTACAGCGGCACGGTGATCCGGACGAAGTCGCCGGTGCGGAACGAGTGCGGGACGTCGCGGGCCGGGGGCAGCGCCGGACCGAACACCGGGCGGTGGAACGGTTCCACGTACGACCTGCCCGGCTTGTAGTGCCGCAGCGGGGTGACGAGCGCGCCGGCGTAGCCGGTCCCGTCGAACAGGTTGAACCTGCGCGACCAGTCACCGCCCTCGCCGCCGTAGTACTCGGTGCGTTGGCCGGGAACGAAGTTGTCCAGCGAACCGTAGGTCCAGTCGGCGCGGCCCTCGGGCGAGGAGGTGTGGCCGATCGACGCGCTCTGGCCCGGCTTGAGGGCGGGCATGTCGACCTTGACCGTCGCCAGGTCCTTCTTCGCGACGGTCTTCGTCAGGCCGTTCGGCGCGGATCCCTTCTGGTACCAGGCGAGTCCGTAGAAGTCCGGGCCCGCGGTCCAGAACGTGGCGATCTTGCCGGTGACCTCGTTCGAGTCGGGGCCTAGGCTCGCGACGCCGAGGTGGTCGATGGAACCGCCGACCGAGAAGTTGCCGATGGTGTAGCTCGTGCCGTTGACGACGCGTTCGAAACCGGTCTGCAGCAACGAGAGTTGCGCGGTGACGGGCAGCGTCACCTTGACGGGCTTGGCCTGGCGGGCGTCGAGGCTGATCGTCGTGGCGCCGGAGACGGTCAGGTTCGGGTAGTTGATGACGTCGTGGGTCCAGGCGCCGGATGACGACAGCACGCTGCCGGTCAGGAGGTAGCGGCCCTTGGCGACGCGGGCGACGCCGGTCGTGCTGTTCGGCCAGATGCGGGCGCCGGTGTCGACGTTGATCAGGAACGCGAAGGTCGACGCCGTCGTGACGCCGGACCGTTCGACACCGGTGACCTCGACGTCGTAGCTCTCCACCTCCAGGTCGGCGACGACGGCCGTGCGCAGGCCGCTCGCGACGATCGCACCGCCGAACACGCCGCCCGCGGGCTGCTTGGTGATGTCCGCGGTGACCGTGGCCGTAGCGGTGCCGCCCGCCGGAACCGTGAGCTCGGCGGGGGAGACGCTGAACAGGGTGCCGTTCGTCTCCGCGGTGAGGTCGAGCGTGACGGCCTCGGAACCCGCGTTGGAGTAGGTGATCTCCTTGGTCAGCGCGGGTTCGCCGGTGTGCGGCCACTGGTGCGTGCCGAAGCTGATGCTCGTCGGGGTGGACGTCACGTTCTGCTTGATCAGCTTGGCGACGTCAACGCGGCCGGAGCCCTGCTCGAACGGCGTGAGCTTCTCCGTCGGCGTGGTGGTGCCCGTGAGCCGCGCCTTGAGGGCGACGCCGTTCAGTTCCGGCTGCTGCTGGCGCAGGAGTGCCGCCGCGCCCGCGACGTGCGGGGTCGCCATCGAGGTGCCGTCGAGCGAGGTGTAGCCCTCGGCGACCGGCGCGCCGATCCTGCCGTCGGAGTGCAGGGCGGCGACGATGCCGACGCCGGGCGCGGTGAGGTCGGGCTTGAGCGTGCCTGCCTGCGTCGGGCCGCGGCTCGAGAACTCCGCGATGCCGTTCTGGTCGTCGACCGCGCCGACGGTCAGCGCCGCGTCGGCGGTGCCGGGTGAACCGACCGTGCGCGCGTTGGGACCGCTGTTGCCCGCGGCGATCACGAACAGCGCGCCCTTCTCGGCGCTGAGGCGGTTCACGGCCTCTTCGAGAGGTTCGACCTCGGGCGTGTCGTAGCCGCCGAGGCTCATGTTGATGATCTGCGCGCCCTGCTCGACCGCCCACTCCATGCCGGCGATGATCCCGCTGTCCTGCCCGGAACCGTTGTCGCCCAGCACCTTCACGTCGAGGATGCGCGCGTCCGGCGCGACGCCGCGGTACTTGCCACCGCTCTTCGCCCCGGTGCCCGCGACGATGGACGCGACGTGCGTGCCGTGGCCGTAGTGGTCGCCGTTGTCCGGGGAGTTCGAGAAGTTGCGCTCCCCGATTTCCCGGTCCGCGAGGTCCGGATGGGTGTCGTCGACGCCGGTGTCGAGGACGGCGACTGTGACGCCCTTGCCCGTCAGGCCCGCGGCGTACGCGGCGGGGGCGTTGATCTGGGCGACGCTGCGGTCGAGGTTCGCCTTGCGCCTGGCGTCGAGCCAGATCTTCTTCGCGCCCGACGTGGACAGCGTGCCGATGAGCGGGGTCTTGGCCGCGTCGAACGCCACGCCGTTGATGCTGCGCAGCGGGAGTCCGGACTGCGCGCTCAGGGTGCCTTCCGGGTAGGTGGCGATGACCGGCAGGGCGCCGCCGTACGTCGCGAGCTCGGTGACGTCGAAGAGGCGCTCGTCGAGCCGTCCGTCCGCGATCATCGGAATGGCGTCGTGCGGCACCACGTACTCGTGTCCCGCGACGGTGTACGTCGAGAACAGGACGCGCTCACGGCCGGGCGCGGGCTTGATCGCGCGCTGCCCGGTGAGGACCTGGTCCCCGGTGATCAGCGTGACGGTGGGCGCCGGTGCCGCGGCTGGTGGTGGAGAGGCTTGAGCCTGGCCGGCGGTGAGCAGTGCGCCGGCCAGTACGACGACTCCGAGTAAGCGCACCCGGTCCTCCGTGGGGTCTGTGAGAGCGTTCTCACAGACCGTAATGAGGTGCTCACCCCGCTGACAAGGTCTATACCAATTTCCGGCACGCTTTAACCTTTGCGCCATGACGGGCCTGCGTGAACGCAAGAAGGCGGCGACCAGGGAAGCGCTGGGTGACGCCGCCTGGAGCCTGTGCGTGGAGCACGGCCTCGACCGGGTGACGGTGGACCAGATCGCGCGAGCGGCCGGGGTGTCGCTGCGGACGTTCTTCAACTACTTCTCCTCCAAGGAGGAAGCGGTCGTCGCCGGCGACACCGCCACGGCGCTCGCGTTCGTGGAGGAGTTCGCCGCACGGCCCGCGGACGAACCGGTGCTCGTCGCGCTGCGCGAGGCCCTGCGGACGATCTACCCGCGCTACGTCGACCTCGACCGCCTCCGGCAGCTGCGCCGGCTCCGGCGCGACCCCGCGCTGCTGCCGCACGTGTTCGCCGCCTACTCCGCCCGCGAGCAGGCGCTGGCGGCGGCGATCGCGGTGCGCTGCGGCGCGGACCCCGAGGTGGACCCCTATCCGGCCGTGACGGCGTCGACGATCCTCGCGTCGATGCGCGCGGTCGTGCAGTGGTGGCTGGACACACCCCAGGCCACGGACCGGTTCGACGTCACCGAGCTGGTCGGCCGGATGATCGACCAGCTTGGTGACGGTTTCACCAGGTGACCGCGTTCACCAAATGACCGGGAGCCGGTGCACTCCGTAGATCGACATGTCGGTCCGCAACGGCACCTCGCCGGCGGGCACGGCCAGCTTCAGCGTCGGCAACCGGCGCAGCAACTCGCTGAAGCCGACCGCCATCTCCACGCGTGCCAGCTGCTGGCCGAGGCACTGGTGGATGCCGTGCCCGAACGCCACGTGGTGGCCGCGCGGCCGGTCGACCAGGAGCACGTGCGGGTCGTCGTACTGGCTGTCGTCGCGGTTGACCGCGGGCACCGACACCACGACCGTCTCGCCGGCGCGGATGGTGGCGCCGCCGATCACGACGTCCTCCTTGGCGTGCCGTGAGACGCCCGAGCTGATGATCGACAGGTACCGCAGCAGCTCCTCGACCGCGTTCTCGGTCAGCTCCGGGTCGTCACGGAGCTTCGCGAACTGGTCGGGGTGCTCCAGCAGCGCGAACGTGCCGAGCGCCAGCATGTTCGCCGTCGTCTCGTGGCCCGCGATGAGCAGCAGGTTCGCGATGCCGGTGAGCTCGTTGTCGTCGAGGTCGGTGTCGCGCACGAGCCCGGACAGCAGGTCGTCGCCGGGGCTCTGCCGCTTGGCGCGCACGAGCCCGTACATGAACTTCCGCAGCTCGGTGGTGTTCTTGATCTGCTCGTCGACCGTCGTGTTCAGGCTGAGCAGCTTGGACGTGCGGTGCTGGAACTCGTCGCGGTCGCCGTAGTCGACGCCGAGCAGCTCGCAGATCACGAGTGACGGCACGGGCAGTGCGAAGTCGTGCACGAGATCGGCCGGCGGTCCCTTCTCGATCATCGCGTCGAGCTGGGCGGTGACGATCTCGTGCACGCGCGGCGTGAGGTCCCGCATCCTGCGGACGGTGAACTGCCCGGTCAGCAGCCGGCGGTAGCGGGTGTGCTCGGGGGCGTCCATGAAGATGAACGACCCGGCCCGGCGCTCCGGCGGGAACAGCTCCGCGTGCAGCTCGGGGGAGATCAGCGCCCTCGCCCGCGGGCTGTTTATCCGGTCCGAGCTCATCTGCGGCGCGGCGAGCACCGCCCGTGCCTCGTCGTGCCCGGTGACGAGCCAGACGGTGTCGCCGTTGTGCTCGATCCGGTGGATCCGCCCGTGCCCGCTCAGCTCGACCAGCCCGGTGGCCGGGTCGAACGGGCACTTGCCGCGGTTGATGAGTTCAGCGGGCAACTGCGGGCGGATGAGCTCCTGCGCGCTGCGCTGCCGCTCGGCCGTGGACATGGCCTCTCCCTGTCTGACCCGGTGTGACCGGGCTGTGGCTCGGCGTTACATCCACGGTACCGATACTTGCGCGTTGTGCAAGATTTTTACCCCGGCTTGGGACAACGCGGCTTCAGACCGCGAACACCTGCGCGTCGTCCGCGAAGGCCTTGAACTCCAGCGCGTTGCCCGCCGGGTCCAGCAGGAACATCGTCCACTGCTCACCGGGCTCGCCCCTGAACCGCACGTACGGCTCGATGACGAACTTCGTGCCGGCGGCGGTCAGCTTGGCCGCCAGGGCCTGGAACTCGTCCACGGCCAGGACCAGGCCGAAGTGGGGGACCGGCACGTCGTGGCCGTCGACCGGGTTGCTGACGCGCTCGGTCCTCGGCGCGAGGTGGGTGACGAACTGGTGGCCGTGCAGGTTCCAGTCGATCCAGGTGTCGGAGCTGCGGCCCTGCTCGAGGCCGAGGGTCTCGCCGTAGAACTCGCGGGCGGCGGAGAGGTCGTCGACGGGCATGGCGAGGTGGAAGCGGGGGATGTTCGGCATGTAGGAATGTTAACATTCTGACAAGATGTCGTCTTGTTAACATTGCTCACATGACAGTGGGTCCGGCGCGACGGCGAGGTCTGGGCAGCGAGGTCGCGGACATGATCCGCGAGGCCATCTTCGACGGCGGCTACCCGCCGGGCAGCGCGCTGCGCGAGGTCGAGCTGTCCACGGCCCTGCAGGTCTCGCGCGGTCCCGTCCGGGACGCGCTGCGCGTGCTCGAACACGAGGGCCTGGTGCGCACCGAGTGGCACCGGGGCACCACGGTGGCCGAGCTGTCCCTCGAGGACGTTGCCGAGCTGGACAGCCTGCGGGGCGCCCTGGAGACGCTGGCCGTCCAGCGCGTGGTGGCCACGGGCGCCTCACTGGAGAAGATCGCCTCGGCGGCGCTGGAGATGGAGCGCGCCTCGACGCCGCACGAGATGGTGCGGTGCGACATCGCGTTCCACGACGCCGTGTACGCCGCCGCCGGCCACTCGCGCCTGACCCAGGCCTGGGAGGCGATCCGGTCGCAGGTGCACCTGTTCCTGATCACGCGGGTGCGACTGAGCGCGGACGGGTACCTGGAGCAGATCCGCGACGAGCACCGGGACCTGGTGGCCGCGCTGCGGCTGGGGAACGCGGAGGGGGCGCTGAAGCTGTTCGCGGAACACCGCAAGCACGCGTTCGACGTCCTCGCCTCTGGGTCCTGAGTCCGGCCGCGGTTGCTCCGAACGGGCTCATCGCCGCTCACGAACGCGTGGATCCACTGGGCCGAAAAGGTGATCGCGACGATCATCCGCACGTCGGCGCTCCTACGCTCGGCGGCGTGGACCTGCAGGCACTGAAGTACGAGGGCGACCCGCTCGCTGACGCCGTGATCGCGCACCTGATCGACAGCGGCAATCTGGACGAGGTCAACCAGGTGCTCGCGGAGTTCCGCGGCAACGACGAGCCCATCCCGGAGCACCTGCCGCCCGTGGTCCGCGACTACCTCGTCGCCACCGACGACCCGCCCGAGTGGATGGACGAGGACCGCGTCGCCCGCGCACACGAGTTCTTCGTCGACGACGGTGTGCACGTGGCTTCGGTGCTGTCGTTCGGTGCGATGGTCAACTGCTACGCGCAGCCCAGGCCGTCCCGGGTCCTCACGCTCACGCACCGGCTCAACCAGCCGCACCGCAGGCTGTCGGAGACGTCGCAGTTCGTGCTGAACATGATGGAGCCCAACGCTTTCGGCACGGGCGGCTCGTTCGTGCCGACCATCCAGAAGACGCGGCTGATCCACGCTGCGGTCCGCTACTTCGTCGGCCGCTCACCGGAGTGGGACCACGAGGCGGACGGCGTCCCGGTGTGCCAGCAGGACCTGCTCGGCGCGCTGCTGATCTTCTCGGTGCAGGTGATCGACGGCATGCGCCGCATCGGCGTCTCGGTGACCGACACCGAGGCCGAGGACTACTACCACGTCTGGCGCGTCGCGGGAGCCGTGCTCGGCATCCGCCCGGACGCGATGCCGGACACGCTGGCCGAGGCCGAAGAGCTCAGCAACACCCTGGTGCGGGCGTCCTACGCGCCGTCGAAGGAAGGCGTCGAGCTCACCAGGAACCTCGTCGAGCTGTACGAGAAGTTCATCCCCGGCAAGGCTTTCGACGGCGTGGTCGCGGCGATGGTGCGGCAGGTCGTCGACGAGGAGGTCGCGGACTGGCTGGAGGTCCCGCGCTCGCGGGGCTGGACCACGGCGGTGAGGACGGGCGCGAAGGTCATGGGCGTGTTCGAACGCGGCGAGGACCGCAGCCGGGTCGCCCGAGCCGTGCTCGACAAGGCGGGCGAACTGTTGCTCGGCGCGAGCGTCCGCAACCTCACCAACGGTCAGTCGACCACCCTGGTCGTGCCGGCCTGCCTCCGCCGCTGAGCACCCGTCAAAAGCTGCGTCCAACCCACCTCGCGCCAGCCCTCCCGCCACCGCGGCCGGCACGCGGGGACCCCGCGTGTCCTCCTAGGGTACGTAGGGTCCCCGTGTACGCTTGGAAACTTGAGTCGGGCTCGCTCAACTTGGGATGTGGGGGTAGCCCGGACAAGTCCTCAGGCCAGGTGCTTTAGAGCCAGCCGTGCTCGTGCGCGACCGAGAACGCCTCGGAACGGCCCGCGACACCGAGCTTGGCGACCGCGGCGGACAGGTGGTTGCGCACCGTCCCGGCGGACAACGACGTGCGCGCGGCGATCTCGGCGACCGGGGTGCCGAACTCGCTGAGCCGCAACACCTCCAGCTCGCGCTGCGTCAGCGGGCACGGGGGAGCGGCGAGCGCGTCGGCGGCGAGAGCCGGGTCCACCCAGCGCGAACCGGCGTGCACGCGGCGGATCACGTCGGCCAGCGTGCCGCCGGGCGATCCCTTGGGCAGGAAGCCCTTCGCTCCCGCGTGCAGGGCCTGCTGCAGGTGCGGCGGGCGGCCCCGGCCGGTCAGGATCACCACGGCGCACGACGGCAGCACGCGCGCCAGCTCCTCGGTGACCTCCAGGCCGTCCAGCACCGGCATCTGCAGGTCCACCACGGCCACGTCCGGGCGGTGTGCCCGCGCGGCCTCCACGGCGGCCCGGCCGTCGCCGGCGCGGGCCACCACCTCGAGATCCGGCTCCAGGCCGAGCAGTGCCGCGAGCGCGTCGCGGATCAGCTCCTCGTCGTCGGCCAGCAGGACCCTGATCACGCGGGCACCACGACCTGCAGCGTGAACACGTCCCCGGACTTCTCCACGGACACCTGACCACCCACGGCCGCGAGCCGCTCCCGAAGGCCGCGCACCCCGTTGCCCTCACTTGACGGCTTCTCGGTGCCGTCGTTCGTGACGGTCATCCGCACCTCCTCGCCGGCGACAGCGACGTCGATCATGCACCAGGTCGCGTGGCTGTGCCGCAGCACGTTGGTGCACGCCTCCCGCAACGCCAGCGCGAGCTGCGTGGCGCGCTCACCGTCCACCGGCACCTCCGAGACGGTGCACCGGATACCGGCCTCCTGCAGCACGTTCCGCACGGCCTCAAGCTGCTCTGGCAGGTTCACGGCGCGATAGCCGTGCACCGCGTCCCGCGCTTCTTCCAACGCCGAGGACGCCAGCCGTTGCGCCTCGAACGCCTCCGCCGCGGACCGCTCCGGGTCGGTGGCGGCGAGCCGCCCGGCCAGTTCGGACTTCAGCGCGATCACCGTCAGCCGATGCCCCAGGAGGTCGTGGACGTCCCGCGCGAACCGCAGCCGCTCCTCGCTCACCGCGAGCTCCGCCTGCGCCTCGCGCCCGGCCCGGGCCTGCCCGAGCAGTCCCGCGAACCACATCGGCAGCCCGGCCATAGCGATGATCGACAGCCCGACCGCCGCCGCGATCATCTGGTACGCCGTGTGGTCGCGGCCGACGAAGAACCCGACCAGGCCCGAGACCACGACCGAGCCGATCGCCGCCAGCCACCTCCAGGGGCCGGTCAGCAGCAACGGCGCGAACCCGGCCGAGGCGCCGCCGATCCACGCCCACGTCGACAGCTCCTCCGGCCCCACCGGCGCCACGAGCGGAATCGTCGCCAGCGTCGCGGCCACGAGCACCCACAGCGGCCCGCCCCGCAACGTCACCGCGTACGCCACGGCCAGCACCAGCAGTCCCAGCACCCCGAGCCAGCGCAGCGCGGACGGCTCGCGCAGCACCGAGATCAGCGGCACGGCGAGCGAGCTCAGCCACAGCACGTGGAGGGTGCCGCGCAGCGCGGTGTGCGGGAGATCGTTCATCGCCATCAGCCTAGAACCACACCATCAGGATCGTGACCGCGATGACCAGGTCGAACACGCCGCAGAACTCCGACCACCAGCGCGGCACGACGGCGTTGCGCACGTGGTGCACCAGGTCCCAGACGGCGTGCGCGCCCCACCCGAGCGCGATCAGCAGCACGCCGTTGTGCGGCGACACGAGGAGCACCGCCACGGCCAGCACCGCGTAGAGGCCGAACACGGCGAGCTGCGTCCGGGGCGCCCGCCGTCCCCAGAACAGGTAGGCGGCCTGGCACACCAGCAGGGTCCACACGGGAGGCACCACCGGCGCCTGCCAGAAGTCGAACGAGATCGCCAGCGCGATCACCGCGGGCCAGCGCTCACCCAGCGCCCGGACCACCGGGTTCGTGCTGGGCGTCCCGTGCTCGTGGCGGTAGAGGACCAGCACCGCGATCATCGCGGGCACCATCAGCAGGTGCCCGCCCATCTCGACGGCGTGCCCGTCCAGCACACCGAGCCAGTACGGCACCAGCAGCACGAGGTACGGCACGACCATCGCCGCGCACATTTCGAGGACCCGGCCGTGGCCGCGATAGCGCATCCACAACGCCATCGGCACGGACATCGAGACCGCCATCCACAGGGCGGCCAGCTCGACCTGTGCGGGCGTCCACAGGGGCCCGAGCAGGGCCATTCCGATGAGCATCGCCACGAGCATCTCTGCCCCGTGGCGCACCAGCGGCCGAACCGCCGGCGAAACCGTTGTCGTCATGCTTCGAGAATCGAAGAGACCCGCCGCAAGACCCATCCGTGCGTTGTCATGACTTCTCTGTGCGAAACGCACAGAAGAACTATGCGTTCACCTCGGCCCAGAGGGTCTTCCCGCCCGTGAACTCCCGCGTGCCCCAGCAGCGGGAGATCTGGGCGATCAACAGCAGCCCACGGCCTCGCGTGTCACCGAGACGCGACCGCCCCAGCTGCGGAAGTTCGGCCGGTGTGTGGTCGTCGACCTCCACCCGGATGAAGTCCGTGTGCCGTTGTACGCGCACGGCACGCGGCCCTTCGGCGTGCTCGTAAGCGTTGCTTGCGAGCTCCGTGCACACGAGCAGCACGTCGAGCCTGACGTCCTCCGGCAGGTCCCTCAACAAGGTTCCGATCCACGCGCGCATCGCGCTGAGATCCGGCTCGTCCTCCGGCAGGGTGTGCAAGGTCCTCGCGGAGGCGCTCAGCACCTCGGGGGTGTCCATATCCATCCCACCTCGTCCAGGTCAAGCCCTCCTGGTTGCTCAAGACGGCCGTCAGGGTGCGAAATACCACCGTGCGTGCTACCCCAAACGTGTGGACGGCTATGGCTTCAACCTCGCGCTGGTCGCGGTTCTGGTGTTGCTCAACGCGGCTTTCGCGGGCAGTGAGATGGCGTTCGTGTCGCTGCGCGAAGGTCAGCTGCGCTCGCTGGAACGCGAAGGGCACCGCCGGCTCGTCCGGCTCGCACGCGATCCGAACAGGTACTTCGCCACGGTTCAGATCGGCATCACGCTGTCGGGCTTCCTCGCCTCGGCGACCGCCGCGGTCTCGCTGGCGGCACCGGTCGTGCCGCTGCTGAGCTTCCTCGGAGACGCCGCGAACGGGGTCGCGATCGCGCTCGTGACCGTGGTCCTGACGTTCGTCACACTGGTCTTCGGGGAACTGGCGCCCAAGCGCCTCGCGATGCAGTACGCCGTGCGCTGGTCGAAGATCGTCGCCGGCGCGCTCGACCTGCTGTCGACGATCTCCCGGCCCGCGGTGTGGCTGCTGAGCAAGTCGACCGACCTCGTGGTGCGCGTGTTCGGCGGCGACCCGAACGCCGACGAGGAGCAGATGTCGGCCGAGGAGCTGAGGGATCTCGTTGAGGTGCAACAGCATCTGAACCAGGAACAACGCACGATCATGACGGGCGCGCTGGAGATCCACGAACGGCGGCTGCGCGAGGTCCTGGTGCCGCGGCGGCAGGTGACGATCGTCGAATCAGGTTTGGACACCCCCGCCGCTCGGGAAGTCCTGGCGAGGTCCGGTCATTCTCGGGCCCCGGTGACCAGGAACGGGCACCTCGACGACGTGGTCGGCGTGGTGCACCTGCGAGACCTGCTCGACGACACCGTGTCCCTCGTGGACGTGGCACGGGCGCCGATGGTGCTGCCCGACTCGGTGCGCGTCACGGACGCGTTGAGGCGCATGAAGGCCGAGCACGAGCAGCTGGCCCTGGTCGTGGACGAGCACGGCGCGGTGGACGGCATCGTGACCCTGGAAGACCTGCTGGAGGAGATCGTCGGTGAGATCTACGACGAGACCGACTCCGACGTGGTCGGGGTCAAGACCGGACCCGACGGGTCGATCGAACTGCCCGGCACGTTCCCGATCCACGACCTGGTGGACGTCGGCGTCGAACTGCGTGACGCGCCGTCCGGGCCGTACTCCACCATCGCCGGGCTGGTCCTGCTGATCCTCGGCCGCATCCCGGAAGAGCCCGGTGACGTGGTGGAGCTCTCCGGCTGGAAGATCGAGGTGCGGCAGGTCGAGCACCACGCGATCACCCTGGTGAGGCTGAGGTCACAGGCGAAACCGCGGAATGAAGTGGACGTCTGAACCGTTACACACTAGTGCAGCGGTGGTATGGGGCCGCTGCTCCGCAGACGGCGGCGAGTTCGCCTGGTAGCCGGTCATCCGGTCACCGCTACTCGCCGAATCGCCTGCGGCGGTTGACCAGAAGAGGCAACCGGACGACCGGCGCGAACCCGCGCCGGCTGACACACCTGCCAACGGATACGGGGGATTTGGCATGCCCGCAGATCTGAAGAACCGCGCGTCCGGGCAGCAGGACGCGGACCTGGTCGGCCAGTACCTGCGCGAGGTCGGGCGCACGCCGCTGCTGACCGCGTCCGAGGAGGTCGACCTGTCCCGGCGCATCGAGGCCGGCGTGTACGCCGCCCACCTGCTCCAGACCGGTGACAAGACGCGCGAGCCGCGGCTGCTGCGCCGGATCGTCGCCGAGGGCGAGCGCGCCAAGGACCACATGATCCGCGCGAACCTGCGCCTGGTCGTGTCGGTCGCGAAGAAGCACTCGTTCCGCGGCCTGCCGTTCGGGGACGTGATCCAGGAGGGCAACCTCGGCCTGATCCGCGCGGTCGAGAAGTTCGACTACGCCAAGGGCTACAAGTTCTCCACCTACGCGATGTGGTGGATCCGCCAGGCGATCGAACGCGGCCTGGCCGAGCAGACCCGCACCGTGCGCCTGCCGGTGCACGTGGTCGAAGAGGTCAACAAGCTCAAGAAGATCGGGCAGAAGCTGTCCGCGTCGTTCGGTCGCGAAGCGACGGTCGAGGAGATCGCCGCCGAGGCCAAGTGCTCGCCGTCGCGCGTGCAGGACATGCGGGACGCGGCGCGCACCTGCGTGTCGCTGGAGACGCCGGTCGGCGACGAGGGCGACTCGGTGCTGGGCGACCTGATCCAGGACACCGACGGCGTGTCCGCGCCGGACCTGGTGGAGCAGCAGGAGTTCATCGAGGGCGTTCGCTCCCTCCTGAACGTCCTGCCCGAACGGCAGGGCCGGATCATGCGCCTGCGCTACGGACTGGAGGACGGGCGTGCCCGCACCCTGCAGGAGGTCGCGGAGGAGCTCGGCCTGACCCGTGAGCGGATCCGTCAGCTGGAGAAGCAGTCGCTCGCCCAGCTCAAGCAGTCGGGCGACCGGGACGATCTCTTCGCGCTCGCCGGCTGACGCTTCAAAGGCTTTTGAGCGTTTCTGTGAAGTAGTGCAACGTGAGCTCCGCGTCCCGCGACTGTTCGTGCGGGGCGCGGAGCTTTTCCGCGAAGCCCGCGATGTCGTCGACGGCCCACCGCAGCGCGTAGAAGGCGCTGTCACCGCCGGCCAGCCAGAGGTCGCGTTCCGGCGGGGCCAGTCCGACGGTGTCCCAGTCGACCAGGACCAGGCCCTGCGGCGTGTGGATCACGTTGCCCGCGTGGGGTTCTCCGTGCGTGACCACCCGCTCGTCCGTGAGTTCTCCGGCGAGCAGGTCCAGTTCGGCCAGTTTCTCGCGGACGATCCCGGTGTGGGCCACGAAGATCTCGCGCGCCTGCTCCGAGAACCACTCGCCGGGCTCGTCGAGCAACGCCGCCAGCACGGCCGCGGCCGGGACGTCGATCGGGGCTACCGGGGTGTCCGCCGGTGGTTCACAGCGGTGCAGCGCCGTCAGCAGCTCGGTCACCCCGGCGTGGACCGGATCGCCGAACGACCCGGATCTGCCCGTGACGTAAGGGAAGACGCTCAGCGCGTAGCGGTCGTTGAGCAGGACCACGGTCTCGCCGTCGTCCGATCGCACCGGTGCCACGACGAACGGCAGTTGCTCGCCCAGACTCGCCGCGGTCTCCATCGCTTGGCGCAGACCGGCCAGCGGCTTGGTCGTCAGGTCCGACACCGAGGTGAACCACCGGTCGTAGACGGTCCAGTGGTAGTCGCCGAAGCCGACGGGGGCGAAGACCGGTTTCCCGGTGATGCCGTACCTGGCCAGGCCGGCCTTCAGCTCGTGTTCGGGCAAGCCGCTCGGAAGATCCTCCACGGTGCACGAAGTTAGCGCCTCGAATGGCACGATGTCCCGCGTGAACGTTTCTGCCGTGTTGCGCACCCTGGCGCGGTTGAGTGCCGCTGAGCAGCCGCAGAAGCTCGTCCTCGACCTCACCAAGGCGGCCGGGCTGCTCTGGCTCGGCGACCACGAGCCGTCGTGGCGGGCGATCACGCTCGTGCAGGAGGGTCCGCACTGGACGCCGGTCTCGTGGACCGCCCCGAAGCAGGCCCGCGCCGAGGTCGAGCACCTGGCCGCGTACGACGCGCTGCACCAGGAGGACCGGTTGCTGCGGCTGGGCTGGGCGTTCCTCGCCGGGCCGGCGCAGATCGGCGGGCAACGGCGCCGTGTGTGCCTGCCGCTGGTGTCACGGCCGGTGCGCCTGCACCACGGGCTCGGCCTCGGCTACGCCTACCACGTCGCCGGTGACGCCGGGGTGTTCCCGCTGATCGACGACTGGGCCACGACCGCCGAGCGGGAGGCCGCGCTCGCGCCGACCAAGGCGTGGATCACGCGGACGTTGCGGCTCGCGGGATTCGAGGACGTGCCGATCGTGCACGACGACCCCAAGAAGCTGATCTCCGGCAGCGAGCTCGTCGTCGCGATGGGAGCCGGGCTGCACGCGGGTGAGCCCGTCGTGAGCACCGAGCACGGCACGGCGCTGTACGACTGGTCGGGCAAGAAGGGCATCGACGGCACGGCGTTCGCGGCCCTGTACGGCGCCGCCGCCGAACCGGACCACCACGACGAGCCGATCAGTTCGGCGTTGCCGCTCAGCCACAGCCAGATGCGCGCGGTCGAGCACGCTCGCCGGGCCCGGATCACGGTCGTGGGCGGGCCTCCCGGTGCGGGCAAGACGCACACTCTCGCGGCGTTGGCGCTCGACGCCGTGGCAGCGGGGAAGTCCGTGCTCCTCGCCAGCCGCACGCGCAACGCCGCCGACGTGCTCGGTGGTGCGCTGAGGAAAGCGGGCGGGCCGGTGCCGGTGCTGTTCGGTGACTCCGAACTGCGGCAGGAGATGGCGCGCGAACTGAGCGACGGGCTGACCGCCACGAGCAATCCCGAGCGCCTGAACGAACTCGATCGCGTCCGGCGTGCGGCCGCCGCCGCTGTCGCCCGTGTCGAGCGCACGGCCGGCGGCTCGCTCACCGACGAACAACTGGCCGCTGAAGCCAAGAAGCACCAGGCGTTGATGCCGGCCCATCGGGCCGTGGCGCCGAAAGCGTTCGACGCGGGCGTGGATTTCACCGCGCTGCAAGGACTTCTCCAGCCGCGCACGGGATTCCTCGGTGGACTGCGGACCGGATGGGCGGTGCGGAAGGCCCGCGGTCTCGCCGGTGCGGGCGAGGTCTCGGTCGAGGACCTCCGCGCCGCGGTCGAGGCGGCAGAGCAGACCGCCGCGTCCGTCCGGCTCGGGGCGAACGGCGGCACGGCGTTCGGGGAGCTGCGGCCGTTGCTGGCCGAGCAGGACGCCGCGAGCCGCACGGCCACGGCCACGTGGCTCAAGGAGTACTCGGTGAGCAGCCGGGGTGCGGGTGCGCGCCGGGCGGTGGCGGCGCTGGCGAAGGCGTTGCGGTCCGGGCGGGCGGCCCGGCGGCGCGGACTCGCCGAGATCGACAGCGCGGATCTGGTGGCGGCACTGCCGTTGTGGGTCGGCACGCTGTCCGATGTGGAGGACATCCTGCCGCCCGTGCCCGGCATGTTCGACCTGGTGATCATCGACGAGGCCAGCCACGTCGACCAGCCGCTGGCCGCTCCCGCGTTGCTGCGCGGCCGGTCCGCGGTGATCGGCGGTGATCCCCGGCAGCTGCGGCACGTGTCGTTCGTCAGCGACCAGGCGGTGCAGGCGGCGGTCGACGCGGAGGGCACCCAGGACCTGCGCGACCGGCTGGACGTGCCGAAGGTGAGCCTGTTCGACGCGGGCGCGGCGACGGCGGGCGTGCACTGGCTCGACGAGCACCACCGCTGCGCCCCGCACCTGATCGGGTTCGCGGCGGCGAAGTTCTACGACGGCAAGATCGCGCTGCTCACCACGCACCCGTCGATCGCGGACGTCGACTGCATCGACACCGAACGCGTCGACGGCGACCGCACCGCGAAGGGCGTCAACCAGACCGAGGTCGACGCCGTGCTCGCCCACGTCCGCAAGCGCGTGGCCGCGGGCGTGCGCTCGATCGGCGTCGTGACCCCGTTCCGCGCGCAGGCCGACGCGCTGGAGGAAGCGCTGCTCAGCGAGCTCACGCTGGACGAGATCACCACCGGTGGCGTGCGCGTCGGCACGGTGCACGGCGTGCAGGGCAGCGAGTTCGACGAGGTGGTGATCAGCCTCGCCGCGGACGCCAAGCCGGGCGCGTGGCGGTTCGTCAACGACCCCAGCCTGCTCGCCGTGCTGACCACCCGCGCGCGCCGGAAGGTGCACGTCATCACGTCCGCGCCCGAACCGCCGGGCCTGATCGGCGAGTACCTGCGCCACGCCGACGTCGCGCCGACCGAGACCGCCGGTGCCGAACCCGAGGACGAGTGGACTACGCGCCTCGCGCACGAACTGCGGGCCGCGGGCCTGACCGTGCGCACGGGCTATCCGGTCGGGCAGTGGCGAGTGGATCTCGTGGTGGGGGAGAAGGACGACGCCGTCGCGGTGGAGACGCGCCCGCACCCTTCCGGAGTGCGGGCGCATCTCGCTCGCTGGCGTGCACTCACCCACGCGGGGTGGCGCGTGCACGACGCGTTCGGCAGCCGGTTCGGCGACGACCCGGCGCGTGCCGCCGTGGAACTGACCCAGGAGCTACCTGCGGCTGGGCTTGAACAGCGGCTCGGCTGAGGCGACCGACGGCAGGAACGGGTTCGGGTTCGCCGGGCACACCGTGCCGACGGGCGGCAACGCGCCGTTGAGCAGGTACGCGTTCGTGTGGTCGGTCGCGCACTTGCTGACCCCGTACGCCGTGTGCCCCCAACCCGCGTAAGCGAGCAAACGGCTACCCGCGAGCTGACGATTGGCGGCCTGCGCGCCGCGGAAGTCCGTCACACCGTCGAAGTAGTTGCCCACCACCAGAACCGGCGCGCTGGTGCGGGTGCGCCACGGCCCGGTGAAGCGGTCGGGGTTGGCCGGCCAGTTCGCGCACGCCGCGTTGCCCCACCACCACGCCGGTCCGAACTCCGAACCCGCTTCGGCGTACCGGGAGATCGCCCTGTAGGAGTGGAAGTCGCGCGGGTACTCGATGTCCGCGCACGCGTTGCCGTTGTAGGCGTCGAACCCGTTGGGGTAGTCCGGTTCCGCCGCGGCGGACAGCGACCCGGCGGCCGCGTCGGACAGCTGGTCGAAGAACGCGGCGGCGTCCGGCCAGTCGCTCGGCGAGTACATGGCGCCGATCGCGGCGTTGATCACGGCGTCGTAGGTGAAGACCTGACCACCGAGCTCGATCGGCTTGGCGCGCACCGACTTCAGCAACGCGTCCCAGCGCTTCTCCGACTGCGGCCCGAAGACGCACGCGGCCTCGTCGCAGGTGCGGAGGAACTCGCGGAACTCCTCCTTGGTCGCGATGCGGTCCGACTCGATCTGCCGGCCGCTCGACCACAGCTCGGGATCGAGCACGCCGTCGATCACGAGCGCGCGGATGTTGTCCGGGAACAGGTTCGCGTAGGTCGCGCCCAGGAACGAGCCGTAGGAGAAGCCCAGGTAGCTGATCTTGCGGTCACCGACGGCGCGGCGCAGCAGGTCCATGTCCCGTGCGACGTCGGCGGTGCTCATGTGCCGGGCGATCCGCTGGTCGTCGCGGCATTCGGGGCCGAGCGAGCGGTAGCGGTCGAAGAACGGCCGCTCCTGCGCCGCCTGGTACGGGAAGCCGGGGATGCCCTCGAAGAACTTGCCGAGGTCCTCCTCGCTCTGGAAGCAGTGCAGCGGATCGGATCTGCCGACGCCGCGCGGGTCGAACCCGACGATGTCGAACCGGCCCTGGAGGTTCGCCGACAGGGTGTTGCCGGCGCCGAGCGCGAAGTCCACGCCCGAGCCGCCCGGCCCGCCGGGGTTCAGGAACAGCGACCCGATCCGGCGCGCGGAGTCCGTCGCGGGCTTGCGCGCCAGCGCGACGGTGGTCGTGGCGCCGCGCGGGTCGTCGTAGTCGAGCGGCACCTTCACGGAGGCGCACTCGAAGCCGGGGTGTTCGGGCCCGCAGGCCGCCCAGTCGATCTTCGGGACCTGCGCGCCACCTCCCGAGGCCTGTACGGCGGGTGTGCCGGTGATCATGAGCGCGGCCGCGGCGGCCAGCACGGTGAATCGCATAGACAAGCTCCCCTCTCGTCCGCAGAAGCGCTCTTCCTACCGGCTCGCCACCGGCCCCGTCGACCGCCGAAAGTCGTGACCGGCCAGTTGGGACGCGTTGTCGAGGAACGGGTTCGGGTTCGCCGGGCACACCGTCCCCTCCGCGGGCAACGAACCGGTGAGCAAGTAGGAGTGGATGTGGTCGATCGCGCACTGACTGCGCCGGTACGCGATGTGCCCCCAGCCCGCGTACTCCAGCAGGCGACTGTTCGGCAGCTGCCGCGCGACCGCCTGCGCGCCCCGGAAGTCGGTGGAGCCGTCGAACCGGTTGCCCACCACCAGAACCGGCGCGGACGTGCGGGCCCGCCACGGCCCGGTGTAGCGGTCGGGGCTGGCGGGCCAGTCCGCGCAGGCGCTGGTGCTCCACCACCAGTAGGGACCGAACTCCGACCCAGCCTCGGCGTAGCGGGACACCGCCCGGAACGCGCCGAACGTGCGCGGGAACTCCGTGTCCGCGCACGTGGTGCCCAGGTTGGCGTCGAAGAAGTTGTCGTAGGCGGGCGCCGCCGTCGTCGCCGAGGGTCCCGCTTCGGAGACGTCGGCGAGCTGGTCCAGCACCGCGGCGACGTCCGTCCAGCTCTCCGAGGCGAACCCGGCGAACAGCGCCCACGCGATCACCGCGTCGTAGGTCCACACCTCGGTCCCGAGCGTGATCGGCTGGGCGCGCACCGAGTCCAGCAACGCGTGCCACCGCTGCTTCGAGTTCGGCCCGAAGGCGCACGAGGCCTCGTCGCAGAGCCGGAAGAACTCGTCGAGCACCTCTTTCGTGGCGATCCGATCGGCCTCGATCTGACGCCCGCTCGACCAGAGCTCGGGGTTCAGCACGCCGTCGATCGCGAGGGCGCGAATGGTGTCCGGGAACATGTTCGCGTAGGTCGTGCCGATGTACGAGCCGTACGAGGTGCCGAAGTAGGTGAGCTTGCGGTCGCCCAGCGCGCGGCGCAGCAGGTCAAGGTCGCGCACGACGTCGGCGGTGCTCATGTGCCGTGCGATCGGCTGGTCGCATTTGGTCGCCAGCGAGCGGTATCGGTCGAAGAACGGCCGCTCCTGCGCGGGCTCGTACGGGAAGATCGGTCCCGCGGCCAGGAACTCCGCCCGCTCCTGGTCGGACGCGAAGCAGCGCAACGGGTTCGACCGGCCGATGCCACGCGGGTCGAAGCCCACGACGTCGAACCGGCCCCGCACACCGGCCGACATCTTCTCGCCCCACGCCCACACGTAGTCGATGCCCGAGGCACCGGGGCCGCCGGGGTTGAAGAGCAACGACCCGATGCGGCCTGCCCGATCGGTGGCGGGTTTGCGCGTCAACGCCACCGTCGTGGTCGCACCGCGCGGCTCGTCGTGGTCGAGCGGCACCGTGATCGTGGCGCACTCGAAACCGGGGCGTGCCGGCGCGCACGCCGCCCAGGCGATCGGCGGAGCGGGAGGTGCGGCGTGGGCCGGCGGTGTGAGGGTGACCAGGAACGCCACCACGACTCCGAGCACGAAGAAGCGCATGGGGAGTTCATAGCCGCGCTCAGTCGGAGCGTCGATGCTTTTGGCGAACTCCCAGATGATCCGCGATCTGGTCGTGGATGGGCGTGCTCATCACGACCGGGCTCGCCGGCGGGGTCTGTGGTGTCGCCGCGGGTGTGTCCTGGTTGTCAGGCATGAAGGGAGCGTAGGGATGGTCATCGACCCCTCAGGACGCTGATCGAGGAATCACACCAGTCGTACCCCAAGAGGTGAAGCGCGTTCCCCCTGTCTATACCCAGCGTGATACCTCGGACCTGCTACCGGACCCCCTGTGGGTGCCCCCGATGGAGTTAACGCGCATTGCCCGGCAACGTGGAATCTCACCGGACGGACGCGCGCTTGCGTGATCTCGCGGCCATGCTGAACGATCGGATCGAGGGCGGACGAGCGTGGAGCGTGACGATGGTCAGCGGCAAGCCGGGCATCGCCAAGCGGCAGCTCATCCTGCTCACCGGCAGGGCGCACCCCGAGCTGGCCGAGGCCGTGGCCAAGGACCTGGGCGTCGCCATCACCCCGCAGGCCGCCTACGACTTCGCGAACGGCGAGATCTTCGTCCGCTTCGAGGAGTCGGTGCGCGGCGCGGACGCGTTCGCCATGCAGAGCCACATCGCACCCGTCAACGACTCGCTGATGGAGCAACTGCTGATGGTCGACGCGCTGAAACGCGCCTCGGCCAAGCGCATCACCGCGGTCGTGCCGTCCTATCCGTACGCACGGCAGGACCGCAAGTACGCCGGCCGCGAACCCGTGTCGGCCCGCCTGGTCGCGGACATGTTCCGGACCGCCGGCGCCGACCGGATCGTCACGGTCGACCTGCACACCGCGCAGGCCCAGGGCTTCTTCGACGGGCCGGTCGACCACCTGCACGCGATGTGGCTGCTCTGCGACCACGTCGGCAGCCGCTACCGGGGCGAGGACCTCACGATCGTCTCCCCGGACGCCGGCCGCACCAGGCTCGCCGAGAAGTGGGCCGACCTGCTCGGCGGCTGCCCGATCGCGTTCATCCACAAGACGCGCGACCCGTTGCGCCCCAACGCGGTCCTGGCCAACCGCGTCGTCGGGGACGTCGAGGGCCGCACCTGCGTCGTGGTCGACGACATGATCGACACAGCGCTGACGAGCACGACGGCGGCCCGGCAGTTGCTGGAGCAGGGCGCGAAGGACGTGGTGCTGGTCGCGACGCACGGCGTGCTGTCCGGCGACGCCCACGACCGGCTCGTCGCGAGCAAGGCGCGCGAGGTGATCCTCACCGACACCCTGCCCATCCCGCCCGAGAAGCGGTTCCCCGGCCTGACCGTGCTGAGCATCGCGCCGCTGCTGGCCCGCGCCATCCAGGAGGTCTTCGAGGACGGCTCGGTGACGAGCCTGTTCGACGGCAACGCCTGACCGGTCCGGGAAGCCCGCGCGGCGCTTCCGTGTTGGTATGGGGCATGGGCGACAACGAGCGTGGCCGGGTTCGGGTCGAGCACTCGGCGAAGCGGGTCCGTGCGTACTTCGGTGGCGAGCTGGTCGTGGACACGACCTCGCCGCGCCTGGTCTGGGAGATCCCCTACTACCCGGCCTACTACCTGCCCCTGTCCTCCGTGCGCGCCGAGCTGAAGCCGACGGGGGAGACCAAGCGCTCGCCGAGCCGGGGCGACGGCGTGGTGCACGACGTCGTCGTGAACGGGCGCACCGCGCAAGGGGCGGCGCTGACCTATCCCGACTCCCCGTTCGAGGAGCTGCGGGACCTGGTCCGGTTCGAGTTCTCGGCGATGGACGAGTGGCTCGAAGAGGACGAACCGATCTACGTGCACCCGCGTGACCCGTACACGCGCGTCGACGTGCTGAGCAGCTCACGGCACGTGCGAGTGGCGTTGGACGGTGTGACGCTGGCGGCGTCCTCGCAGCCGCGGATCCTGTTCGAGACGCTGTGTCCACCGCGCTACTACCTGCCGTTGAGCGATGTCCGGTTCGATCTGCTCAGGCCGTCGGACACGCAGACGCAGTGCCCGTACAAGGGCACGGCCACGTACTGGTCGGTCGAGGTGAACGGGGTGACCCACGACGACCTCGTCTGGATCTACCGGTCGCCTCTGCCCGAGAGCCAGAAAATCGCTGGAATGGCGTGCTTCTTCAGTGAGAAGGTCGACCTCTTCGTCGACGGCGAGCTCCAGGAGAAGCCGAAGACTCCCTGGTCATAGCCACTGCGAGCGAGTCGTAGTTCACACACTGCAAAGTTGCAGTGACTGCAAAACGATCCTGTACTCTTGCCTCGTGAACCAGCCGGGGGAGAGCCTGCGCGACCGCAAGAAGCGCCGCACCCGTGCCGCGCTCGAGCGGGCGACCGTGCGTCTCGCCGCCGAGAGGGGCTACGACCACGTCACCGTGGAGGAGATCGCCGCCGAGGCCGACGTCTCGGTGCGCACCTTCTTCAACTACTTCGCGAGCAAGGACGAGGCGCTCATCGGCGCGGACCCCGAGGCGGGCCCGCGCATGGCCGAGCGGATCCTCGCCTTCCCCGACGCCGTCACGCCGTTCGAGGCGTACCGGTCGTCGGTGCTCGCGGAGATCACCGACGAGCTGAACAACGCCCGCGACCTGTGGCTGCTGCGCAAGGAAGTCCTCATGCAGCGGCCGGATCTGCTGGTCCGCGCGTTCGCGAACAGCGCCGAGTCCGAGCAGCTGCTCGCGGACGCGGTGGGACAGCGGGCAGGGCTGCCCGAGTCCCACGTGTACCCGCGGCTGCTGGTCGCCGCCGGCAGCGCCGCGTTCCGCTGCGCGGTGACGCGCTGGGCGCGCGACGACAGCGTCGCGCTGGGCGAGCTCGTCAGCGAGGCGCTCGACCTGTTCGGCACCGGGCTGGCTCACGCACCACGCCGTCACGAAGGGGGATCATGAGCATCGAGGCAGAACCAACACCGGTCCACAGCAAACGCGAAGTCGTCCAGGCCATGTGGGGCCTGATGCTCGGCATGTTCGTGGCCATCCTCGCCGGCACCGTCGTGTCGAACGCGCTGCCGCGCATCGTCGCCGAGCTGAAGGGCTCGCAGTCGATCTTCGCGTGGATCGTGACGGCCGAGCTGCTCGCGATGACCGCAACCGTGCCGTTGTGGGGCAAGCTCGCCGACCTCTACAGCCGCAAGCTGCTGATCCAGGCGTCGCTGAGCCTGTTCGTCGTCGGCTCGCTGATCGCGGGCTTCTCGCAGAACGTCGAGATGCTCATCGTCAGCCGCGTCGTGCAGGGCCTGGGCGCCGGTGGCGTCACGGCGCTCGCGACGATCGTGATGGCCGCGATGATCCCGCCGCGTGAGCTCGGCAAGTACTCCGGCATGTTCGGCGCGGTGTTCGGCGTCGGCACCGTCGCGGGCCCGCTGATCGGCGGCGTCCTGGTCGACACCTCGTGGCTCGGCTGGCGCTGGTGCTTCTTCATCGGCATCCCTTTCACCCTCGCCGCGATCTACATGCTCCAGCGCACGCTGCGCCTCCCGGTCGTGCGCAACGAGAAGACGAAGATCGACTACCTGGGCGCGTTCCTGATCGTGTCCGGCGTCTCGACGCTGCTGATCTGGTCGTCGCTGGCCGGCCAGAAGTTCGAGTGGGCGTCGGGCTGGACCGCCGGTCTCGTCTCGCTCGGCGTGCTGCTGCTCGTGGCGGCCGTCCGCGTCGAGGCCACCGCGCACGACCCGATCGTGCCGCTGTCGATCTTCCGCAACCGCACCGTCTCACTGGCGACCATCGCGAGCGCCCTGGTCGGCATCGCGATGTTCGGCGGCACGGTCTTCCTCTCGCAGTACTTCCAGCTCTCGCTCGGCAAGACGCCGACCCAGGCCGGTCTGCTGGGCCTGCCGCTGATCTTCGGCCTGCTCATCTCGTCCACCGTGGCCGGTCAGATGATCACGAAGTTCGGCAAGTGGAAGGCGTTCCTGGTCGCCGGTGGCGTGTTCATGGTCGGCGGCATGCTGCTGCTGTCCACGATCACCGCGCAGACCAGCGTGTTCATGGTGTCCGTGCACATGTTCGTGCTCGGCGTCGGCGTCGGCCTGATGATGCAGAACCTGGTCCTCGCGGCGCAGAACGACGTGCCGGCCAAGGACCTCGGCGCCACCACGTCCACGCTGACGTTCTTCCGCTCGCTGGGCGGCGCGATCGGCGTCTCGGCGCTCGGTGCCGTGCTGGCCAACAAGGTCTCGTCGCTCGCGGCCGAGAAATTCGGCCCGATGGGCGGTCTCACCGGCGGCGAGGGCACCGTGCCGGACATCTCGGTGCTGCCGCCCGAGATCAAGGCCGTTATCGCCGACATCTACGCGACGGCGACCGCGGAGATCTTCCTGGTGGGCGCGCCGTTCGCGGTGCTGGCGCTGCTCGCGGTGGTGTTCATCAAGGAGAAGCCGCTCAAGGAGACGAGCGGTGACGACCGGCTGGCGGCGGAGATGGCCGCGGGTCACTGAGTCCGTTCGTTCCGTCGAGGCCCTCGACCTTCGTGGTCGGGGGCCTCGGTGCGTTCAGAGCCGCGGGAGCTGTTCGTCTGGCTGCGGCTAGCGGCCCTGTTCCAGGCGGATGAGGTAGGCGAGAAGTCGCGTACGCCTTCGGCGGCGTCGAGCCGCGCTCCTCGCCGTCGGGACCGTAGTCGTTTCAGGGGTCCTCTTCGGCAGCCTGCCAGAAGTTCTGGACCCCTGACTTTCGTCAGGGGTCCACCGTGTCTTTCAGGTCGGGTGTCTCCCCGCGCTGATCCCTACGTTCTGTCCCATGGTTCTCTGGGGTGCAGCACTCACGCTGCTGGTGTCCACGTACATGGGAGAGGCGTCCCTTCCGGGCGTCGCCGTCGCGATCACCAAGGGAGACCAGGTGATCGCGGTCCAGGGCTTCGGCCACGACTCGGCCGGCGCGCCGATCACCGCGAACTCCAGGATGGCGATCGCCTCCGTCAGCAAGTCGTTCACGGCGCTCGCGGTCCGGCAGCTCGCGGACGCCGGGAAGATCGATCTCGACCGCCCGGTCCTCGGCTCGCGGGTCACGCCGCGGCAGCTCCTGGCGCACGAGTCCGGGATCAGCGACCGGACGCTGCCGGAGAAGAGCCTGCCGCAGCCCGGCAACGCGGCCGGGGCGGTGGAACGGGCCCGCGAGGCCCTGCGGGAGGCCGTGCCCGACGGCGAGTTCCGCTACACCAACACGAACTACCACCTGCTCGCGCGGCTGGTCGAGCAGGCTTCGGGCGAGAACTTCAACGCGTACTTGAAGAAGCACGTCTTCGAGCCGTTGGACATGAAGGACACGGTGGCGATCGACGTGACACCACGGGATCTGCCGCCGGACTTCCGCAAGGGGTACGGCTACGCCTACGGGTTCTCGGTGCCGCTGACCGAGCCGGACCGGTTCGTCACGGGCTCGGACGGGGTGATCAGCACGGCGGCGGACATGGCGAAGTGGCTGGCCGCGCAGCCGAAGCTCGGCCCGCGTGACGGCATGGGGTGGGGAGCGGACGCGGAGGGACGGTTGCGGCACAGCGGCATCTGGTTCACGGGCACGGCCGGGCAGCTGCTGACGTCGTCCGGGTACGGCATCGCGGTGATGTCCAACAGCGGGTTCACGCTCGGCAACGAAGGTACGCACGTGCTGGAGAACGCGATCGCCGGCGTCCTCGACGGCGAACAACCGCCGGAGCCGGAGTCGTACCGGCTGCTGACCGATCTCGTGCTGGCCGGGCTGACGTTGTTGTCGGTCGGGCTGGGGATTCGCGCGTTGCGGCGGCCCCGGAGGTTCCACAAGGCGTGGCAGGTCTTGAGGTTCGTGCCGCTGGGCGTGCTGCTGGCGTTGCCGGTGTTGCTCGGGCTGCTGTACGGCGGTGGGCGCGACATCACGTTCGTCCAGCTGGCGCACTACTCGCTGCCGCTTGTGGTGTGGTTGGGCGTGTCCAGCACGATGAACCTGACTCTGGCGGTCGTGAGGTGGGTGCGATGAGGGTCGTGGCGCTCGGGGTCTGCGTGGCCGCCGCGTTCGGCACGTCGTTCTTCATGGAGGAGAACGTGCCGCCGTGGACGATCGTGGTGTGCGCCGGGCTGTTCGTCGCCGCCTTCCTGCTCGGCAGGAGGATGGCGCCGGGCTGGCCCGCGATCATGTTCGCCGCGGCGGGCTTCATCGGGTTCACCCAGCTGATCGTCGTCGGGCTGTCGGTGGCGCTGCCGTGGTTCCTCGGCCGCGTCGCGGGGCAGCAGGCCGCGTTGGCCGCCGCCGAGGTGGAGGCCGCTCACCTGCGTGAACGCACCCGGATCGCGCACGAGGTCCACGACACGCTGGGCCACGAGCTCAGCCTGCTGGCCCTGCAGGCGGGTGCGCTGGAGCTGAACCTGCCTCCCGAGCACCAGCAGGCCGCGGCCCAGCTCCGGGTGACCGCCTCCGCCGCCACGGAACGGCTGGCGGCCCTGGTGTTCCTGCTGCGCGACGGTGAACCGCCCGCCGTGGCCGACCTGCGCGACCTCGTGGATCGCGCCGTGGCGGCCGGGATGCAGGTCGAGTTCACAGTGGAGGGTGACATCCCGTCCACTGTGGAACGCACGGTGCACCGGGTGGTGCAGGAAGCGCTGACGAACGCCGCCAAGCACGCGCCGAAGTCCGTCGTGGAGGTGAAGGTGACGTCGGGGGAGGGCAGCACCGTGGTGGAGGTGGGCAACGAGGCCGGGTTGCGCCGGGGCGCGGGCAGCCGGCTGGGGCTCGTCGCGTTGCGGGAACGGGTGCGGATCGCCGGCGGTACTCTCCGGGTCAGCCGCGACGAGGGCCGGTTCGAGCTGGTCGCGACGGTGCCGCACACGGGGGAGCTGTGATCCGGGTTCTGCTCGCGGACGACGAGGTGCTGGTGCGCGCGGGTGTGCGGGCCATCCTCGGCGCCGATCCCGAACTCGCGGTCGTCGCGGAGGCGGCGGACGGCCGCGAGGCGATCGACCTGACGTTGAAGCACCGGCCCGACGTCGTGCTGATGGACATCCGGATGCCTCGCCTCGACGGCCTGGAGGCGGCACGCGAACTGGCCCGCCTCGGGTTCGGCGTGGCGATGCTGACCACGTTCAACGACGACGGCTACCTCGAACGGGCGCTGGACGGCGGCGCGCGCGGGTTCCTGCTGAAGTCAGGAGATCCGCGCGAGCTCATCGCCGGTGTGCACGCGCTCGCGTCCGGCGGCGCCTACCTGGCGCCCAAGGTGGCGGCCCGGATGATCACGCGGTTCCGCGGCGGGCGGGTCGGGCAGGCGCGGTCGCAGGTGGAGTCGCTGACCGCGCGCGAACGCGACGTGCTGGCGCTGCTCGGCGAGGGCCTGTCGAACGCTCAGATCGCCCGGCGCCTCGACCTGGTCGAAGGCACCGTGAAGGGGCACGTGAGCGCGATCCTGAGCCGCCTGGGCGCGGAGAACCGCGTCCAGGCGGCCATCGTGGCCCACGAGGCGGGCCTGGTCGGCTAGAGAAGCTCCCTCAGAACGGGAAGTGGCCGTGCTCGCTCGCGATCGTCACCCAGCGCGTCGCGGAGAACGCCTCGATGCCCCAGCGGCCGCCGAACCTGCCGTACCCGCTGGACTTCACGCCACCGAACGGCGCCTGCGGCTCGTCGTCCACCGTCTGGTTGCCGACGTGCACGATGCCGGTGCGGATGCGTTGCGCCAGGCCGAGTCCGCGCCGCGAGTCCTCGGTGAGGATGCCCGCGGTGAGGCCGTGCTCGGTGTCGTTCGCGATCGCCACGGCCTCGTCGTCGTCGGCGACGGGCACGACGATGACGGCCGGGCCGAAGATCTCCTCCTGGAACACCCGCATCTGCGGAGTGACGCCGTCGAGCACGGTCGCGCCGCCGTTGCCGCCCGCACGGACGGTGGCGCCGTTCGCGACCGCGTCCTCCACCAGCGCGGCGACTCGTGCGGCCGCTCGCGGGTTGATCACGGGACCGATCACGGTGCCGGGGTCGGCGGGGTCGCCGTGCGGCAGCGAAGCGACCTTGGCCGCGAGCTTCGCGGTGAACTCCTCGGCCACGGCCCGGTGCACCAGGATGCGGTCGGTCGACATGCAGATCTGGCCCGCGTTGTGGAACGCGCCGAACGTCGCCGCGTCCACCGCGTGGTCGAGGTCGGCGTCGTCGAGCACCAGCAGCGAGTTCTTGCCGCCGAGCTCCAGCACAGCGGGCTTGAGGTGTTGTGCGGCAAGGGTTCCGACGATCCGGCCGACCTCGGTGGAGCCGGTGAAGTTCACGGCGCGCACGCGCGGGTCGCTGATCAGCGCCTCGGCGACCGCGGCGGCGTCCTCCGGGGCGTTCGTCACGACGTTGAGCACACCGTCCGGCAGCCCGGCCTCGCGCAGCACGTCGGCGATCAGCAGCCCGGCCGCGATCGGCGCGTCCTCGCTGGGCTTGAGCACGACGGTGTTCCCGGCGGCGATCGGCGCCGCCACGGCCCGCGTGCTCAGGATGACCGGCGCGTTCCACGGCGCGAACGCCGCGACGACGCCGAGCGGCTCCCTCACCGCGAGCGACAGCTGACCGGGCACGTCCGTCGTCAGCACCTCGCCGACGGGCTGGGTGACCGCCGCGGCGGCTTCGCGCAGAACGTTCGCCGCCAGCACGACGTTGAACCCCGCCCACCCGCCGACGCCGCCGACCTCGGCGGCCATCAGGGCGACGACCTCGGCCGTCCTGGCCTCCAGCCCGTCCGCGGCCCGCAGCAGGATCCGGCGCTTCACGGACGGCGACGTCGCCGCCCACCCGGCGAACGCCTGCTCGGCGGCGTCGACTGCCCGCGTGACGTCCGCGGGACCGGCCGCCGCGACGACGGCGTGGACCTCGCCGGTGAAGGGGTTGAGGTCGTCGGTGGTGCGGCCGTCCAGCGCCGGAACGCTGTCGCCGCCGATGAGGAGCTCACGTTTTTCGCTTGCCACGGTCACGGATTCAAACGGCAGACCGCCTGATCATCCAAGCCCGGCTTCCGGTGGGTGGAAACTCGGCTCCAGCATCCGCGCGATCCCCCGAGCCGCCACCTGCAACGCCGCGACCAGCCGGGCCCGCACGTTGCGCAGATCGGGCACCACGATCCCGAGCGCCGCGACGACGTGCCCGTCCACCTCGACCGGCACGCCCACACTGCACGCCCCGAGCGTCATCTCCTCGAACGTCTGCGCGTACCCGTCCCGCCGGATCCGGTGCAGTTGAGCCCGCATCCGCCCGGGCTCCGTGACCGTGAACGCCGTGATGCGCGTCAGCCCGTGCGTGAGCACCTCCTCCTGCACTTCCTTCGGGGCGTGTGCCAGCAACACCTTCCCGACCCCGGTCGCGTGCAACGGCAACCGGCTCCCGGTGGTGCTCACGATCGGCACCGACGCGTGCCCGGAGACCCGGTCCAGGTACAGCACCTCGGTCCCCTCCCGCACGGCCAGGTGCACCACGGCGCGGGTCGCCGCGTGGATGTCGTGCAGGAACGGCTCCGCGACCCGGCTCAGCTCCACCTCCCCGGCGGCCAGCAGCCCGAGCCGCCAGATCCGCCGGCCGATCACGTACTCGCCGGAGTCCAGCCGCCGCACCGCGCCCCACTCCGCGAGCTCCGCGAGCAGCCGGTGGGTGGTGCTGATCGGCAGCCCGCTGCGCCGCGCGATGCCGCTCAGCGTCTGGCGGCGGTGCCGGCTGTCGAAGGTGCCGAGCAGCGACAGCAGCTTGGAGGAGACGGTGGCGGCCACCAGGGGGATTCTGCCCGGTCCGTCCACACGGCACACGAGGCGCTCGGCACCGCCGAGCGGCGAGGGCCGGGAGAAAGTCGTTTCGGACGCACGGGAGTCACCGGTGACACTGGGCGGGTGACGTACCTGGGTGAGGGCTGGGACAGCACGGCCGTCCTGGTCGGCGGACGCTGGGTGGAACGGCGGCCGCGCCGTCCGGAGATCGGGCCGCAGCTCGTGCGCGAGTCGGTGGTGATGCCGTGGCTCGCGCCCCGGTTGCCGCTGCCCGTCCCGGTTCCCGTGGTCGTGTCCGAGGCACCGGTGGTGGTGCGGCACGAGCTGGTGCCGGGGGAGGAGCAGCACTCGCTCAACGCCGTTCAGGGCCGCCAGCTGGGCGAGTTCCTGCGTGCCCTGCACGCCGCACCCGTCGCCGAGGCCGTCGAACGAGGCGTCGGCCCCCGGGAGCTGCCGGTCGAACGCTTCCAAGCCGAGGTGCGCGTACCGGGCGCCGAGGACCTGCTCGCCGCGCTCGACGGACTGCCCGCCGACACGCTCGTCCACGGCGACCTCGGTCCCGAGCACGTGCTGGGCCGCGACGGCGTGCTGACCGGCGTGATCGACTTCGGCGACCTGCACATAGGCGACGCCGCCATCGACCTCGCGTGGGCGCTGCACTGCACGCCGCCCGAGTTCGCCGACGCTCTCGCCGACACCTACGGGGTCACGCGCGACCTGCGGGAGCGGGCCCTGATCTGGCACCGGCTGGGACCGTGGCACGAGGTCCTGTACGGCAACGACATCGGTGACCAGGAGATGGTGAAGGTTGGGCTGGCTGGAGTACAGGACCGGCTTGGAATCCGGGTAACCCACGGCTGACAGCCACTGCCGAGGAGGACGAGATGCCCTGGGTTCGCCGCCACCGCCGCAGCGCCCCGTACAGCTGGTTCCGCACCACAACGGTCCGCAGCCACTACCGCAGGCCGCAGGGTTCCATGTGGATCCCGATCGTGGTGGCAATCGCCGTGATCGTGCTGCTCATCGCTCTGTTCTGAGGGTAGGGTCGGGTGCATGGGACAGTTGGGCGAGTTGTTCCCCGGCCCCAAGGTCCGCCGCGAGGCGACGGACGCGGGCACGGGCGAGGACTACGAGGAGACCGGACCGCTCGACCTCACGGCGGGCGCGGTCCGCTTGAGGCCGCGCCCGAAGCCCGCCCCGCAACCCGAGAGCACCGACGGCACCGAGTGATCACCGGTACTACCCTTGCCCGGTGCTAGCCGGGCTGCTCTTCCTCATCCCCGCCACCTTCTTCGTCATCGGCGTGATCCGTGACCGCCGAAGGCTGAGCAACGCCGTCTGGCTCGGCATCGCGCTGGTGATGCTGCTCCTGCTGCTGGCGGAGGCCGGGCGGGACAACCCGGTGCTGAACATGCCGCTGCTGCTCGCGTTCATGCTGGCGGTGCTGGGCCTGCTGCTGCTCCCGCTCGCGTTGCTCGCCAACGGCGTGGTCATGGTCCGCCGCGAGGGCCGCTCGCTGGGCAACCTGTTGTCGTTGCTCGCGGGCCTGGCCCTGCTCGGCGAGATGGCCTACTTCGCGTGGGGCATCACCCAGCCCAACGACTGGATCCGCGGCTCCGCGTTCGGGTTGTTCCTGGTGTCCGCGTACGTCGCGTTCCTGTTCGTGAGCCTGCTGCTGTACTCGGTGATCTACGGCCGCACCGGCCGCCGCCACGGGTTCGACGGCATCGTGGTGCTGGGCGCCGGGCTGATCGGGGACCGCGTGCCCCGGCTGCTGGCGAGCCGGCTCGACCGCGCGCTGCGGCTCTACCACCGCGACCGCGAGGCCGGCCGGTCACCGGTGATCGTGGTGTCGGGCGGGCAGGGTTCGGACGAACAGGTGTCCGAGGCGTTCGCCATGAGCCGGTACCTGCTCGAACGCGGTGTGCCGGAGGACGACGTCGTGCTGGAGGACCAGGCGACCACGACCGAGGAGAACCTCCGCTACAGCAAGGCGTTGCTCGCCGAGCGGGGCCTCAACGGCCGGGTCGTCGCGGTCACGAACAACTACCACGTGTTCCGCACCGCCGTGCTCTCCCGCAAGCAGGGCCTGCGGTTGCAGGTCATCGGCGCGCCGACGGCCTGGTACTTCGTGCCCAGCGCGTTCCTGCGGGAGTTCGTGGCGCTCCTGGTGCGCAACCCCGTCGTGCACGGCCTGGCGTGCGCCCTGCTGATGGCGGGCGGGCTCGCGCTGACCCAGATCGGCTGATCCGCTCAGGCGCGGGTGAAGCGCATGACCCAGTTCGGTTCCCAGGTCTCGCCGCCGTCGTAGGAGAACCGCTGCTCCCAGACGGGCTCGTCGCCGGGCGTCCAGTCGAACCGCACCTTCACCGCGTGCCCGCCGACCACGTCGTCACCGAAGAACACCCCGTGCCCGTCGGTGAACCGGCCCTCCAGCGGCGGGTCGAGGTGGCCGGGAGCGCGGGTGGAGGCCCACCAGATGCGCCAGACGTCGGCGGCGGGGTCGTACTGGCGCAGCGTCATGCCCTCCCAGTCCTCCGCGAAGACGCTGTCGATGATCGCCGCGCCGCCCAGGAGGGGTCTGGCTTCGGCCCGCGTCTCGAACTCGACCCACTCGGTGCCGCGGCCGACGATGTCGGCGATCTTGCGGTTGGCCACCCGCCAGCTGCCGTGGAGGAAGTTGAAATCGTTCTCACTCATGCAAAAGACGCTAAACCGATTCACTGACACCTTTTGTCAGTGATCGACTATTGACCTAAAGGTCTGGACCATTTTACCGTTCCCGGCAGTGGCCGCCGCCCTAGCCAGGAGGTCCTTCCCTTGCGCCTGCTCGCCAAAGTGGTCCCGGTGCTAGCCCTGCTAGCCGGGACCGTGATAGCCGTGACCAACGCGCCGACCGCAGCCGCAGCCCACGAGGACTGCCGGCCGGACGGGCTGTACAAGACGCCGGGCGTCGAGGTGCCGTACTGCACCGCCTACGACACCGCCGGCCGCGAGATCATGGGGGACAAGTCCAGACGTGTCATCGGGTACTTCACCAGCTGGCGGACCGGCAAGAACGGTCAGCCCGGGTACCTCGCCAAGGACATCCCCTGGAACAAGGTCACGCACCTGAACTACGCGTTCGCGCACATCGACGCCCAGAACAAGATCTCGGTCGGCGCGAACGACGCGAACAACTCGTCCATCGGCATGGAGTGGCCGGGCGTCGCCGGCGCCGAGATGGACCCGTCGCTGCCCTACAAGGGGCACTTCAACCAGCTCACGAAGTTCAAGAAGCAGAACCCGAACGTCAAGACGCTGATCTCGGTCGGCGGCTGGGCGGAGACCGGCGGCTTCTTCAACGCCGACGGCACGCGCAACGCGTCGGGCGGCTTCTACAAGCTCGGCCAGAACCAGGCCGCGATCGACACCTTCGCGGACAGCGTCGTGACCTTCCTGCGCCATTACGGCTTCAACGGCGCTGACATCGACTACGAGTACGCGACGTCGAACAACCACGCCGGCAACCCGGACGACTTCTGGATCTCCAACGCCAACCGCGGCACGCTGTGGGCCGGCTACCAGGCGATCATGAAGACGCTGCGCGAGAAGCTCGACCGCGCCGGTGCCGCCGACGGCAAGCACTACCTGCTGACCGCCGCCGTGCCCGCCTCCGGCTGGCTGCTGCGCGGCCAGGAGGCGTACCAGGTCGTCAAGTACCTCGACTACCTGAACGTCATGAGCTACGACCTGCACGGTTCGTGGAACCAGTTCGTCGGACCGAACGCCGCGCTCTACGACGACGGCAAGGACGGCGAGCTCGCGGCCGGTGGCGTGTACACGGCGCCCCAGTACGAGGGCATGGGGTACCTCAACACCGACTGGTCGTACCACTACTACCGCGGTGCCATGCAGGCCGGACGCATCAACATCGGCGTGCCGTTCTACTCGCGCGGCTGGCAGGGCGTCACCGGCGGCACGAACGGCCTGTGGGGCAAGGCCCCGCTGCCGAACCAGTCGCAGTGCCCGCCCGGCACCGGTTCGTCGGTCGGCTCGACCACGCCGTGCGGTAACGGCGCGGCCGGCATCGACAACATCTGGCACGACGTCACCGCGGGCGGCGCCGAGGTTCCGTCCGGTGTGAACCCGTTGTGGCACACCAAGAACCTGGAAGCCAAGATCACCGGCTCCTACGCGGCGCAGTACGGCCTCGACCCGGTCAACGACCCGACCGACCGCCTCACCGGCACCTACACGCCGTACTACGACTCGACGCTGAAGTCGCCGTGGCTGTGGAACAACGACAAGAAGGTGTTCCTCTCCAACGAGACCGAGCAGTCGATCGCCGAGAAGGCCAAGTACGTCAAGGACAAGGGCCTCGGCGGCATCATGATCTGGGAGCTCGCGGGCGACTACAGGTACGACTCCGCGAAGAACGAGTACTTCATCGGCGACACCCTGCTGTCGACCATCAACACCGGCCTGAACGGTGCCGCGCCCTACGGCAACCTGAAGGCTTCGACGCAGCAGACCCAGTCCCTCGCGGTCGACGTGGACGTCCACGGCTTCGCGCTGGGCGACAACAACTACCCGATCACGCCGAAGATCAAGTTCACGAACCGCTCGACCGTCACCATCCCCGGTGGCACGAAGATCGCGTTCGACTACGGCACCAGCGCGCCGGGCAGCATGGGCGACCAGTCGGGCTTCGGCCTCAAGGTCGTCTCGAAGGGACACAGCGGGCCCAACGTCGGTGGCCTGAAGGGCGACTTCCAGAAGGCGGAGCTCACGCTGCCGTCGTGGCAGTCGCTCGCGCCGGGCGCGTCGATCGAGGTGACCGTCAGCTACCAGCTGCCGATCTCGACGCCGTCGAACTTCGTGTTCACGTTCGGTGGTCAGTCGTACGCGATCAGCGCGGACCACCCGCGCATCGGTGGCGGCAACCCGCCGACCTCCACCACCACGTCCACGACCACCTCGACCACGACCACCACCACGACGACGACCACGACGACCACCACGACGAAGCCGCCGACGTGCGCGCTGCCCGCGTGGGAGGCCGGCAAGGTCTACAACGGTGGCAACGAGGTGTCTCACAAGGGCCGCAAGTGGCGGGCCCAGTGGTGGACGACCAACGAGGAGCCCGGAACCACGGGTGAGTGGGGCGTCTGGCGCGACCAGGGTGCCTGCTAGTCCGCTGTAGAAGTCAGGACTCTGTCAGGCGCGGGGCTTAGGCTGTCCATCGTGACCGCCCAAGACCCGCGCCTGCAGGAACTGGTGCTGCTCCGCAAGGTCCGCGACCGGATCGACCGCGAGTACCGCCAGCCGCTGGACGTCGCGGCGCTGGCCCGCGGCGTGCACCTGTCCGCGGGGCACCTGAGCCGTGCGTTCCGCGCCGCCTTCGGCGAGTCGCCGTACAGCTACCTCATGACGCGCCGCATCGAGCGGGCCATGACGTTGCTGCGCCGGGGCGACATGTCCGTCACCGACGTGTGCTTCGAGGTCGGCTGCACCTCGCTCGGCACCTTCAGCACCCGCTTCTCCGAACTGGTCGGCATGTCCCCGAGCCAGTACCGCAAGGTCGCCGCCGAGGACGGCCAGGGCATCCCGAACTGCCTGGCCAAGGCCGTCATGCGGCCGATCAGGAATCGAGAAGCGGCGACCGGCCCGTCCGATTAGGTTGACCGCCATGTCAGTCATCATCGCCTCGGCGTTCCTGCCGGCAGACGACCCCGAGAAGTCCCTCGGCTTCTTCCGCGACGCGCTCGGCTTCGAGGTCCGCCAGGACGTCGGCCAGGGCGCCATGCGCTGGATCACCGTGGGCCCGCCCGGCCAGCCCGAGACCGGCATCGTGCTGCACCCGCCCGCCGCCGACCCCGGCGTGAGCGACGAGGAACGCCGCACGATCGCCGTGCTCATGGCGAAGGGCGTCTACACCGCCATCTCGCTGGCCTCCAAGGACCTGCAGGGCACGTTCGACCGCGCACGGGCGTGGGTCGAGTCGTCCGGGGCGGGCGAGGTGCTGCAGGAGCCCGAGGACCAGCCGTGGGGCGTGCGCGACTGCTCGTTCCGCGACCCGGCCGGCAACCTGGTCCGCATCAACCAACTCTGATCGTGCTGCCGGGCGCGGCGTAGGCGACCGTCCCCGAGTACCGGGCCGAAGCACGGGCGACCGCTTCCTGGGAGGTCAGGAAGCGGCCCACGTGCGTGACGACCAACCGTCCCGCGCCCGCGCTGGAAGCCGTCTCGCCCGCGTCCTCCGGCGTGTGGTGGACCATGTCCGGCGTCTTGACCGCGCTCTCGGCCTCGCACAGCAGCACGTCGGTGCCGCTCGCCAGCGCCGTCAGACTCGGGCACGGGGCGGTGTCGCCCGAGTAGGTCAGCGAGCGGCCCGCCGCCTCGATCCGCACACCGAACGCCGGGATGCCGTGCTCGACCGCCGCCGACGTCAGCCGCATCGAGCCGACCTCGGCCTCGTGCCCGTCGTGCAGTTCGGTGATCGCGAACGCCGACTCGACCGGGCTGCGCTCCGGGCCGTTGGTGAGGAAGCCGGCCAGGCGGTCGGCGATGCCGGGCGGGCCGTACAGCGGGACCGGGTCGCGTGAGACGTCCGCGAACAACAGGGCGTAGTAGGCGGTCAGCAGGTCCGCGCTGTGGTCGGCGTGCAGGTGCGAGATCCAGATCGCGTCCAGGTCCTCCAGCCGCGTGTGGCGCTGCAACGGGCCGATCGTGCCGGCGCCGGCGTCCATCCACACGCGAGTGTCGCCGTGCGACACCAGGTAGCCGGAGCACGGGTTGTCGACGCTCGGGTACGGCGTTGCGCACCCGAGCACGGTCAGGCTGAGGTCCATCGCTCTACCGTAGATCAACGAGCGCGCGTTCAGATCGCCGATGCACAACGCGCGACGGGTACCTTGACCGCGTGGAAGAGCCCGTGTGGAACGAGTGGCGGCGGCCCGGTCCGACCGCCGCGCAACGGCGGCGCGACATCGGCATCGCCGTGATCGTGCTGCTGTGCGCGATCGAGGTCACGACGCTCGTCAACAGCATGGGCGCCTACGTCTTCCAGGACCCTCCGGGACTGCTGGAGCAGGTCGTCTGGATGTTCGTGCTGTCCGTGCCGCTGGTGGTGCGCCGCCGCTACCCGCTCGCCGTGATGCTCGTGGTGTCCGCGCTGTTCATCGCCGCGCAGGTGAACCGGGCCGCCGACAGCCTGGTGCCGTCGGCGATCCTGTTCCTCGCGATCTACACGGTCGGCGCCTGGGAGCAGAACCGCCGCTTCGCGCGCTGGTCGCGCATCGGCGTGATCACCGCGATGTTCCTGTGGCTCGGGTTCAGCCTCGTGCGTGCCCTGCTCGGACCCAAGGGGGACTTCAAGGACGCGGCCGGGCCGATGGACCCGGTGCTCGCTTCTGTCCTCTACGGACTGGAGTTCAACATCTTCTTCTTCCTGTTCGCCTACGTGGTGGGGGAGATGGCCTGGTCGGGTGCCCGGCGCCGGGCCCAGCTGGAGTTCCAGGCCGAGGAACTGCGCCGCTCGCAGGAGCAGAACACCCGTGGCGCCATCGCGGCCGAACGCATGCGCATCGCCCGTGACCTGCACGACGTCGTCGCGCACCACGTGTCCGTCATGGGCATCCAGGCCGGTGCCGCGCGCCGCGTCCTCGACTCCGACCCCGGCCTGGCCCGCGACGCCCTGCAGACCGTCGAGCAGACCGCCCGCACCGCGATCAGCGAGTTGCGCGGCCTGCTGGGCGTGCTGCGCGCGGACGCGGACACCGACCTGAAGGCGGCGCCCGGCCTCGATGACCTGCCGGAGCTGTTCGAGAGCGCCCGCGCGGCGGGCCTCGAGGTCTCGCACGGCGTGTACGGCGACGCGCGCGAGGTGCCGTCCGGCGTCGCGTTGTCGGCGTATCGGGTCGTGCAGGAAGCACTTACGAACGTGGTGAAGCACGCTGACGCGCGGCACGTCGACGTGCGGATGCGGTTCCTGGACAGCGCGCTGGAGCTGGAGATCACCGATGACGGCCGCGGCCGTTCCACCTCCACGAGCCCAGGTTTCGGTCTCGTCGGGATGCGCGAACGTCTTGCCGTGCACGGAGGTTCGCTGGAAGCAGGGCCGCGGCGCGAGGCGGGCTTCCTGGTCCGTGCGTCGCTGCCGACGGTGTTGGAGGAGAAGGCGTGAGTCTGCGAGTAGTGCTGGCCGACGACCAGGACCTGGTCCGCGCCGGCTTCCGGGTCATCCTCGGCACCGAGCCCGGTATCGAGGTGGTCGGCGAGGCGGGCGACGGCGCCGAGGCCGTGGCACTCGTCGCCGAGCTGCGCCCCGACGTCGTGCTGATGGACGTCCAGATGCCCCGCATGGACGGCCTGCAAGCCACCCGCCACATCCTTTCCGCAGGCCACGGCACCCGTGTCGTCATCTTGACCACGTTCGACCGCGAGGACTACCTCTTCGAGGCACTGCAGGCGGGCGCGAGCGGCTTCCTGCTCAAGAACGCCTCCCCAGAAGATCTCGTGGAGTCCGTGCGGGTCGTCGCGCGCGGGGACGCGTTGCTCTCGCCCGAGGTCACCCGGCGGGTGATCGCGCGTTTCAGCACGGCGCCTAGGGAACGCACCCGCCCGCCCGAGCTCACCGATCGCGAGTTCGAGGTGCTGGTGGAACTGGCCAAGGGCGCGTCGAACGCGGAGATCGCCGCGACGCTGTTCCTGGGGGAGACCACCGTGAAGACGCACGTGTCGCGCGTGCTCACCAAGCTGGGCCTGCGCGACCGAACGCACGCCGTGGTGTTCGCGTACGAGAGAGGGATCGTCACTCCAGGCGGTTAGGCCGTACGCAATCTGACGTACGCGAGATCAGAACGTGAGCGGATGATGCAGCCGCTCGTGGTGGCGAGAGTAGGACGCGACACCACGAGAGAAGGAGTGCATCGCGATGGCCACCATCCGCAAGCTCAGCGGCCGCGCCCGCAAGGCAGTGCTGCTCGTGCACGTCCTGTCGGCGGCGGCGTGGCTCGGCATCGACCTCGCGCTGGGGATCCTCGTCGTGGTCGCACTGTCCACTGAGGACCGCGCTACCGCCGGGGTGGCGATCCAGGCCGTCGACCTCTTCGCGATCTGGCCGATGTTCGGTGCCAGCGTCGTCTGCATGATCTCCGGCGTCGTGCTCGGTCTCGGCAGCAAGTACGGGCTCGTGAGGTACTGGTGGGTCGCGACCAAGCTCGTCCTGAACGCGGGCATGTCGCTGCTGATCGCGTTCGCGCTCCGGCCCGGCGTCGCGCAGGCGGCCGAGATCGGCGAGCGGATGCTGGCGGGTGACCCGGCCGCGGTGATCCCGTCCGGTGTCCTGCACCCGGTGGTGGTCGCGCCGACGCTGCTGCTGTTCGCCTACTTCCTCTCGGTCTTCAAGCCGTGGGGCCGGATCCGCAGGCCGGCGGAACCGGTCGAGCGCCGGCGGCGCGACCTCGCCGGGGCGGTCCAGCTGTAGGAAGTGCCCGCCGCCCCGCCGAAGCCGTGCCTGGCTAGAGTTCCTGGGTCAGGTTGACCGGGTTGCCGTCCGGGTCGAAGACGTGCGCCACGCGCTGTCCCCAGAGCATGTCGTTCGCGGGCCCCCGCACCCGTCCGCCGGCGGCCTCGACCAGCGGCAGCGCCGCGTCGACGTCCTCCACGCCGATGCTCAGCACGATGCGCGCGGGCGCCGACACGTCCACCTTCTCGGCCACAAGCCCCAGTTCCCCGTCGCCGATCTTGAGCGTCTTGTAGAAGACCGGTCCGTCGGCGGGGTGGCGGAACACCTCGACGGCGCCGAACACCTGCGAGTAGAACGCCTGCACCCGGTCCAGGTCGGGCGTCACGATGATGGGCTGAACAGCCATGGACTTCCTCCAGAACTAGTCGTCCACATACGTACGGGACGGCCGCCCGGAAATGATCGGCGTGGCCGACGACGAGGCGAACAAAGGCAGGAACTCCTCCACGTTCAGGTACGTGGTGCTGCCGGTCACCAGCCCGTCCCGCACGTCGAGGAACACCAGCCCGAACGGCTTCTCCAGACCAGGTCGCATCTGCCAGAACGCGGGCGAGGCGTTGGCCCGCACCGGCACCAGCCAGGCGCCGTCACAGGGCGAGTCGGGAGCGCTCAACGCGAGGGAGATCGACTCGCGGCCCCGCAGCCACCAGCTGAACGGCGGCATCGACATGGTCGCGTCCTCGTGCAGCAAGGCCACGAGCGTCTGAACGTCATGGCGGTCGAACGCCTCGCAGTAGCGGCGCAGGAGCGACTTCTGCACGGGATCGGACACGTCCAGCGGTGCGCCGACGTCGGCTACCCGCAGTGTTGCGCGGGCTCGTTGCAGCGCGCTGTTCACCGACGCGACCGAGTCGGACAGCAGTGCGGCGACCTCGGAGGCCTGCCACGCCAGGACGTCGCGCAGGATCAGCACGGCTCGCTGGCGGGGCGGCAGGTGTTGCAGGGCGGCCACGAACGCCAGGCGGACGGTCTCGCGGCGGATCGTCTGGTCCTCCGGCAGCACGGAGGCGTCCGGCACGGGTTGCACGAAGGCGTTCTCCAGCAGAGGAGCGCCCAGTTCCCCGCCGGACGGGCCCAGGTCCACGGCCAGGGCGCGCCGCTGAGCACTGCGCTGCATGTCGATGCAGATGTTCGTGGCGATCCGGTAGAGCCAGGTCCGCAGCGACGCCCGCGCGGAGTCGTAGCTGTCGAACGCCTTCCACGCGCGCACGAGTGTTTCCTGCACGGCGTCCTCGGCCTCGAAGCCGGAGCCGAGCATGCGGTAGCAGTAGCCGGTCAGCTCGACCCGGAACGGCTCCAGCGTCTCGATCACGCACAAGACCCTACGCGGACCGATAAGTTCCCGTCGCTCGGCTCGTACATCCAGACATGACCGAAGACATCCGCGCCGCGGTGGCGGCGGAACGGCGTGACCAGGCAGAACTCCTGAGTGGCCTCACCGCGGAACAGTGGCACGCGCCGAGCCTGTGCGAGGGCTGGACCGTGAAGCACGTCGTCGCGCACACGACGCTGCCGTTCCGTGCGTCCGGAACGAGGGTGATCCTGGAGATGCTGAGATCAGCCGGCCGGTTCAACCACGCCTCCGACCGCATGGCCCGCAAGGACGCCCGCCTCCCGGTGAGCGACCTGCTGAACGAGCTGAAGAACAACATCGACCACCCGTGGACGCCGCCCGGTGGTGGCCCGGCAGGGGCGCTCTCGCACGACGTCATCCACGGCCTGGACATCACCGTCGCACTGGGACTGGACCGCAGGGTCCCGCACGACCGGCTCCGCGTCGTCCTCGGCGGCATGAAGCCCGCCCACGTCAAGTACTTCGGGGCGGACCTCGGCGGCAAACGCCTGGAGGCCACCGACCTGGACTGGACGTTCGGTGAGGGCGAGCCGGTCAGGGGACTGGCCCAGGACCTGTTGCTGCTGGTCTGCGGGCGGACGCTGCCGGCCGGCAGGCTCAGCTGACCACCTCTTCGCGCACCCGGGCCGTCGCCTCGATCGTCGCGGCGAGGAAGCGCGCGACGACCTGCCGTTCCTCCGCGCTCATCCGCCCCCACGCCGCCGCGTAGCCGCGCGCCAGGGGCTGGAAGAACGTGGAGGCGAGTTCCGTCGCCGTGTCGAGCACCCGGAGATCGACACGGCGACGGTCGCCGGGGTCGCGGTCGCGGACGACGTGCCCTGCCCTCTCGAGGCGGTCGAGGACGGACGTCGTCGCCGACGCGCTGAGGTTCAGCGCCTTCGCCAGCGTGCCGGGTGTCATCGGGGCGGTCATGATGAGGTTCAGCGCTGTCATGTCCGTGGGATGCAACTCGTGGGCGGCGCTGAAGATCTCCAGGAACCGGTTCGACTCCATCACCAGCGCGCGCAGCATCATGCTCAGCTCGTAGTCGGTTGCATCGCTCACGCGCACAGCTTACTGTTTCGACCATCGAAACGTTCGGCGATCGAAGGAATGTCTGATGCGAGTCCTTGCCGGGGTCCTGCTCGTCGTCTGGCTGGCCTTGGGCGGCTTCACCGGGCCGTACGCGGGCAAGCTGTCGGAGGTCGCGGAGAACGACAGCAGCGCGTTCCTGCCCAACTCCGCCGAGTCCACGCAGGTCGCCGAGCTGCAAAAGAAGTTCCAGCGCGAGAACGCCATCCCGGCGATCGTCGTGGTCGAACGGTCCAGCGGACTGACCGAAGAGGACAAGAAGTACCTCGCCGACCAGGTCAAGGGCTTCCAGGCGTCGCCGGTCATCCCCTCGCCGAACGACGACCAGGCCGCGCAGGTCGTCCTGCTGCTCGACCCGGCCAAGGACGTCAAGGACTCGGTCTTCCAGCTCCGCGACGGCACGCGAGGTGCGCCTCAGGGACTGACCGTGCTGGTCACGGGCCCGGCGGCGCAGGTCGCGGACCTCGTCGAGGCGTTCGGCGGGATCGACGGGCTGCTGCTGATCGTCGCGGGCGCCGTGGTCGCGCTGATCCTGCTGGTGGTCTACCGGAGTCCGCTGCTGCCGGTCGTCGTGCTGGTGTCGGCGGTGTTCGCGCTGGGGCTGGCCAGCTTCGTCGTCTACCTGCTCGCGAAGAACGACGTCCTGGCGTTGAACGGCCAGAGTCAGGGCATCCTCTCGATCCTGGTGTTCGGCGCCGCGACGGACTACGCGTTGCTGCTGGTGTCGAGGTTCCGCGAGGAACTGCGCGACACCCAGGACAAGTTCGCGGCCGTCAAGACGGCCTGGCGCGGCACGGTCGAGCCCATCGCGGCCTCGGCCGGCACGGTGATCCTCGGCGTGCTGTGCCTGCTGTTCAGCGACCTCGACTCGAACAAGGGCCTCGGCCCGGTCGCCGCCATCGGCATCGGCGCCGCGCTGCTGACCACGATGACCTTCCTGCCCGCAACCCTCGCACTGCTCGGCCGCGGCGCTTTCTGGCCGTTCGCCCCGAAGTTCGGCTCGAAGCACCCCGAGACGAGCGGGCTCTGGGGCCGCGTCGCGAACCTGGTGCGCCGCAAGCCGCGCGCGATCTGGATCGTCACCACGCTCGTGCTGCTCGCCGGCGCCGCGTTCCTGCCGCAGCTCAAGGCGTCCGGCACCGCGCAGTCCGACGTGTTCCTGACCCCGGTCGAGTCCGTTGCGGGACAGGAGCTGCTGTCCCGGCACTTCCCCGGCGGCACCGGCTCGCCGATCGTGATCATCGCCGCCGAGGACAAGACCGCCGAGGTCGTGCAGAAGTCCAAGGTGGACGGTGTCGCGGACGTGCGGCCGTCCGGAACGGCCGAAGGCCTGGTGCGCATCGAGGCCACCCTGAAGGACGCGCCGGACTCCGATGCCGCGGTCGAGACCGTGCAACGGCTTCGTGCGGCCGTCGACGGCGTCGATGCGACGTTGGTGGGCGGGCCGACGGCGACGTTGCTCGACACCAGGACGACGTCCGAGCACGACCGGATGCTGATCATCCCGATCGTGCTGGTCGTGATCTTCCTGATCCTGGCGCTGCTGCTGCGGTCGTTGCTGGCGCCGTTGCTGCTGATCGCGACCGTCGTGCTGTCGTTCGCGGCCACGATGGGAGTGTCGGCGCTGGTGTTCAACCACGTCCTGGACTTCCCCGGTGCCGATCCCGTGGTGCCGTTGTTCGGGTTCGTGTTCCTGGTGGCGCTGGGGATCGACTACAACATCTTCCTGATGACCCGCGTCCGCGAGGAGACCCAGCGGCTCGGCACGGTCGAGGGGACGCTGCGCGGCCTGAGCCTGACCGGTGGCGTGATCACGTCGGCGGGCGTGGTGCTGGCGGCGACGTTCGCCGCGCTGGCCGTGCTGCCGATCCTGTTCCTCACGCAGATCGCGTTCATCGTCGCGTTCGGTGTCCTGCTGGACACGCTGCTGGTGCGGTCGCTGCTCGTGCCGGCGCTGTCCGTGGACGTCGGCGGGCGAATCTGGTGGCCGTCGAAGCTGAGGTGAGCCAGGATCTCGGCATGACCTTCACGGCACGTCAGCTCAACCGCGCCACGCTCGACCGGCAGATGCTGCTGCGGCGCGAACCGGTAGACGTGCTGACGGCCGTGGACCGGGTCGTGGCGATCCAGGCGCAGGAACCCGCCTCGCCGTACATCGCGCTGTGGAACCGGATCGAGGGCTTCGACCCCGCCGACCTGGACGAGGCGTTCGTGAACGGGGTGGTCCGCAAGGCATCGCTGATGCGGATCACCCTGCACGCCGTGACGTCCGCGGACCACGAGGTGTTCCACCACGCGATGCTGCCCGCGTTGCGGGCGTCACGGCTGTACGACAAGCGGTTCAAGTCGATGAACGTCACGATCGACCAGGCCGACGCACTGCTGGAGCACCTGCTCGAGTTCGCCGCGACGCCCCGGCAGAAGGCGGAGATCGAGCAACTGCTGCACTCGCACGTCGGCGACGTCGGTGAGCCCGGCGTCTGGTGGGCGCTGCGCACCTACGGCGGGCTCGTGCACGCGCCGACGGGCGGGCCCTGGTCGTTCGGGCTGCGGCCGTCCTATCAGGCCGTGACGACCGAGCCGCGCGACCAACGGGCCGCCGTCGCCGAGATGCTGCGCCGCTACCTCACCGGCTTCGGGCCGGCGACCGTCCTCGACATGAACCAGTTCAGCATGCTGCCGCGCACTGCGATCCGGGAGGCGCTGGCGTCGCTGGACCTCGTCCGGGACGGCGACCACTACGACGTTCCTGGCCGGACGGTGCCGGACGAGGACGTTGTGGCGCCGCCGCGGCTGATGGCCATGTGGGACAGCACGTTGCTCGCCTACGCCGACCGCAGCCGGATCATTCCGGACGAGTACCGCAAGCTCGTCATCCGCAACAACGGGGACACCCTGCCCACCCTGCTCGTCGACGGGTACGTGGCCGGGGTGTGGCGTCCGACCGCGGACGGAGGCGTTGAGGCGACTGCCTTTCACGCCCTCGACGAGGAGCACTGGGCCGGGCTGGCCGACGAGGCGACGTCGCTTCGCAAGCTCCTCGGCGACCGGGAACCGCAGGTGTACAAGCGTTATGCGCGGTGGTGGAACGGCCTTCCGGCCCACGACGTTCGCATCTTGTGAGAATCACCCGCGAGGGACATCACGCGGGGTGCACCTCCGGGAGGGTCTTCGCCACCTTCTTCTCCGATGCGACGGAAGCGAGCCGCTGCGCCATCGTGCCGCCCGCGGGGGTCCCGACCGGCGACGGCACCTTGCCCAGCAGGTACCCGGCGTGGCTCACCGCGAGCAGCACCAGGAACGCGCCGGAGAACGCGGGCAGCCCGGCGATGCCGGCGGGGTTGTCCACGGCCCTGAACGCCGAGACGGCCTGCGCGACGTAGATCAGCACCAGCAGCACGGTGACCACGAAGTTCTGGAACTTCGCGAGGTCGATCGACTTGCCCGCCGACGCACCTTCCTCGACGGTCAGCATCTCCCAGAACCGCCCGCCTTCCGCGCCCAGCGGGTAGGCCGCCACGGAGTCGGGCCGGGTCGTGCTCTTCGTGACCTTGATGGCGACCGCCACGACACCGGAACCGACGGAGATGCCCAGCAGCCAGAGCACCTGGTCCGGGATCTGGAACCCGGCCACGTCGACCTGCCCGGCCGCGAACCGGCCGAAGGCCATGCCGCTGACCAGCGAGAGCAGCACGACCGTCCACACCATCACCTGCACCCGCGAGAGGCTGTAGCGGCCACGGGCGTCCCTGAGCACGTTCTGCGCACTGAGACGGGACGGGACCACCACCGCGAGCAGCACGATGACGAGTGCGGACACGATCCAAGCCCAGAACGTGGTCGCCATTGCGGCCTCCTCGTTACGCCGTTCGGACGCTGTGGCCGATACGTCGTCCTGAAGCCACCAGGCGTTATCACGTCCGGTAACGATTCGGGGGTCGATGCGCGGAGTGGTCGACCACCAGGCTGGCCCGCGACGCCGGGTCGCACGTCGCCAGGTACAGCCGCTGGCCCTCGACGTAGCGGCGGTTGCGGGGATCGTCCGGATCGGACGGGCTGCCGTCGCGCCCGGCCATGCGCGCCACCGACACCGCGAAGCCGACGTCGAGGAACACCGAGAAGTCCCAGTGCGTCACGACCTCGTCGCGGTGCAGGAAGATCCCGTCCACCAGCAGGAGCGCGTCCGGTGACGCGACCTCGGCGGGCGGGTCGACGTACTCGTCGGTCTCCAGGTCGTGGCTCGCTCGCCGGAACGGCCGCCCTTCGGCGAACGGCGTGAGCAGGTGGTCGACGAACCGCGGGTAGTCGAAGCTGTCGAGGAAGAACCCCTCGGGCGAGGTCTTCCCGCGCTGCCAGCGAATCGTCCGCGGGTGGTGGAAGTCGTCCACGGAGGCCCGCACGACCTCGCGGCCCGCGGAACGCAACACCCCGGCCAGCTCGTCGCAGAACGTCGTCTTGCCCGCCCCGTCGACGCCGTCGACCGCGACCAGGCCACGTGCGGGCAGCAGAGCGGCGACTTCGTTCAACACCCCGGCACGATTTCACACATCGTGACCGCGTGAGGCCCGATCGGCTGAGACCCAGGTCTCTCCGGCCTCAAGAACGCGTAAAAGCCGGACCCGCCCCCGTAAGGACGCTGTCAGGCACCCCCTGATCAGGCATTTCCTGATGCACGCTGCCGAGCGTCATCAAGAACATCTTGTCGTTGAAGGGAGCGGCGTCATGGCCGACCTGGCCTATGCGTTGCTGCTGATCGGGAGTTTCGTCGTGCTGGGCCTGACGGTGCGTGGACTGGAGAAGTTGTGAGCACGGGACTCGTCGCGAACGCCGTCGCCGGCGTGATCGCACTCGGGCTCGTCGTCTACCTGTTCATCGCACTCGTCAGGCCGGAGAAGTTCTGATGTCACCCCTCGTGGCCGGCCTCCTGCAGACCGGCATCCTCGTCACGGCCCTGGCGGTCGTGTACCGGCCCCTCGGCGACTACATGGCCCGCGTTTTCACCGCCAAGGGCCACTTAAAAGCCGAGCGAGTCATCTACCGCTTCGCACGCATCAACCCGGACGCCGAGCAGAAGTGGAGCACCTACGCGTACGGCGTGCTGGGCTTCTCGTTCGTCGGCATCGTGTTCCTGTACGTGTTCCAGCGCGCACAATCGTTGCTGCCGTTCGGCTTCGGCCGCGGCGACGTCGGTCCCGGCATGGCGTTCAACACGGCGATCAGCTTCGTGGCCAACACGAACTGGCAGTCGTACGTGCCGGAGGCCGTGATGGGCCACGCGGTCCAGATGATCGGCCTGACCGTGCAGAACTTCGTGTCGGCGGCGGTCGGCCTGGCCGTGGCCGTCGCGCTCGTCCGCGGATTCGTGCGGCACCAGACCGACCGGCTGGGCAACTTCTGGGTCGACCTCGTGCGCGGCACCCTCCGGATCCTGCTGCCGATCGCGTTCATCGGCGCGATCGTGCTGGTCGCGTTCGGTGTCACGATGTCGCTCAGGTCCGGAGTGGACGTCGACGGGCAGGTCGTGGCGAACGCACCCGTCGCCAGCCAAGAGGTCATCAAGGAACTCGGCACCAACGGTGGCGGCGTCCTCAACGCGAACTCCGCGCACCCGTTCGAGAACCCGGGCGAGTGGACCAACCTGATCGAGATCTTCCTGATCCTGGCGATTCCGGTCGCGCTGACGCGCACGTTCGGCCGACTCGTCGGCGACCGGAAGCAGGGCTACGTCCTGCTCAGCGTCATGGGCCTCATCTGGACGGCCATGCTCGCGGTGATCTGGGCCGCCGAGGCGAACGGCATCAGGCCGTTGGAGGGCAAGGAACTCCGCTTCGGCATCCCCGGCAGCGCGCTCTTCGCGAACGCCACCACCGGCACGTCGACCGGCGCGGTCAACTCGCTGCACGACAGCTACACCGGGCTCGGCGGCGGTGCCGCACTGCTCAACATGCTGTTCGGCGAGATGACGCCGGGCGGTGTCGGCACCGGGCTCTACAGCATCCTCGTGATGGCGATCATCGCGATGTTCCTGGCGGGCCTGATGGTCGGCCGCACGCCTGAGTACCTGGGGAAGAAGCTGGGGCGCAAGGAGGTCACGGCCGCCGCGGTGTCGATCCTCGCGATGCCGACGGTACTGCTGATCGGCGCCGGCATCGCCGCGATCCTGCCGAGCACCCAGGGCGCTCTCAACAACCCCGGAGAGCACGGCCTGTCGGAGATCCTCTACGCGTACGCGTCGGCGTCGAACAACAACGGGTCGGCGTTCGCCGGGATCACGGTGACGAACGACTGGTTCCAGTCGTCGCTCGGCCTGTGCATGCTGTTCGGCCGGTTCGTCCCGATCGTCGCGGTGCTCGCGCTCGCCGGATCCCTTGCGGCGCAGAAGAAGGTGCCGGTCACGGCGGGCACGCTGCCCACCACCGGACCGTTGTTCGCGACGTTGCTGACCGGTTCGATCGTCCTGGTCGCCGCGCTGACGTTCGTCCCCGCTCTCGCTCTCGGTCCCATCGCGGAGGCACTGCTGTGACCACCGAACCCGGTCTCGCGGCCGCTCTTCCCGAGGCCCTGAAGAAGCTGCACCCGCGCCACCAGTTGCGCAGTCCCGTCATGTTCGTCGTCTGGGTGGGGTCGTTGCTGGTCACCGTGTTCGCGGTGACCGAGCCGAGCGTGTTCACCATCGCCGTCGCGGCGTGGCTGTGGTTCACCGTGCTGTTCGCGAACCTCGCCGAGGCCGTCGCGGAGGGACGCGGCAAGGCGCAGGCGGAGTCGTTGCGGCGCACGAAGTCCGACGCCGTCGCCCGGCTCGTCAACGGCGACGTCGTGGCGGGCACCGAACTGAAGATCGGCGACCTGGTCGTCGTCGAGGCGGGCGAGGTCATCCCCGGCGACGGTGACGTCGTCGAGGGCATCGCGACGGTGGACGAGTCCGCGATCACCGGCGAGTCCGCGCCCGTCATCCGGGAGTCCGGCGGCGACCGGTGCGCGGTCACCGGAGGCACGACCGTGCTGTCGGACCGGATCGTCGTCCGGATCACGACCCGGCCCGGCGAGTCCTTCGTGGACCGGATGATCGCGCTCGTCGAGGGCGCGGAACGGCAGAAGACGCCGAACGAGATCGCCCTGACGATCCTGCTTTCGACGTTGACGATCATCTTCCTGCTGGCCGTCGTGGCACTGCAGCCGTTCGCGATCTACTCGGGCGGCGAGCAGTCGGTCGTCGTGCTGACGGCGTTGCTGGTCTGCCTGATCCCGACGACCATCGGCGCGCTGCTGTCCGCCATCGGCATCGCGGGCATGGACCGGCTGGTGCAGCGCAACGTCCTGGCCACGTCGGGCAAGGCGGTCGAGGCCGCCGGCGACATCGACACGTTGCTGCTCGACAAGACCGGCACGATCACCTGGGGCAACCGGCGCGCGACCGAGTTCATCGCGGTCGGCCCGACCTCAGACGAGACGCTCGTCGCGGCGGCCCGGCTCGCGAGCCTGGCCGACGACACCCCCGAAGGCCGCAGCATCCTGGAGTTGGCGGGCGGTGAACCCGCCAGTGAGCACGAGAAGACCGGCGAGTTCGTCCCGTTCACCGCCCAGACCAGGATGTCCGGCATCGACCTCGGGGAGCGCAGCATCCGCAAGGGCGCGGCGTCGGCGTTCGAGCTGACCGACACCGCCCGCGAGATCGTCGACGAGATCAGCGCGCAGGGCGGCACCCCGCTCGTCGTCGCCGAGAACGGGAAGGTCCTCGGCATCATCCGGCTGTCGGACGTGGTGAAGCCCGGCATGAAGGAACGCTTCGCCGAGCTGCGAGCGATGGGCATCCGGACGGTCATGGTCACCGGCGACAACCCGTTGACCGCCAAGGCCATCGCGGAGGAGGCCGGGGTCGACGACTTCCTCGCCGAGGCCAAGCCCGAGGACAAGATGGCCCTGATCCGCAAGGAGCAGGAGGGCGGCCGGCTGGTGGCGATGACCGGTGACGGCACGAACGACGCGCCCGCGCTGGCCCAGGCGGACGTGGGTGTCGCGATGAACACCGGCACGTCGGCCGCGAAGGAGGCCGGCAACATGGTCGACCTCGACTCGGACCCGACCAAGCTCATCGAGATCGTGGAGATCGGCAAGCAGCTGCTGATCACCCGCGGTGCGCTGACGACGTTCTCCGTGGCGAACGACCTGGCGAAGTACTTCGCGATCCTGCCCGCCATGTTCGCGGCGATCTACCCGGCGCTGGACAGGCTCAACATCATGCACCTGGCCACGCCCCGGTCCGCGATCCTGTCGGCTGTGATCTTCAACGCGCTGATCATCGTGGCGCTGATCCCGCTGGCGCTCAAGGGAGTGCGGTACCGGCCGTCCAGTGCGTCGGCGCTGCTGCGGCGCAACCTGCTGATCTACGGCCTGGGCGGCGTCGTGACGCCGTTCGCCGGGATCTGGCTGATCGACCTGCTCGTGCGACTCATCCCCGGGATCGGCTGAAGCGAATGACGAACTTCCTCAAGCAGTCGTGGGCGGGTCTGCGGATCCTGCTCGCACTCACGGTGCTCCTCGGCGTGCTCTACCCGCTGTCGGTGTGGGGCGTGTCGCGGCTTCCCGGCCTGCACGCCAACGCCGAGGCCACGGACACGACTCTGGTCGCGGTGGCCCGCGAAGGTGACCGGTACTTCGTGCCGAGGCCGTCCGCCGCGACGCTGCCCGCGTCCGGTGGCTCGAACAAGGGAGAGCGGAACGAGGACTACACCTTGGTCGTCGCCGAGCGCAGGACGGAGATCGCGCAACGCGAAGGCGTGCCCGAGAGCCGGGTGCCGCAGGACGCCGTGACGGCGTCCGCGTCCGGCCTCGACCCGCACATCAGCCCGGACTACGCGGCGTTGCAGGTGCCCCGCGTGGCACGCGCGTCCGGGCTGCCGGTGGAGAAGGTGCGTGAGCTGGTCGCTGCCCACGCTCACGGCACCTTCACCACCACCGTCAACGTGACTGCGCTGAACCGTGCCATCGACAGCGCCAGTTGACGGTCGCCGGGGTGAGCTGAGGATCTACCTCGGCGCCGCTCCCGGCGTCGGCAAGACCTTCGCCGTGCTCGGCGAGGCACACCGGCGCCGGGAGCGCGGCACGGAGGTGGTCGTCGGACTCGTGGAGACCCACGGCCGGGACAAGACCGCCTCCCTGCTCGAAGACCTGGAAGTGGTGCCGCGCAGGGTGGTGCGGCACCGCGGACTCGAGGTGTCCGAAATGGACGTGGACGCGATCCTGGCCCGCCGGCCCGAGGTCGCGGTGATCGACGAGCTCGCGCACACCAACGCGCCGGGCTCGCGCAACGAGAAGCGGTGGCAGGACGTCGAGGAACTGCTCGAAGCGGGCATCGACGTCCTGTCGACGGTGAACGTCCAGCACCTGGAGTCGCTGAACGACGTCGTCGAGCGGATCACCGGTGTCCGGCAGCGGGAGACCGTGCCGGACGAGGTGGTCCGCCGAGCCGAGCAGGTCGAACTGGTCGACATCACGCCCGAGGCGTTGCGACGGCGGCTGGCGCACGGCAACGTCTATCCGGCGCACCGGATCGACGCCGCGCTGGGCAACTACTTCCGGCTCGGCAACCTGACGGCGTTGCGGGAACTGGCGCTGCTGTGGGTGGCCGACCAGGTCGACGTCGCGTTGCGGCGGTACCGCAGCGAGAAGGAGATCACCGACACCTGGGAGACCAGGGAACGGGTGGTCGTCTCGATCACCGGGGGCCCGGAGAGCGAGACGCTGATCCGCCGCGCGCGCCGGATCGCGACGCGGGCGGGCGCGGAACTGCTGGTGCTGCACGTGCTGCGCGGCGACGGGCTGTCCGGCGCCACGCCCGAGCGCATCGCCCGGTCCCGCAGGATCACCGAGGACGTCGGCGCGACGTTCCACTCGGTGGTGGGCGACGACGTGCCGACGGCACTGCTGGAGTTCGCTCGCGGGGTCAACGCCACCCAACTGGTGCTCGGAACTTCGCGCAGGTCACGGGTCGCGCGGGCGTTCGACGAGGGCATCGGCGCGGCCGTGGTGCAGGAGTCCGGCGCGATCGACGTGCACATGGTCACGCACGACGAGTCGCGGCGGGGCCTGCGGTGGAGGACCGGCGCGGATCCGCTGTCGCTCCGGCGCCGCCTCATCGGCTGGGGCCTGTCGCCGGCGTTGCCGGCCGCGGTGACGGCGCTGGGCATGCTGTGGCGCGACGAGCTGGACTTCTCGACCGACCTGGTGGCGTTTCTGCTGGTCACGTGCGTGGTGGCGATCGCCGGTGGACTCGGCCCCGCGTTGTTCTGCGCGGTTCTCGGAGCCGGGCTGCTGAACTACTTCTTCACCGAGCCCTACTACAGCCTGGCCGTGCGGACGCCGGAGAACGTGATCACCTTGGCGGCCATGGTGATCGTCGCGACCGTGGTGGCGCTGACGGTCGACCGGGCGGCCCGGCTCGCGGAGCAGGGCGCACGGGCGCGGACCGAAGCCGCGTTGCTGGCGTCCTATTCGAGGACCGTGCTCACGAGCCCGTGTCCGCTGACCCGGCTGCTGGAGAAGATCCGGGAGAACTTCGGCCTGGAGTCGGTCGCTCTCGTGGAGCGGCGGGACGGCGCCTGGACCCGCGTGGAGTGCGCCGGAAGGGATTCCGGTCCCGTGACCGAGGTGACGGTCACCGAGGACGTGCGGCTGAGGCTGAGCGGGCGCGTGCTGCCCGCGAGCGACCAGCGGGTGCTGGAGGCCGCGGCCGGGCAGACGTTCGTGGCACTGCGGCAGCAGCGGATGGCCGCAGACGCCCTGCACGCGCAACGGAAAGCCGAGACGTCGGAGTTGCGCACGGCCCTGCTGTCGGCGGTGGGCCACGACCTCCGCACTCCGTTGACGTCGATCAAGGCGGCGATCGGGAGCCTGCGCGACACCTCGCTGCCACTGTCCGAAGAGGACGTCACCGAGCTGATGGCGACCGTGGAGGAGTCCGCGGACCGGCTGACCGGCCTGGTGGACAACCTGCTGGACTCGTCCCGGCTCGCGACCGGGTCGGTCGAGCCGGTGCTGCGCCCGGTCGGCTACTACGAGGTCGTGGCCAGGGCGCTCGCCGGCATCGGGGGAGAGGTGTCGGTGGTCGTGGCCGAGGACCTCCCGCCCGTGCTGGCGGACCTGGGGCTGCTGGAGCGCGTGGTCGCGAACGTGGTGGACAACGCCCTGCGGCACGGCAGTCCGTCGCCGGTGACGATCCGTGCCAGCCGCCACGGTTCGTCCGTCGAGCTGCGGATCGTGGACCACGGTCCCGGACTGCCGAAGAAGACGGGGCACAGGTTGTTCGCACCGTTCCAGCGCCTCGGCGACCGCTCCGCCACACCGGGCGTCGGGCTGGGGCTGAGCGTCGCGAAGGGCTTCACCGCCGCCATGGGCGGGGAGATCAGCGCCGAGGACACCCCGGGCGGTGGACTGACCGTGGTCATCTCACTGCCCGCCTACGAGGAGACTTCCCGATGACATCAGTGCTGGTGGTCGACGACGAACCGCAGATCGTCCGCGCGTTGCGGATCAACCTCGGCGCACGCGGCTACGACGTGATGACGGCCTACGACGGCAGATCCGCCTTGGGCGTCGCCGTCGAGGGCAAGCCGGACGTGGTCGTGCTCGACCTCGGCCTGCCCGACATCGACGGCGTGGACGTGATCGTCGGCCTGCGCGGCTGGTCCACGATCCCGATCATCGTGCTGTCCGCGCGCACCGACTCGTCGGCCAAGGTCGAGGCCCTCGACGCGGGCGCCGACGACTACGTGACCAAGCCGTTCGGGATGGATGAGCTGCTGGCCAGGCTGCGTGCCGCCGTGCGCCGCAACGTGGCCCGAGAGGCCGGTGATCCCGTGGTCGAGACGGCGTCGTTCGTCGTCGACCTGGCGGTGAAGAAGGTGCGGCGAGGCGGCCGCGAGGTCCACCTGACACCGACCGAGTGGGGCCTGGTCGAGATCCTGGCGCGCAACCCCGGCCGGCTCGTGTCGCAGAAGCAGCTGCTGCAGGAGGTGTGGGGGCCGATGCACGTCAACGAGTCCCAGTACCTGCGCGTCTACTTCGCTCAATTGCGGCGCAAGCTGGAGGACGACCCGGCCCGCCCCCGCCACCTCATCACCGAGCCGGGGATGGGGTACCGGTTCGAGCTGTGAGGTTGACGCGGAGCCGTGAGAGCGCTTCCATGAGAGTCCGCTGCCGCACGATCGTGACAGAGAGGTCATCATCGTGGCTCGAAAACTTCGGTATGCGCTCTTGGCGCTGCTACTGGTGCCGCCGCTGTCCGGCGTCGCCCAGGCAGCGGTCCCACCGACACCGCCCGGCTGGTCGCTGGCCTGGTCGGACGACTTCACCGGCGTGAACAACACAGCGCCGAACTCGAACAACTGGATCGTCGACATCGGTCACGGTTACCCCGGCGGTCCTGGCAACTGGGGCACCGGCGAGATCCAGCGCTACACCAATGACCGCGCCAACCTGCGCCTCGACGGCACCGGCAACCTGCGGATCGTGCCGTTGCGCGCGGCCAACGGCGAGTGGACCTCGGCCCGCATCGAGTCCCGCCGGGCGAACTTCAAGGCACCGGCAGGCGGCGTGCTGCGCATCGAGGGCCGCATCCAGATGCCGAACATCACCGGCACCGGCGCGCTCGGCTACTGGCCCGCGTTCTGGGCGTTGGGCGCCCCGTACCGGGGCAACTACTGGAACTGGCCGAGCATCGGCGAGTTCGACGTCATGGAGAACGTCAACGGCATCAACAGCGTCTGGGGCGTGCTGCACTGCGGCGTGAACCCCGGCGGTCCGTGCAACGAGACGAACGGTCTCGGCGCCTCCCGCGCCTGCCCCGGCAGCCAGTGTCCCGGCAACTTCCACACCTACCGCTTCGAGTGGGACCGCTCGGTCAGCCCGAACCAGTTGCGCTGGTACGTCGACGGCCAGCAGTTCCACACCGTGCGGCAGAACCAGATGGACGCGACCTCCTGGAACAACATGACGTCCCACCAGGGCTACTTCATCCTGCTCAACGTGGCGATGGGCGGCGCGTTCCCGAACGGCGTGGCAGGCCGCGGCACTCCTGTCCCGGAGACGACGCCCGGCCGTTCGATGGCGGTCGACTACGTGGCGGTGTGGACCCGACCGTAGTTCTTCCGGCTAGCCCTACTGTTCCACCGCCCCGAAGTCGCTAGCGTGGCAGCAGGGGACTTCGGGGGAAGGTGGAACAGTGGGGGAACTCGCGCGCCGGGACGTGCTGTCCTGGCTGGGTAAAGGCGCACTCGGAGCGGTCGCGCTGGGTGCCGTGGGGCACCGACCCGCGATGGCGGCGAGCGGTGTGACCGTGCTGCGAGGAGCGACGCTCATCGACGGCACCGGCCGCTCGCCCGTCCACGACGCGACCGTCGTGCTGGCCGGCGACCGGATCCTGGCCGCCGGCCGCCACCGTGACGTGCCCCGCGGGGTGCGGGTGATCGACGTGGCCGGGAAGTACGTGATCCCCGGCCTGTGGGATCTGCACACGCACGCGACGTTCTTCGAGAACACCGTCGCGCCACTGCACGTCGTCCAAGGCGTCACGGGCATCCGCGAGATGTGGGGCCAGCCCGAGACCCACGACACCCGCCGTCGCATCGAGACCGGCGAGATCCTCGGTCCCCGCATGGTGATCGCCAGCGCGATCGTCGACGGACCCGGTTCCATCTGGCCCGGCTCGGACATCGTTCGCACCCCGGCAGAAGCCCGTGCCGCCGTGCGCAGGGCCAAGGACGGGGGAGCGGACTTCGTCAAGGTCTACTCGTTCCTCTCGCCGGAGTGCCACGCCGCCATCGCCGACGAGGCCCGCAGGCTGCGGATCCCGTTCGCCGGCCACGTTCCCGCCCGCGTGCCCGTGCAGGACGCGCTGGCGCAGCACACCCACGAACACCTCTACAACCTGTTCACGTCCACATCGGACAACGCCGACGTCTTGTACGCGCAGCTCCGGGCCATGCCCGACGACCCGGCCGACCCGAACTGGTGGGGCCGCCACGCGGGCCGGATGGAACGCGCGGCCGTCGCCACCCACTCACCGGCCCGCGCCCGGCAGGTGTTCGCCGCGATGGCCAGGCAGGGAACCTGGCAGTCGCCGACGCTCTTCGTCGAACGGAACATGTCCCGCTCGCCCGAGACCATCACGAACGATCCGGTGGCCCTCGAACGGATGCGGTACATCCCGGTCGGCCTGCGCGCGCAGTGGCAGCAGATCATGTCCGGCCGCCCTGCCCGCACTCCCGAGGAGGTCGCGGAACTGCGGAGGTTCGGCGACGCCCGCATGGGCCTGCTCCGGCAGATGCACGAGGCGGGCGTGGGCGTCGTCGCGGGCACCGACGCGGGCTTCGCCTACGTCTTCCCCGGCTTCTCCCTGCACGACGAACTGGCGTTGCTGGTCCAGGCGGGTCTCAGTCCGGCGCAGGCCCTCCAGGCCGCCACCCGCGACGCCGCTCGCTGCGTCGGCCGGGAGCACGAGTCGGGCACGGTCACCCCGGGCAAGCAGGCGGACCTGGTCGTGCTGGACGCCGACCCGTTGCGGGACATCACGAACGTCGGCCGCATCCACGCCGTCGTCAGCCGGGGCCGTTACCTCGGCCCGGCCGACCGCACGCGCGTCCTGCGGGAGATCGAGGCCGCCGCACAGGAACCGGTGGAGGCACCGGCGACGCCGATGGGGTGCTGCGAGCACTGATGTGGTCCCCGCCACCGCGATCGTCAGGATCGCGTCAAGGCGGGGCCATGCCGTGTCAGGGTCCCGTCCTGGATCTGGGCACGGCCGCGCGGCAGGCGTGTGCTGGACGCATGACACTCGCGGAGTTGTTGCCCAGCACCGGATGCTCCACCGAACCGGTGCTGGAAGACGGTCTCTGGCCGGACGCCACCCGGATCGCCGGCCAGGACCTCGTCATCGGTGGACTGCCCGCCACGCAGCTGGCGGCGCGCTTCGGCACCCCGTGCCAGGTCCTGGACGAGCAGACGGTCCGCACCAGGGCGAGGGCCTTCCGCGCCGCACTGCCCGGCGCCGAGGTCGTGTTCGCGGGGAAGTCGTTGCCCTGCCCCGAGGTCTACCGCTGGATGGCGCAGGAAGGCCTGTCGCTGGACGTGTCCTCGGCCGGAGAGCTCGCACTGGCCAGGGCCGCCGGATTCCCGGCGACGCGGATCGTCCTGCACGGCAACGTGAAGACCGCCGAAGACCTCAAGGCAGCCCTGGCGTACGGCGTCTCCAGGATCGTCGTCGACTCGTTCGACGAGATCGCCCAGCTCGGTGCCCTGGCGACCCACGGCCAGGAGGTCATGATCCGCGTGACGCCCGGCATCGACGCCCAGACCCACGCCAAGATCGCGACCGGCGTGGAGGACCAGAAGTTCGGCTTCTCCCTGGCTTCCGGCGCCGCCCTGGACGCGGTCCTGCGGGTGGTCGAGCAGCCGTCGCTGAAGCTCGTGGGCCTGCATTGCCACCTCGGCTCGCAGATCAGGCACGTGGCGAGCTACGAGGAGGCCGTGCGGCGGATGGTCGGCCTGATCGCGTCCTGCGGCACCAGGATCGAGCAGCTCGACCTCGGTGGCGGCTTCTGCGCGCCGTACCTCAAGGGCGACACGGACTTCGATTTCGCGGGGTTCGCCCACCGCATCCGGGGCGCCCTCAACTACGAGTGCGCGCTGCACCGCGCACCACCCCCGCGCCTGCTCGTCGAACCCGGCCGCTCGATCGTCGCGAACGCCGGGGTGACCCTGTACCGGGTGTGCGCGGTCAAGGAGTCGACCCGGACGTTCGTGGCGGTCGACGGCGGCATGAGCGACAACCCGCGCCCCGCGTTGTACGGCGCGAAGTACGCCGTCCGGCTCGTGGGCCGCGGCGGAAAAGCCAAGCCCGTCACCGTTGTCGGCCGGCATTGCGAGGCCGGCGACGTGCTCGCCGAGGACGTGCTCCTGCCGCAGGACGTGCACGTTGGAGACCTGCTCGCGGTCCCTGCGACGGGTGCCTACCACCACGCCCTGGCCTCGAACTACAACCAGGTCTGCCGGCCGCCGGTCATCGCCGTCAGCGACGGGGTCGCCAGGCCGATCGTGCGCAGGGAGACCGAGGAGGACCTGTTGCGCCGCTATGTTTGAGCATTCGGGTGCCGAGTCGAACGTCTGTTCCCTAAAGTGGCGCGATGCACTCGTACGCCTACGTGGCCGACTCCCGGCTGGACGAGACACGCCGCGCCCTCGGACTGCAGACCTCCGGCGGCCGGGCGCCGAACCCGCGCTTCTTCACCGGGTTCCTCGGCGACTCGCAGCAGGCCGCGACGGCGTTGCTCGCGATCGCCAAGGTCGCCGGCACCCGCTACTTCCAGCCCACCACCGAGCGCCTGCGGGACCCGGTCGTCACGTGCAACGGCGACCGGCTGCGCTTCGAGTCGTTCTCCGGCTGCTGCGGTGTCTACGCGCGCCTGGACGTCCTCGGCGACGCCCTCGACGGCGAGGTGCACGACCGCGGCACCACGAACGTCGACGTCAACGAGCCGCTGCGGCGCGCCCTCGCCCGAGTGACCAAGGGCGACCCGCTGCACCTGACGGTCGGGCCCGACCAGGTCGAGGTCGGCACGCTCGACGGCGCGGTCGTCGAGAAGAAGGTCCCTCTGCCACCGCGCTGGTTGCGGGGCTTCGCCGAGACCCAGGTCCTCACCTCGAAGTTCGACCTGAAGGCCGAGCTCTCGGCGGCGGACGCGCAGCGGTTCCTCAAGACGCTGCCCAAGGGCCGCGCGGCGGTGTGGGCGGTGCCGTCCGGGAAGTCGTTGCGGCTCAGCGGATCGGCCTCGGCCAACGCCGTGTGCCTGGCGGGCCCGAACCGCCTCGAGACCCTCATCCCGTTGCTGCGCTTCGCGAAGGCCGTCCGGCTCTACGGCCCGCCGGCCGACGGCAAGCCTGTCGCGAGCGGCTGGGAGGTCGACCTCGGCGCGCAACGCCTGACGCTCGTCCTGTCGCCCGAGGTGACGCGAGGTCTGTCCGGCGAGGGCGCCGTCCTCGACGGACTGGCGGCGGGAGACGCCGACACCGACGCCGAACTGGTCGGCGCGCTGCTCGACTTCGAACCCCGCGTCGACGTCGCCGACCTGGCCGACCGTTCCGGACTCACCCCGGCCAGGGTGAAGGACGCGCTGGCGCAACTGGGCACGGCCGGCCGGGTGGGCTACGACCTCGCCGAGGCGTCGTACTTCCACCGCGAACTGCCCTACGGCGGCATCGACGTCGAGGCCATGAACCCCAGGCTGCGCAACGCCAAGGCGCTCGTCGCGCAGAACGCCGTGAGCTGGGACGGCGACACGGCGGTCGTCGGCTCCTACCGCGTCAACGGCGAGGCGTGCACCTGCCAGTGGTGGGCCGAGTACCGCGGCGGCCGCGGCAAGTGCAAGCACGTGCTGGCCGCGGACATGGTGAGGGGCGGAGCGTGACGTTCGCCCGGATCCAGGCGCTGATCGAGGCGGGTCACGCCTACCCGCTGGAGGAGGCGCTCAAGGGCCTCACCGCCGAGCAGCGCAAGGAGTGCGCGAAGGACCTGATCGCGTACGAGAAGGCGCACCGGGCGAGTGATCGGCGCTGGCAGTACGGCGAGCAGCTGGCGATCGCGGGCGCGGGCCTGCTGCCGAGCGCGTCGTCGCTCACCCCGTGGCTGGTCCGCTACCGGATCTCGACGCACCACGGCCGGCGGCACGACGACAGGGTCGGTGCTCTCGTCGACGTGCTGCGCCACCGCGAGCTCACCTGGATCCCGGACCTGGTCACGAGGATCGCCGCCAAGATGCCGGCGCGCGAGCGCTGGCGGCAGGACCTCCTCCACGTCGTCCTGGAGTTCTGCGGCGACGCCCCACCGGATTCGGACGGGTTCCTGCTGCACTTCATGGACCTCGGCGGCCACACGAGGTGGAAGCCCGCGTTCGACGCGTTGATCCCGCGGATGCTGGAGGTCGTCGGCAGCGGCGGGATCATGGGCTTCCGGCGCCAGTGGCCGGAGTTCCTGCGCGACAGGGCGGACCGGCAGGTGCTCCTCGACTGCTGCCTGGCCCGCCTGCAGCAGGGCGGAACGGCCGCCGAGGTGGGCGGTTTCCTCGTCCTGCACGAGATCATCGAGGTCACGGTCGAGGAGATCGCGGCGCACGCGCGGGACTACGTCGCCATGCTGCCGGACTCGCGGTCGACGGTCGCCGGCCTTGCCCAGGACCGGCTGAAGCGGTTGGACGAGGCCGAAAGGCTCGACTTCGGCCTGCTGTGCGAGGCGAGCCGGTGGGTGTTCGGCCGCACCGAGAAGAAGCTCGTCCGCGCCCAGCTCACGTGGCTCGGCAAGCACGGCAAGGCGAACCCGGACGAGGTGGTGCTGGTCGCCGCGGAGCTGTTCGCGCACGAGTCGGACGACCTGCGCGGCCAAGCGGTCAAGCTGATCGCGAAGCACCTCGGCAACGCCGGTGACACCACGCAGGCTCAAATCCGCACCTTGGCCGAGCAACTGCCGGGCGACCTGGCGGCACAGATCGGCGGCACCACGTCCCAGGAACAAGCCCCGGAACTGGCCGCGTTCGAGCCCAGGCCGTTCCCGAGCCCGATCGCCACCCTCGACGAACTCACCACGGAGTTGCTCAGCGCGTTCGGCCGCAACTCGAGCTACGTCGAACCGTCCACAGCGGAACGCATCATCGAGGCGGTGGTCCGGTTCGCCTGGGAGGACAGGGAAGCTCTCGGCCGGGCGATCCGGCCGTTCTCCGAGAACACCCCGTGGTTCGACCACTCCCAGCACAGCCCGCGTTCCGAGCTCATCGGAGCGGTTCTCGACGCGCGCGACAAGCCGCGCCCGCTGAAGCACGAGGTGAGCACCGACCTGGACTTCGCTCGCAACCGGAAGGCGGAGCACGGCATCGGGGCGGTCGGGGACGAACTGGCGAAGCGGCTGTACGAGATCGGGAGGGGCCTCGTCCACCTGCCGAAGCCGGCCCTGGTCTCCACACCCACCGAGATGTCCGGCCTGCTCGACCCGGTGACGCTGGCCGACCGCCTGGCCAGGGCCGAGGCCGAGGGCTGGGAACCGTGGCAGCGCGACCTGCGCCAGGCCCTCCAGCGCCTGCCACGGGACACGGACGCCGCCGTGTTCGCGTCGCTGACCAGCAACGCAGGGGCGAAGGTGCGCGACTGGCTCGCGAACAGGACCGACCCCGAGATCGCCATCGCCGAACGCGCCTACCGGCACCCTTGGCGGTACGACTCCTACATGGGCGAGACCGGCCTGTACGCGACCGTCACCCCCGGCTTGGAAGAGCCGGAGCAGTTCCTGCGCCAGCACGACGACTGGGGCTCGATGAAGGAGTGGTGGCCTTCCCTGCTGCCCGCCCAGCGGGAGGTCGTCGCCGCCCACCTCGTTCCGCACCTGCGGGCGCGGACGGCCTCGAAGGGCGCCGACGGCCCGCTCCTGCCGATGCTCGCCGAAGCCCACGGCCCAGCGGGCCCCGCCCTGCACCTCGCCCTCTCGTACGGACTCGGGGCCGAACTGACCGTCAACCGCGCGCACGCCGTCGACGCGGTCCTGATCCTCGCCGCACGCGACCAGCTCGACGGCAGCACGCTCGGCGAATTCCTGGGACGGTTGCTCGACTGCGGCGACCTCGTGATGAACCGGGTCGTGCCCGGCCTGCGCGACGCGGCGCGCTCCGGTGCCGCACGCCAGATCTGGAATGCCCTGACCACGGCCGTTCCGCGACTGTGGACCCACAACCGGGCGGCGGACGTGATCGAGCTCGCGGTCGAACTGGCCCAGCGGCTCCAGCCGGGCGGCACCGTCGGCGGACTGGCGGAGGTTGCTGCCCGCAAGGGATCGAGCAAGGCGGTCGTGCAGGCGAAGAGGCTGATGAGCGCACTGGGAGGGACCGCGTGAGCTTCGACAGGATCCAGGCTCTGATCGAATCGGACCAGCTGCTCGCGCTCGGGGAGGTGCTCAAGGGCCTCACAGCCGAAGAACGCAAGGAACGCGCCGCCGATCTCGTCGCGTACGATAAGAAACGGCGGGCGTCCGGCTGGAACTGGGAACACCACGCGGCGTTGCAGATCGCGGGCATCGGGTTGCTGCCGAACGCCTCCACGCTCACGCCGTGGCTCGTGCGCTACCAGATCTGGTGGCACCCCATGAGCCAGGAGAACGGCATCGCCGAGGCCCTGGACGTGCTGCGGCACCGCGACCCCGCGTGGCTGCCGGACCTGGTCACGCGAGTCGCCGCCAAGATTCCCGCCCGGGAGCCGAGCCGGCACGACCTGATGCGGATCGTGCTGGAGTTCTGCGGCGACACCCCGCCGGACACCGACGGGTTCCTGCTGCACTTCCTGGACTTCGGCGGCTACACCAACTGGCGTCCGTCCTTCGACGCGCTGATCCCGCGCATGCTGGAGGTCGTCGGCAGCGGGGCGATCTTCGCGAACACCCCGCAGTGGCAGCAGTTCCTGTGCGAGCGGGCAGATCGGCGGATGCTCCTCGACGGCTGCCTGGCCCGGCTCCAGCAAGGTGGCAGCGCCTCGGAGATGGAGGGTTTCCTCGCGCTGCACAGGACTCTGGACGTGACACTGGACGAGACCGCCGAGCACGCACGGGACTACGTCGCGATGCTGCCCGACTCGCGTTCGACGGTCGCCACGCTCGCGCAGGACCGGCTGAAGTCGTTGGACGAAGCGGGAAGGCTCGACTTCGACCTGTTCGCCGACGCGAGCCGCTGGGTCTTCGGCCGCACCGAGAAGAAGCTCATCCGCACCCAGCTAACGTGGCTCGGCAAGCACGCGAAGTCCACTCCGGACGAAGTCGTGCTGACCGCCGCGGAGCTGTTCGCGCACGAGTCGGACGACCTGCGCGGCCAGGCCGTCAAGCTGATCGCCAAGCACCAGGCCAAGATCGGCGACACCACCCGGACCGAGCTGCTGTCGCTGGCCGAGCAGCTGCCGCCCGATCTCGCCGCCCAGCTCGGCGCCGAGACGGTCGCGGAGGAGGCGGTCGAGCTCGCACCGTTCACGCCGAGCCCGTGGCCGGACCCGATCGCGACGCTCGACGAGCTGACCGGCGAGGTGCACGGGCTGTTCGGCCGCAACGCGGGGCAGGTCGACCTGGTGAGCGCCGAACGGATCATCGAGGCGGTGGTCCGCTTCGCCTGGCAGGACAAGGAAGCGATCGCCCGGGCGTTCGCGCCGATCTTCGAGAAGCACCCGTGGGTGCTGAACCGCGGCGCCTACGAGACCTATCCCGACCACGCCCGGCGCGACTGCTGGTCGGTGCTCGTCTCGATCATCGGCGCCGTGTCCGAGACCGCCGCACCGCTCGGCCCGATCGAGTCGGTGCTGGAGGCCGCCAGGACGTGGATGAAGCAGCTCAGGCGGGCGGAAGTGGGCTCGGTGAGCCTGCAACTCGCCAAGCGGCTCAACGAGATCGCCAAGGGCATCGTCGACTCGCCGCGACCGGCGCTGGTGTCGACCCCGACCGTGACGAGTGGGCTGCTCGACGCCGCCACACTGCTCGAACGGCTCGCCAAGGCCGAGGCGGAGAACTGGGAACCGTGGCCGCGTGACCTCCGGCAGGCCTACCACCGGCTGCCACGAGACACCCGGCCGGAGGACTTCGCGCCGTTGACGAGCAACGCGGGCAAGCTGCTGCGCGAATGGCTCGGGGACTCGAGCGACCCGGCGTCCGAACTGGTCGAACGCACGCGCAAGCAGCACCACGCGTACGGGACCCCGCCGCCCCCGGAGAAGCGCCTGCTCGCGACGCTCACGCCCGGACTGCCCGATCCGGAGCGATACTGGTTCAGCTACAACGGCTGGGGCGCCATGCTCCTGTGCTGGCCCGCTGTCCTGCCCGCGCAACGGGAGGTCGTCGCCGCGTTCCTCGTGCCGATCCTCGCGAACGGCCGGGAGTCGAAGGTCGACGACGGCCCGGTGCTGCCCGCGCTCGCCGAGGCGGACGGCCCGATCGGTGCCGCCACGCACCTGGCGCTCGCCTACGGTCTCGGCGCCGAGGGGACGGTCGGCCGCGCCCACGCCGTCGACGCGTTGCTGATCCTCGCGGCCCGCGACCAGCTCGACGGGAGGGCACTGGGCGAGGTCGTCGGCCTGCTGCTGGAACGCGGCGACCTCGCGCTGAACCGCGTGGTGCCGTGCCTACGCGACGCGGCACGCTCCGGTGCCGCAGCCCAGATGTGGGACCTGCTGTCGACCGCCCTGCCGAAGGCGTGGTCGCACAACAGGGTCGCGGACCTGGTCGAGCTGGCGGTCGAGCTGGCCCAGCGGCTCAAGCCGGGCGGCACCGTCGGCGGTCTCGCGGAGGTGGCCGCCCGCAAGGGTTCCAGCAAGACGGTCGTCCAGACCCGGCGGTTGGTGAACGCACTAGCCTGAACCACATGGACCTGGGAGTCGTCGTCGCGGAACGGCAGATCGAGGGCAGGGCACCGGACGGATCACCCTTCGAGGTGGTGATCAGGTTCGGTGCCCCGCGCCCGGACCCGTTGAGCGGCAACGGGGACTGGGAGTGTCCGCATCAGATCGTGGGTCTCGGCGACGAGGCCGTCAGCGCCGCGTACGGCGTGGACTCGGTGCAGGCCCTGCTGCTGAGCGTCTACGCCGTGCGGATCGAGCTGGCCGAGTCGGGTGCCACCCTGGACTGGCTGGGCATGCCCGAGCTCGGCCTGACGGTCGCGCCCGATCTCAGCCCGCGAACACGGGGTAGTGGTCGGACAGGTCGTTGAAGGTGTACTTGCGCCCCCACGACCAGATCGACCACTCAGGACTCTTCACGCGCCGCGTCTCGTTGCGCAGCAACGGTCCCTGGATCGTCAGCACGTAGTCGAGGTGCTCGGACGCGTACTCCGGCCCGTACTGGTCGCGGCAGACGCTGTTGTCCGCGCAGTCCCACGAGAACGGGTGCCCGCCCACCTCGGGCGTCTGCGCGCCCAGTTCCGACACCATCCGCGGGTACTCGTCGCCGGCCTTGACCACGTTCAGGTCACCCGCCACGTACACGGGCTCGGCCGTGGGAATGTTCCGCGCCGTCAGGAACGCCCTGATCTCGGCCCGCTGCTTCGCCCGGAACCCGCCCGGCGCGCTGGTGCAGGCCGAGTCCTCGGCCTGCATGTGCGTCCCGACGACGTGCAGCGGCCCGGTCGGCGCCTCGATCCGCACGTACGCGAACCCCTTGTTGGAGAACCAGTCCGCGCCGCAGCCGTCCCGGTAGACGTGCTGCACCCGCGTGGTGATCGGCCACCGGCTCAGCACCGCGACACCGCCGTCCTCCGGCGTCGAGTCGCTGTACCTCCCGCTCGTCACGTCCCACCCGGCCTTGCTGCGGCCCAGCACCGGCGTCTGGTGCGGGTAGGTGTCGCGCAGGTTCGCCAGCAGCCGGTCCGAGGCGGTGTTGTCGAAGACCTCGTTGAGCACGACGACGTCCTGGCCGTTCAGCACGCCGGTGCTGTCGATCAGGTCGGCGCGGGCGACCTGGCCCCAGTTCGGGTACAGGTTCCGCGACAGCATGAAGACGTTGTAGGTGGCGATCTTGGGGGCGGCCGGAGCGGCGACCGCGGGGGCGGCCGAGATCGTCAGCGCGACGGCGGCGGCGAGCGTGATCAGGCGCATGAAGCCCGATGGTGGCGGACGTGAAAGTCTTTCACAACAGCCCGTGGTGACCCGAAGGTGTCGTATCGATCAAGAGCTGATCTGCCGCCGCTTCTCGCTCAGGAGATCAGATCGATCAGGGACCTGATCTCCTCGCTCGTCGCGCGGCCGAGGGCCGAACCGATCCCGCACGCCACCGCTCCGGCCTCCAGCCATGCTGGAACGTCGGCGGGAGCGACGCCTCCGGTGGGCACGAGCGGCGCGTGAGGCAGCACGGCGAGCACGTTCCTGACCCACTGGGGCGTGGGCGCGGGGAACACCTTCACCGCGTCCGCCCCGGCCTCGAGAGCCTGCACCACCTCGGACACCGACCCGGCCCCGGGCAGAACAGCGGCTCCGTACCGGTGCCCGGCCCGGATCACCGACACGTTCAGGTCGGGGGCCACCAGGAACTGCGCCCCGGCGCGCACCGCGGCGACGGCGGAAGCCTCGTCGAGCACGGATCCGGCGCCGATCACCGCTGACGGGTGGTCCGTGCGGAGCTGCCGGATCGCTTCCAGCGCACCGGGGTTCGTCAGCGGCAGCTCGAGGGACGTGATTCCGGCGTCCAGCAACGGAACGGCGGCCTGCACGGCGGAGGAGGTGTCGGCGGTGCGAACGATCGCGATGATGCCCTGCCGCACGACTGCCTGGGTGATCTCGTAGCGGTAGCTCACGCCGGTCAGGCTACTGCGCACAGATCAGGAGTTGTTCTTGGTGCGTGACAGGGGCTGCCAGCCGCTGTCAGCGAGGTGTGCGGAGCGTGCCAGCGGGCCGGGTGAACCTGGTCGTGCCGTCAGGGAGGCGGCACGATCTCCAGGGGAGCTCTACATGCACGTCACGATCATCGGTGCCGGACTCGGTGGCCTCACGCTCGCCCGTGTGCTGCACGTCAACGGCATCCCGTCCACCGTCTACGAGGCCGAGGAGTCGCCGTCGGCACGGACGCAGGGCGGCATGCTCGACATCCACGACTACAACGGGCAGATCGCCGTCGAGGCCGCGGGCCTGATGGACGAGTTCCAGCGCCTGGTGCTGCCCGGCCGCCAGGCCATGCGGGTGCTGGACTCCGACGGCGCCGTGCTGTTCGAGAAGGGCGACGACGGCACGGGTGGCCGTCCCGAGGTGCAGCGCGCCGACCTGCGTCAGATGCTGCTCGGCTCGCTGCCGGCGGGCACCGTGCGCTGGGGCCGCAAGGTGACCGGCGTCGAGGGCAGGACCGTGACGTTCGCCGACGGCAGCACCGTCACCGCTGACGTGCTGGTCGGCGCTGACGGCGCGTGGTCGCGGGTGCGGACGCTGGTCAGCGACGCGAAGCCGGAGTACACCGGCATGTCGTTCGTCGAGACCTACCTCCACGACGCCGACACCCGGCACCCGGACGTCGCGAAGGCGGTCGGTGGCGGCTCGATGTTCGCCCCCGGTCAGGGCAAGGGGATCTTCGCGCACCGGGAGAGCGGCGGCACGCTGCACGCCTACGTGGAGTTCAGCCGTCCGCTGGAGTGGTTCGACGACCTCGGCCGGATCGCGGGGGAGTTCGAGGGCTGGGCGCCGGAGCTCACGAAACTGATCACCGAGTCCGACACGGAGCCGGTGTTCCGCCCCCACTACGCCCTGCCGCCGGAGCACCGCTGGGACCGGGTGCCGGGCGTGACCCTGGTCGGCGACGCCGCGCATCTCATGGCGCCCAACGGTGAGGGCGCCAACCTGGCCATGCTGGACGGCGCCGAGCTCGGCAAAGCGCTGGCCGCCAAGGACGTGGAGACCGCGCTCGCCGAGTACGAGGAGGCGATGTTCGTGCGCGCCGCCCACACCGCCGCGGACTCCGAGGAGATGGTCCAGAGCCTGTTCGGCGACGAGCCGCCGCAGAAGCTGCTCGACCTGCTCGTCGAAGCCTGAGAATTAAGGACACCGCTGAGCGGCGCTTGCTGCAGATGCATGCAGTCGTGCGCATGACGCGAGAAGGTGCGCGGCGTGGACGGCCCCGTGCGCAAACGGATCCGTGCGCCACGGGTCGCCCAGGGCTGCACACCATCGGCACGGCGGGCGGTCCGTGCGAGATCCTCGACATCTTCGACCGGGAGGCACGTCGCGGCCACAACGCCGGCAAGAAGACGTGGCCTTGCGCGGGCGGCATCGTGGAGGCCGATCGTCTTGCTCTTTGCGCAAGGTGTCGTGCATCTGACGCATGGTCGGCCTACGTTGGGCCTATGAGCGAGCACGCAACGGACCACGGGCAGCACCACGGCCACGGGGGCGGCCACGGTGCCACGCCTCACCACGGTCAGGGACCTCACCACGGCCAAGGGCACGAGCACGAGCACGAGCACGAACATGGTCACGGCCACGGGCACGGGCACGGGCACGGGCACGACGGTGGCGACCAGGCGGAGGTCCTCGACCTCGACGCCGAACTCCTCGCCGACCACACCGCCGCCATCATCGACTGGCTCCCCACCGCGAACCCCCGCCACATCGTCGACCTGGGCGCCGGCACCGGCGCGGGCACGTTCGCCCTGCTGACCCGCTTCCCCGAAGCCCACGTCACCGCCGTCGACTCGTCGGTCGAGCACCTCCAGCGCCTCCGCGCCCAAGCCGGCGAACGGGGCCTGGCCGACCGGATCCACACCGTCGTCGCCGACCTCGACTCGGACTGGCCGGACCTCGGCACCCCCGACCTGATCTGGGCCTCGGCGTCCCTGCACCACATGGCCGACCCGGGCCACACCCTCGCCCAGCTCCACAAGACGCTCGCCCCCGGCGGCCTGCTCGCCGTGGTCGAACTGGCCGGCATGCCGCAGTTCCTCCCCGAACACGGCCCGGACGGCCACGACGAGCGCATGCCGCACCGCGGCGCCGACTGGGGCCCGATGCTGACCGGAGCCGGGTTCACCGTCGAGGGCGACCGCACGATCACCGTCCACGTCGAACGGTCCGAGGCCGTGGAACGCTACGCCCGCATCGTCCTGCGGCGGCTCCTCGAACCGGAGGCCCTCGAAGAAGCGCTGCGCCGGGACGACCTGGCCCTGCGCACCGAACGCACCGTCTGGGCGGCGAGGAAATGACCGTCTGGCCAACCGCTCACGCCCTGAACAGCACCCGTGCGACAACCTGAAGATCAGGCAGTCCGTTCCCGCCGGACGGCTAGACCAGGGTGCGCAGGAAGGAAGGCCCGCCCTCCTCGGCGTTCAGCCCTTTCTCGACGAACGCGATGTTGTGGTGGAACGAGATCCCGCTGATGTTGCGCTCCAGGTAGGAACCCTCGCCACGCGGATCCCGCACCTCGGCCTGGTTCAGGCCGTCGACAAAGGACTTCAGCATCCCCATCGACGTGCTCGCGGTCGCCTCGGGATGGCCGCCCCAGCTCGGCCAGTACGCGGTCTGCAGGTCCTCCACGACGTAGAGCCCGCCCGCGCGGACGTGCGGGAACAGCGCGTGGAACGAGGTCCGCACGTGCTCGTTGAGGTGGCTGCCGTCGTCGATGACCACGTCGAACGGTCCGAGCTCGTGGCCCAGCCGGTCGAGGAACGCGGCGTCGGACTGGTCGCCCAGCACGGTCATGATCCGCGGGCCGGCGACGTTCTTGCGCGCGATGTCGAGGCCGTGCACGAGGCCGCGCCGGAAGTACCGCTGCCACATCCGCAACGAGCCGCCACCGCGGTCCGGGTCGTCGTAGCCACCGATGCCGATCTCCAGCACCCGCACGGGCTCGTCGCGCAGGCGGGCGAAGTGGCGTTCGTAGTGCTGCGTGTACCAGTGCAGGTCGCCCCACTTGTCCGAGCCGTGCTCCACGGCCAGCTCGCCCAGGTCCCGGTGGCCGGGCTTGAGCGCGGACAGGAGCTCCTGGACGGACTGCGCGATGCCCTTGCGGTCCTGGAACCACCCGCCGATCCCGCGTTCGTCGAGATCACGGCCAGGGGTGGTGACGGCGAGGCTCGGCCACGGGCGGGTGTCGGTGCCGTAGAGGCCCCGGACGGCGTCGGCCAGGTCGAGCGTGACCACCACTTCGGCGTCCGTGCACAGGTGAGTGGTGGTGCGGTCGTCGAAGTTCAGGTCCAGGCGCACGTCGTGCTCGCCGATCTCCCGCAGGACCTCCGCGGCGACGGCGTCCGGGGTGAGTCTGCGGATCGTGTCGTCCAGCAGGTCGCGCCCGGCGGTGGCGGCCTGCAGCAGCGGGGCGAGAACCGTCCACCTTGTGGTGTCGAACACGAGGTCCCCTTCGGATGGCTTGAGTCTGGCTTGAGCGGGTCCGTCTTACGATCGGAACATGGTGCTCCGACGGGTGTCCTGCATGATCTTGGCCTTGGTTCTGGCTGTGTCGGGCGTGGGACCGGCACAAGCAGGAGAACGGCAGTTGTTGTACTACAACCACGCATGGGGAACGCTCGACCGAGCCACCGCGGACGCGGTCGAGCACTCGCGCTACCTCAGGGAGTTCGCGGACTTCGAGGTGCGCACGACGACCGGCGCGGACGGCAAGGTGTGGACGGGGCGCTACCTGCGCGGCCGCGAGACCTACCTCGAGATCTTCGGGCTGGGCGACGTGCCGGGGCGGGACGGTCAGCTCGGGTCCGCCGGTCTGGGGCTCTCGACCGAGCGCGACGGTGACATCGAGAAGCTCGGCGCCCGGCTGCGCGCGGCGGGACAGGAGCCGATCGAGTTCCTGCAGACCCGCGACTTCGGCGACGGCAAGCCGGTGCCGTGGTTCGACTCGCTGTTCCTGATCGAGAAGTACCAGAAGTTCGGTGCCTGGGCCATGGAGTACCGCGACGAGTACCTGAACGACCAGCGCAGCAAGGTGGGACCCGCGCGGTTCCCCGGCGACGTGACGCGGGAGCGGTACCTGCCGGACGCGTACGAGGACAGGGTGATGCGCGACATCACCTTCATCCGCCTCGCCGTCACCGCCTCGGACCTGGCGGACACCGTGCCGCTGCTGCGGGCCGGCGGGTTCTCGCTGTGGACCGAACCCGGCGCGGTCGTCGCCACCCGCGGCGGCACGACGATGCGGTTCGACGAGGCGCCGCCGGGGAAGACCGGGCTCAAGCGCGTCGAGTTCGAGCTGAACCACATGGTCGCGAGGCACGTCGAGAAGCTCGGCACGTCCACGCTGGTGGTGGGTCCGGGCAAGCGCGCGGTCTGGACCTTCTGACACCCCCGGTCCGCACGGGTCGACGAACCTGCAGCTCGCGCAGGGCGAGCACCGCTACGACGGGCTCGAGCGCGAGCTGCAGGCCAGGCCTCCTCGACGGCATCGGGCACAACGTGCCGCAGGCGTTCGCCAAAACGGTCCTCGACGTCAGCCTGGGGACGTGAGCCGCCTACTTCTGGGTGGCGAGCCGGTACGCCGCCGACCCGATCAGCTCCAGCGACACCTGCAGCCGTTCCAGGCTGATGTTGTCGCGGATGGTGTCCTCCGGGGTGTGGTAGATCGGCTCCAGCTGCGCCGGCCCGCCCTCGCCGCGCCAGCTGAAGTTCGCCGACGCCATGCCCTTCTCGTGGAACGGCACGTGGTCGCTCGATCCGCGCGCCACCGGTCCGTGCACCCTCGGGTCGTAGCCGAGCCTCTGCGCCGCGGCGCGGACCCCGGCCGTCGTGGCGTTGTCGGCGCCGTCCACGGACAGCAGCCAGTACGCCGTGGCGGGGTCGTGGCTGGTGGCGACCATGTCGTTCTGGAACACGCCCTTGATCCGCGTGATCTCCTCCGGCGGGAGCTGGGAGACGTAGTGCCGCGACCCGAGCAGGCCCTGCTCCTCCGAACCCCACAACGCGAACCGCAGCGCCTTGTGCGTGGGCAGGTATCGCAGCACGCGGGCCAGTTCGAGGCACAGGACCGTGCCGCTGCCGTCGTCGTTGGCGCCCGGTGAGCCCGGCACGCTGTCGTAGTGCGCAGTGACCATCACGACCCCGTTGTCACGCCACGGGAACGTCGCCGGCCGGTCCGCGATCACGTTGTAGGACGTGAGGTTCGGGTGGTGGATCGTGCTGATCGTGAGCTCGCCGGAGCCCTGCGCGCGCAGCTTCTCGGTGTGCACCTGGGCGAGGCCGATGACCGGCACGGTGACGTTGCGGTCGAGCGTGGGGGAGAAGGCGCTCGACTTGTTCGCCGTCGCGGAGATCCGGCCGAGAATCACCGCCACCGCACCGCGTTCGATCGCCGCGTGCGTCGGCGCGGAGCCGGCGGGAGCGTTGACGTAGAACGCGATCTTGCCGGTGAGATCGGGCAACGCGCCGTCGGTGACCTCGACGAACGGGGCCTTGACGGTGACGCCGAGGGAGCCGAAGCGCGAGGCGCCGGCCTGCCACCCGCCGTTGACGTCGGCGAGGTACTTGTCCGGCACGGTGAACGGCTGCGTCGTCACCTGGTACCGCAGCGCCTTCAGTTCGCGGACGAGGTAGTCGCGCGCCCGGTGCTCCGACGCGGTGCCGCCGATGCGCGGCCCGATCTCGTCGCTCAGGACCTTGAGGTGCTCCAGCGCCTTGCGAGCACGGACCCTCGCCACGACGGGGAAGTCGCCGAGGTCGAGGTCCGGCAGGTGCGACGCGCCCGGCCGCTGCTCGCCTGCCGCGAGCGCGCTCGCGGGATTGGCCACGACAGCGGCCACGCCGACCGCCGCTGCGAAGAAGTCACGTCTGCGCAAGTCGTCCCCCATCTCCCGAAGTTGTCCGGGCGAACGTAGGCAGGACGACATCTCCGGGACAACCGACTAGTGGCTGGCTTTCACCAACTGGTCATCCGCGTGGTCGAGCACCAGGTCCTGGACCTGCCTGCGCGCGTCCGCCCGTGCCTTCTGCACGCACGCCATCAGCTGCGCCGCGAGCACTTCGGGTTCGAGCTCGCGCACCTCGGGGCTCAGCGTGATGCCCGTCGTGAGGCCGTTCGAGTCGACCGAGACACTGATGCCGCCGCGGGTGGCCTCTCCGCTGACGGCCGCGAGCAGCCCGACCAGGTCGAGGTAGCGGCGCTGCTCGCGTTCGGCGGCCGCGTCACGGCGCTCCTCCCACCAGGTGATCCGGCGGCGCAGCAACGCCTGCGCGGTCGCCGGATCCGCCACGGGCACCGTCCACGAGCCGGACGCGGTGTGCAGTGTGATCGCGTGCGAATGCGCTGTCACGCGGAGGATGCGGGCGAACGAGAGCCCGGCGTCGACCCGCGCACCCGTGCGTGTCGTCCAGTCGACACGATCCGTGCCGATCACCACGCGTGCGCCACTGCCGTCCAGCACGAGCGGGAACGCCGTCGACCCGAGTTCGAGGACGGGAGCCGAGAGCAGCGAGCGGTGGGCCAGGCGGGCGAGTGCGCTGGCGGATCCGGCGCCGAGCACCCCGGCCGCGCACAACGCCTTCACCGCGATCGCCGCGCCGGGGCTGAGCCGCAACGCGATGCCCGAACCCGGCAGCACACCGAGCACGAGCTGCGCGCCCGTCATCAGGGTGGTGGCGGGCAGCCACGAGTGCGGATCGCTCAACCCGTTGCGCCGCAACCAGGTCAGCAACGCCCACGCGCACGCCGCCGCGGCGACGGCCGGAATCGCCGACCACCACGGCATGACGCGCTGCCCGGCCGAGGTCATCCCGGCGAGCACGACGCACACGATGCCGATGGCGACGGGCAGGACACCGGCCGAGAGCAGCAGCAGTGTCCTGGTGCGCCGCCACCGGGCAGCGAGTGCGTGGACGACCTGGGGATCGTTGATCAGAGGGATGGCGTGAGGAATGAGCGTCATCTGGGCGCCCCTCGTCAGCTCGCCGCCGCCACCTCGTGTGACGTGCGGGCCGACCAGACTTCCCGGCTCACCTGACCCGTTAATATGCCGTAAATGTCCTGATCAGGCAAGCCCTGTCCACAGTGGACGATCAGGACGCCGCCGCTTTCGCCCGCCTGCCGAGCAGTGCGTCGACGGCCAGGAAGACCACCAGGCTGACCCCGAGCAGCGGCACGAACCACCCCACGAGCAACGCGCCGAGGCCGAGTCCGATCAACGCTCCGCGCGGGGCCTTGCGCCACTGACCTCGCGGGGTCGGGCGGCCGAAGCCGTTCGTGGGCCTGCGCTTCCACCACATGCGGTAGCCGAGCACGACCGAAGCGACCAGTCCGCCGCCGATGAGCAACAGCAGCAGCTGGTTGGGCCAGCCGAACAACACACCCATGTGCGCGTCGATGCCCCACCTGGTCAGCTTCGCGCCCAGCGGGAAGTCGGCGAACTCCAGCGCGCTGACCACCTCGCCGCCGTGCACCGCGACGGAGTCGTTCTGGGTGGGCAGGCCCTTCTCGATCTCGGCGACCTTCCAGGCGCCGCCGGGGGTGGCGGGCAGGCCGATCTCGACCGCCTTCGCGTCGATGCCGGACAGCTTCGCGGCGCGGAACACGTCGTCGATCTCGGCGTGCCCACCGGCGGACGAGGTGCTCGAACCGTGGTCGCCGTGGCTCTCGCCGGCGCCGGGCATCTTCAGCGTCGGCGTGGACCAGCCGACCGCCGTGCGCAGCACGGCGACGTTCTCGCCCGCGTAGGCCGACCACGTGAGACCGGTGGCGGACAGGAACAACGCGCCGGCGAGCACCCACACGCCGATCAGCCCGTGCGTCCGGATGCGCTTGCTGTTACGTGCCCGGGAGACCCACAGGACCAGCCCGCCCAGCGCGACGACCCACAGCCACGAGGCGGCGAGTTCGCTGTAGAGGCGACCGGGTTCGCCGAGCATCAGGTTGCGGTGCAACTGGTCCAGCGCCGTGCGCAGCGGCAGCACGCCGCTCGACCCGTAGACCACGAGATCACCGGTGACGCGTCCGGTGCCGGGGTCGACGAAGACCGCCCGCCGTTCGGACTCGCCCAGGCCCTTCTCCGAGAACAGGACGCGGGTCGTGGCACCGGGTTCGGGTGCGGGCCGGACCGCGACGAGCGAGCCCCGGGGTGAGGTCGCGAGTGCGGCGTCGACCTGCTGGGACAGCGGAAGCTGCTGTGCGGTCGCGGGAACGCGCAGCTGATCGGAGTAGACCCAGGACTCCAGTTGCGGTGTCAGGGCGTAGAGCACGCCGGTCAGCGCGGCGATCAGGACGAACGGGCCGACGAGCACGCCGGCGTAGAAGTGCAGGCGCAGGAAGAGTCCCCGCCACGCGAACGACGTGCGTGACGGAGCGGCTGTGGTGGTCATGGTGCTCCCAGATGGGCGTGAACAGGGGCAGGACCGCTCGGTGAGCGGCCCTGTGAAGGGGATTCAGACCTGTTCAGCCGGAGGACCGCGCCACGACAGCGCGTCCAGGAAGACGATCGCGGTCGGCGCGAGCGAAGGCGTGGCGACGACCAGGGGTGCGGTGGCGGGCAGGACGGCGAGCCTGCGGGGGAGTGCGGCCGTGACGGCGCGGGCGAGCGCGAGGACGGACCGTTCCGCGACGGCGAGCACGACGACCGTCAGTGCCGTGGCCACGACGTGCGAGGCGATCATGCGCGCCGGTTCGGCTTCGTGCGCGTGCCGGAACGCCGCGAGCGACACCAGGACGTGCATCGCGAGCTGTCCGCCGCCGATCAGCAGGAGCAGCTTCCGCCAGGTCAGCTCGTGCCGGGCGAACCCGGCCGTCGCCCACGTGAGCAGCGCGACCAGCGAGAGGACCAGCCCGGCGTCGGGTAAGCGGCCGTCCGCGCTGGAGTGCGCGAGAACCGCGAGCGTCCCGTTGACGACGCCGACGGCGGCGCAGCGCGCACGGCGCAGCGGAGCAGTCGGCAGGGTCACGACCAGCAGCTTAGCGGCCGAATTGGGAGAAACCACCCTACGGATGTTCCGCGGAAACGGTTCAATGCGGCGGTGATCACTTACCGCACCGATCTCGACGACCTGGCCGAGGCCGATCTCACCGGCTTCTTCGTGGGCTGGCCCGCACCGCCGTCACCCGCCCAGCACCTCGCCGTGCTGCGCGGGAGCTACCGCGTGGTGATCGCGCGTTCGCGGGACGACGTCGTCGGTTTCGTGAACATGATCAGCGACGGCGTGCTGACCGCGTTCATCCCGTGGCTGGAGGTGCGGCCGGAGTTCCAGGGGCAGGGCATCGGCACGGAGCTGATGCGGCGCGTCGTGGCCGAGGCCGCGCGTCTGTACTCGGTGGATCTCACGTGCGACGACGCGTTGCGTCCGTACTACGAGCGCCTGGGCATGACCGCGCTGACGGGGATGGGGCTGCGCAACCGCACCGTGCTCTAGATGCCTTCGAGGTCCAGGGTCTGCTGGTGCGGGCCGCCGGTGAACGAGCTGGTGAGCAGCCCGGCGGAACGGCAGCGCCCGCACGTCACCGGGGACGTGGTCGCCTTGAAGCGGGTGAAGTCCCAGCTGCCCGTGCCGACGTGGCAGCCGGGGCCGGGCACCTCCAGCCCCAGCCAGCCCTGCAACCGCACGGCGTGCACGACGTCGGATCCGTCGAGGTAACCGTTGAGCCGCCCCGCGAACCGGTTGCGCGCCTCTGCCGCGGGTGCGCTGAGTGCCTCCTGCAAGAGCGAAATGCCGTTCATGAACCCGATTCAACCTCACCCCGGCGCGTCGAGCCGGGCACCACGCCGCTCCAGCACGGTGAGGCTCCTGGCACACCACCGCACGTTGTCCCGCTCGAACGACAAGCCGCGCAACAACGTCAGGTACGGCCCGACCCGTTCGGCGGTGGCCAGGAAGTCCTCTTCGGAACGGCCGTCGAGCAACTTGGCCCTGAGCCGTTCGTAGCGCGCGACCTTCGCCTCGGCCCACTGCTTGCGTTCGCGGATGGAGGCCAGGACCCCCTCGACGTCACCGGAATCGGCCGCCAGCACGGCCACCAGCAGTTCGTCGCGGATCGCGGTGGGCTTGTGCGGCCCGGCCGTGAACGCCGTCAGCTCCTCGCGGCCCCGCTCGGTGAGCGAGAACAGGCGCTTGGTCGGCCGGCGTTCCTGCTCGACCGTCCTGGCGACGATCAGCCCGTCCGCCTCCATGCGGTCCAGCTCCCGGTAGAGCTGCTGCGGCGTGCAGATCCAGAAATTCGCTACCGACGCATCGAACGCCTTGGCCAGGTCGTAGCCGGACGACTCCCCGTCCAGCAGGGCGGCCATCACGGCGTTGCGCAGCGACATAGCAGCAGGTTACGGTGCATCGACCTAGTCAACAAGTTGAGTATGTGAGGGTGTCGCTGTGAACGCATTCCGCAAGGCGGTCGAAGCACGGGACACCGAGGCGATGGCGGCCTGCCTGGCCGACAACGTCGTGTTCACCAGCCCTGTCGCGTTCACGCCGTACCCCGGCAAGCCGATCACCGCGGCGATCCTGCGCGCCGTGCTGCGGGTGTTCGAGAACTTCCGCTACGAGCGCGAGATCATCGACGGCCCGAACCACGCGCTGGTGTTCCGGACCGAAGTCGGCGGCAAGGAGATCCAGGGCTGCGACTTCCTGCACCTCGACGAGAACGGGCTGATCGACGAGTTCACCGTCATGGTGCGCCCGCTGTCCGGCGCCCAGGCCCTGTCCGAGGCGATGGCCGCCCAGTTCGACCAGATCAAGGCCGAGGCGCTGGAAGCGTTCAACTCCTGACGCAGTACGTCACGCGGCTCTCTCATACACACTCACGTGCCGATTGCTGTCCGCGACGAACGGTTCGCCGTTCCAGCCGCCGTGCCGTTCGCGCAGCCGCAGCCCCGCGATCCGCGCCATGAGGTCGAACTCGGACGGGTAGGACAGCCGCTGCCGGATCGCGCCGAACCGGATGCCGTCCGCCCCGATGTGCACGTGGTTCTCGTCGAGCAGCTCGGTGACCGGGTCGTAGCGGTTGACGTCCAGCTCGACGTGGTCCACCTCGACGGCCTCCACGTCGATGAACTGGTGGCGTTGCCGCGCGGCCCAGCTCGGCACACCGGACTCGACCACGAACACGCCGTCCGCGGTGAGGTGGCGCGCGGCGTTCTCGAAGCACCGCACCTGGTCGTCCTGGGTGAGCAGGTTCGTGATCGTGTTGTAGACCAGGTACACCAACGGATACGTGCGGCCGGTGCCGACTTCGGACATGTCGCCCATGACCACGTCGATCTCGTCGCCGCCGGGTTTCTCCCGCATGCGCGCGACCATGTCGGGGGAGAGCTCGACGCCGTCCACCTCGACGCCGGATTCCTTCAGGGGCAACGCGATGCGGCCCGTGCCGATCGCGAACTCCAGGGCGCTCGTGCCGAACGCCGCCAGGAAGCGAACCGTCTCGGCCTCGTCGCCGCGGGGTGAGTTGTCGTAGTTCTTGGCCGTTTCGGGACTGAAACTCGGATTGAATCCCTTCACCCACCCCACGCTAGCCCTCAGCGCCACCGAGTTTCCGCCCCGGAAGTGAGCGCAGCAACGCCAGGTCGTGCAGGTCCTTCTCCCGCGGTTCGTAACCCTGGTGGAAGAACAGCTGCTGCTCGGCCGACAGGCAGCGCACCGCCGTCCCGAGGATCGTGCCGGTGACGAAGCACTCCGCCGGGTACCGGAACGGCTCGCCGGGCGTCGGTGAGGACTGCTCGGCGCTGCCGTCCTCCGCGAACCGCAACGGGTGCAGGTCGATCTCGCGCCCGCCGGGATCGGTGAGCACGAACCGCACCGGCCGCCACGACAGGGTTTCCGCGAACCCGCGTGCGGCGAGTGCGGCGACGACCTGTGATTCCTGCTGCTCGCGGTGCATGAGGTCGAGATCGGCGTGCGGCCGGGTCTGCTCGCCGGCCAGCGCGTCGACGCCCCAGCCACCGCCCACGCAGATGTCGAAGTCCCGCAACGCCGCCAAGATTCCAAGCACGTCCTCGCCGGTCACACGCCACATCGTGCAACCGGGACGGAAGTGCCGCCACCGCATTTGCGCCGGTGCTGCTAGCTTGGGGGTCGTGCCGGACTTCAAGCTGCCGCTCTACGGCGCTGACACCGAACGCGGCGACCTCGCTCCCTGAGTCGTCCCGTTCCTCCGCCACCTTCCTCACCTTCGCCTCGCACGGGGAGCTTTGCCATGCGTTCGTTCATCCACGCACTGCCCAAGGTCGAACTGCACGTCCACCTCGTCGGCTCGGCCGGTCCCGGCACCGTCCTGGAACTCGCCCGGCGCCACCCCGAGGCCGGCGTGCCCGCCGACCGCGCCGAACTGGAGCGCTTCTACGCGTTCCGCGACTTCGACCACTTCCTGAAGGTGTTCTGGGCGGTCCAGTCGATGGTGAAGGGCCGCGCCGACATCCACACCCTCGTCGTCGGCCTGGCGCGTGAACTGGCGCGGCAGAACGTCAGGTACGCCGAGGTCACCGTGACGCCGCACAACCACCTGACGGACGGCATGTCCGGCGACGAGCTCCTCGCGGGACTCGAGTCCGGTCGCGCGGAAGCCGCGGCACTGGGCGTCGAACTGGCCTGGTGCTTCGACATCCCGGGCGAGAAGGGCCTGGTCGCCGGCCGGGAGACGCTGGCGTTCGCGCTGTCCGAACGCCCCGACGGCCTCGTCTCCTTCGGGCTCGGCGGGCCGGAGGAAAGCGTCGGCCGCGCCCAGTTCGCACCTTTCTTCGACGCGGCAAGGGAAGCGGGCCTGCACAGCGTGCCGCACGCGGGGGAGACCACCGGCCCGGAGACCGTCTGGTCGGCGGTGCGCGACCTCCGTGCCGAGCGCATCGGCCACGGCACGAGCTGCCACCAGGATCCGGCGTTGCTGGAACACCTGGCGCTGAAGGGGATTCCGCTGGAGGTGTGCCCGACGTCCAACGTCCGCACGCGGCAGGTGACGTCGATCGAGACGCATCCCGTGCGGCAGATGCTCGACGCGGGAGTGGTGGTCACGCTGAACACCGACGACCCGCCGTTCTTCGGCGCGACGCTGGAAGGCGAGTACCTGGCGGTGGCGACCGCGCTCGACCTGGGACGCGCGGACGTCGCGAAGCTGGCCGAAAACGCGGTACTGGCCTCGTTCCTGCCCAACGACCGCAAGACGCCGCTGCTGAAGGAGATCGCGGACGTGCTGGCCTCTGCCGGCTGAAGATGTCGCGGTATCTCGTTCGGCGGCACACGACGTGGTGGTTCGGGCACCATGGCGGTGCAATCGCATCGACATCGGGGGTCATGTGAAAAGAACGATCGTCGTCCTCACAGCGGTTCTGGCCGCTCTTGGGATCGCTCCCACCGCCAACGCGACCCGCTCCACCTCGCTCGTGGTGCTCGGTGACTCGTACGCCTCCGGCACCGGCGCGGGGTCCTACCAGGACGGAACCGCCGGCAACTGCTGGCGCAGCAACAACTCCTACGGCGAACAGGTGGCCGCCGGCCTGCGCGCGGCCGGCAGGCTCGGCTCGTTCACCAACGTGAGCTGCAGCGGTGCCGCCACCGCGGACCTCTCCCGTCCGTTCAAGGACCGTCCGGCCCAGCTGGACGCCCTGCGGCGCGGCACCGGCCTGGTGCTGCTCACCGTCGGCACCAACGACATCGACTACGCGACGTACGGCGGCATCTGCATCCAGGCGGACTGCACGGGCGCCCCGACCGAGGCGATCCTGGCCAGGCTGCCGCAGATGGGCAGGAACGTCACCGCCCTGCTCACGGAGATCCGCAAGCGCAGCCCGTACGCGCGAGTGGTCGTCGTGGGCTACGGCCGCCAGGTGTCCGCTTCGGACAACCCGCCCGGCGCCGTGCTCGACCCGATCTGCGGCGAGGGCGTCCTGACCACCGCGGAACGCAGCCAGGGCAACCAGGTGGCCGACGGCATCGACGCCACCCTCCGCTCCGCCGTGGCCGGCGCGGCGTACAAGGGCGTCAACGTCACCTACGCCAGCCCGTTCTCCCGCCCCGGCACGTTCGAAGGCCACGCGCTGTGCGAGTCGGGCACCCCGTTCCTGCGTGGATTCGACGCGCTGGCACCGGGTCAGGAAGGGCCGGAGGCCGTGTTCCACCCGAACCAGCAGGGACAGGCCGCGCTGGCCTCGCTCGTCAAGGTCTAGCCGAGTGATGGTTGCTTCCACCTCCCACCGGGTGAGTGGAAGCAACCGTCTTGGCGATGGACACCGACTGGGCGGACGAGGAAAGTGCAGCACGTGGAACAGGTCGTCGAAGTGGCGGACTTGGACGCGGTGCACGAGGTGTTGAACGCGGCTTACGGCCAGATGCGTCTCAACGCCGGAATCAAGCACCCTCACATGTGGATGTCGTCGTGGACGTACAGGCAGCTCCGGTTCGGCGAGATGCGCGGGCGCATCGCGGTGGAAGTCAGTGTCGACCCGATGAACAACTTCGTGTTCGGGCACACGGGCGCCGGAATGGTCTCCTACCGTTCGGACGGTGAGGACCGCTTCTGGATGCCCGGTGACGTGTTCCTGACCGCACAGCCGGAAAGCTCCTACGTCGGGGCGACCCGCGACCCGTGCGTGTCGACGGTCACGCTGACCCGTTCGGTGATCGACGAGGTGGCCGACGGTGTTCGGTTCACCGGGTACCGGCCGGCCTCGGCCCAGGCCGCGGCAGTGTGGTGGTCCACCTGCGTGCATCTGCGTGACGAGGTGCTGCCGCACTTCGACGACAACCCACTGGTGACGGCGAACGCGACTCGCCTGCTGGTGGCGACCACCCTCGCCACTTTCCCGAACACCGCACACGCCGCGCCGACGTTCGTCGACCGGCGTGACTCGCACCCGAGAAGCCTGCGCCGTGCGATCAGGTTCATCGAGGACAACGCCGCGGCGGCCATCTCCGCCGCGGACATAGCGTGTGCGGCTCGTGTGTCGATCCGGGCGTTGCAGCTCGCGTTCCGCCGTCATCTCGCCACGACACCGATGGCCTACCTCCGGGGTGTGCGTCTATCGTGCGCCCATGAGGACCTGAGAGCGGGCAACGGTTCTGTCACCGAGATCGCGGCCCGGTGGGGTTACGCCCGTCCGAGTGTCTTCGCCGCCCACTACCGCACCGCGTACGACGTCTCGCCGTCGAAGACCCTGCGGTCAGGTTGAGGCGCTTCGTTTTCCGGTCGCGGGCTTCGTTTCCGCTGCTATCGTCCGTGCTCGCGGTGCGGTGCAGTGGTTCATGACCGCCTGCGAGATCAGCCCGTTCACCGTGCGGACGGAACGTTCCGGCACCCGCTTCGTGGCCACTTGCCAGGGCGAGATGGACATGACCAACTGCAACCTGTTCTTCGCCGCCGTGCTGCCCGGCATCGCCGACACCGTCACCGACCACGTCGCGGTCGACTTGGCCGAGGTGACGTTCCTGTCCGCGGGCGGCCTGCGCACACTGCTGCTCCTGCTCTGCGCGGCCCACCACAACGGCAAGTCGTTCACCGTGCACCGCACCCAGCCCCAGGTCCGCCGAGTGCTCGACCTGTTCGGCTTCACCACCTTCAAAGCGGGCCTTGTGTGGGAGACAACCATGTCGCCGCCGGGCGGCCACAACTAGCTTGACCAGCTATGTTGCTCCCGCTGGTACTGGTGCTCGCGCTGACCCCGCCGACCTCCGCGATGACGGTCCCCGGCGCCGAACACCAGCGACTCGCCCACCTCACCGACCTCACCACGACCGGCCTGGTCGCCACCGGCCACACCGACCCGGCCGACTGGGCGGGCCTCACGAGCACCGCCCTGCCCGTCCCGTCCGCCGTCCCGGGCATCCAGATCGACGGCCACTTCCCGGACACCTCGCGCACCAACACCAACCACGGCGGCCAAGACTCCCAGTTCGTGGTCAGACTGCCCGACCGCTGGAACGGCGGCCTGGTGGTCACGGGCGCCCCGGGCGTCCGCGAGCAGTACGCCAACGACCGCGCGATCTCCGACTGGGTGCTCTCCCGCGGCTACGCCTTCGCCTCCACCGACAAGGGCAACACCGGAGCCCAGTTCTACCGCGACGGCCGCGCGATGGAGGAGTGGAACCACCGCTTCACCCAGCTCACCATCGCGGCGAAGTCCGTTGTCTCCCAACGCTACGGCCGAACCCCACGCCGGACCATCGCCACCGGCATCTCCAACGGCGGCTACCTGGTCCGCTGGCAGCTGGAGAACCGCCCGCACCTCTACGACGGCGGCGTCGACTGGGAGGGAACACTGTGGACGGTCAAGGGCCCGAACCCCCTGACGTTCCTGCCACCCGTCCTGCGCGCCTACCCGGCCTACCTGGCAGGCGAACCGGGCGCGCACGAGGCGATGATCGCGGCGGGCTTCCCGGCCGGTACGGAGTTCCTGTGGGACTACCACTACCGCTACTACTGGGACCTGACGCAGCGCATCTACCGCGAGGAGTTCGATCCCGGCTTTGACGGGGACCTGGACGCTGGTGTGCCCTTCTGCGCTTCCGGTACGCCGTCTTGCGACGCTGACTACTCGTATGCCTCTCGGCGGCGTGTTGCCGGGCCTGCGGTGTCCCGGGTCGCGTTGACCGGGAAGGTCAAGCGGCCGTTGCTGACTGTGCATGGGACTTACGACGTGTTGCTGCCCATCAGCCAGGATTCGGACGTGTACGCGGGGATGACGCCTGATCGGTTGCACCGGTACTACCGGGTGGAGCAGGGGACGCACGTGGATGGGCTCGTGGATGCCTATCCGGATCGGTTGCGGCCCCTTGCGCCTTGCCATCGGGCTGCGTTCGTGGCTTTGGAGGGGTGGTTGGACGGGGTGGAGCCGCCTCGGTCGGCGACTTTGCCCCGGCCGGCTGACGTGGCGACCTGTCCGTTGTCGTGATCCAATCGGGGACGTGGCCACCATCGAGTACGTCCTCGGCGACATCACCGACCAGGAAGTCGACGTGATCGTCAACGCCGCCAACTCCTCCCTCCTGGGCGGCGGAGGAGTGGACGGCGCGATCCACCGCAAGGGCGGCCCGGAGATCCTCGCCGCCTGCCGCGACCTGCGCGCCGGCCATTACGGCGGCGGCCTCAAGACGGGCCAGGCCGTGGCCACCACGGCGGGCCGGCTGCGCGCGAAGTGGGTCGTGCACACCGTCGGCCCGGTCTGGTCGGCCACCGAGGACCGTTCGCAGCTCCTGACCGACTGCCACCGCAACGCCCTGCGCGTGGCGGCCGAACTCCAGGCATGCACCATCGCGTTCCCCGCGATCTCCACCGGCATCTACCGCTGGCCCGTCGAGGACGCCGCCCGGATCGCCCGCGCCGCCGTCGAGGACGTCCAGACTCAAAACGCGCCGATCGAGCTGATCCGGTTCGTGCTGTTCGACCAGCGCACCTACGACGCCTTCGCGCGCCCGTAGTCCGCGATCTCCATCGCCCACCGGTACACCAAAACGATGTGGTCCGGGCCGAAGGTCACCGTCATCGCGCCACGGTACTTTCCCTCACCTGCAAGGAGAACGGCGTCTCGACGTTCTCGAGGGCGTCGCCGGACTCGACGCGCCGGTGCAGCAGGTCGACCGCGGCCTGGGCGATGGCGGCCTTGTCGGGGGCGACGGACGTGAGCGACGGAGAGCTGTAAACGCTTTCCTCGTTGTTGTCGAAGCCCACGACGGCGAGGTCCTGGGGGACGCGCACGAAACGTTCGCCCGCCGCTCGCATGGCGCCGATGGCCAGGAGGTCGTTGAAGCAGAACACTGCGTCCGGCGGGGTGCGCAGGTCCAGCAGCGCCCTCATCGCGGCGGCGCCGTCCGCTCGGTGGTAGTTCAGCGCGGGGACGACGAGTTCGTCGACGAACGGGAGTGAGGCTTCGGCCAGGGCCCGGCGGTAGCCTTCCAGGCGCAGGGCGGCGGTGCCTCGGTGGGGGTGGGCGCCGATGGCGGCGATGCGCTGGTGGCCCAGCGAGATCAGGTGGCGGACGGCGGCCTGGGCGGCGGCCACGTTGTCGATGCCCACGCGGGAGATCGGGACGTCGACGGCGTGCTCGCCCAGCAGGACGGCGGGGACGGGCAGCTGGAAGTCGTCCACCTGCAGGGCTTCCGGGCTGAGGATCGCGGCGTCGACCAGGTGCGGGCCCAGGGACGCCAGCGCCGAACGTTCGCCGGCCAGGGTGCCGAACGTCTGCTCGATGAGCACGTTCCACTCGTGGTCCTGGGCGGCGGCGATGACGAGGCCGGCGAGCTCGGCGAAGTACGGGATCGAGAGCTCGGGCAGGACGAGGGCGATGAAGCCGGTGCGGCCGCGGCGCAGGTTGCGGGCGCCGAGGTTCGGGCGGTACCCGGTCGCCTCCAGCGCCTCCTCGACGCGGCGGCGGTTGTCCGGTTTCACGAACGAGTAGCCGTTGACCACGTTCGACACGGTCTTGACCGAGACGCCCGCCAGCCGAGCGACGTCCTTGAGCGTGGCCAACACAGCCTCCAGAAGAAGTACCGGGAAAAGTACCGGGAAGTGCTCAGTCTTTACAACGTTGGAACAACGATGCAAATCTAGCGCCTGAGAGCGCGTCCACGCACAGTCCCGGTGTAGGAGCCAAAGATGTCTCGCATCCTGCTCATCGCAGCCGCCGCCTTGCTCGTGACGGGTTGTACCGCCAGAGAGGGCCAACAGGGCCCCACCACCGGCGGGCCCGCCGCGAGTGCCGCGCAGAACCAGAGCACGGGCCCCGGTTGCACGCGGTCCACGACCGGATATCCGCAGGTCGACGTCAAGGGCGCGATGGTGGGCTTCTCCCAGTCGGAGAAGGAGGCCAACCCGTTCCGCACCGCGGAGACGCAGTCGATCAGGGACGAGGCCGCGAAGCGGGGAGCCGAACTGCTCTACACGAACGCGCAGAGCGACCTGAACAAGCAGATCAGCGACATCAAGTCGCTGATCGACCGCGGGGCGAAGCTGCTGATCGTGGCGCCGCTCAACTCCGACGGCCTGCAGCCCGCGTTCGACGCGGCCAAGGCCAAGCAGGTCCCGGTCATCACGATCGACCGCAAGGTGACGTCGAAGCCCTGCACCGACTACCTCACGTTCATCGGCTCCGACTTCGTCGAACAGGGCAAGCGCGCCGCCCAGCAGATGATCAAGGCGACCGGCGGCACCGGCAAGGTCGCGATCCTGCTCGGCGCCTCGGGCAACAACGTCACGGTCGACCGGACCAAGGGCTTCAAGGACGGCATCGCCGGCACCCCCGGCCTCACCGTCGTCGCCGAGCAGACCGGCGAGTTCGACAGGTCCAAGGGCCAGGCCGTGATGGAGCAGCTGATCCAGAGCAACCCGGACATCACCGCCGTCTACGCCGAGAACGACGAGATGGGCATCGGCGCCGTCACCGCTCTCAAGGCCGCCGGCAAGCAGCCGGGCAAGGACGTCAAGATCGTCTCCGTCGACGGCACGCGCAACGCCGTGCAGCTCATCGCGGACGGCAGCTACACCGCCGTGGTCGAGTCCAACCCGCGCTTCGGCCCGCTCGCGTTCGACACGCTGGAGAAGTTCGGCAAGGGCGACGAGATCCCGCAGAACATCGTGATCTCCGACGACGAGTACGACTCGGCGAACGCGGCGCAGAAGCTCGGCAATGCCTACTGATCCGGTGATCGAGGTCGCCGGCGTGACGAAGACGTTCGCCGGCGTCCGGGCACTCGCCGACGTGGACTTCACGCTCCAGCGCGGCGAGATCCACGCGCTGGTCGGGGAGAACGGCGCCGGCAAGTCGACGCTGATCAAGGTGCTGACCGGCATCCACACCCCGGATGCCGGTTCCATCACCCGCAACGGGCACATCTCCACGATCTACCAGGAGGTGAACCTCGTTCCGCTGATGAGCGTGTCCGCCAACCTGTTCCTCGGCCGCGAGCCGCGCACCCGGTTCGGCCTGATCGACCGCGCCCGCCGCGACGCCGACGCGGCGGAACTGCTGCGGGGCTACGGCATCACGGCGGACGTCAGCAGTCCACTCGGGACGCTCGCGGTCGGCGAGCAGCAGATGGTGGCGCTCGCCAGGGCGGTCGAGGCCGACGCGGACGTCGTGATCATGGACGAGCCCACGTCGTCGCTGGAACCGCGCGAGGTCGAGACGCTGCTCGGCGTCGTGCGGAAGCTCCACGAAGCGGGCATCGCGATCATCTACGTCAGCCACCGCATGGACGAGCTGTACCGGATCTGCGACACCGTCACGGTCCTGCGGGACGGGGTGAACGTTCACAGCGGTCCTCTCAAAGAACTTCCGCGCATCGAACTGGTCTCGCTGATGCTCGGCAGATCGGTCAAGGAGATCGAGAAGCACGGCACCACGGCGTTCGGCGAGGGCCACCACGCCGACACGCAGCCGGTGCTGGAGGCCGTCGACCTCGTGAGCAAGCCGCGCATCGGCGGCGTCAGCGTGTCGATCCGGCCCGGTGAGGTCGTCGGCCTCGCCGGCCTGCTCGGATCGGGCCGCACCGAGACCGCGAAGGCGATCATCGGTGCGCTTCCGCTCGACGGCGGCACGGTGCTCGTCGCCGGCAAGCCGGTGCCGCACACCGTGAAGGCGTCGATGAAGGCGGGCATCAGCATGCTCGCTGAGGACCGCAAGACCGAGGGGATCATCCCGAACCTGTCCGTGCGCGAGAACATCGTGCTGGCCGCGCTGCCGCGGCTCAGCCGGTTCGGGGTGACCAGCCGGTCCAGGCAGGACCGGATCGTGGACACGTTCATCCAACGCCTGCGCATCAAGGTGTCCAGCCCGGAGCAGAAGGTCGCGGAACTGTCCGGCGGCAACCAGCAGAAGGTGTTGCTGGCCAGGTGGTTGTGCACGGAACCCAGGATCCTGCTCCTCGACGAACCGACGCGCGGCATCGACGTCGGCGCCAAGGCCGAGGTGCAGGCGCTGATCGACGAACTCGCGCGGGAAGGCCTGGCGGTGCTGCTGATCAGCTCCGAACTGGACGAACTGCTCGACGGCGCGGACCGGCTCGTCGTGCTGCGCGACGGTTCGGTCGCGGGCGAACTCGAAGGGGACCAGCTCACCCGTGAGCACGTGCTCGCGGCCATCGCGGCGGAGGTGATGGATGACTCAGCCAACCACGCAGGCAGCCACCAGGACAGCCGCTAGCACCGCGGCCGCGCGGACGCGCTGGTTGCAGGACAACGGTGTCTACGTCGCCGTGGGCGTCCTGCTGCTGTTCAACGCCCTGTTCACGGCCAACTTCCTGACGCTGGGCAACTTCACGACCCAGCTCGTGCAGGCCGCGCCCGTGCTGATCGTCGCGCTCGGCATGGCACTGGTGATCGGCACCGAGGGCGTCGACCTGAGCGTCGGCGCGGTGATGGCGCTGGCCGCCGCGATCATCCCGCTCTACCTGGGCGCCGGTCCGCTCATGGCCATCACGATGGCGCTCGTCGTCGGCGTGCTCGCGGGAGCGTTCAACGGTTTCCTCGTCGCCAAGGTCGGCATCCAGCCGATCGTCGCCACGCTCGCGTTGCTGGTGGGCGGACGCGGCCTCGCGCTGGTCATCGCGGACGGGCAACTCGTCCAGCTGCACGACGAGACGTTCCTGGAGCTCGGCACCGGTGACGTGCTCGGCATCCCGATCAGCGTGCTGATCGCGGGGCTGCTGGCGCTCGTCGTCGCGGGCCTCACGAACCGCACCACGTTCGGGCGCCAGCTCGTCGCGATCGGCGGCAACCGCAAGGCCGCCACGCTCGCGGGCCTGCCGGTCAACCGGGTGCTGATCGGCGTCTACGCGATCACCGGGGTGCTCGCGGCGATCGCCGGCGTGCTGGCCACCTCCCGGCTCGCCGCCAGCGACCCGGCGGACATGGGCCTGCTCATGGAGCTGTCCGCGATCACCGCGGTGGTCGTCGGCGGCACCCCGCTCACAGGGGGCAAGGTGCGCGTGCTCGGCACGGTGTTCGGCGTGATCCTCATGCAGCTCGTCCGGGCCACCCTGATCAAGCACAACCTGCCGGACTCGATCGCGCAGATGATCCAGGCCGCGATCATCATCGCGGCCGTGTACGTGGCACGGGAGCGCCGATGACCACCACCACGACCCCGCCCTCCGCGCCGAGGGCGGCCGCGAGGACCAAGGTCCTGCAACGCCAGGGCGCGGCCGTCGCGCTCGTGCTGATGGTCGCGGTGTCCTGGCTGGTCTTCCCGCGCTTCGGCAGCCTCGACAACCTGCGCGACCTCGCCCTGCAGGGCTCGTTCCTCGTGGTGATCGCGATCGGCATGACGTTCGTGATCATCACGGGCGGCATCGACCTCTCCGTCGGTTCGCTCTACGCCCTCGGCGGCGTGCTCGCGGCCTGGGGCTCGCAGTACGGGTTCCTGGCGGCGCTGGCACTGCCGCTGGTGCTGTGCGGGGTGATCGGCCTGATCAACGGCCTGCTGATCGCCCGCACGAACATGGCGCCGTTCATCGTCACGCTGGCGTCGTTGCTGTTCGCCCGCGGGCTCCTGCTGGCGATCACCGACGAGGGCGCCAACACCTACCAGATCCCGGCGGACAGCGCGTTCGTCGAACTGGGCCGCGGCACGGTCTTCGGCTTCGGCTACCCGATCTTCATCGCGGCCGTGCTCGCCGTCCTGGGCGGCATGGTCCTGAACCGCACCAGCTTCGGCCAGAACGTGTTCGCCACGGGCGGCGCCGAGCAGTCGGCGGTCCTCCTGGGAGTGCCCGTCGCGAAGACCAAGGTCCTCGTCTACACGATGAGCGGCACTCTGGCGGGTCTCGCCGGCGCCCTGACCGCCGCCTATCTGCAGTCGGGCGTCACGGTCATCGGCGTCGGTCTCGAACTGGACGCCATCGCGGTCGTCGTCATCGGCGGAACCCTGCTGACCGGTGGCATGGGCACGATCCTCGGCACCGTGATCGGCGTCGGCCTGATCAAGGTCATCCAGAACGTCATCAACCAGATCGGCACGCTCGACAGCAACTACCAGTCGGTGGTCAGCGGCGTCTTCCTGCTCATCGTCGTCGTCCTGCAACGAATACTGCGAAGATAGGAGAGCCATGACCAGACGCGTCCTGGGCGTGTTGGTCTCGATCCTGATCACAGCGACCTTCCTGACACCACCGGCGCACGCGGCGGAGTGGGTACCGAAAGTCCCTCCGCTCTCGACACCCTGGACCTCCCAGGTGTCGCCGGCGAACGCCCTGCCCGAGTACCCGCGACCGCAGCTGGTGCGAACCGAGTGGCAGAACCTCAACGGTGTCTGGGAGTTCGCCGGAGCGCCGAACCTCACCAACCCGCCGATCGGCCGTCCGCTGGCCGAAGGCGTCCTCGTGCCGTACCCGATCGAGTCCGCCCTGTCGGGAATCAAGCGGCACGAGGACAACATGTTCTACCGCCGCACCTTCACCGTTCCGTCCACTTGGAACGGTCGTCAGGTCAAGCTCAACTTCGGCGCGGTGACCTGGGAGACGCGGGTCTGGGTCAACGGCAGGCAGGTCGGCACGCACACCGGTGGCTTCGACGCGTTCTCGTTCGACATCACCTCCGCGCTGACGGCCGGCACGAACGAGATCGTCGTCGGCGTCACCTCGACGGTGGACGGCAGCCGCTATCCGATCGGCAAGCAGCGCCGCAACCCGAGCGGCATCTTCTACACCGCCGCGTCCGGCATCTGGCAGACGGTCTGGCTGGAACCGGTGCGGGCGGCGAACATCACGCGTCTCGACACCACCCCGAACGTCGGTGCGGGCGCGCTCGACCTGGTCGTGCAGGGCACCGCGGGCCAGGCCGTCACCGCCGAGGTGCTCAGCGGCGGGCAGGTCGTCGGCCGGCAGACCGGCACGACCGGTAGCGCGCTGCGGGTGCCGGTGCCGAACGCCCGGCTGTGGTCGCCCGACGACCCGTTCCTCTACGACCTGCGCGTGACGCTGGCCGGCGGGGACGTCGTGACGGGCTACTTCGGCATGCGCTCGCTCGGCAAGGCGATGGTCGGCGGCGTCATGCGGCCGTTGCTGAACGGGAAGTTCGTCTTCCAGAGCGGCACCCTGGACCAGGGCTACTGGCCGGACGGCATCTACACCGCGCCGACCGACGAGGCGCTGCGCTTCGACCTCGAACGCCAGAAGGCGCTGGGGTTCAACATGGTCCGCAAGCACATCAAGGTCGAACCCGCGCGCTGGTTCTACCACGCCGACCGGCTCGGCCTGATGGTCTGGCAGGACATGCCGTCCGTCGACTCCATCGACGAGGCGCCGAACTCGCACGCTAACTACGAGTCCGAGCTGCGCCGGATGATCGACCAGCTCAAGGGCATCACGTCGATCGTGCAGTGGGTGCCGTTCAACGAGGGCTGGGGCGAGTACGACGCCGGCCGGATCGTGAACCTGATCCGCTCGATCGACAACACCCGGCTGATCAACCACAACTCGGGCTCCAACTGCTGCGTCTCGGATCCCGACCCCGGCAACGGCGACGTGATCGACGACCACCACGCAACCAGGACGTGAGTTGGGCAGTCAGCTCACCTTGGGCACCGTAGGAGAGAACATCTGCTACGCATGGTTTCCGTGTCCGCGATCGTGTGCTCCGGTGGTGGCCGCACCTGGTTCCAGCCCGTCAACGAGATCCTCCGCGTCTACGGGCTGACCCTGCTGACCGCCTGATCCAGGAATGCCGGGACGCTCCGCGTCCCGGCATTCCTCCGGCCATCTCAGGGAGATCATCCACCCGTGGGGGTTCTCCCCTACGTCTAAGGTCTACCGCCAGGTCAGACCCTGGGCCGATGTGCGACCAGAGCCCGTTCTTGTGAACTGTCCCGGACGTTCTGACGTTCCGCTGGGGAGAGTTCATGTCGTTCCTGACCGATGCCCTCGAAGGGCTCGCCGGTCTGCCGCAGCCCGCCGTCCTGGCGGTCACGGGTGCTTTGACGCTGGCGGAGTGCACGCTCGGCGTCGGTTTCCTGGCGCCGGGCGAGAGCGCCCTGCTGCTGGCCTCGACGACGGTGACGACCGTGCCCCGGTTCCTGGTCATGTGGCTCGTGGTCACGGTGTGCGCGATCGCCGGTGACAGCATCGGCTACTACCTCGGCCGCCGCTACGGCGATCGTCTGCGCGACAGCAGGATCGTCCGCAAGGTGGGACAGCAGCACTGGGACAAGGCGGGCGATCTGTTGCGGCGCCGCGGCGCGTGGGCGGTGTTCGCCGCCCGGTTCATGCCCGTCGTGCGGACCCTGGTCCCGGCGTCGGCGGGTGCGTCGAAACTCGAGTACCGGCGGTTTCTACCCGCCTCGATCGCGGGCGCGGTCTGCTGGTCGGCGCTGCACATCGGCATCGGCGCGACTGCCGGGGCCTCGGCGAAGTACGTCGAGTCCGTCTTCAACGGAGCGATGTGGGTCCTGCTGGGCGTCGCGGCGGTGATCTGCCTGGTCGTCTTGCTGCGCCGCCGCAGGCAGGCTGCCGCGGTGAAGGCGGTTGAGCTGGAGGAAGTCAGCTGAGGGGAAAGCGTTGTCCCGTCAGCGAAAGTTGACACGCCTGCCCGGTGCGCGAAACATACGTTGGCGTATGTTTCGCACGTGGAGGGGGTAGGTGCAATGCCGCGTACGTTTCGGATCGGCTCGTGGGCGTGGATCGCGACCGGGGTGGGCCATCTGGCGATCATGGGGGTCATGGCGCTCGGCGACGGAGGCCCGGGCGGCGACCGGGCGGCGGCGAAGGAGGTCGAGATCGCGCTGGGCGGGGTCGACCGCACGCTCTACGAGGTGAATCTGGGGATCAACTTCGCGATGTCGATCGCCCTCGTCTTCGGCGGGCTGGCCTGCCTGGTCGTGGTGAAGGCGGGGCCGGTGCCGCGAGCGCTCGCCGGGCTCGGGTTCGCCACGTCACTGGCGCTGCTCGAGGTGGCGGCGCTGTTGCTGCCGTCGCCGCCGATCGTGCTGTTCGCCTTGGCCGCACTGGCTTTCGGGCACGCGTTCGTCGCCTCTGGACGAACGGGAGTCGCGACGGTCAGTCGCGGTTAGCGCTCGCATTGCGAGGTTCCCCGGTCTTGGCATCGAGGTGAGATCACCTCGCAGAGAAGGGGCGATGGCGACCTCGGCAGGTGAACGGCGACGCTGATCGCTGACAGTGGGGCCGCTGCTCCTGCGGCCCCAGCCTTCGGCTGCTTGTTCACCAGGCGTCCAACGGGTAGGCGCTGCCGCCGAGCTGGAGGGTCGGCGGCGACGCGTTCCTCCAGCACGGTCATGCGCAGCTCGGCGACCGGTTCGGCCAGCCCCAGGTCAGCGCAGAGGATCGGGCGCGACCACTAGTTGAACAGGATCTTCTTGGCCACGGCCTTCCCCGGCGGCGTGCGCAGCAGTGTGAACGCGAACTCGGCGAGGCCGGGCCCGCGGACGAGCGACAGCCCGCGCCGCAGCTGAGATCGCAGCAGGTAGCGACGGCGCATCGCCGCGGCGTCGTAGTGCTCCAGCACGTACTTGTTGCCGCTGCGCAGGTAGTCGGACGTGACCGAGGCCGCGAGCTCGGACATCCGCATGCACGGGTCGAGCCCGCCCGCCGTCAGCGGCGAGACCGCACCCGCTGCGTCGCCGACCAGCAGCCCTTGTGGCGACACGATCCGGCGCAGCAGCCCGCCGACCGGGATCGGCCCGCCGCGGCGCTTCACCGGACCGGTGGGCTCCGGTGTGGGGAAGCTGTCGCGGAACCGTTGCAGCAGCTGGGGAAGCGGCGCGGTGAACCGGTCGGCGCGTCCCGCCAGCCCGACGTGCGCGTGCTCGCCGTCGTCGATGACCCAGGCGATGTAACCGGGTGCGAGTCGCGGGTCGACCACGCAGTGGAACGTCGGCGTCGAGCCGGTGGCGACCGGGTAGACCTCCTCGATGCCGGTGATCAGCTGCCGGTTGACGTCGAGGCCGAGGCTCTTCGCGACGGTGGACCGGGCGCCGTCGGCGCCGATCGTGAAGCGGGCCTTCGTGGACTTCGCCGGATAGCTCGAGTTCAGGCTGACGCGCGCACCCGCCCGTTCGGCGTCCTTGACCGCGGCGGCGTAGATGCCCTCCATGTCGCCGACGCGGAACTCGTCGCGCGGGCTCAGGAGTTCCACCGGATTTTCGCCGGACGGCGGGTAGAGCAGCACGCGCCGGACCGCCGGGCCGAGGTGCGGGAGCTCGTAGTCGTCGAGGGTGCGCCGGACGAAGATCCCGGTGGTGCGGATGCCGGTCTCCAGACTGGTCCTGCGTTCACAAACGGCCACGTCGAGGCCTGCTTCGGCGAGCAGGCGCGCGGTGTTGAGGCCGGCCAGCCCGGCGCCGACGACGAGCACGTCCACGGTGTCCATGCCGCCGACGCTAGAGCCGATCACCGGGCTGATTCCCGTTTCCCGGCAACACCTTCACCGGACCTGCACCGTTTCTCCACAAATGCGGGGCCCTTGACACGCCGGAGGCCCGTCACTGATCGTGTGCCTACCGCTGCCTCGAATCGCCGCCCTGGTTCGAGGAGGAACACCGATGGAGTTGTTCAACCGCCGCACCGCGATGCTCGCCATCGCGGCCACGCCACTGGCCGCAGGTGTGGCGTCTGCTGATGTGGGTGCGATGGCGTTCGTGCAGAAGTGGGCCCCGAACCCCGGTTCGGCGGGCCTCGGCGCGTTCGCCGGCATCGAGGACGACCGCTCGGACTCGCACCCCTCGGCAACGCACATCTTCGCCGAGAGCAGCCAGTACCGGTTCGTGATGCACAAGTCCGATCGGGACGGTTCCGACCGGCAGCGCAACGAGGTGCGCGGGATCCGGACCGGCGGCACCCGGCACGACATGAAGAAGGGCGAGACCTGGCGCTACACCTACCAGATGTACCTTCCCACGTCGTTGAAGGGCACCACCAGCTTCTCGCACATCTTCCAGGTCAAGCACACCGGCGTGGACTCGCCCGTGGTCACCATGTCGCTGTTCCGCTCGGGGTCGCTGGAGACCGTCGAGATGCGACTGTTCGGCGCGGGCCAGGCGAAACTCGGCAGCACGCCGCTCGCGCCGTTGCGCAACAGGTGGATCGACGTCGAGATCGAGATCAAGGTCGCCGACTCCGGCAGCCTGCGCTTCTCGCTGAAGGACGGCGGCACGACCGTGGTCAACGCCTCGCGCTCCGGCTTCGACACGTGGCTGGGCGGTGACCAGGCGCATCCGAAGTGGGGCATCTACCGGAGCGTCAACGACTCCGCGCAACTGCAGGACACCTATCTGTTGCTGCGGAACTTGAAGGCGTATCGAAACGAATAGAGGGTGTTCCCACGACGCCGTCCAGAGGTGAGAATTGCTCGCGTGGGGGACTTACACAGACGAACCGTCGAGAGCAGGGCCGGTGTGGCCGCCTTCCTGGCGGGCGTGTGGCTGATCGCCGCGCCACCGGTCCTGCACTTCGGCGCGTCGCTGCACGCCTTCCGGCCGTACTGGGTGTCGATGGGCCTCGCCGTCGTGATCATGCTGCTCGGCATGGTGCGCGCGATGGCACCGCTGGACGTGCCGCTCATCCGGCCGGTGACGATCGCGCTGGCGGTGTGCCTCATCGTCGTCGCGTTGGTGCGAGCGGACGGTGGTGCTGAGGCCGTTTGGCTCAACCAGCTCGTGGTGGGCGCTCTCGTCGCGCTGTCGGCCGCGCTGGCGTTGTTGATCAGCCTGCGCAGACGAGGAGCGGGCCGGACCTCTGCCTGACTCAGCAGCGCTCGCTGGTTTTCGCGTGCGCTGCTGAGTCAGTCGATCAGTCGATCACGGCCGTGGCCTCGATCTCGACCAGGTGCTCCGGCACGTCCAGCGCGGCCACGCCGATCAACGTGGCGGGCGGCTTGGCGGTCTCACCGACCTGCTTCATGGCGTTCTCGATGCCCTCGAGGAGCGCCGGCATCTTGTCCGGCGTCCAGTCCACGACGTACATCCGCACCCTGGCCAGGTCCTTGAACGACGCCCCGGCGGCCTTCAGCGCGGTGTGCACGTTCACGTAGGCCTGCTCGGTCTGGGTGGCGAGGTCGGGCGCGGCGTCCCAGGCGACCTGCCCGGCCAGGTAGATCGTCTTCGAGCCGCTCGCGACAGCCACGTGGTGGTAGACGTCGAGCTGGGGCAGCTCGTCGGAGTTGATGAGCGTGACGGCCATTTCGGTTCTCCTGTTAGCTCTCTTGCAGTTACTCACTCACCGTAGGAGAGTGATGAGCGACCTGGAAGAACGCACTTTTTCGAGAGTGAGGCACCTCGAGGTGAGCAAGCAGCTCAGCGGCGATCTGGCCCGCGCGGACTCGCTGGCGCGCGAGATCTTCTCCGACATCGCCAACAAGTGGGCACTGCTGATCGTCGAGACCATCGGCGACAGCACCAAGCGCTTCACCGAGCTGAAGACCGAGGTCGACGGCATCAGTCACAAGATGCTGACCCAGAACCTGCGGCTGCTCGAACGCAACGGCCTCGTGTCGCGCGTCGTGCACCCGACCGTGCCGCCGCGTGTCGACTACACGCTCACCGAGCCCGGGCAGGGATTGCGGGCGACCGTGGACGCGATGTGCGCGTGGACGACGCGGTATCTGAGTGAGATCGAGGAAGCCCGCAGTCGCTTTGGTCACTCGAATTGATAGTCGCTGATGAGTGACTCTTCTGCTGGAACAACCTGCTGAGCGGTCCCGCACCGCACGGCCGCGCGGACGGCACTCTGGCGCTCTCGTGCCGAAGGGGACAGCGAGGCTTCCGGGATTGCCGCCGAGGACATCGGCATGGTCCCGGTCGTACTGGCCGAGACTGCCGACTTGGTGGTTCGATGACTGTGACGCTGATCGATCGGGGGGGCCGCTGCGTGGAGCGGAGCGCTGAATTCACGAGCCGGGCGCGAGCAGTCGGGGAGTTGGTGGAAGAGGCGCTGCCCGTTCTGCTGGCTCAGCACGGAGTGGTCGGGGCACAGGTGGCCGTGCTGGTGGACGATGACATAGTGGACGCCTCGGCTGGGGTCCTGAACCTCACCACGGGTGTTCCGGTGACATCGGACGCGTTGTTTCAGATCGGATCGATCACCAAGGTCTGGACAGCGACGCTGGTGATGCAGCTCGCCAACGAAGGACTGCTGGACCTCGACCGGCCGGTGGCTGACTACCTGGACGAGTTCGTGCTCGGCGACGAGACCGCGACCAAGACGGTGACGTCCCGGCAACTCCTCTGCCACACGGGAGGTTTCGACGGCGATCGGTGGCCGGACACCGGTCGTAACGATGACGCCGTCCAGAAGTACGTCGAGATGCTCTCCGGCGCTGACCAGTTCTTCCCGCCAGGTGAACGGTTTTCCTACTGCAACAGCGGTTTCGTCGTGCTTGGGCGACTGGTCGAGGTGCTGCGCGGAAAGCCGTACAACCAGGTGCTGCGCGAGCAGCTGATCGATCCGCTCGGCCTGACCGGTGTCGCGACGTGCGTCGAGGAGGCGATTCTCGGCAGGGCTGCAGTCGGGCACGAGCGGTCTCGACCGGACGGTCCGCTCGAGCGTGTGAACACGTGGTCGCTCGTCCCTTCCACGGCGCCGGCCGGTGCGATGCTCGCCATGAGTGCGCGTGATCTGCTCGGATTCGTCCGGCACCACCTCTCGGTGAACGAGTTCGATGCGATGCGGAACCCGCACGTCGAGTTGCCGGAACCGGGACTGATGAACGGTCATTGGGGACTCGGTTGGTCGATGCCCGATTGCGGCGGTCCTGTGGTCGTTGGCCACGGTGGCCACACGATGGGCCAGCGCGCGTTCCTGCGCGTCGTGCCCGAGGCCGGTGTCGCCGTTGCGTTGCTGAGCAACGGCGGGGACGTGTACCCGGTGTTCAGCGAGTTGTTCGGGCGCTTGCTGGGCGAGCTTGCGGGAGTCCACATGCCTGAACTTCCCGTGCCACCAGTGGATCCACGACCCGTGGACGCGACCAGAGCTGCCGGAACCTACTGGTGTTCCGTCGGCGACTGGGTGGTGCGTGTCGACGATGACGGCCGCGCGTGGCTTCGGGTTCGCCTCACGAAGAGTCCGTCGGAAGAAGAGGATGAGGTCGAGTTGGTTGCGCTCGACGCCGACGCGCTCATCACCCTTGTACCAACCGAAGGCAGGCATGTGGTTTATGGCCTCGGAGACGCCGACGAGACCGGCCGTTCCCGTTTCTTGAGGTTCACGGGACGAGCGTTCGCCCGCAAGCCGTTCTGTCCGTGACGCGGACCAAGGGGGACGGTGCCGACTACCAGGTGGTTCAGGAGTTCCGGGCGGCCGACGCAAGCGTGCCGTTCGGGCACGAGGTCGTCTGACTGGTCCCGGTCCTCACCTCTGACACGTGTGCGAGCTGGTTGCCGCCGCGTCGAGTGGTGTTCGCCCGGAAGAAGCTCTCTTTCCACCAGCGGCGGCTAGACACTGTGCGTGCACACCACTCGCGCCGGCGCGGGTTCGCGTGTGGACGCGGAGAAGGGAATTCGATGAAGCGATCGACGTTGTCCGTTGTGCTGGCCCTGCTGGTGACCGTGGTGGCGAGCCCGCTGCCGGGTGCCGTTGCCGCGCCGGGCCGAGTGCAGCCGCTCGAACGTGCCCACGCGCACAACGACTACGAGCACGACCGTCCGCTGGCCGACGCCCGCGACCGCGGGTTCACGTCCGTGGAGGCCGACGTGTGGCTGGTGGACGGCGAACTTCGCGTGGCGCACGACCTGGTCGACACGCGGCCGGGCCGCACGCTGCGCAGCCTCTACCTCCAGCCGCTCGCCGAGATCGCGCGCGCGAACGGGGGTCGTGTCTACCCGCACTGGCGCGGTTCCTTCCAGCTGCTCGTCGACATCAAGAGCGACGGTCCGGCGACCTACAAGGCCGTGGACGAGGCGCTGCGCGAGTTCCGTCCCCTGCTCACCCAGTGGGTCAACGGTCACGAACGACGTGGCGCGGTCGAGGTGGTCATCAGCGGGAACCGGCCGCGTGAGGACATGCTCGCCCAGCGGATCCGGCGGGCCGGGTACGACGGGCGGCTGAGCGATCTCGGCGGTGGTGTGCCCGCCACGTTCATGCCGCTGGTCAGCGACAACTGGACGAAGAACTTCACGTGGCAGGGAGTCGGCGCCATGCCTGTGGCCGAGCGGGAGAAGCTCCGCCGCATCGTGTCGCAGGCACACGCCGCCGGCTACCGGGTGCGGTTCTGGGCCACCCCGGACGTGGCGGGTGAGGCGCGGAACGCGGTGTGGCGTGAGCTGCTCGCGGCCGACGTCGACCACATCAACACCGACGACCTCGCGGGGTTGCGCGAGTTCCTCCTCGCGAACGACCCGGCTGAGCGCCGCAGGGGCTGAACCGTGGCAGGGCTCCACCGCTCCGGGGGAGCCCTGCCCACTGTGCAGCCGGCAGTGGGGTCAACGCGCCCCGGCGGGATGAAGTTCAGGGTCGCTCCGACCGATGTCAGCCCCGCGGCGGCCGAGTCCGAAGAGGACGGACGGACTCGGCACGCCGGTCCGGCCGGGTCAGACCTGGGGCTCGTACAGGCTGAACGGCGTGCCCTGGTCGTCCGAGCAGTGGGCGATGCGGCCGACGTCCGGCACGGTCTGCACGTCGTCGCTCTTGCCGCCGAGTTCGGCGACCTTGCGCACGGACGCGTCGATGTCCGTGGTGTTGAAGTAGATCCGCGGCTGGGTGAGCTGGGCGTCCCGGACCGCGATCGCGCCGGCCGCGCCGTTCGTGATCACGTGGTAGTCCTCGCCCATCAGGCTGGTTTCCCAGCCGAACACACCCGCGTAGAACGCCCGTGCCCGCGCGGTGTCCTCGGCGGGCAGTTCGAACCAGTTGACCTGTCCGGACATCTCGATCGCTCCTTCGGTTGCTGTTACCTACGAGCGAAGGACGAGCGAGCGTGCCGGAACTCGACATCAGTCTCCGAGATTTTCTCGGCCCTGGTCGGAAGCCAGGGAACGCAGGCGTCCGGCGAGGAACCGGCGATCGGCCGGGTTCGCCGCCAGTTCGTGAGCCAGCCGGTACGCCGCAACGGCTTCGGACCGCCGGCCCAGGCGGCGCAGCAGGTCGGCGCGGGTGGAGTGCAGCAGGTGGTAGGAGTCGAGCCCGGTGATGCGGTCGATCAGATCGAGCCCCGCCAGCGGCCCGTCGGTCATCGCGACGGCGACCGCGTGGTTGAGTTCGATCACCGGAGTCGGTGCCACCGCTAGGAGTTCGGCGTACAGGGCGGCCACGCGTGCCCAGTCCACCGGGTCCTGCACGTGCAGGGCGGCGATCACGGCGTGCAGCACGTACGGGCCGGGCGAGCCGAAGCGCAGCGCCCGGTCGAGCAGCGCCATGCCCTCCGAGATCTCGTCGGCGTTCCAGAGCGTGCGGTCCTGGTCCTCGAACAGCACCAGGTCGCCGTCGGCGGTGAGGCGTGCGGCGCTGCGCGAGTTGTGCAGCAGCATCAACGCCACCAGGCCGTGCGCCTCCGGTTCGTCGGGCATCAGCGCGGCCACGAGCCTGCCCAGCCGCAACGCCTCCTGCCGCAGCGAGGCGTCGGCCGTCGTGTAGCCGCGCGTGAAGATCAGGTAGAGCACACCGAGCACGCCCTGCAACCGTTCGGGCAGCAGGTGGTCGGCGGGCACCTCGAAGGTGATCCCGGCGTCGCGGATCTTGCGCTTGGCCCTGACCAGCCGCTGGGCCAGCGCGGGTTCCGCGACGAGGAAGGTCCGCGCGATCTGTGCCGCCGTGAACCCCGCCACCGCCTGGAGCGTGAGCGCCAGCCGCGCGTCCTCGGCGAGTGCCGGGTGGCAGCAGGTGAAGATCAGGCTCAGGCGTTCGTCACCGAGGTCGATGAGCTGCTTTTCCGTCATGGTGATCGGCGCGGGCGGCGCGGGCAGCTTCGTGCGGGCCATCTGGGCGTGCCGCAGCCGGTCCAGCGCGTGGTTGCGGGCGACGGTGAGCAGCCAGGCGAACGGGTCGTCCGGTACCTGTGAACGCGGCCATTTCCGCAACGCCTGCGAGCACGCCTCCTGCAGCGCGTCCTCGGCCAGCTCGAAGTCGCCCAGCGCCCGCACCAGCGCCGCGAGCATCCGGGTCCGGTGCTCGCGGTAGACCTGCTCGACCGCCGCCGACGCGAGGTCGCTCATGCCACCCCGTGGTTCAGGCCGGCGATGTCGTCGACGGGACGCACCTCGATGGTCGCGCCGTAGTGCGCCTGCGGGATCATCCCGGCCAGTTCCAGCGCCTCGTCGAGGTCGCGGCAGTCGAGCAGGTAGTACCCGCCGAGGTGCTCGTGCGTCTCGGCGAACGGCCCGTCGGTGAGCAGCGCCTTGCCGTCGCGCACCCGCACCGTGGTCGCGGTGGTGACGGGTTTCAGCGGGGCACCGGCCACGTACGCACCCCGCCGCCGGCACTCGTCGGCGAACGCGTTCACCCGCGTGAGGATCTCCTCGAACCGCGGGTCACCGGGGCGCGGGCGGTTTTCGCAGTTGTAGATCAAGAACATGTAGTGCATGAATGTCCTCCAGTCGTCGATCCGAGGACGAACGAGACCTCTGGAACTCGACATTCGAGCACGCGTTGTTTCCCACGGCGCGGCGAGGCACGCCGTGACGCCCCTGAGGGAAGATCACTACTCCGCTGCACCAGCGGGCGTCACCGCCCCGCTGACCGCGGAGACCAGCTCGTAGCAGCGACGACGGTCCGCGTGGTGGTAGACCGGCGAGGTGATCATCAGCTCGGACGTGCCGGTCTCGTCGAGCACGGCCTGGAGCTTGCGCGTGATCGTCTCGGGACCGCCGACCAGCACGCGGCCGTCGTCGGGGAGCGCGGCCGCGTCGTGCGGGTTCGGCAGCAGGATCCGGTCGCCCTGCTGACGGCTGCGCACCTTCGTCCTGATCGGCCCGGCGAGCCACTCGGCCCGTTCGTCGTCCTCCGCGCAGATCACCGAGACGCTGACCAGGTCCCCGCCGCAGCTGAGCGAGGGACGGAGGTGCCGGGCGAACGCGAACCGCATGTCCAGTTCCGCGGCCAGCTCCGAGGTGCTCGGAGAGGAGCCGAGCAGCCACAGTTCCGGCACGTTGCCGCCCCGCACGGGCACGGCCGCGGTGGACGAGGTGAACAGGGCCCGCAGTTCTTCCAGCTGCTCGCGGTACGGCCGGTCGGTGCGGCGCAGCGCCGAGACCACGGACGGCGGACCGCCCGGCGCGCGCCCGATGCCGAGGTCGATCCGGCCGGGGTGCAGGGCCGCGAGCGTGCCGAACTGCTCGGCCACCACGAGCGGCGGGTGGTTGGGCAGCAGCACACCGCCCGCGCCGACGCGCAGGCGTTCGGTGACGGCCGCCAGGTGCGCGACGAGCACGGCCGGCGCGCAGCCGGCGACCCCTCGCATGCCGTGGTGTTCCGGCACCCAGTACCGGTGGAACCCCAGCTCCTCCGCCAGTTCCGCGAGATCAACGGTGTTGCGCAACGCCTCACGCGGCGTCGAACCCTGCACGATCGGAGACGTGTCGAGCACCGACAGCCGCAGCCCCATGTCCCCGCACACTAGGGCATCAGCAGCGTTCGTCGGTCAGTCCCGAGTAGACCTGGGCCGTGCCGCCCGAGGCCAGTGCCGTCATGGCTGGGCGTCGAGGTCCGAGGGGTGCGTCGCGAGCGGTGCCACCTGCACGCGCATGTACTCCCACAGCGGTAACGACGACAGGAAGGCGTGCAACTCGTCGTTGGACGGCACGTCGAAGATGCCGATGTCGCTGTACTGGCCGACGACGCGCCACAGGTGTGGCCAGACGCCCAGTTTCTGCAGTTCCAGCTCCCGTTCCTTCTCGGCGCGGACCAGTTCGGCGCGGTCGTTGGGGTCCATGTCGTGGGGCAGGGAAACGTCCATCCGCACGTGGAAGAGCATGGTCACCTCCTGGTGAAGGCCGTGACGGCCGCGGGATCCAGCTCGACGGCGAGTCCCGGGCCGACCGGCAGGTGCAGGTCGCCGCCGTGGCAGGGAATACCCATCGGGGCCGCGATCGAAGCGATGACCGCCGGCCGCGTCGCACCCGGCGGAGAACTCCGCGTGGTCAGCACCGTCCACTCTGGACGATGAGTCGGCCGATCTGCCGGCCCTGCAGCGCTGCGTGCCCCGGCCGTCACGCTCCGGTGACGCCGTCGATGCCCTCGCGCAGGAAGTCCGCGTGGCCGTTGTGCCGCGCGTACTCGTGGCAGAGGTGGTTCATCACCAGCCGCAGCGACACGTGCTCGTCCCAGCGCGGCTGATAGCCCGTGACGTCCAGCGACTCGGCCTCGCGCTCGATCCGGCGCGCGTGCTCGACCTCCGCCTGCCACGCCTCGAACGCCTCGGACCTCGTCGAGTTCGAGGCGTCGTAGGCCACCTGGTAGTCGTTGACCTCGGACCACACCAGCGGGATGTCCTCGCCGTTGATGACCTTGCGGAACCAGGTGCGCTCCACCTCGGCCATGTGCCGGACGAGGCCGAGCAGCGTGAGCGTGGACGGGGGCATCGAGCGGCGGCGCAGGTCGTCGTCGGACAGGCCGTCGCACTTCATCGCGAGGGTGGCGCGGTGGAAGTCTAGGAACGCGCGCAGGGTCTCGCGTTCGCCGGCGCGCATCGGAGGGCTGGGGCGTTCGGTGGTCACGTGATCAGTCTGCCTGGTCCGTTCGGGTGATGTGGGGCAACCGGTGGCGGGGGTCCGGCGTGACCGTGACGTCTTCAGCTGATTCGGGGGAATCACCATGCGCAGACGTACGTTCATCGCGGCCATCGGCTTGGCGGGCGCGGTTCTGGCGGCACCGGGGGTGGCGGCGGCGGACCCGGCGCCGTGCGACTGGGTCGTGTCCAAGGTGGCGGTACCCGACGGGTACGACCCGGCCTTCACCGACGTCAAGGGCACCGACAGCCGCGGCAACTACGCGGGCACGTCGTTGCGACCGGGGCAGAACACCAAGGACCTGATCGTCTGGACCGGCGGACAGCCGCAGGTCGTGCACGAGTTGCGGCACCTGCAGTGGTTGTCGATGGCCGGCCAGAACTCGTCGGGCACCGTGCTGGTCGACGGCAGGGTCGTCGCCGAGGGACGCTGGGCGGTCGTGCAGTACTCGGCCTCGGGCACGATCACGGAGTTCACCGCCCCGGACGGGTACCGCGTCACCCGCGCGATCGCCCTCAACGAACGCGGCGACGTGCTCGGCCAGGGCGAACGGGTCTCGGACGGCCGGACGGTCGGGATCCTGTGGTCGACCATCGCGGTCGCGCCGCGGATCATCGACGCCGGCACGCCGAAGGACCTGGACGACGACGGCACGGTGCTGCTGAGCGGCCGCGAGGGCAAGCCGGGAGCCCTGTGGCGCGACGGCGCGGTGACGCTGCTGGCCGACGAGGGCAAGTACGCGTTCACCGAGGCGATCCGGGGCGGCAAGGCGGTCGGCTACCAGGTCGAGGGCGCGTGGCCGGACTCGCAGGCGCTGCTGTGGGACCGCGACGGGAAGGTCCGCCACATCGACGACGGCGGCACGGCGTTCGCCGTCAACGCGGGCGGGCTGATCACGGGGGAACGGTCCACAATGGTCGGACGCGCGTCGGTCTGGCGGGACACGGCCTTCCTGGGGGAACTGCCTTACCCCGACGGCGTCACGACCGTCTCCGAGCTGTTCGTGGTGGGGGACGACGACTCCCTGTTCAGCTCGGCGAGCGACTACGGCCCGCTGCGCTGGACGTGCGCGTAACCCCGTGTGAGGCGCCACATCACCACCCCCTCCGATCGGCGCTACGGTTGCTGTGAGGAGAGGGGTGGCTGATGACGCGGCAGCTCGACGAGGCCGAGTCGGTGTTCGCGGCGGCCCGGCCGAGGCTGTTCGGCATCGCCTACCGCATGACCGGCAGCGTGGCCGACGCCGAGGACCTGGTGCAGGAGGTGTGGGTGCGCTGGCAGCTCGCGGACCGGGCCGCCGTGCTGAACCCCGAGGCGTACCTGGCCACCGCGATCACCCGGCTCGCGATCAACGAGTCGCAGACCGCGCGGGCCCGCCGCGAGACCTACGTCGGGCCGTGGCTGCCCGAACCCGTCGACACCTCCGCGGACCCGCAGGTGGGGGCCGAGCAGGGCGCGGTGCTCGAACTCGCGGTGCTGATGCTGCTGGAGAAGCTGACCCCGACCGAACGCGCCGCGTACGTGCTGCGCGAGGCGTTCGGCTACCCGTACCGGGAGATCGCCGAGATCGTGCAGACCAGCGAGGTCGCGACGCGGCAGCTGGTCAGCCGGGCGCGCAAGCACCTCGCGGACGAACGGCGGGTGCCCGTGGAGCGCGCGGACCAGCGCAGGTTGCTGGAGGCGTTCGTGGCGGCGGCGCGGGCCGGTGACCTGGCGGCGCTCGAGAAGCTGTTCGCGCAGGACGTCGTGAGCTGGTCCGACAGCAACGGCGCGATCCGGGCGGCCGGTCGGCCGCTGTTCGGCGCGGCCACCCTGGCGAAGATCATCTCAGGGTGGGCGCCGTCGTTCTGGGCCGGCGCGGAAGTGTCGTTCGTCGAGGCGAACGGGCTTGCCGCCGTGCGGCTGCGCAAGGACGACGGCACCTACGCGGTGATCACCGTGACGGCGTCCGCGGAGGGCATCGACCAGGTGTTGTGGCTGGTCAACCCGGAGAAGCTGGCCGCGTTCCAGTAGGCCTGTCACAACTTCGGCGCCTGTCCTGTCTTAGCTCGTGAACACCCCGCACGGGGCGGGGATCACGAGAGGGACGGACCCATGAGGATCGTTGTCATCGGCGGCACCGGGTTGATCGGCAGCCAGGTCGTGAAGCGGCTCGGTGAGCACGGCCACGACGCCGTGCCCGCGTCCCCGAACAGCGGCGTGAACACGCTGACCGGAGAGGGTGTCGAGGAGGTGCTGAAGGGCGCCGACGTGCTGGTCGACGTGTCGAACTCGCCGTCGTTCGCCGACGACGACGTCATGAACTTCTTCACCACCGCCACGACGAACCTGACCAAGGCCGCCGCCGGCGCGGGCGTCGGCCACTACGTCGCGCTGTCGATCGTCGGCACGGACGAGCTGCCCGAGTCCGGCTACCTGCGCGCGAAGGTGGCGCAGGAGAAGCTCATCAGGGAGTCGGGCCTCACGTACTCGATCATTCGCGCCACCCAGTTCTTCGAGTTCGTGGGTGCCATCGCGAACTCCGCCGAGGTGGACGGCGTCGTGCACCTCCCGCACGGTGGCGTCCAGCCGGTCGCCGCGTCCGACGTCGCCGCCGTGGTCGCACGGACCGCGGCGACCGAGCCGGTCAACGGTGTGCTGGAGATCGGCGGGCCGGAAGAGTTCACAATGGACGGTTGGATCCGCACGGTGCTGAAGCAGCGCAAGGACCCGCGCGAGGTCGTCGGTGACCCGCAGGCGAAGTACTTCGGCACGCTCCTGACCGGCAAGCAGCTCGTGCCGAACGCGGGCGCGCAGCTGCAGGCGACCAGCCTGCAGGACTGGCTCGCCGCGGGGAACTGACGCGCGTTCGCGGCGGGTGGGGATCGGGCCCACCCGCCCCGTGCGTCTCAGAACTTCGCGTCGCGCAACTGGCGGCGCGAAGTCACCCCGACCTTGCCGAACACCTTGCGCAGGTGCCATTCCACGGTGCGCGGGCTGAGGAACAGCCGCGTGCCGATCTCCGGGTTCGAGTACCCCTCCCGCGCCAGCCGGGCGATCTGGTACTCCTGCGCGGTCAGCTCGTCCGTGGGCTCGGCGGTCCGCTTGCGCGCCGTCTCACCGGTCGCGTGCAACTCCCGCATCGCGCGATCCGCGAACGTCGGCATGCCGCACGCCGTCAACGTTTCGTGCGCGGTGCGGAGGTGCTCGCGGGCCTCGACCCGCTGCCCCTCGCGCCGCAGCCACTCGCCGTAGAGCAGGTGGGCGCGGCCCAGTTCGCCGCGCAACGCCGTCCGTTCGAAACAAGCGATCGACTCGGCGAACGCCGGTGAGTCCCCGTTCAGCGCGCGCAGACGGGCCTTGACGCCCAGCGACCACTGCGTGTCGACCCAGTCCGAGGAACGTTCCAGAGCCTCGGCGACCAATGCCGTGTCGCCGGTGCGGGAGGCGGCCTCGGCCAGTTCGGACGTGATCAGGCAGCTGTAGACCAGGCTGTCGGACGCGCACACCCGCAGCGCGGCGTCGCGGGCCAGGTCGTGCCGGCCCAGTCCGTTGTGGAGGATCGCGAGGGTCCAGTCGGCGATCACGGCCAGCCGTCCCTGGCCCGCGGCCGACGCCTCCGCACGGGTCGCGGTCGCCACGTCCTCACCGCGGTAGGCGGCCTGCAGCAGCACCGCGTAACCGACCGGCGGGGTGCCGGTGACCTCCGAGATGCGCCGGTCCTCCTCGATCAACGCCTGCGCGGCAGCGGGTTCACCGGCGAGGAGTTCGTTGTCGGCCAGGAAGTTCAGCGCGAACTGCAGCTGCACGAGCGCACCGGCGTCGCGGGACAGGCGGACCTGCTGCTGGGCGAACGCCCGGCGCGTGTCGAAGTCCCACATCTCCGTCGCGACGATTCCGCCCGCGCGGTTGCCGAACAGCCACGGCACGCGACTGATGTCGTCGGCGCCGACCTTCAACGCGCGCAGTTCGTCGAGCGCACGGGTCATGGGCGCGACGGCCGCCGCGTAGCCGGAGGTGATGCGGGTGGTCAGCGCGTCGAGGACCAGGTCCAGGGCGCAGGGCGGGATGCGGGCCGGGGAAGCGGTGCGGGCGGCGCCGGCCAGCGGCGCGCCGGCCCAGACCGCGGCCGAGAGGGCTTCCAGGTGCGTCTCGCGGGCCAGGTCGGCGTCGAACGGCGCGAGCCTGCGGGCCGCGCTGAACAGCAGCGGCGCGGCGTCGGCGACCCGGCGCTGGTCGAACGCGATGTGCCCGCGCAGGTGCTCGACCTGGGCGCTGCGCAGCTCGTCCGGCGGCCCGGCCTCGACGGCGGAGAGCAGCCGCAACGAGGCGTCGAGCGCGCCCGCGTCGCGCTTGGCCCGCGCGGCGGCGAGTTCACGGGAGGCCCGGCGGCCGGGTTCCGGCGTCAGCACCGCAGCCTGTTCGAGGAACGCGGCGGCGGCCAGCAGCCCGCCCCGCGCCTGGGCACGGCCGGCCGAGTTCTCCAGGCCGGCGGCGACCTCCTCGTCCGGCGCGGCGGTGCCCTGCGCCCGGTGCCACGCGCGCCGGTCCGGGTCGATGGCCGGATCCGTCACGTCGGCCAGCGCCCGGTGCACGCGCAGCCGGTCCGCGGCGGACGCCGAGCGGTAGACGGCGGAGCGCACCAGCGGGTGCCGGAACTGGACGCGGGCGCCGAACTCGATCAGCCCGGTGCCCAGCGCGGCGGCCGCCGGGTCGGCACCCAGCCCGAGCAGGCCCGCCGCCCGCCACAGCAGGGTCGCGTCCCCGAGCGGCTCGGCCGCGGCGGTCAGCATCAGCAGCCGGGTGTCGGCGGGCAGCGGCGCGATCTGCCGGACGAAGCTCTGCTCGATGCGGCTGGTCAGCGGCCCGGGGTCCAGTCCGTCGGCCACCTCGCGCGGCAGTTCCAGCAACGCCAGCGGGTTGCCGCGGGCCTCGGCGACGATCCGATCGCGCACCCGGCCGTCGACCGGTCCCCTGATCACCGACTCCAGCAACGCGCGGGCGTCGGCGTCGTCCAGGCCGCGCACGAACAGCTCGGGCAGCCCGCCGAGGTAGTCGTTGCCCTCGCGCAGCACGAAGACCAGCGCGATCCGTTCGGCGAGCAGCCTGCGGGCGACGAACCCGAGCACCGCCGACGACATCGGGTCGAGCCACTGCGCGTCGTCCACCAGGCACGCCAGCGGCTGCTCGTCGGCGACCTCGGCGAGCAGCGTCAGCACCGCCAGGCCGACCATGAACCGCGTCGGCCGCGGCCCGGAGGCCATCCCGAACGCCGTGCCGAGCGCCTCGCGCTGCGGTGCGGGCAGCCGGTCCAGCCGGTCGAGGAACGGCGCGCACAGCTGGTGCAGTCCGGCGTACGGGAACGCGGTCTCGGACTCTACCCCGGCGGCCCGTGCCACCCGGAATCCCGAGGCTCGCGCCGACACCTGGTCGAGCAGCGCGGTCTTGCCGATCCCGGCCTCACCCCGCAGGACCAGCACCTGACCGGCACCGGACCGCGCCTGGCTGAGCAGCCGATCCAGCGCTTCCGCCTCAGTGCGTCTGCCGAGCAGACCTTCGTCCGACACGGGTCCGAGCCTACGGGCCAGGGGGTGACCAGGGTGTTCCACGGGTTCGAGCGACCCCCTGGCGGGAGCAGGCTCAAGTCAGTCGACAACGAAGGAGATGAACCCCGATGGACTACAAGCTCGAGGTGACCGTCATCCCGGTCAGCGACATCGACCGGGCCGTCCACTTCTACAAGGCGCTGGGCTGGCGCTTCGACGCCGAGTTCGCCGACGACGAGGGCTACCGCCTGGTCCAGTTCACGCCGACCGGCTCACCCGCGTCGATCATCTTCGGCAGCGGCGTCTCGAACGCCGCTCCCGGCGGCGTCGAGGGCCTGCACCTGATCGTCGACGACGTCGAGGCCGCCCGCGAGGACCTGATCGGCCGCGGCGTGCAGGTCAGCGAGATCTTCCACGACAAGACCGGCGTCTTCCACCACGCCGGCACCACCGGCCGTGTCGCCGGACCGGACCCCGCCCGCACCAGCTACGGCTCGTTCGCCTCGTTCACCGACCCGGACGGCAACGGCTGGGTGCTGCAGGAGGTCACGACGCGCCTTCCGGGTCGTGTGTGATGACCTCGCACTACGACGTGATCGTCATCGGCGGCGGATCTCCCGGCGAGCACTTCGCCGCCGCCGTCGCCGAGGGCGGGCTGCGGGTGGCGCTGGTCGAACGCGAGTTGCTCGGCGGCGAGTGCTCCTTCTGGGCGTGCATCCCGTCCAAGACCCTGCTGCGTGCCGGTGAGGCCGTGGCGGCCGCGAAGCAGGTGCCCGGTGCCCGCGAGGCGGTCACCGGCGAGATCGACGTGAAGGCCGTGCTCGACTGGCGTGACTTCATGGTGTCGTCCTACGACGACACGGGTGGCGAGAAGTGGGCCGGGAGCGCCGGAATCGACGTGCTGCGCGGACACGGCAGGATCGCCGGGCCGCGGACAGTCGCGGTCGGCGACCAGACCTACACCGCCGACCACGTCGTGATCGCCACCGGCTCGGCGCCCTTCCTCCCGCCGATCCCGGGCCTGAGCGACCTGGACGTGTGGACGAACCGCGAGGCCACCGGCGTCCGGGAGATCCCCCGGCGGCTGCTGGTCCTGGGCGGCGGACCCGTCGGCGTCGAGATGGCGCAGGCGTTCCTGAGCCTCGGGTCCGAGGTCGCCCTGGTCGAGGGCGCCGACCGGCTGCTGCCCCGCGAACCGGAGGCAGCCGGCCGTGCACTCACCGAGGCGTTGGCCGCGGACGGTGTCGAACTGCACCTCGGCGTACACGCCACCGCGGCGCGGTTCGAGAACGACGAGTACGTGCTCGACCTCCCGGACGGCACTCAGCTGCGTGGCGACAAGCTCCTCGTCGCCACCGGCCGCCGCCCGCGCGTCGACGGCATCGGACTCGAAACCGTTGGAGTCGAGGCGAATCCGCGCGGCATCGCCACCGACGGGCGGATGAACGTCGCGGACGGCATCTGGGCGGTCGGCGACGTCACGGGCCAGTGGAACCTGACCCACGTCGGCAAGTACCAGGGCCGCGTCGCCGCCGCGAACATCCTCGGCACACCGGCCGAGGTCGACTACAGCGCCGTTCCCCGCGTCGTGTTCACCTCCCCGGAGGTCGCCGCAGTCGGTGCGGCAGAAGGGAAGTACACCGCGACCGCCCACCTGTCCGGTGTCGCGCGCACGGCCACCTACACCCGTGAGTACGCCACACGGCCCGGATTCCTGACCCTCGTGTCCGACGGCGAAGTCCTCACCGGCGCTTACGCCGTGGGCCCGGAGGCAGGTGAGTGGTTGCAGCAGGCCACCCTCGCGATCCGCGCGAAGGTCCCGCTGCCGGTGCTGCTCGACGTCATCCAGCCGTTCCCCACCTTTTCGGAGGCGTTCCTCAACGTACTCCGCGACCTCACGAAGGAAGTAGCGAAGTGAAGAACCTCGAAGAGATCGACATGAAGCTCGAAGTCACCGTCGTCCCCGTCACGGACGTGGAGCGCGCCAAGGAGTTCTACGCCCGCCTCGGCTGGCGCCAGGACGTCACCCCGCCGTGGGTCGTGCAGTTCACCCCGCACGGTTCCAATGCGTCCATCCACTTCGGCGAGGGCGTCACGACCGCGGAACCCGGCTCCGGCAGGCACTTCCTGGTCGTCGCGGACGTCGTCGAGACGCACGAGGCCCTGCTGGCGGCCGGGATCAAGGTCGGCCCGCTGTTCCACGGCGGCCCGGACGGCCCCGTCGAGGGCGCGGACCCCGGCCGCCGCAGCTACTTCACCCGCGCCGAGTTCGCCGACCCGGACGGCAACACGTGGATCCTGCAGGAGGTCACGACCCGCCTGCCCGGCCGCGTCGACGCCGACGACACGTCCTACGGCTCGATCACCGATCTGGCGGCGGCGTTGCGCAGGGCCGCTGCGGCCCACGGCGAGCACGAGAAGCGCAACGGTGGCGAGTTCGACGAGAACTGGCCCGACTGGTACGCCGAGTACATGGTCAAGGAGCAGACGGGCCAAGAGCTTCCGCTGTAGGCCCGGTGAACCTGGAAAAGGCAAGAGCGCAGCGCGGAACGCCAAGCCCTGGCGTTCCGCGCGCTTCGTGCTGCCGTGCCGAGGGACCCTAGGGGTCGTCCCTGATGTGCCGGGACGTCGCCGCCGCTTACCTTCCTCCCCAAGCGAGGGAGGCCGCGATGAAGGCGATCGTCCAGGACAGATACGGCTCCGCGGACGTGTTGGAGTTGCGGGAGGTCGAACGGCCGGTGCCCGCCGCCGGCGAGGTGCTGGTGCGGGTGCGGGCGTCGTCGGTGAACGCCGCCGACTGGCACATCATGCGCGGTGATCCGTACTTCGCGCGGCTGTTCCTGGGGTGGAAGGGCCCGAAGGCGCGGATCCGGGGGATGGACTTCGCGGGTGTGGTCGAGGAGACCGGGCCCGGCGTGGGCGGCATGCTGCAGGTCGGGGACGAGGTGTTCGGGGAGGTCGAGGGGTCCTTCGCCGAGTACGTCCGGGTGCCCGCGAACCTGGTGCAGCACAAGCCGTCCACCCTCACGTTCGAGCAGGCGGCGACGCTGCCGCTGGCGGGCAACACGGCGTGGATGGGCCTGAAGGGTCTGCGGGCCGGGCAGAAGGTGCTGATCAACGGCGCGTCCGGCGGGGTCGGGCTGATGGCGGTGCAGATCGCCAAGGCGCGCAAGGCGATCGTGACCGGGGTGTGCAGCACGCGCAACGTCGAGCAGGTCCGCTCGGTCGGCGCCGACCACGTCGTCGACTACAAGACCACTGACTTCACCCGTTCCGGGCAGCGGTACGACCTCGTCTTCGACCTGGTGGGGAACAGGTCGATGGGCGAGTTGCGGGCGCTGCTCACCGACGACGGCACGCTGGTGCTGTCCGGCGGTGGCAGCTTCACCGGTGGCGCGCTGTTCGGGCCTTACCGGCTGATCATCCAGGGCAAGCTGCTCGCGTCGTTCTCCCGGCAGCGGCTCGTGGTGCTGGAAGCGAAGCCCAGCAGGGAGAACCTGGCCGCGCTGGGGGAGCTCGCGGAGTCGGGGCGGCTGGTGCCGGTGATCGAGCGGACCTACCCGCTGACCGACGTGGCCGACGCCATCCGGCACGTCGAGTCGGAACACGCGCGGGCGAAGGTCGTCGTCACGGCCTGAGCGCCGGACCGTTCAGCGGTAATTCCCTGGCTTTTTCGCGGGTGGTGCGCCGACGATTCCGCCATGGTCGAGGTTCGAGTCACCGGCGGCACGGTTCGCGGCACCGCTGATCAGGGCATGGCGGTGTTCCGCGCCATCCCGTTCGCCGCGCCACCGGTCGGGGAGTTCCGGTTCGCCGCACCGCAGCCGGTCGAGGCGTGGGACGGCGCGCGGGAGGCGCTGGCGTTCGGGCCGCCGCCACCGCAGGCCGCGGTGTTCGGCATGGACGGCATGGGCGCGGCCGGTGACGAATGGCTGACCGTGAACGTCTGGTCGCCCGGCACGACCGGCGACCTGCCGGTGATGGTGTGGATCCAGGGCGGCGCCTACACGGTCGGCATGTCCGGCCTGCCCGAGTACGACGGCGCGCGGCTCGCGTCCGGCGGGGTCGTGGTGGTGACGTTCAACTACCGCGTCGGCATCGAGGGGTTCGCGCTGATCGAGGGCGCCCCCGCGAACCGCGGGCTGCTGGACCAGGTCGCGGCGCTGGAGTGGGTGCGCGACAACATCCGCGCGTTCGGCGGTGATCCGGCCCGTGTGACGGTCTTCGGTCAGTCGGCGGGCGGCGGCTCGGTGGCGGCGTTGCTCGCGATGCCGCGTGCCGCGGGGCTGTTCCACCGCGCGATCGCGAGCAGCGTGCCGGGCACGTTCTTCGCGCCGGAACTGGCCGCGGACATCGCTGTCGCGTGCGCCGCCGAGCTCGGGTTGCGTCCCACCGTGGCTGATCTGTCCACTGTGGATCCGGAACTGCTGCCGGCCGCGGGCGACGAGGTCATGGGCGAGATGCGGCAGGTCGCCCGCTGGGGGCAGGCCGCGCAGAAGCTGATCCCGTTCGCCCCCGTGGTCGACGGCGACGTCCTGCCGACGACGCCGTGGGAGGCGTTGAGGTCAGGTGCGGCGCGCGACGTCGAGCTGATCGCCGGGCACACGCGCCACGAACAGCGACTCCTGTCGGTGCTCGAAGGCCTGGTCGGCAGCGTGACGCCGGAGCAGGCGTCGGAGGCGCTGGAGGTGTTCGCGCCCGGTCTCGTGTATCCGGACCTGGAGCCGGAGGAGTTGTTCGAGCTGGTCTGCTCGGACTGGCTGTTCCGGATGCCGTCGCTGCACCTCGCCGAGGCACAGGTGGCGGCGGGTGGCCGGGCGCACGTGTACGTGGTGGCCTTCGAGCCGACCGAGGTGTTCCGCGCGTGCCACGGGGTGGACGTGCCGCTGGTGTTCGGCAACCTCGACCGGGGACAGGCGGCCGCGGTGCTCGGTGAGATCACCCCGCAGGTGCGGGAGGTGTCCGACCGGATGCGGGCGGCGTGGACGGGGTTCGCGGTGGACGGCGATCCCGGCTGGCCCGCCTACTCCGCTGACCGCACCACGCGGGTCTTCGACGTCCAGGACGAGGTGACCGCGTACCCGGAGGAGCGGTCGCGGCTGATCTGGCAGGAGCACACGTGGGAATACCTACCCCTGGAAGGCGTTGTACGCGCCGGAAGGGAGGTTCGATGAACAACGAACTCTCGGTGCACGACAGCTCGATGTTCCACGCCTACAAGCCCAACGGTGAGGTGGCGGCAGATCGCTGGGTGACGGCGAGGCGCCTGTTCGACGCCGGCCACGTCGAGACTCCCGCCGAGAAGTGGGAGCGCGCGCAGCTGCTGTTCGAGTCCCGCGACTACGTCAAGGCCGCGGAACTGCTGGCCGCTGTCGCCGGCGAGGTGCCGTTCCAGACGGACCTCCACCTGCTGCTGGCCCGCGCCTACTACCACTCGGCGCAGCTGAACAAGGCCGAGGCGCGGCTCCGCGTGATCGTGGACCGCGACCCGGTCGAGCACTACGCCCACCTGCTGCTCGGCCGCACGCTGGAGCGGCAGGGCCGGCCCGAGGAGGCCGCGCCCTGGCTCCGTCTCGCCGCCGCGTTCGGTGGAGAACTAGCCGAGATCTAGTTTGGCGAACGAGCGCAGGAGGCCCGGTGCGGCCCGGCTGGCGAGCCGGGCCGCCCTGGCCTCCGCGGTCACCGGCACGACGGGCTTGTTGCGGCGCACCGCGCGCACGATCTCGGTGGCGACGCCCTCCGGGCCGAAGCCGCGCCGGGCGTAGATCCGGGACGCGCGGTCCTGCTTGCGGCGTTCCTCCTCGGCGCTGACGCCGGAGAACGTCGTGGTCGCGGTGATGTTCGTGTTCACCACCCCCGGGCAGATGGCGCTGACACCGATGGCGTGCGGCGCGAGCTCTGCCCGCAGGCAGTCCGACAACATGAACACGGCTGCCTTGCTGGTGGCGTACGCAGAGAGGATCTTCGACGGCAGGTAGGCCGCCGCTGAGGACAGGTTCACGATGTGGCCGCCCTCCGCGCGTTCGACCATCAGCTCGCCGAACGCCCGGCAGCCGTGCACGACACCCCACAGGTTGACGTCCAGCACCCGTTGCCACTGCTCGGTCGTGGTCGACAGGAACGACCCGGAGTGGCCGACACCGGCGTTGTTCACGACCACGTCGGGCACGCCGTGCTCGTCGGCGACCTGTCGTGCCCAGGCCCGTACCGCCTCTTCGGAGCGCACGTCGACCTCGTAGGCGTGGCCGTCCACCATGCCCGCGGTCTCCTCGGCCGCGGCGAAGTCCACATCGGACACCACGACGCGAGCGCCGGTCCTGGCGAACGCCACCGCGGTCGCCCGGCCGATGCCGCTGCCACCACCCGTGATCACGACGAGCTCGCGCTTCGGCGTGGAGTCCGCGACGAACTCGCTGATCATCCGGGCGAGCGGCTCCGGGTGGCTCAGCGGTGCCCAGTGTCCGGCCGCGATCCTCCGGCGCGTGAGCGACGGCACCCAGCGTTCGAAATCGAGCGGTTCGGTGCGGATGTAGCGGTCGTGGACCGGCTGGACCACCTGCACCGGCATGGGCGCGAAACGCTGCCGCGGCGAGCGCATGACCTGCCGGATGTTGGCCCGGTACAACGAGATCCCGCGCACCGCGTCGGAGGTGATCGTGCGCACGGGCTTGACCTGTACGCCTTCCAGCCGCCGCAGCACGCCTCCCCAGCGCGGGCCGAGGTAGAGCCGCCAGAACAGGGGCGCGAGCACCGGCAGGTGGAACGCGCCGATGTACCAGGACCGGAGGAACTGCCGGAGGTGGGCGATCGACAACCCCTTCCGCGACCAGTGCCCCATGTGGTCGAGGCACGGCCCGGAGATCGAGGTGAACGTGGCGATCCGCGCGCCGGGCGTGGTCACCGCCTCCCAGGACTGGATCGAGCCCCAGTCGTGGCCGACCAGGTGCACCGGCTCGTCCGGGCTGACCGCGTCGATCACCGCGAACAGGTCCGCCGCCAGCCGTTCGAGCCGGTAACCGTCCTCAGTGGATGGCGCGGTGGACTCGCCGGCGCCCCGCACGTCGTACGTGACGACGCGGAAGTCCTTCTCCAGCAGGGCGACCACGCGGTCCCACACCTCGTGCGTGTCCGGATACCCGTGCACCAAGACCACCGTCGGCCCGGACGTGCCGCGCACCTGCACGGCGAGTTCGACTTCCCCGGAACGCACCTTCACATGTCCTCCAAGACGAGTCGGTCACCGGCGGGCCGGTCCACGCAGATCCGCACGCCGCCGACGTCGCACGTGCCGCAGAACCCCTGCCGGCAGGAGTAGGCGACCGACGGCCGGAAGTCCCTGATCACGTCGAGCGCCGACCGGTCGGCCGGCACGTCGAGGGTTACCCCGCTGCGCCGCAGTTCGACCGTGAACGGCTGCCCGCCGACGATCGGCGGCGGGCTGAAGCGTTCGAAGTGCAGCCAGCGCGACGCGAACTCGGCCCGCACCTGGTCGAGCATCGGCGCCGGTCCGCAGCAGTACACCGCGCCACGCGGCGCCGCGTCCTCCAGCAGTGCCGGACCGCGTCCGATCCGCACGTCGACGCGGCCGACCGGGAGTTCGTCCAGGAACGGCATCGCGGCCATCGACCGTCCGGCGTACACGAGCCGCCAGTCGAGGCCGGCCCGCGCGGCCGCGTGCACCATCGGCAGGATCGCGGTGATCCCGATGCCGCCCGCCACGAACAGGACCGGCCCGATCCCGGCGAACGGGAACGCGTTGCGCGGCCCCCGCACCTGGATCCGGTCGCCGACCCGCAACGCCTGCACCTCGCGCGAACCGGCGCCGACCTCGCGGACCGCGATCCGGTAGGTGCTCTCGCCCGGATCACCGCACAACGAGTACTGGCGGCGCAGCCCGGACGGCAGGTGCAGGTCGAGGTGGCAGCCGGGTTGCCAGGCGGGCAGCGCCGGCCCGCCGAAGCGGAGGGCGACCACGCCGTCCGCGACCTGGGAGCGTTCGACGACGTCGAGCCACAACGCGTCCCGTGCGGCACCTGGTCGCGCCCGGCCGCCGAACCGGGTGACCGCGGCGTCGTAGAGGTTCCCGAACCGGGTCAGGCCCCGCAGCATCGAACCGCCTCTCCGTGCGGCGCCCCGGTCGAGTCGCGGCACATCAGTGCGCCTCACGCGCGGCGGGGGAGGAGGCGAGGTACGCGACCGCCTGCGACGTCGACCCCTCCTGCCTGGGGTGGTAGGCGGGGTGGAAGTAGCGCAGGAACGCGCGGAAGATCTCCGACAGCTTCGGCAGCAGCCCGCGCCGCCCGGCCCGCATCGACTCGCGCCAGGTGAGCCGCACCCTCGTGGTCCTGTCCGCGCGCACCATGAACCGCGCGCCGCGCACCCACAGCCAGAACAGCACCGGCGCGACCAGCAGCATCGCCCGCGCCCGCCGCACGTACCGGCGGTCGAGGTGGCACATCAGGTCGTAGGCGACGCTGCGGTGCTCGACCTCCTCGGCGGCGTGCCAGCGCAGCAGGTCCAGCATCACCGGGTGGATGCCCGCCCGGTCGAGCGCGTCGGCGTTCAGCATCCAGTCGCCCAGGTACGCCGTGAAGTGCTCGACGGCGGCGACGATCGCGACCCGTTCGATCAGCTGCTCGCGCGCCTGCTCCTCGGTCAGCCCGGCCTTGGGGCCGAGGATCCGCTGGAAGACGTGCTCCATCTGCCGGGTGAACGGCCGCGGGTCGAGCCCGTTGGCGAGCAGGTGGTCCAGCACCTCGCTGTGCGCCTCGGCGTGCATCGCCTCCTGCCCGATGAACCCGAGCACGTCCTCGCGCAGCGTGTCGTCGGAGATCAGCGGCACGGCCTGCTGGAACGTCCGCACGAACCACCGCTCGCCTTCGGGCAGCAGCAGGTGCAGGACGTTCATGACGTGCGTGGTCACCGGTTCGTCCGGAACCCAGTGCATCGGCAGGGTCGACCAGTCGAACCGCACGTCACGTGGCTGCAGAACGAGGTTGTCCGGCTCCATCGCAGTACCTCCGCCAATTACTACGCCTGCGTAGCTTTGTGAAAGCTACGCCACCGTAGCAATATGGTCGGGTGAACACAACGCGTCGCAAGTACGCCCGCCGCCTGCCGCCGGAGCAGCGCCGCGAGCAGCTGCTGGACGCCGCCCTGAGCCTCATCCCGGCCGGCTTCGACACCGTGACGATGGAGTCGGTCGCGAAGCAGGCCGAAGTCACCAAGCCCGTGCTCTACGACCTGTTCGCGAACCGCGGCGAGCTCATCAGCGCCCTGCTCGAACGCGAGGCCGGCCGCGCCACCGAACAGGTCCTGGCCGCCCTGCCCACGGACTTCGCCACCCGTTCCCCGGACGACGCCTTCGCCTACGCCGTCCGGGTCTTCGTGCAGGCCGTGGTCGAGGCGCCCGACCGCTGGCGCCTCGTGCTCCTGCCGCCGGAGGGCACCCCGCACGAGTTCCGCGACCAGGTGGAACTGGTCCGCGCCGGCGTCCTGGCCCAGATCGAGGACCTGGCCGCGCTGGGCCTGAAGGAACTCGGCCGCCTCGACGACCTCGACTCGGCCCTGCTCGGCCACGCGATGCTCGCCCTCGCCGAGATGTCCGGGCGGCTGGTCCTCACCGACCCGGAGAAGTTCACGCCCGACCGGCTGGTGGCCTTCGTGACCCGGATCGCCCACGGCCTGCGCTGAGCGCCGCCTGCGTCCGGGACGTCGTCACCGCCTGGTGCGGACGTGTGTGAGCAGCGCCAGCCCGGTCGGGTCGAGACCCGCCGACACGTCGCAGCCCGGCAGCAACGCGCGGACGGCGCGCTCGTCGCGTTCGACCACCGACCAGTCCATCAGGAACTCGAGCGACCACCGGAACGGGTTGCCGGTCGTGCTGCTGGAGAAGTAGAACGTGCCGCCGGGACGGCAGAGCCTGGTCAGCACGGCCTCGGTCAGCCGCACGGCCGCGCGGTCGTTGAGGTAGTCGTACAGGCCGTTGACGAGCACCAGGTCGAACGGCCCGAGCTCGGCGAGCTTCGGGAGCGCGCGGAACACGTTGCCGGGGACCGCGGTCGTGACCTCGTTGAGCAGCCCGAGCCGCTTCTCGGCCAGGTCCAGCGCGTCCGGGTCGACGTCGGTGAGCACGAACCGGTCGCCGGGCCGCACGATGCCGGGCGGGATGAGCCGCAGGTCGGGGGCGGCGCCGGACGCGATCAGCAGCACCGAACGCGGGCCGTTGCGCGGCGCGGTCAGGGCGTCGCTGATCAGCCGGGCCTGGTGCATCACCCGGTTGCGCTGCTGCTGGGTGATCGCGGAGCCCTGCAGGTGCGCCTCGACGTGCCAGCCGAGCGTGCCCGGCGTGGACTTGTTGGCCTGCGCCATCACGTGCTCGACCAGCTGGAAGTCGCTCGGGTAACCGCGCGCCCACTCGTTCTCGTCGCGCGTGAACGGGGAGCGCGAGCACTTCGACCGCGCGGGCTGGACGATCGCGGCGACGTCCTCCTCCGGCACGCCCGCGAGCACGCTGGCGCCGATCTGCGCGCTGAGCGTGCGGAAACGCCCACCGACCAGCATGTGCGCCGACGGATCGGCGAGGTCGAACTCCTTCTCGCTGCGCAGGAAGCCGTCGACGGCGTCGTTCAGCCGGTGCAGGACGTCGGTGCTGTGCGGGAGCACGGTCATCAACCACTTCCTCGGTGCGGCAACGGTTCCAGAGACTGTCAGGCCGAGCGGCTGATCAACAGGGTCTTTCGGGTAATACGCGGAAAAGGCCGGGCCGGTTCGCGGAGGAACGCTCTGGAACCGTGGGGGAGCGCCCTGGACTCGCGGGGAGGGGAAGTTCAGCGGCTCGCCGCGGTTACGGCCTCGGCGATCGCCTGATGGCCGGCCGGTGTCGGGTGCACGTCGGTGCGGTCGCAGAAGTAGGTGAGCGCGCAGACCTTGGCGACCGAGGCCGGGACCTGGCCGTACTTCGGGTCCTGGGTCAGCTCGGTCAGCGCGCCGTAGCCGCCGGTCGAGCTCGTGACGTCGGCGAACTTCGCGCCGAACCTGGCGTACTGGGCCGCGATCCTGGTGTTGAAGTCCTGGAACATGGTGACCGACAGCTTGGCCAGGTTCTTGCCGTTCGGGAAGGACGGGTTCACCCAGGCGCCCAGGAACACGTCCGGGTAGGTCAGGCCGACTATCTTCACGTCCGGTGCGGCTTCTCGCAGTTCGGTCAGCGTGCCTGCGACGTTGGTCTGGATGTCGGCCACGGTCCTGGTGGCGCATTCCAGGGGTTGCTGCGAGAGCGCGCACGGGGCCAGGTCGTTGCCGCCGATCACCAGCGTGACCAGTCCGGCCTTCTTGGTGCGTAGAGCGTCTACCGCGGCGTCCAGTTGGGTCTTGCCGCCGGCGTCTGGGCCGCAGGCCGGTTTGGAGGCCAGGTCTGCTGATGTGGCGCCGTTGCAGGCCAGGTTGATCAGCTTGAGGCCCGACTGCCTGGCGACGATCTGAGCGAAGCTCTCACCGGTGCCGTTCGGGCCGAAGCCTGTGGCGTAGGAGTCGCCGATCGAGATGTGGACTTGCTCGTCTGGCGGTTGGGTGCTGCTGGACGTGGGCGCCGGGACGGGCGTGGGTGGCGTTGAGGAGCACGCGCCCAACGCCAGCAGTAGCGTCAGGACCAGCGCAAACCTCGGCACGACCGCTCCTTCTTGCTTGGAAGTGATGTGTTGAGGTTACGAAACTGGTCGTTAGGAGCCTGTCAGCCGGTCACGGTTGAGTGGCGTTGGTGGGTGGTCACCTTTGACTGCCTGCACTTCGCGGGTGATCTGTGTGCTCTGAGAGCGAACAGTGATCATTCGTGCCCTCGTTGGTGTTTGGGTGGGGCATGACTGATCTCTACCTCAACCTGGAGCCGACCACCGAGAGTCCTGTGGTTGTGCTAATTGCGGGTGTTCCCGGTGCGGGTAAGAGCACGCTGGCTGAGGGGCTGGCTCGGCGGTTGCGCGTGCCTGTCTTTTCCATGGACTGGGTGATGGGCTCGCTGGTGCTTGCCCGTGCGGTCACCGATGAGAATGCGGTTGAGGTGGTCGGCCTTCAGCTCACGGCTGCTGTTGCGCGGCACGTTCAGTTGGGGATCGACGTGATCGTGGACGCCACCGGGCACACTCGCGAGGAGCGGGGTAGGTGGCGTGAGCTCACCGAGCGGCTTGGGGGTGTGTTCGTCGGCGTTGAGTGCGTTTGTTCGGACGCCGGGGTGCATCGGGAGCGTGTTGAGGGGCGTGATCGGGGGATTCCTGGGTGGCACGCGACGGTTCCGTGGCAGCACGTTGAGCGGATGCGGGGGCTTTGGGAGCCGTGGGACGAGGATCATCTGGTGATCGACTCGGCTGGTGAGAGTGCTGAGGGGGCTGTGCTGCGGGTGGTGGAGGTGGTGCGGGGTCTGCGGTCAACAGGGGAGACCGCAGACCCCGGGCTTGTGGGGCGTTAGGCGCTTTCTGCTGCTGCCGCTCGGCCTGCTGCTCGGCCGGAGAACAGGCAGCCGCCCAGGAAGGTGCCTTCCAGCGCTCGGTAGCCGTGTACGCCGCCGCCGCCGAAGCCGGCTACCTCGCCTGCGGCGTAGAGGCCTCGGATCGGTTGGCCGTTTGCTCCCAGTACGCGGCCCTGCAGGTCGGTTTGCAGGCCGCCCAGGGTTTTGCGGGTCAGGATGTTCATCCTGATCGCGATCAGGGGGCCGGAGCTCGCGTCGAGGAGTTTGTGCAGGCCTGCTGTTCGGGCGAGGCTGTCGCCGCTGTAGGCCAGGGAGTTGCGGATGCCCATCACCTGGACGTCCTTGGAGAACGGGTTGTCCACCTGCTGGTCGCGGATGGTGATCTGGCGGCGCAGGTCGTCCAGGTTGATCAGGTTCTGGCCGGTCAGCGCGTTCATGCCCGCGACCAGGTCCGGCAGGTTGTTCTTGATGACGAAGTCGACGCCCTTGTCCATGAACGCCTTCACCGGCGGCGGCGTGCTGTTGAGCAGGCGCATCGCGAGGTAGGCGACGAGGTTCTTGGCGGTGATCTCCGGATTCTGCTCGGAGCCGGAGAGGACGAACTCCTTGTCGATGATCTTCTTGTTGAGGACGAACCACGAGTAGTCGTAGCCGGACTTGCCGATCAGCTCCAGCGTGCCGAGCGTGTCCAGGGACGGGATGCCGGGGTTGGGGAAGCGCTTGCCGCGAGCGTCCAGCCACAGCGACGACGGTGCCGCCAGCACGCGGATGCCGTGGTCCGGCCAGATCGGCGTGTGGTTGATCATGCCCTCGGTGTAGTGCCACATGCGGTCGCGGTTGACCAGGCGGCCACCTGCCAGCTCGGTGATCGCGAGCATCCGGCCGTCGACGTGTGCGGGGACGCCGGTGACGAGCCGCCGGGGTGCGGGGCCCAGGCGGGCGGGCCAGTTGCGTCGCACCAGGTCGTGGTTGGCGCCGATGCCGCCGGAGGTGACGATCACCATCGGTGCGTACAGCTCGAAGTCGCCCACCTTGGTGCGGGAGCTGGGCTTGCCGCGTGCCGCGCTGCTGGGTTCCAGCAGGCTGCCGCGCACGCCGGTGACGGCGCCGTTGCTGGTGATCAGGCCGTCCACCTGGTGCCGGAACCTGAAGGTGACCTTGCCGTCGCGGACGGCGTCGCGCACCTTCTTCTCGAACGGTTCCATCACGCCGGGGCCGGTGCCCAGCGTCATGTGGAAGCGCGGCACCGAGTTGCCGGGGCCGTCCGCCAGCTGCCCGCCGCGCTCGGCCCAGCCGACGATCGGCACCCAGCGCACGCCGAGCCCGTACAGCCAGTCGCGCTTCTCGCCGGCCGCGAAGTTCAGGTACGCCTCGGCCCACTTCGCTGCCCAGTGGTCCTCGCCCAGGGGGTCGTTCACGCCGCGGTCGAACCCGGCGGTGTTGAACCAGTCGGCGCGGGCCAGCTCCAGGGAGTCCTTGATGCCCGCGGTCCGCTGCTCCTGCGAGTTGACGAGGAAGAGACCGCCGAGCGACCAGAAGGCCTGTCCGCCCAGGCTGGCCTCGGGTTCCTGGTCCAGCAGCAGGACCTTGCGGCCCGCCGCGGCCAGTTCGGAGGTCGCCACGAGTCCCGCCAGGCCGTGTCCGATGACGATCACGTCCGCGTCGACTCGCGGCGCCGCCCCGGCGACTGCCTGCCCCAGGGTCCCGTTCGCGGCGATCGCACCGATCGCGCCACTCGCGGCCAGCAGGGTGCGGCGGCTGATGTTCCGGTCTGACATCCCAGGACCTTCCTCGTTGAAGGGTGGAGCCAACGCGAATTACTCTCGCGTAAAGCAACTAACCAGTAACCGGAGAGCGCGGGATAGGGTCCCGCCACCAAACGGCGATGGCTGTGTTGTGGCCGTCACACAACGTGGTGTTTGGGAGGCGATGTGCCGGGTATGTCCGCGATGGTCCGCCAGGTGCTCGCAGCGGTCGCCGCGGACGACAAGGTGGTCGAACGGGTCGTCGACGCGGCGCGCGGCAACTCGCCCGAGGTCGCCCGGCTGCCCGCGGAGGAGAACCGCCGGCACATCGCCTTCCTGCTGTCCGAAGGGGTCGCGCACCTCGAACGCGGTGGATCACCCGACGACGGCGACTTCTCCGCCGCGTTGTCGCTGGGGGCCGACCGCGCCGCCCAGGGCGTGTCGATGGGCGGTCTGTTGCGCGGGGTGCACGCCGGTCGGACCGAGTTGATCAGGGCGAGTGTCGAACTCGCGCGGTCGCTCGGGGTCGACGACGGCACGATCCTGAACTTCATGATCGACCTGGACCACTACGTCGGCGCGGTCGAGCGGCACATCATCAGCGGCTACCACACCGCCGAGCTGCAGCTGTCGCGCACGGTCCGTGACCTGCACGCCCAGGTGCTGCGGCGGTTGCTGGTCTCGGGCGACTTCCCGGACGCGTCCGAACTCGCTCGCACCGGCCTTCGTCCCGACGGGCGTTATCACTGCGTGGTGTCCGGGGTGACCGACCCGAGTCACGCACGGACGCTGGAACAGCGGCTGCACGCGTTCGGCGGCGTGTTCGGACTGGTCGAGGGGCGCCTGGCCGGGCTCACGCACGTGCCGCCGTCGTGGTCGGACGATCTGCTGGTGGTGTCGCCCGCGACGCCGCTGAAGTCGTTGCGGGGCACGTACTCGATGTGCACGCGGGCACTCGCGGCCGCGGGAGCCTCGCCGGGTGTGCGGCTGCTGACCGATCTCGCTGGTGAGACCGCTCTCGCGGCGTTCCCCGGACTGGCGGACACGCTCGCCGATGCGCTGCTCGGCCAGCTCGACCCGAAGAGCACCTTCCACCACGAGATGGTGGTGACGGCCTTGTGCTACCTGGACAACGGCGGGCGGCTCAGCGCGACGGCCGCGGCGCTGCACATCCACGCGAACACCGTGCGGTACCGGCTGGACCGGCTGGTGGAGCTGACCGGCGCCGACCTCGGCGAGAACCCGGACGCGGGACGTTCGCACGTGCTGACGACACTGCACACCTGGTGGGCGCTGCGGTCGTGGATCGACCGCAGCGCCGGGTGGAGCCCTCAGAGGCGGTAGAAGTTCGCGTAGTGGTCGGGGGAGAAGTAGACGGTGCCGGCGGTGCGGTCGACGATGATCCGGTACGCGTCCCGGGACGCGCCGCAGGCACGCGGGTAGACGTCGAACTCCAGGTAGCTGTGGCCGGCCGGCAGCTGGCCCTCGCGGTTCTGGTGCACACCGCCCGCGAAGTTGCACTGGCCGTTGGGCCAGCTGTTCCAGCCACGCGTGCTGGGGTAGCCCTTGCCCGCCCAGATCGAGTTGGCGCTGCGCGCCGCGGTGCAGCGCGTCTGGGTGCAGGAGCTGTAGACGGCGGCGTCGGCCGCGGGGGCGACGGCCGTGGTCACGCCGAGGACGGACGCGACGACGGCGAGGGCGGCGAACAGGCGACGTGTCCGGTGCGGTTGCAGGGTGAGCACTTCAGACCTCCATCGGCAGGGAACGAGGAACGTCGTGATCCTTTCTGTTGATCACCACGAGCCGATGAACGGCAGGGAACCATCCGGGCAACTGTGGCGACCCCACGGGCGGCTCGGACGGTTCACGACTCTGAACGCCCGAGTTGATCAACGCCGAACAGCCGATTGCGAATGCTGCCTCCGGCGATAGATTTGTCCAATGGCAGCACGAAAGCACTTGTTGGTGCTGTTGACCTTGCTCGTGGCCGGGTGCACGGCCCCGCAGGACGGCAGACCCTTCCCCGCACCCCGCGCCTCTTCTCCTGACACAGCAGCGAAAGAGCCGTCCACAAAGGTGCGCACCGTTGTGGACGGCCGCACCGTCGAGCTGGCCGACGGCACGCGCGCCCGCATCTCACTGCTGGCCGAACCGACGTCGTGCGCCGCCCCCGCTGCCCTCGACTTCGCCAAGAAGGCCTTGCTGGACAAGGAAGTCCGGGTGAGCAGCATCACTCCGGGCGAGGTCTCGCTGGCGCTGCCGGACGGCACCGACTACGCGTTGCTGGCCGTGCAGTACGGCTTCCTGCGCACCACCGGCGTGGACGGTGGCCCGCTGGTCGAAGCGGAAAGCAAGGCGGAGAAGGCCAAACTCGGACTGTGGGCCCAGGGCGACTGTCCCACGTCGACCGCCCCGCCGTCCTCGTCGACCAGCACGGCGCCGCCGCCCGCCGCGCCGTGCATCGTGGTCTACCGGATCACCAACCAGTGGGCCGGCGCGTTCCAGGCCGACGTGACCATCCGCAACGTCACCGGTGCACTGGTCGAGGGCTGGACGGTGCGCTGGCGGTTCGCCGACGGAGAGACCGTGAGCCAGCTGTGGAACGGCACGGTGTCCCAGTCCGGCGCCGATGTGAGCGTGACCAACGCCGGCTACAACGCGCTGATCGTCAAGGACGGCTCGGTGACGTTCGGGTTCAACGGCTCCGCCACCGGGCCGATCTCGGCGCCGACGTCGTTCAGCGTCAACGGAACGGCCTGCACCGCGGGTTAGTGCTGCTGCCACCAGCCGGTGACGATGCGGGCGTACTCGTCCGCGTTCTCCTCCCACACGAAGTGCGCGGCGTCCACGACGTCCAGCCTGCTGTTCGGCAGCCGCTCGTGCAGGTACTCGACGTTCGAGACCGGCACCACCGTGTCGCGCTTGCCGTTGATCAGCTGGACGGGCGTGGTGATGCCCGGCAGCAGCTCGCTCAGCGTTCGCAGCTCCGCCGGGTACGCGCGCACGTACGCCATCTGTTCGACGAACCGCTGGCCCTGGTAGGCGGCGAGGTAGTCCTGCCGCACCACGTCGGGCAGCTCGTAGCCCTCGATGAAGTCCATGGCGACGTTCACCACGTCCTTGGGGCCCATCGCCCGGTACGGCGCGAGGTCCTCGTCGTGGACCCACTCGTGCAGCGGTGAGCCCAGGTCGGTCGGGGAGATCGAGCCGCCGCTGCCGATCACGATGCTGCGGAACCGGTCCGGCGCCTGGGCCGCGGCGAACAGGGCCGCGCTGGTGCCGATGTCGGGGCCGACGACGTGGGGCCGGTCGAGTTCGAACGCGTCGGCGACGCGCACGACGAAACCGCCCATCCGGCTGGGGGACAACAGGTCCTCGCGCAGCTCGGAGTGCCCGAAGCCGGGCAGGTCGACCGCGATCAGGTTCGCGTGCGCGGCCAGCTTCGCCCAGGTCGGGTCGTAGGCGTAGATGCTCTCGGGCCACGGGCTGAGCAGCAGTGCCGACGGCTTGCTGCTCGCGCTCGCGGCGTAACGGATCGACAGGCCGTCGATGGTGCGGAACCGGGGCTGGATGTCACTCATGACTTCAATATGACCGGTCGTCTTAAACTCGTCAAGGAAACGGGAAGACCGGTTTTGTCTGACGGGTCTCAGTGCAGGACGACCTCGAAGACGACCGTGAAGAACGCGGCGAACGACGACCCGTCCTTGGCGGCGCGTTCGCCGACGATGGCGCCCTCCCAGGAGTTGAGGAGGAACCGGGCCAGGGTTTCGGGGCTCTGGGTGGTCGTCAGGGAGCCGTCGTCCTGGGCCTCCCGGAGCGTGGCGGTGATCGCGGCCGCCCAGTGGTCGAAGGCGGCTTCGACGCCGGCGCGGATCGCGGGGATGTGGTCGGCCGCCTCGGTGCTGAAGTTGCCGTAGACGCAGCCGCGTTCGTAGCCGAGGTCCACGATGTCCTGCGCGAGAGCCTCGAAGTGGTGGCGCAGCCGGGTCAGCGGCGCGGTCTTCGGGGTCTTGAGCTCGTCCAGGTACCGCGTCTCGCCATAGCGGTCCATCACGACGAGGGCGAGTGCTTCCTTGCTCTCGAAGTGGTTGTAGAACGACCCCTTGGGCACCTTGGCGCTGTCGGTGATCAGCTTGACGCCGCACGCGTTGTAGCCGTGCCGGTGGAACTGTTCGAACGCGGCGTCGACGATCTGCTCTCGCACACTTGCCCTGGCCATGCCGCCAATATGAGCGGTCGTCTCGGAGGCGTCAAGTTAACGCGTGGCTTTCCGTTCACCGGAAAGGTTCGGTCGACTCCGATGCGACGGTTGCCTAGCGTTCCTTCGCGTGACGACCAGCCAGCAAGAGATCAGCGACGAGATCGCGAAGATCCAGGCCGACTCACCGGGAGGTGCGCCGCTGCTGGACTTCGCGCCGTACCGCAGCACGACGTTGCGCCACCCGACCAAGGAACCGAGGCACGTGGACCCCGAGGGCGCCGAGCTGCTCGCGCCCGTCTTCGGGCACTCCGACGTCGCCGCGATCGAGGCCGACCTGACCGTGCAGCGCGGGGGCGAGCCGATCGGCGAACGCATCCGCGTGCACGGCCGCGTGCTCGACGGCGACGGGCGTCCGGTGCGCCGCCAGCTCGTCGAGATCTGGCAGGCCAACGCCGCCGGCCGCTACTCGCACCAGGGCGACCAGCACCCGGCGCCGCTGGACCCGAACTTCACCGGCGTCGGCCGTTGCCTGACCGACGACGACGGCTGGTACTCGTTCACCTCGATCAAGCCGGGCCCCTACCCGTGGCGCAACCACCACAACGCCTGGCGGCCCGCGCACATCCACTTCTCGTTGTTCGGCACCGACTTCACGCAGCGGCTGATCACGCAGATGTACTTCCCCGGCGACCAGCTGCTGGCGCTGGACCCGATCGCGCAGTCGATCACCGACCCCGCCGCCCTGGCGCGGCTGATCGCGTCGTACGACCACTCGCGGTCCGAGCACGAGTGGCTGCTCGGCTACCGCTGGGACATAGTGCTGACCGGCAGTCACGCGACCTACCTGGAGCCGTCCGATGACTGAAGCGACTCCCGGCCAGACCGTCGGCCCGTTCTTCCACCACGCGCTCGCGTTCCCCGGCGACTCCGAGCTCGTGCCGTTCGGCGCGGCCGGATCCGTGGTGCTGCACGGCTACGTGTACGACGGCGCGGGTGATCCCGTGCCGGACGCGATGATCGAGATCCGCCAGTCCGACGCCTCGGGTGTCGTGCCGCGGGCCGGCGGGTCGTTGCGGCGGCGAGGTGCCGGCTTCACGGGCTGGGGCCGGTCCTGCACCGACGGCGCCGGGCACTACTGGTTCAGCACCGTCGAGCCCGGACTGCCGTTCTTCGCGGTGACGGTGTTCGCGCGCGGACTGCTCGACCGGCTGTTCACCCGCATCTACCTGCCCGGTGCGGCGGACGCGGTCGACGGACTGGTCGCCTCGCGGGAGGCGGACGGGCGGCTCCGGTTCGACATCCACCTGCAGGGGCCGTCCGAGACGGTGTTCTTCCAGTTCCCGCGGACGTGATCGTGCTGCCCGGTTCTCATCGCGCCGCCGGCCTCGTCGACGACGCCGCGCTGGTGCGGGCGATGCTGGAGGTGGAGGTCGCCTGGGCGCGCGTGCTCGGGACGTCGCTCTCGCTCGGCGACTGGGTCCCGTCGCTGGACCCGGTCGAGGTGGAAGCCGCCGGCAACCCGGTGCTGCCACTGGTCAACGCCTTGCGGGCGCGCGTCTCGGGCACCGTCCACACCGGACTCACCAGTCAGGACGTGCTCGACTCCGCGCTGATGCTGCTGGCGCGCGGGGCTTTGGAGCGGATGTCGGCGGACCTGGACCGGGTCGCCGGTGCGCTGGCCGGGCTGGCCGACGAGCACCGGTCCAGCGTGATGGCGGGCCGGACGCTGACACAGCACGCCGTGCCGATCACGTTCGGGCTCAAGGCCGCGCGGTGGCTCGTGGGCGTGCTCGACGCCGTGGACGAGCTGGACGTCGTGGCGCGCACCCTGCCCGTGCAGTGCGGGGGTGCGGCGGGGACGTTGTCGCGGGTGCCGGATCCGGGCGCGGCGGCATCGGCGTTCGCGGGCCACCTGGGGCTGGTGTGGCCGGGGATGCCCTGGCACACCTACCGCGCTCCGATCACGCGGCTCGGCGACGCGGTGGTGCGGTGCTGTGACGCGCTCGGGGTGATAGCGGCGGATCTGCTGACGCTGGGACGGCCGGAGATCGGTGAGGTCCGCGAGGGGTTCGTGGCCGGGCGGGGCGGCTCGTCGACCATGCCGCACAAGCGGAACCCGGTGCTGTCAGTGCTCGTGAACAGCGCGGCCCTGCGGGCTCCCGGCCTGGGTGCGCAGCTGCACCTGTGCGCGGCACGGGCGGTGGACGAGCGGCCGGACGGCGCCTGGCACGCGGAATGGCCGACGTTGCGGGCGTTGCTGGAGCTGGCGGTGGTGGCGGCGTCCCAGGCCGCGGAACTGGTGGAGGGGCTCGAGGTGCGCGCGGACGTGATGGCGCGCCGGGCCACCGAGGCCGCCCCGGACCTGCTGGCCGAGCGGGGCGGCGGTACCGATCCAGCCTCGTACCTCGGGGCGGCGGAGGCGTTCGTGGACGAGGCGCTGCGTCGGAATCGATCCCGACTGGACCCCCTCCGGGGGAGCGCGGAAGCCCCCACTCCCATCGTCTCAGAGGGGTCTGACAGGAAATGACGACTGAGCTGAGCCTGACGCGGCTGGCGGGGGCCGAGGGCGCCGGGCAGTTGCTGGTGGTCGGGCCTTCGCTGGGCACGTCGGTGAGCCTGCTGTGGCGGGACTGCGCGGCGGCGCTCGGTGACGGCTTCGAGGTGATCGGGTGGGACCTGCCCGGACACGGCAACGGTGCGCCGGCGAAGGGGGCCTTCACCGTGCCGTGCATCGCGGACGAGCTGACGGAACGCGTCGACGCCTTGGCCGGCGGACGGCCGTGTGCCTACGCCGGGGTGTCGTTCGGCGGGGCCGTCGGGTTCGAGCTGGCCGCTCGGGGTGAAGGGCCGTTCGAGGCCGTCGTGTGCATCGGGGCGGCGCCGCGGATCGGCGAGCCGGAGATGTGGCGGGAGCGGGCCGCGCTGGTGCGGCGGGCCGGGACACCGGTCATGGTGGACGGCTCCGCGCGGCGCTGGTTCGCGCCGGGGTTCGTCGAGCGGGCGCCACGGGTAGCCGGGGGATTGCTCACGGCGCTGGCGGAGACCGACAGGGAGTCGTACGCGCTGGCATGTGAGGCGCTGGCGTTGTTCGAGGCCGGTGAGGCCGTCAGGCCCCTGCGGGTGCTGGTGGGGGAGCACGACGTCGTGGTGTCGCCGGACGGCGCGGACGTGGTGCTCGCGGGATGTGGGCATCTGCCGCCCGCGGAGGATCCGGCGGCGGTGGCACGGACGTTGATCGAGGTGCTCAGGGAGATGCGGTGTACTACGACGACGGCATGAAGGTTCGGCGTGAGGTGCTCGGGGACGCGCATGTGGACAGAGCCACGCCGGACGAGTTCACCCGCGACTTCCAGGAGTTCATCACCAAGTACGCGTGGGGCGAGATCTGGACGCGGCCCGGGCTCGACCGCCGGATGCGCAGCGCGATCACGCTCACGGCCTTGATCGCGCACGGGCACTGGGACGAGCTGAAGCTGCACGTCGCCGCCGCCGTGCGGAACGGGCTGAGCGAGGCGGAGATCGGCGAGGTGATCCTGCAGAGCGCGATCTACTGCGGGGTGCCCGCGGCGAACCACGCGTTCTCGGTGGCACGTCAGGTTTTGAAGCAGGGCGGGTGAACGCCCTCCCGATGGATCTCTCCACCTCCCGTCCCGCTCACGAAGGAGTCTTGATGACGCGCACCCAGGTCGGCATCGTCGGTGCGGGACCGGCGGGGCTGATGCTCTCGCACCTGTTGTCCCTCAACGGCATCGACAGCGTCGTGATCGACAACAGGACGCGCTCCGAGATCGAGAACACGGTTCGCGCCGGCATCCTGGAAGCCGACAGCGCGCGCCTGCTGGCCGGCACCGGGGTGTCGGACCGGGTGCTGCGCGAAGGACATCCGCACGAGGGCATCGACCTGCGGTTCGGCGGCGAGAGCCACCGCGTCGACTTCCGCGCCCTGGTGGGAGAATCGGTCTGGCTCTACCCGCAGACCGACGTGTTCGTGGACCTCGCGAACGCGCGCGAACGCGACGGCGGCGACGTGCGGTTCGGCGTCAGCGACACGGCGGTCGACATCACCGGGCCCGCGATCCGGTTCACCGACAGCGATGGCGTACCGCAGGAGGTGCGCTGCGACCTGCTCGTCGGCGCGGACGGCTCCCGCTCGATCTGCCGCGCCGAGGTGCCGGAAGCGTTGCGCAGGCACAGTTCCCGCGAGTACCCGTTCGCCTGGTTCGGCATCATCACCGAGGCACCGCGCAGCGCCCCCGAACTGGTCTACGCGCACTCGCCGCGCGGGTTCGCGCTGATCAGCCAGCGCACCGAGACCCACCAGCGCATGTACTTCCAGTGCGACCCGGAGACCGACGCCGCGGCGTGGTCCGACGACCGCATCTGGGAGGAGCTGCAGGCGCGCGTCGCCGGCCCGGACGGGTTCACGCTCAACGAAGGACCGATCACCGAGAAGACGGTGTTGCGCTTCCGGTCGTTCGTCGCGGAACCCATGCGCCACGGGAACCTGCTGCTCGCGGGCGACGCCGCCCACACCGTGCCGCCGACCGGCGCCAAGGGCCTGAACCTGGCGCTGGCCGACGTGAGCGTGCTCAGCGAGGTGATCGAACGCGCGCTGCTCAAGAACGACCCGGACGCGCTGGACGAGTACGGCCCGCGCGCACTGGAGCGGGTGTGGAAGGCGCAGCACTTCTCCTACTGGATGACCACGATGCTGCACGCCCTGCCCGCCGCGACGGACTTCGATGTGCGCAGGCAACTCGGTGAGCTGGCCTCGGTCGTCGGCTCGGAGGCCGGGTCGAGGTACCTGGCCGAGGGGTACACGGGCTGCTGGCCCGCTTGAGCGGGGCTGGAGCGCGGTCGCCGAGACTGTCCCGATGGACATCGCGGCACTGCGCCTCGGCAACATCGGGAGGCTCCGGTCGGCGGAGGACGTCGTCCGCTCGCTCGGAGCGATGCAGGGCCAGGACTACGGCCAGTCGCTGTGGGCGATCGGGCTGCGCACCGCCGCGGCCCGCATCGCCGACGTCGAGGAGGCGCTGCGGACCGGACGCGTCGTGCGCACGTGGCTGATGCGCGGCACGATCCACTACGTCCCGGCCGAGGACGTCCGGTGGATGCTCGGGCTGTTCGGCGCCCGCGACCTCGCCCGGCTGACGCCCAAGGCGTGGCAGTACCACCACATGACGCCCGAGCTGATGTCGCTGGCGCGCAAGACGTTCGTGGAGGCCCTCACCGGCGGTGGTTGCCTCACCCGGCGCGAGATGATCGACCTCATGGCGGGCGTCGGCATCCCGGACGACCGGCAGCAGAGCTACTTCACGTTCATCCACCTCGCCCAGGAGGGCCTGGTGGTGCCCGGCCCGCCGCGCGGCAAGGAGCAGACGTTCGTGCTGCTGGACGAATGGGCGCCGAAGCAGCGCGCGCTGGAAGGTGACGAGGCGATGGCCGTGCTGGCGTCGCGGTTCTTCGGCAGCCACGGCCCGGCGACCCTCGCGGACTTCGCGAACTGGTGCGGCATCGGCGTGCGCGAGGCCTCCCGCGGCCTGGAGGCGGTGAAGCACTCGTTGGTGCGCGAGGAGTTCGACGGCAAGGAGTACTGGCTGCCGCCGGACCTCACGCCGGGCTCGGGCGCGTTCGTGCTGCCCGCCTACGACGAGCTGCTGATCGGCTACAAGGACCGGAGCGCGTTCTTCACCCGGTACGACGAGATCCCGATCTCCACCTACAACGGCATGTTCCACGCGACGATCATCGAGGACGGCCAGATCGCGGGACTGTGGCGGCGGGTCATGAAGAAGACCTCGGTGGACGTGGAGCTGCGTCCGCTGCCGGGCTTCGACGTCGACCGGCTCGCCGAGCACGTCGCGCGGTTCGGCGACTTCCTCGGGCTGCCGGTGCGGACGGTCGTGAAGGACGCGCCGGAGACGGGTTCGTCGAAGGTCAGCTGGCGCTCCCGCAAGTGAGCACCTCCACCTCGCCACCCCGGTGACCGGGCGGGACGACCGCGAGCGCGTCGGCGAGCGCGGCGCCCCACAACGAGCCGGGACGGTCGTGGCCGGCGGGCACGAGCAGACCGCCGGACCGGGTGACCGGGACCAGGCGGGTGTCCGTGCGGTGAGCGCCGACGTCGGGAAGCCAGGCCGTGACCGGCGGGCGGGCGGCGTGGCCGCCGAGGGCGTCGAGCAGCGGGCGGAGCAGGGTCAGGACCGCGGCCAGGGCGGCGAAGGGGTTGCCCGGCAGGCCCACGACGCAGCGGCCGTCGGGCAGGACGGCGAGCAGCATCGGGTGGCCCGGACGGCAGGAGACGCCGCTGACCAGGACCTCGGCGTCGAGGCTGCGCAGGACCCCGCGCAGGTGGTCGGCGGGGCCGACCGAGCTGGCGCCGCACGTGACGAGGACGTCGGCCCGGCCGGGCGCGAGGGCGTCGGTCAGCGCGGACGGGTCGTCGCGCAGGTGGGTGGTGCCGAGGAGATCGGCCCTGGTGAGCAGTCCGGGGAGCATCGGGCCGATGGCATCGCGGACCCGTCCTGGGCGGGGGAGGCCGGTGTGGAGGAGCTCGTCGCCGGTGACGATCACGGCGACCCTCGGACGGCGGTGCGCCAGAAGGGTGTCGTGGCCCGCTCCGGCCGCGAGGCCCAGAACGGCAGGGGTGACGAGGGAGCCGGCGGGCATGAGTTCCGCACCGGCCGGCCAGTCCTCACCTCGGCGGCGGATGTGTCTGCCCGGCGTGGCAGGGCGGTGTTCGGCGAGGAACGCCTCCCGGAGCACTGTGCCGTCGGCAGAGCAGAGCTCCACCGGAACCACGAAGTCCGAGCCGTCCGGCACCGGCGCACCCGTGGCCACCCCGAACGCCTCGCCTGACCGCAGCACCAGCTCGGGCACCGGGTCTCCGGCCGCCACCCGGCCGGCGATCCGCCACGGGCCGGGGCCCGTCACCGCGTAGCCGTCCATGGCGGAGGTGTCGCAGGCCGGCTGGCCGGTGAGGGCCCGCACGCCCGCGGCGAGCGCCAGGCCTTGGGCGTCGGGTAGGGCGAGTTCGGTCGCGTCCAGCGCTTCGCGGCGTCGCGTGCCGTCTGGCGGGCGAGCGTCCAGGGCATGTTCATCGTCGCTCCCGTGGTATAGCCTACCGAATACTGTATGCAATCCTCGGGACGGGGTGAAGGGCATGCCAGTCGCGACTTACGTCCGTGATCACGCCGGCAGGCTCTACCGGGTGGGGGAGACCGACGTCGAGGCGTCGGGGCGTTCGCGTCGCACGGTGCTGTGGGCCGCTTGGGCGGCGATGCTCGCGGCCGGCATCGGGCAGTACGGGTTCGGGGCGCTGATCCCTCAGTTGCAGGACCGGTGGAGTGTGCCGGAGTTGTTCTGGGCACTGGCGTTGTGGACCGTGTGCCAGGCGGGCACGGCGTTTCCGGCGGCCTGGTTGAGAGAGCGGAAGAGACTCTCGTCCACCGGTGCCATGTGGATCGGGGCGGTCCTGTGCGGTGCCGGGCTGCTGACGCTGGGGCAGGGCCAGCTGGTCGGCTACGCGATCCTCGGCGGCATCGGCGCGGGGCTGGTCTACGCGACGTGCCTCGGTGTGGTCGTGCGGTGGTACCCGGAGCGCGTCACGCGGAAGGTCGCGTTCGTCAGCGGGGCTTTCGCGTACGGGTCGGTGCCATTCGTGCTGGCCGCCGGGCTGTTCTTCGGCGACGGGTTCCTCCCGCAGGCCGGGATCGTGATCGCCGTCGTCGTGGCCGCGGCGGGCGCGGTGATGAAGGACCCGCCCGAGCACTGGTGGCCGCCGCACATCCCGCCCCGCGAGTGGGCGCTCGATCGGGCGCGCGTGCCGAACCGGTCCGCGCTCAAGGAGTTCCGGACGCACGAGGCCATGCGGTGCGGCACGTTCTGGTGGCTGTACGGCGGTGTCGCGTTCGCGGCGGCGGTGTCCCTCTACGACCTGGTGTACCTGCCGTTGTTCGTCGGCGACAAGGTGCTCGGTGGTGTCGCGCTGGCCACGCTGGCGGCGGCGACGGGCACCGGGCGCGTGCTGGTCGGCTGGATCTCGGACCGGGCCGGGCGCAGGAAGGCGCTGGTCTGGACGCTGGCGACGGGCGGGCTGGCGCAGTTCGTGTTGCTGTACTCCCAGAACGTCGCGGGGCTGCTCATCGGCGCCACGCTCGCGGGCCTCGGCACCGGGTGCTGCTACTCGCTGCTGGTCGGCGTGACGAGGGAGTACTTCGGCGAGACGAACGGCGCGCGGAACTTCGGCGTCCTCTACACCGCCAAGGCCGCGGGCGCGTTGCTGGCCGCCGTTGTCCTCGCCTCGCAGGGGCCCGCGTTCGCGTTCGTCGCGGCGGGTGTGCTCGGGCTGGCGGGCGCGGTGCTCACCGCGCACCTGTCGCAACCGGGAAGGCCGCGCCTGTGAGCCGCGTGCCGCGGCTCACGAAAGGCTGGCACCGGACGCCGGCGGACGGCTGTTGCCTGATGGAGCTGACGTCCGTGCTCGCGGGCGAGGTGTGGTCGGACCGGCCCGCCTGCGTGCACCCGGTGCTGGCGTGCGTGGCGCGGTGCGTCAACGACCAGTCCACAGAGGACGGGCGGAGAAGGCTGCTGCCGTTCGCGGTCAGGGTGATCGGCACGGAGAAGGCGCCCGCCGAACGCCTGATCGCGCACTGCGCTCGCAGGGCAGGGATCGTCGCGCCGAAGTGGTGGCCGCGCGACTGGGTCGTGAGCAGGGCCGTCAGGGCGATGTCCGGGGACGAGGTGTTGCGGCGGCTGCTCGACGAGTGCGTCGCGATCTGCAGGGAGGCAACGCGTGGGACGAGTGACGAGCAGGCGGCGCGTGGTGCGGTTGGTGGACGACGCGGCCACCGTGCGACCGGACACGCTGGCGGTCGAGGAACCGCTGGAGATCCGCGTGCGGGGCAGGTCCCTCGCCGTGACCATGCGCACGCCGGGTGACGACTTCGACCTGGCCGCGGGCTTCCTGGTCAGCGAGGGCGTGGTGCGCGCACCGTCCGACATCGTGTCGATCCGCTACTGCGCGGGCGCCACGGCCGACGGAGGCAACACCTACAACGTGCTCGACGTCGGCCTGGCGGAGGGCGTCGCGCCACCCGACCCCTCGATCGAACGCAACTTCTACACCACCTCGTCCTGCGGCCTGTGCGGCAAGGCCAGCCTCGACGCCGTGCGCACCGTGGCGACCTGGCAGGTGGCGTACGACCCGATCCGCCTCGACCCGAGGACGATCACCGAGTTCCCGACGAAACTCCGTGCCGCGCAACGGGTCTTCGACCGCACCGGCGGCCTGCACGCGGCCGGGCTGTTCGACGCCCGGGGCACCCTCCTGTGCCTGCGCGAGGACGTCGGCCGGCACAACGCGGTCGACAAGGTCGTCGGCTGGGCGACGCGCACCGGCAGACTGCCGCTGACGAGCACCGTGCTGATGGTGAGCGGGCGGGCGTCGTTCGAACTGGTGCAGAAGGCGGTCATGGCCGGGATTCCCGTGCTCACCGCCGTGTCCGCACCGTCGTCGCTCGCCGCCGACCTGGCGGAGGAGATGGGTGTGACGCTGGTCGGGTTCCTTCGCGGGACGTCGATGAACGTCTACACCGGCGGACACCGGCTCGGGGTCACCGCCGGCGCTCGTTAGTGCAGGACCAGGCCGCCGACCGGGACCGCGGCGACGTGCCCGGTCGGCGGCATTTCCAGGGCGAGGGCAAGACCGACGTCGACCAGCGACGACCGGCGCAGACCGGCGACGTCGGCCAGCGGTGTCCACACAGGATCGAAGGTCGCCCCGTTGGGCTCCGGCCGCGGTTCGCCGGTGATCCGGACGCGGTAGAAGACGCCGACGTTCTGGTGCGGCCCCTTCTCCGGCAGGTGGCGTTCGGCCGCGGGGATGAACCGGGAGTCCACGCCGAGCAGGCGTTCGACCTCGCCGTCGCACCCGGTCTCCTCGGCGACCTCCCGGACCACGGCGTCGAACGGATCCTCGCCGTGCTCCACCGCACCACCGGGCAGCGACCAGTGGCCCTCGTCGAACGCTGACGCACAACGAACGAGCAGCACGCGGTGGTTCTCGATGCTCACGGCGTAGGCGGCCAGCCGGAAGGTCGTCATGCGGGCACGTTAGCCCGTAAGGAGTCCTCCGCGAGGATGATGCCGCACGGCGGACTCGATCTTCGACGCGGCGACCTATCGTTCCTCCCATGTTGACTGTCAGGGGGATCAGCCGGAGCTTCGGCGATCACAAGGTGCTCGACGAGGTGAGCTTCGACGTCCGGCCCGGCCGGATGACGGGCTTCCTGGGCGCCAACGGGTCGGGCAAGACGACCACGATGCGGATCGTGCTGGGGGTGCTCGCCGCGCACGGGGGAACGGTGAGCTGGCAGGGGCAGGAGGTCACGCCGCAGACGCGGCCGGACTTCGGTTACATGCCGGAGGAACGCGGGCTCTACCCCAAGATGAAGGTGCGCGACCAGATCACGTGGCTGGCGCGGTTGCACGGCGTCGACCGGGAGACCGCGCAGCGCAACACCGACGCGCTGCTCGAGGACCTGGAGCTGACCAAACGGGCCGGGGACCGGCTCGAGGAGTTGTCGCTCGGCAACCAGCAGCGCGTGCAGATCGCGGCCGCGCTGGTGCACGAGCCGGCCGTGCTGATCCTGGACGAGCCGTTCTCCGGGCTCGACCCGATCGCCGTCGAGACCGTGCTGGACGTGCTGCGCAAGCGGGCCGCCGCCGGCGTCCCGGTGTTGTTCTCGAGCCACCAGCTGGCGATCGTGGAACGGCTCTGCGACGACGTCGTGATCATCTCCAAGGGACGGGTCGTGGCCAACGGGTCACGCGAGGAGCTGCGCGCCCGGCACGCGGGCAGCCGCTACGAGATCGTCGTCGAGCAGGACGCGGGCTGGGTCCGCGACGTGCCCGGCGTGACGATCCTGGAGCTCGACGGGCCGCGTGCGGTGTTCGAGGCGGAACCCCAGCAGGTGCTCAGGGCGGCGCTCGACCGCGGCGAGGTCCGCTCGTTCACGCCCGTCGTGCCCACGCTGGACGAGATCTTCAAGGAAGTGATCTGACATGGCTCGGGCCTCCTTCAGCCAGGCGACGTGGCTCGTCGCCGAACGTGAGATGAAGACCTTGGTCACCACCAAGGGCTTCTGGATCGGTTTCGCCTTCACGATCGTCGGGTTGTTCGCGCTCACCGTGCTGCCGACGGTGTTCGGGGGCGACGACCCCAAGGTCGCCGCGGTCGGCTCGGCCGTGCAGGTGGTGCAGGGCAAGGAACTCGACGTGCGGGAGGTCGGCAGCGTCCAGGAGGCAGCCGACCTGGTCAGGGCCGACGACGTCGAGGCCGCGATCGTGCCGGACGGCGCCGGGATCAAGGTCCTCGCGCTCAACGACGCGCCGAGCGACGTGGTCAGCCAGCTCGTCCAGTCGCCCCCGGTGGAGCTGCTGGACGCCTCGGCGGTGAACTCCGGCCAGCGGTTCGTCACGGTTCTCGTGTTCGGGCTGGTGTTCCTGATGTTCGGCATGGGCGGCGCGGCGATCGCGCAGAGCACCGTGACCGAGAAGCAGACGCGGATCGTCGAGATCCTCGTGTCGACGGTGCCGGTGCGGGCGCTGCTCGCGGGCAAGATCCTCGGGCACACGATCCTCACCCTGGGTCAGGTCGTGGTGCTGGCGCTCACGGCACCGATAGCACTGCGGGTCGCGGGACTCGGCGAACTGCTGGGGGTGGTGGCACCCGCGCTGGGCTGGTTCATCCCGTTCCTGATGCTCGGGTTCGTGCTGATCTCGTCCATGTGGGCGGTCGCGGGCGCGCTGGTCAGCCGCCAGGAGGACCTCGGCTCGACCATGGGCCTGGTCATGATCGCGGTGATGGGGCCGTACTTCGGCGTGCAGTTCTTCTTCGAGAACCCCGTGGTGCTGAAGTGGATGTCGTTCGTGCCCTTCACGGCCGGCGTCGCGATGCCGGTGCGGTTGTTCGCCGAACAGGCGAAGCCGTGGGAGGCGATCCTGTCACTCGGCATCCTCGCGGCGACCGTGACGGTGATCCTGCTGGTCGCGTCCAGGCTCTACACCAACTCGCTGCTGCAGACCGGAGCACGGGTGAAGCTGTCCAAGGCCTGGGCACCTGCAGAATAGGGCGATGATCGCTGATCCGATTCGCCTCGCCGTCGTCGGCCTGGGAGCCATGGGCACCCGGATGCTGACGGCGGCGCGGCAGCATCCCGGCTTCACCGTGGTCGCCGGCGTCGACGTCGTACCCCGCGCGCTCGACATCCCGGTCGTCACGCGGCTTGACGACGTGCTGTCCGATGTGGACGCCGTGTACGTCTCGACGCCACCCGCCTCGCACGCCGAGCTCGTGCTGAAGGCCTTCGAGGCGGGCAAGGCGGTGTTCTGCGAGAAGCCGCTGGCCGTCGACCTGGACGAGGCCCGCGCGATGGCCGAAGCCGCGGAGGGCCGCCCGAACGCGGTCAACTTCGCGCTGTCGGACATGGTCGCGACGGTCGAGATCGAACGGCGGCTGCCCGAGCTGGGCGCGCTGCGGGGCGTCGAGATCCGGCTGCAGTTCCCGCGCTGGCCCAGGGCGTTCCAGGCGGAGGCGGCCTGGCTGTCGCGTTCCGAGCAGGGCGGGTTCGTCCGCGAGGTGTTGTCGCACTTCGTCTACCTGACCGACCGGATGCTCGGGCCGCTCGCGGTCGAGTCGGTGTCGTCGGACTTCCCCGAGCCCGGCGCGGCCGAGGTGGCCGCCCGCGGTGTGCTGCGGGGCAGTGGCGTGCCGGTGCACGTGTCGGCGTTCTCCGGCCTGGCCGGGCCCGAGGTCTACGAGTGGACCGCCTGGGGCACCGAACGATCGCTGCGCCTCGACCAGTGGGCGCTGCTGTCCACTTCGGACGGTGGTGCGTGGGAACCGGTGCCGCTGGAGCAGACCGGCTCCGACTGCTCGCGGCTCACGCTGTTCGTCCAGGCTGTGCGGGGCGAGCACCCGCGTGACCTGGCGGACTTCGCCAGCGGGCAGCGGGTGGCCGAGGTGGTCGAGGCCTTCCTGCGGTAATCCGCTTGCGCGCGTCCGGCAGGATCGGAGCAATGGGGATCCTGTTCGTCACGCTCGCAGGACATGGCCACGTCACGCCGACCCTCGCGGTCGTCGAGGAACTGGCCGGACGCGGCGCCGAGGTCGAGTACGCGACCGGTGCCGAGCACGCCGGGGCGGTGATCGGAGCGGGCGCGCGGTGGGTGGAACTCCCCGCGCTGCCCGCCTTCCGGCCCGTCACCGGCAACCCGATCGACGAGTGGTTTCCGCACTACTTCAGGGCGATGGCCGCGACCTACCCGGTCCTGCTCGACCACTGCCGGACCACCACGCCCGACCTGATCTGCTACGACGCGACCAACTGGCCCGCACGTCTCGTCGCGCGCCGGCTCGGTGTTCCCGCGGTGCGCACCTTGCCGCACGTCGCGTCCAACGAGCACCACGAGGTCATGGACGTCGACCTGGACCGGTACCTCGCCGACGACACCGCGCGGTTCGCCGCCGAACACGGTGTCGAGCTCGACCCGTGGAGCACCGTCGAGGCACCGGAAGCCTGCAGCGTGGTGTTCCTGCCGCGGGAGTACCAGCCGTTCGGGGAGACCTTCGACGCGTCGTTCCACTTCGTCGGCCCCGTGCTGGGCCGCAGGCTCGACGAGGAGTGGGCGCCCCGCCGTGCGGACCTGCCGCTGCTCTACGTCTCGCTCGGCTCGGTCATGAGCGACAAGGCCTTCTACCAGGCGTGTCTCGACCAGTTCGCGGATGGCCGGTGGCAGGTGGCGATGACGGCCCGCGACGTGAACGGAACGGACACCGTCGAGGTGCGGCCGTGGTTCCCGCAGCCCGCGGTGCTCAGGCACGCGGCCGCGTTCATCAGCCACGGCGGCATGAACTCCGTCATGGAGGCGCTGCACGCGGGCGTGCCCCTGGTGGTCGTGCCGCAGACCCCGGAACAGGCCGGGAACGCCGGCCGCGTCGCAGAACTCGGGCTGGGTGAACGGGTCGACGACCACGCGGACCTGCGCGCGGCCGTCGACCGGGTCGCGGCGGACGGCACGATCCGGCGCAACCTCGACCGGATGCGTGCCGCCATCGCCGACGCCGGTGGCGCTCAGCGAGCGGCCGACGTCATCCTCAGCCGAGCACTTCACGGAGCTTGACGGCGAACTCCTCGGGCTTGCCCGCGTAGCCGAACTCGCCGCCGATGAAACCGCCGTGGTGGCTGGGGAACACCACGGCCTCCTGGCCGAGCAGGCGTGCCGTGTGGACGGCTGTGCGCGCGGTGAACGCGTCACCGGTCTCCTCGCCGACGGCGATCACGACGCGCGTGGACGCGGCGGCCAGCGCCTCCACCCGCGGGAAGTAGTCGGTGATGGCGAGCGAGGAGGTCCCCAGCAACGGGTCGTCGCGCTTGCCGTCGTCCTCGGCCGGCATCCCGAACTGCGCGGGATCCGGCAGGGGCAGCGCGAAGTACTCGTCGGTGTACTCGCCCTGCCACGAGCTCATCTGGATGAACGCCGCCATGCCGGCACCCTGGCCCTTGGCCTGGTAGGCGTTCATGAACCCGTCGCGCGCCCGGCGAGCGGCGACCGCGTCGGGCAGCACGTCGATGATCGGCGGCTCGTGCGCGACGAGCGTGACGACGTCGTCCGGGTACGCGGCGACGAGCTCGAGAGCCGTGACCGCGCCCCCGCTCGACGCGAACAGGTCGACCGGGCCGCCGACGGCCTCGATCACCGCGTGGACGTCCGCGGCCTGGATCTCGGGGGTGTTGTCGGTCCGACCGTCCGACCGGGTGCTGCGGCCGATGCCGCGCGGGTCGTAGGTGATCACCGTGCGGTCGGGGAACTGCGCGCGCAACGCGACGAACCCGCTGGCGTCCATCGGCTGGCCGATCATCATCAACGGACGGCCGCCGGAGCCGCTCACGTCGTAGGTGATGGCGGCTCTGTCGGTTTCCAGAACGTGAGTTTCCATGCTGTTCTCCCCAGTGGAGTCGGGTCTGATCAGCCTAGGCCCTGTCCTGCGGGCCCGTCCGCGATAGTCGCGGCCGAGGGCCCCGGACACGGCACCGCCGCAACGCCCGAATACGCCCGGTATGAGGGCATTGCGGCGGAACCGCCTCCGGGACTCTCGACCGTGACTCTCATCGAACGGACCCGCAGGACAGGGCCTAGTCACAGACGTGAACCCCGATGGGCTAACAGGCCGATCGACCTGCATGTATTCCGCTGCTATCAAGGTCCGCATGACGCGAACAGCAGTGGTGACCGGCGGCGGCACGGGCATCGGCAGGGCAGTGGCGGCCCGCCTCGTCGAGCAGGGCCTGGACGTAGTGATCACGGGACGCAGGGAGGACGTGCTCAAGGCGGCGGCCGAGGAGATCGGCGCACGGGCGGTGGTGTTCGACGCGGCCGACCCGGAGTCGGTGGAGGCGGCGCTGAGCGACCTGCCGTCCTCTGTGGACGTTCTCGTCAACAACGCGGGCGGCAACATGACCCGCCGCCTGCCCGCGCCGCGGAACCTGACCGACGTGCGGAACCTGTGGCTCGCCAACTACGAGTCCAACGTGATCAGCGCCGTCCTGGTGACGACCGCGCTGGAACCGCGGCTCGCGGACAACGCACGGGTGGTGACCCTCGGCTCGATCGCGGGCAGGCGGGGGTCGGGTGCCTACGGCGCGGCCAAGTCCGCGGTCGAGGCGTGGACGGCGGACCTCGCGTTCGCCCTGGGGGCGCGTGGGATCACGGTCAACGTGGTGTCGCCGGGGGTCGTCGAGGACACCGAGTTCTTCGGCGGCACCCTGAGCGAGGAGCGGCGCAAGAAGCTCGTCGGCAACCCCGCGAACGGCCGCGCGGGCACCCCGGCGGACGTCGCCGCGGTGATCGCGTTCCTGACCTCGCCGGAGGCCGGGCACGTCACCGCCCAGGTCATCGGGGTGAACGGCGGAGCCGGGCTCGGACGCTGAACGCGATGACCGCGAGCAGCACGACCACGAGCGCGATCCAGGAGAACTCTGCGAGGTAGTGCTCGGCGGCCTCACCCACGAGGTAGACCGCGGCTGTCGTGCCGCCGGCCCACAGGATGCCGCCGGCGGCGTTGGCCAGCAGGAACTTCCCGTAGTGCATGCCCATCGTGGCGGCGAGCGGCCCGGACAGGATCCGCAGCAACGCCACGAACCGGCCGAAGAAGACCGCCCAGGCGCCGTACCGTTCGAACAGCGCCTGGGCGCGGCCGATCCTGTCCTGGCTGAAGTGGCGGGGGAACTTCTCGCCCGCCCAGCCGAAGATCCGCGGCCCGAACCGCTTGCCCAGCGCGTACCCGGCGCTGTCGCCGAGGATCGCGCCGGCGGACGCGGCGACGCCGACCCAGAGCGGTGAGACGCCGTCGTGGTGCGAGGCCATGAGCGCCGCCGCGACGAGCACGACCTCGCCCGGCAACGGGATGCCCATGCTCTCGACCCCGACCACCACGCCCACGACGACGTAGACCAGCAGCGGTGGAACGACGTGGAGCCACTCGGTCAGCACGTCCGTGATCTTCCTCCAACCGGATGGGATCGGCCACGAGACACGGCCGTCTCGGTACTCTGCTGATCATCTGGACGAGGGGGCGGTTGTGGCGAGCCAGTTCGGCTTACTGCTGCGTCAATGGCGGCAGCGGGCGGGATTGAGCCAGGAAGCGCTCGCCCAGCGCGCTGCCGTGGGCATTCGCACGGTGCGTGGGCTGGAGACCGGCGAACGGACCGATCCCCGCATGGGGACCGTGCGCGCGTTGGCGGACGCTCTGGAGCTCACCGGCGCTGAACGGGCCGAGCTGTTCTCCGCTGCCGGGCGTGACGAACCGCTGGTCGTGGAGCCGGTCCGGTTCGACCCCCTGCACGAGGCCGCCGAGACGCTGAAGGTCGCGATCGAGGCCCGGTGGCGGCGTGAGGAGGAGCAGCGGCAGGTCCACGACCCGGTGCCGTTGCCGGTGCGGTGGGACGAGGCGCCCGCGACCTGGATGGACAGCCGGCTCAACATCGGCGGTGACGCGGCGCTGGGCGGACGGCTGGACCAGGTCGTCGAGGTCTACCGCGGGGTCGGGTCGCGGCGGCTGGTCGTGCTGGGACGGGCCGGGTCCGGCAAGACGGTGCTGACCACGCGGTTCGTGCTGGACCTGCTCGGTGCGCGCAACCCCGCGGACCCCGTGCCGGTGATCTTCCACCTCGGGGCGTGGCATCCCGGACGCTCGGGGCTCCGCGACTGGCTCGCCGACCAGCTGACGCGCGACCACCCGTTCCTCGCGGCGCCGGGACCCGGCGGCGGCACGCTGGCGGCGGCGCTGGTCGACGCGCAGCGGGTGCTGCCCGTGCTGGACGGCTTCGACGAGATCGCCGCCGGACTGCACCGGCCGGCGCTCAACGCGCTGAACACCACCACTCTGCCGTTGCTGCTGACCAGCCGGGTGGACGAGTACCGCGACGCGGTCGAGGGCACGGACGTGCTGACGTCGGCCGCCACGGTCGTGCTGGCCGACCTGACGTGCGACGACCTGGCGGACTACCTGCCGCGCACCACCCGCAAGACCGGGCCGGGCGGCAACGCCTGGAAGCCCGTGCTGGACGAGGTGCGCAACGGCGGGCCGCTGGCGGAGGTGTTGACGACGCCGTTGATGGTGGCGCTGGCGCGGAGGATCTACAGCGACACCCCGGACCACGACCCGGTCGCGCTGCTGGCCTTCCACGAGCCCGGCGAGATCGAACGCCACCTGCTCAGCAGCTTCATACCGGCTGTCTACGGCGTGGATGCCGAACGTGTGCAGCCCTGGCTCGGTCACCTGGCCGACCACCTGACCAGGCTCGGCACGCACGACCTGGCGTGGTGGCGGTTCGGCACGTCGTCCGCGGTCACCGGGCTGACCGTCGGGGTGGCGGTCGGGTTCGCGGACCTGGTGCTGGAAGCCGTGCTGGTAGGTGCGCTGATCGCCAGGGGCGTGGCGTTCGCGGTGATGATCGGGCTGGTCACCGGGGTGCTGTTCGGGGCGGCGCACCGGTACGTGGTCAGCAGGACGCCCATCGAACCCGTGCGGACGCGGCTGCGGCTGCGTGGCCGCGCCGGGAAGCGGGTGTGGGCGCGCGGACTGCTCGGGCTGGCGTTCGGCGGCGCGGTCGGCGCCGCGTACGGGCTGGTGCGCGCGATGGCGTACTGGCTGGTCACCCCTGGCTTCGAGATGACAACCGGGGTGCTGGTCGACATCGGCGTGTTCGGGCTGGTGTTCGGGATCGGCGCGGCGATGGTGTTCGCCGTCGCCGCCGCGTTGGAGGCGCCGCTCGACGTGCGGTCGGCGGGCAGTCCCGACGGCTTGCTGGCGGCGAACCGCCGTGCGGTGCTCGGGCTCGTCGCGATGATGGTGCCGGTGTTCGCGGTGTTCGTCGCCGGGGCCACCGGGGTCGTCGCGAGCGGGCTGACGGTGTTGCGGTTCGAGGTGGTGTGGAGCCCGACGACGGCCCTGTCCCTCGGGCTCGTCGGCGGGATCGGCGGCGGGCTGGCGTACGTGCTGAGCCTGACCGCGTGGGGGCAGTGGGTGGTGTTCGCGCGCGTCTGGCTGCCGCTGACCGGGAAGCTGCCGTGGGGGTTGCCGGCGTTCCTCGACGACGCCTACCGGCGTGGAGTGCTGCGCCGGGCGGGTGCGGTCTACCAGTTCCGGCACGCGCGCCTGCAGGATCATTTCGCGCGTTTGCGCTGATCAGGTGGACCGGCCACAAGTGGCCGGTCGTCTGGCCTGTCTCTCGTCCGGTCCCGCTGTGATCGTTTCGGCGGGACGGACGAAGGGGGTCGAGGGGTGTCGCCTGGTGAGATCAACTGGGAGGCGTACAGCCACGAAGAGTTGCACCGGATGCTGTGGCAGGACGCTGATGTCGCGGACGTGAGCACGGTCGCCGACGAGTGGACGCGTCACCGCGCCGCGTTGGTCGCGCACGCCGAGGTGCTTCGGGAGCAGCGGGCGGCGTTGCTCGACGGGTGGACCGGGGCCGCGGCGGAGGAGGCCGCCGCGCGGCTCGGTGCGCTCGCCGAGCGGATCGGGAAGATCAGCGAACTGGCCGCGGCGGGGCAGAAGGCCGCGCAGGACTCGGCGGACGCGCTGGCCGCGGCCCGGGCCGCGATGCCGCCGCCACCGGGTCCGGGGACGACGATGCCGGCGTTCGCCGGGCTGCCCAGCGCGCCGGGGTCGTTCGCGTTGCCCGGCGCACCGGCACCGTTCGCGTTGCCGAGTGCACCGGCACCGTTCGCGTTGCCCACGGCGCCTGCACCGTTCGCGCTGCCCGGCGCGCCGGGGGCTTTCGCGCTGCCGACCGCGCCCGCGCCGATGGCCCTGCCGAGCGCGCCCACGATGCCCGCCGGAGCGACCTCGGGCTTCTACTTCTACTTCGGCGCCGCCTCGGCCGACCAGCAGAAGGCCCAGGCGGTCCGGGCGATGCAGACCTACGAGTCGAGCCTCAACGGCAGCGGCCGCCTCATCGACGACGCCAGGGGCAACGTCCCGCAGGCCGCCTCGACACCCCGTGCCGCGGCCGTGGCCCAGGTGCAGACGCCCAGCTCGGGTGGCGTGCCGTGGCAACGGCTGGTGGGCGGTTCGGGGGCGGCGGCCACGCGGGGCGGCCCGGTGATCGGCGGCACCGCCCCGGTGGCCGGTGGCACCGCCCCGGTGGCCGGTGGCGCCACCCCGGTGAGCCAGCAGCTCACACCGGGCATGCGGGCCGGGGTGATGTTCGGTCAGCACGGCGGGATCGCCGCGACCGGCACTCTCACCGCCGACGCGCGCCCGTCCGCCCAGAACAACGCGATGGGCGCACCTCCGCCGGGAGCGGCGCGCAAGGACGAGGACGAGGAGCACGAGAACCAGATGCCGACGCTCGACCACGACCTGTTCGCGGTGACCGAGCGGGTGTCTCCGGCCGTGATCGGGGAGGACCAGTGACCGGCTACGAGGTCGCGCCCGACCAGCTGCAGGACCGGGTGAGGACCCTGAGCAGGCTCGCCGAGCTGACCGCCGACCTGGTGGCGACGGCGAGCAGGCTCGCCGAGCGGCAGCCGCTGCTCGGGACCGCGCCACCCGCCCAGGACCTGTCGCGCCGGCTCCAGGACGCCGGGTCGGGGCTCGCGGGCGAGGTGGGGGCCGCCGAACGCGAGGTGCGCGAGTTCCGGCAGATGCTCGCCGAGATCAGGTCCACCTACACCGAGACGGACGCGCAACAGGCGCGGAAGGCGGTCCGGTGATCGCCTTCGACCTGGTGGAGATGGACCTGCTCGCCACGCACGCGGGGGTGCGCTGGCCGTTCCCGCTGCGGGTGCCGTCGTTCGGCAAGCTCGCGGACGAACGCGCGCGCCTGCTCGCCGAGGCTGGCCACGGGTTGCAGGCGCGGGGGCTCGCCGCGGCGCACGGACCTGTCGGCATGGCCGCGACACTCGTCACGGCGCTGCACGAGCACACCGCCGTGGTCGATCTCGTCGTGCCCGGCACGGGAGCGGTCGCGATGGTCTACGGCGACCAGGCCGTCGTGTGTGCGCAGTCCGAGAGCACGGTCCGAGTGGCGCAGGTCGAGGCGGAGACGCTCGGCGACGAACTCGTGGCGTTGGTACCGCACGCCCGTCCCGCGCAACTCATGCCGATCACGTTGCCGCCCGGTGCCGGACTCGACCTGGAGGTCACCGGACAGGGGCAGGCGGGCGTGGTCAGGGGCGGGCAACGGCAAGAAGTGTCCTGGTTGGACAGTGCGAGCGGACGGGTCAGGGTCGACGCGGGTGATGACGGCTGGGTGAGCGTCAACCCGCTGCGGCACCACGACCTGGTCCGCGCGATCGGTGAGCTCGCCGCGGTCGCGCGAGCCTGACAGAGGGGGAGAAGTGGATCCAGCACAGTGGCTGGCGGACTACCAGGAACGCCTGGAACGCGTCGCGTACAGCGCGCGGTCGGCGAGTGCGAGCCTGGCCGAGGTGGGGGCGAAGGCGACCTCGCCGCGCGGTGAGGTCACCGTGACGGTGAACGCGGGCGGCGTGCTCGGCGACGTCGCGCTGACGCCGGCGGCGCGCAAGCTCGACGTCGACACGCTCGCGATGCTGATCGTCAGCACCGCGCGGGAGGCGCAACGGCTGGCGAGCGCGCGGATGACCGAGGTCATGGCGGACTACCTCGGCGAAAGCGACGCGCTGCACCAGATCACGAAGAACCTGCCGGAGGCCGTGCGATGAGCTTCACCGCGGACCACGAGCAGTTGCGCCGCCACGCCAGGACCCTGACCGGGTACGCCGACCGGCTGTCCGACACCGGCACCCGGCTGCCGGGCCGGGTCGGTCAGTCCTCGCTCGGGTCGTTCGCCCAGTTCCTCAGCTCCGGCCTGAGCGGCCCGATGGGGGAGACGACGGGAGCGTTCGCGCACATCGCGTCCACGATGGACAAGGTCGGCGAGGGCATCCGGCGGACCGCCGAGGACTACCAGCGCACCGACGAGCGCAACGCCGCCGACATCACGGGAGCGGGCCGATGACCGCCACCACGACGGACGCGGGCACGATCGCCGCGCTGCTGAACGAGCTCCGCACCACCACGAACGCCATCACCGGCGACGAGTGGCTGTCGTCCGGCCTCGCCCAGACGCCGAAGGCCCCGATGAGCGAACTGGGGTCGGACGGGAAACCGCTGCAGGCCCTGGACAGCGCGGGCGTCGGCTTCCTCACGCCGATGATCTCGTTCCTGGAGGAGCCGCTGAACGAGCTGCGCGGCGACCCGGACGGCGTGCAGCAGGGCGCGGGCGAGTTCCAGAACGCGAGCAAGGCCGCGACCACGCTCGCGGACGAGTACGGCGGCAAGGCGAGCAGCGAGACCGACGGCTGGACAGGGGACAGCGCGGCCGAGTACGCCAAGACGGGCAAGGAACTCGTCGACGGCGTGCTCTCCGTGGCCGAGACGGCGCTGACCAACGCCACCGCGCTGATCAAGGCGGGCGAGGTGGTCGCCCAGGTGGTCGCCGAGGTGACGCGGCTGATCACCGAGGCGGTCGGCAAGATCGTGCCGATCATGACCCAGGCGATCGCCGCGGCGGCGGTGACGTTCGGGCAGAGCATCGCCGTGGCGATCCCGCAGTGCGTGCAGATCGCCGTCGAGTGCGGCGGGCAGATCGCGGCCAGGCTCGGTGAGCTGCTGACCAGCGGGGAGAACCTGATCAAGCTGGTCGAGGGCGCGCAGGCGGTGCTGAAGATCGTGAAGCAGGCGATGTCGGTGATCGGGGACAAGGCGTCGGGCTCGGCCGAGCTCCCGACCGCCAAGGAGGTGACCGCGTGAAGCGCCTTTCCGTGCTCGTCTGCGCGCTGCTGCTCCTCGGCGCCGCACCGGCGAAGGCCGACGACGCCGTGCAGACGGTGCTCGACCGGTACCTGATGCAGGCGGGACCGGGCGCCGCCGTGCACACCGGGTCCGGTACGCGGTCGACCGGCACCGGGAAGCTCCACGAGCAGCGCCCGATCACCGCGGCCGACCACTTCCGGATCGGCAGTCAGACCAAGACGTTCACCGCCGTGGTGGTGCTGCAGCTCGTCGACGAGGGCCGCGCCGAACTGGACGCCCCGATCTCCCGGTACCTGCCCGGCGTGGTCACCGGAAACTACAACGGTGATGTGATCACCGTCCGCCAGTTGCTGCAGCACACCAGTGGACTCGTGCGCGACGTCCGCGACGCGAAGGCGGGCGCGGGCGGTACCTACGCGCTGGCCGAGCTCGTCCGCTCGGCGATGGACGAGCCCGCCCAGAACGCCCCCGGTGCCGCCCAGAACTACTCGAACGTCGGCTTCCTGGTGCTGGGCCTGCTGATCGAACGCCTCACCGGCAGGCAGGCCGGCGACGCGATCACCGAGCGGATCATCCAGCCTCTCGGCTTGACCGAGACGCGCTTCCCGGCACCCGGTGACCGTGCGCTGAAGACGCCGTTCCTGAACGGCTATCTGGGCGGCCGCCTCGGCCAGCTCTTCTTCTGGACCGAGGCGACCACCACCGTCGAGCTGTCGTCCTGGAGCACCGCCGGTGCCATGGAGTCCACTTTGGACGACCTGCGGAAGTTCTACCGCGCCTTGGTCGGCGGCAGGCTCGTCTCACCCGCGGCACTGGCCGAGATGAAGCGCACGTTCGGCCCCGCCGACGCCTACGGCCTGGCCCTGGTGAAGATGCCGCTTTCGTGCGGTGTGGTCGCCTGGGGTCACAACGGTGCCCTGACCACCGGGCACTACTCGTTCACGCTGACCACTGACGACGGCCGGTTCGCGTCGGTCGTGACCAACACGAACTGGCAGGGCTCCGGCAAGCCCTCGGCCGTCGACGTGGCGGACAGGGCGATCTGCGCCGGTTAGCCGGTGAGGATCGCCCTGGCCAGGGCCGCGGTCTCGGACGGCGTCCTGCCGACCTTGATCCCGGCCGCCTCCATGGCCAGTTTCTTCGCCTCCGCCGTGCCCGAGGATCCCGAGACGATGGCGCCCGCGTGGCCCATCGTCTTGCCCTCGGGCGCGGTGAAGCCGGCGACGTAGCCGACCACGGGCTTGGACACGTTGTCGCGCACGAACTCCGCCGCCCGTTCCTCCGCGTCGCCGCCGATCTCGCCGATCATCACGATCAGCTCGGTCTCCGGGTCCGCCTCGAACGCCCGGATGGCGTCGATGTGCGTGGTGCCGACGATCGGGTCGCCGCCGATGCCGACGCACGTGGTGAAGCCGAAGTCCTTCAGCTCGTGCATCAGCTGGTAGGTCAGCGTTCCCGACTTCGACACCAGGCCGATCGAGCCGGGCTTGGTGATGTCGGCGGGGATGATGCCCGCGTTGGACTTGCCGGGACTGATGATGCCGGGGCAGTTCGGGCCGATGATCCGCGTGGACCTGCCTTGGGCGTGCGCCCAGAACCGTGCCGTGTCGTGGACCGGGACGCCCTCGGTGATCACGACGGCCAGGCCGATGCCGGCGTCGATCGCCTCGATCACCGCATCGCAGGTGTTGGCGGGCGGGACGAAGAGCACCGACACGGTCGCGCTGGTCTCCGCCATCGCCTGCGCGACCGTGCCGTACACGGGCAGGGTCACGTCGTCGAAGTCCACGGACGTGCCGGCCTTGCGGGCGTTGACGCCGCCGACGACCTTCGTGCCGGCCGCGAGCATGCGCCGGGTGTGCTTGGCGCCCTCCGATCCCGTCATGCCCTGCACGACCACACGGCTGTTCTCGTCGAGGTAGATCGCCATCAGGACTCCTTGCCAGCGAGAGCGGCGGCACGGCCCGCCGCATCGTCCATCGTGTGCGCCACGGTGATCAGCGGGTGTCGTGCCTCGTCGAGGATGCGGTGGCCCGCTTCGGCGTTGTTGCCGTCGAGGCGGACGACCAGGGGCTTGTCGGCGCGGTCGCCGAGCATGCCGAGGGCCTGCACGATCCCGTTGGCCACCGCGTCGCACGCGGTGATGCCGCCGAACACGTTCACGAACACGCTGCGGACCGACGGGTCCGAGAGGATGACGTCGAGGCCGTCGGCCATCACCTGGGCCGAGGCGCCGCCGCCGATGTCGAGGAAGTTCGCCGGCGCGGCACCGGCCAGCGCCACGACGTCCAAAGTGGACATGACGAGTCCCGCGCCGTTGCCGATGACACCGACGGTGCCGTCGAGCTTGACGTAGTTGAGGCCCTTCTCGGCCGCGCGCACCTCCAGCGGGTCGCCGACAGCGCTGTCCGAAGGTCGAGAGTGCCGGAACGACGCGTTGTCGTCCAGCGTCACTTTCCCGTCCAAGGCGACGATCCGGCCATCTTCGGTGCGCGCCAACGGGTTCACCTCGACCAAGGTGGCGTCCTCGGAGACGAAGACCTTCCACAGTGCGGAAGCGACGACGTTCACCTCCGCGGCGATCTCCGGTGAGAACACCGCCGATGCGTCGAAAGCCGAAGCTGGCATTCGAGTGATGGAGTCCGCCATCTCCTCGATCTCCATGCCGCCGGTGGCCGACGCCATGCCGATGAACGTCCTGTTGGCACGGTCGAGCAGGAACGACAGGTAGTACTCCTCGGCGATCTCGCTCGCCTCGGTGATCAGGACCTTGTGCACGGTGTGGCCTTTGAGGTCCATCCCCAGGACGGCACTGGCCGCCGCCGCTGCTTCGTCTGGTGTCGAAGCGATTCTGATGCCGCCGGCCTTGCCGCGCCCGCCGGTCTTCACCTGAGCCTTCACGACGACGGTGCCGCCGAGCTCCAAGGCGGCCTCGCGCGCGGATTCAGGAGTGTCCGCCACGAAACCACGCGGAACGGGCACCCCGTACCGCTCGAAGAGGTCCCGCGCCTCGTGTTCGAAAAGATCCACCGTCTACGTCCTCTCGCCGAAAACTTGCGGCCATCTATGGACATCCGGTTGGCAGCGGAGTAACGATATGCCTACCTCATACGGTATGCAATCTACAGTCGAAGCGCCAAGGGGAGCTGATCGCCGATGACGAGTTCCGCGGAGCCGGAGTCGATTCCTGAGTCCATCTCTGGTGGCCACCTGGTGGCGAAGGCCCTCAAAGCCGAGGGCGTCGACACCATCTTCACGCTGTGCGGCGGGCACATCATCGACATCTACGACGGCTGCGTGGACGAGGGCATCGCCGTCATCGACGTCCGGCACGAGCAGGTCGCGGCGCACGCGGCCGACGGGTACGCGCGGATCACCGGCAAGCCCGGTTGCGCCGTCGTGACCGCGGGGCCGGGCACCACCGACGCCGTCACGGGCGTCGCGAACGCGTTCCGCGCGGAGAGCCCGATGCTGCTGATCGGCGGCCAGGGTGCGTTGAGCCAGCACAAGATGGGCTCGCTGCAGGACCTCCCGCACGTCGACATGATGACGCCGATCACGAAGTTCGCGGCGAACGTCCCGCACACCGCCCGCATCGCGGACATGGTGTCGATGGCGTTCCGCGAGGCCAACGCCGGCGCGCCGGGCCCGTCGTTCCTGGAGATCCCGCGCGACGTGCTGGACGCCAAGGTGCCGCTGAGCACCGCCCGAGTACCCGAAGCGGGCCACTACCGGGCCTCCACGCGCAGCGTCGGTGACCCGGCGGACATCGAGAAGCTCGCGGACCTGCTGGTGCACGCCAAGAAACCGGCGATCCTGCTGGGCAGCCAGGTGTGGACGACGCGGGCCACGGACTCCGCCGTCGACCTCGTCCGCACCCTCAACATCCCCGCCTACATGAACGGCGCGGGCCGCGGCACCCTGCCGCCCGGCGACCCGCACCACTTCCAGCTGTCGCGCCGCTACGCCTTCGACAACGCCGACGTCATCGTGATCGTCGGAACCCCGTTCGACTTCCGGATGGGCTACGGCCGCAGGCTTTCCGCGAACGCGACGGTCGTCCAGATCGACCTCGACTACCGCACCGTCGGCAAGAACCGCGACATCGACCTCGGCATCGTCGGCGACGCCGACCTGGTCCTGTCGAGCGTCGCGCAGGCCGCGTCGGGCCGCGAGGACAACGGGGCGATGGGCCGCAAGGTGTGGCTGGAGGAACTGCAGGCGGTCGAGGAGAAGGCGCGGCGGAAGCGGGCCGAGCACCTGCTCTCCGAGGACATGCCGATCCACCCGTACCGGCTGGTGAGCGAGATCAACGACTTCCTCACCGAGGACTCGATCTACATCGGTGACGGCGGCGACGTCGTGACGTTCTCCGGCCAGGTCGTGCAGCCGAAGTCACCCGGCCACTGGATGGACCCAGGTCCACTCGGGACGCTCGGCGTCGGCATTCCGTTCGTGCTGGCCGCGAAACTGGCCAGGCCGGACAAGGAGGTCGTGGCCCTGTTCGGTGACGGCGCGTTCAGCCTCACCGGCTGGGACTTCGAGACGCTGGTCCGCTACGACCTGCCGTTCGTCGGCATCGTCGGCAACAACTCGTCGATGAACCAGATCCGCTACGGCCAGGCGGCCAAGTACGGGCTGGAGCGCGAGCGCGTCGGCAACACGCTCGGCGACGTCCGCTACGACCAGTTCGCCAAGATGCTCGGCGGCTACGGCGAGGAAGTGCGCGACCCCAAGGACATCGGGCCGGCGTTGCGGCGCGCCCGCGAGTCCGGCAAGCCCTCGCTGATCAACGTGTGGATCGACCCCGACGTGTACGCGCCCGGAACCATGAACCAGACGATGTACAAGTAGGTGAGCTGACCAAAATGGGTAAAACTCAGGCCAAGGCCTTGGAGGGCGTCAAAGTCCTCGACATGACGCACGTGCAGTCCGGACCGTCGTCGACCCAGCTCCTCGCCTGGCTCGGCGCCGACGTCATCAAGCTGGAAACGCCGGGACGGGGCGACATCACCCGCGGCCAGCTGCGCGACCTGCCCGAAGTGGACAGTCTCTACTTCACGATGCTCAACTGCAACAAGCGGAGCATCACCCTCAACATGAAGGCCCCCGAGGGCAAGGAGGTCTTCGAGAGGCTCATCGGCGACGTCGACGTTCTCGTCGAGAACTTCGGTCCCGGTGTCGTCGAGCGGTTCGGCTACCCGTGGGAGAAGCTGCACGCGCTCAACGAGAAGCTCGTCTACGCGTCGATCAAGGGCTTCGGGCCCGGCCGCTACGCCGACTTCAAGGCGTACGAGGTGATCGCGCAGGCGATGGGCGGCTCGATGAGCACCACCGGGTTCGAGGACGGTCCGCCGCTCGCCACCGGCGCGCAGATCGGCGACTCGGGTACCGGCATCCACCTGGTGGCCGCGATCCTGGCCGCGCTGTACCAGCGGACCAACACCGGGCGCGGGCAGCGCGTCCAGGTCGCGATGCAGGACGCCGTCCTGAACCTGTGCCGGGTGAAGCTGCGCGACCAGCAGCGGCTCGCCCACGGGCCGCTGGGGGAGTACCCGAACGAGCAGTTCTCCGACGAGGTGCCCCGCTCCGGCAACGCATCCGGTGGTGGCCAGCCCGGCTGGGCGGTGCGCTGTGCCCCCGGCGGCCCGAACGACTACATCTACGTGATCATCCAGCCCGTCGGCTGGGCCCCGCTGACCGAGCTGATCGGCAGGCCCGAGCTCGCCGAGGACCCGGCGTGGGCCACGCCCGAGGTCAGGCTCTCCAAGCTGGACAAGGCGTTCGCGCTGATCGAGGAGTGGACGGAGAAGCACACGAAGTGGGAGGTGATGGACAAGCTCAACGCCCACAACATCCCGTGCGGACCGATCTTGTCCACGAAGGAGATCATCGAGGACGAGACGCTGGCCGAGCTGGGCACCGTGGTCGAGGTCGAGCACCCCGAGCGCGGCGCGTTCAAGACGGTCGGCAACCCGCTCAAGCTCTCCGACTCGGTCGTCGAGATCCAGCGCCCGCCGTTGCTCGGTGAGCACAACGACGAGGTCCTCGGCGCGCTCGGCTACAGCGCGGACCGGCTGGCCGGCCTGCGCGCGGCCGGCGTCATCTAACCTCTAGGAGACGAGATCCCATGCCGGACAACGGCTACGACCGCGCCGCGGTCGAGAACGTACTCGCGAAGGTGCGGGCGGAGGGACGGTCGTCGCTCACCGCGCCGGAGGGCAAGCGGGTCTGCGACGCCTACGGGATCGCGACCCCGGCCGAGGCGCTGGCGAAGTCGTCGGAGGGCGCCGTCGCGTTCGCCGAGGAGATCGGCTACCCGGTCGTGCTCAAGATCGTCTCGCCGGACATCCTGCACAAGACCGAGGCCGGCGGCGTGCTGGTGGGCCTGCGCAACGCCGGTGAGGTCGCCGAGGGCTACCGCACGATCATCCACAACGCCCGGAACCACAAGGCGGACGCGGACGTCACCGGCGTCCAGGTCCAGCAGCAGCTGCCGACCGGAAAAGAGGTCCACGAGGTCATCGTGGGCGCCACCACCGACGAGACGTTCGGCAAGATCGTCGCGTTCGGCCTCGGCGGCATCCTGGTCGAAGTGCTCAAGGACGTCACGTTCCGGCTGGCGCCGACCAGCCCCGACGAGGCCCTGTCGATGGTCGACGGAATCGCGGCGGCGGAGATCCTGCGCGGTGTCCGCGGCGCGCAGGGCGTCGACGCGGGCAAGCTGGCCGACCTGATCCACCGGGTGTCGGACCTGGTCACGGACTTCCCGCAGCTCGCGGAGGTCGACCTCAACCCCGTGCTGGCAACGCCTTCCGGGGCCACCGCGGTCGACGTCCGCATCCTGGTGGACTCCGACGCGGCCAAACAGCCGCACAGGTTCACGCAGGACGAGATCCTCGCCTCGATGAACCGGATCATGAAGCCGTCCGCCGTGGCCGTGATCGGCGCCTCGAACGAAGAGGGCAAGATCGGCAACTCGGTGATGAAGAACCTCGTCAACGGCGGCTACCGGGGCGAGATCCACCCGATCAACCCCAAGGCGGACGAGATTCTCGACCGCAAGGCGTTCGCCAGCATCGCCGACGTCCCGGGAGACATCGACGTCGCGGTGTTCGCCATCCCGGCGAAGTTCGTGCCCGCCGCCCTCGAGGAGGCTGGCAAGAAGGGCGTCGGCGGCGCGATCATGATCCCGTCCGGCTTCGGCGAGACGGGCAACATCGAGCTGCAGAACGAGATCGTGGCGATCGCGCGCAAGCACGGCGTACGCATCCTCGGTCCGAACATCTACGGCTACTACTACACGCCGGAGAACCTCTCGGCGACGTTCTGCACGCCGTACGACGTCAAGGGCGGTGTCGCCCTCACGTCGCAAAGCGGCGGAATCGGCATGGCGATCCTCGGATTCAGCCGTTCCGCGGGCATGGGCGTCTCGTCGATCGTGGGTGTGGGCAACAAGGCCGACATCGACGAGGACGACCTGCTGACGTTCTTCGAGTCCGACCCGAACACCCAGCTCGTCGCGATGCACCTGGAAGACCTGAAGGACGGCCGGTCCTTCGCCGAGACCGCGAAACGCGTCTCGGCGAAGAAACCGGTCGTGGTGCTCAAGGCGGGACGGACCGACCAGGGTGCCAAGGCCGCGAGCTCGCACACCGGCGCGCTGGCCGGCAACGACCGGGTCTACGACGACATCCTCAGGCAGAGCGGCGTGATCCGCGCACCCGGCCTGAACGACCTGCTGGAGTACGCGCGCGGAATCCCGCTGCTGGCCACGCCTAAGGGCGAGAACGTCGTCATCATCACCGGCGCGGGCGGCTCGGGCGTGCTGCTCTCGGACGCCTGTGTGGACAACGGACTCAGCCTCATGAGCATCCCGGACGACCTGGACGCGGCGTTCCGGAAGTTCATCCCGCCCTTCGGCGCGGCGGGCAACCCCGTCGACATCACCGGCGGGGAACCGCCCTCGACGTACCGGAACACGATCGCGCTCGGTCTCGCCGACGACCGCATCCACTCGTTGATCCTCGGCTACTGGCACACCATCGTCACGCCGCCGATGGTGTTCGCGAAGCTCGTGGTCGACGTCGTGGAGGAGTACCGGGCGAACGGCATCCACAAGCCCGTCGTCGCCTCCCTCGCGGGTGACGTCGAGGTCGAGGAAGCCAGCGAGTACCTGTACCGGCACGGAGTGGTTGCTTATCCGTACACGACGGAGAAGCCTGTCGCAGTACTGGGTGCCAAGTACCGGTGGGCCCGTGCCGCCGGCTTGCTGTAGTCAGCCGCGAATGGTCGTGGCCTTGGGAGAGGCCACGACCATTTTGCGGCAGTACCAAGGAGAGATGGCCCGTCCGCGACCGTGAACACGCCCACGGTCGCGAACCCGCCAGGGAGGTCAACGAAGACAGCCGGTCCTCTGGAGGTTGTTAACCGTGGATGATCCAAATCTGGCCGCTCGCACCGAAACCAGCACACCTCCGGCGGAGGAACGTGTCTGGGCCGCGGGCAAGCTGGAAGCGATGCCCATCAGGAAACTCCCCGACGCACCACCGTCGATCCACCTGCTCGGTCCCACGGTGTTCCTGGTGGCCCTCGGCGTCGGCATGGGCGAGTCCTACATGTGGCCACGCCTGGTGCTGGTCTTCGGACCGGACATCAGGTGGCTCTTCCTCATCGGCGTGACGCTGCAGGCCGTCGTCATGCTCGAGATGGCGCGGTACGCGATGGCGACGGGGGAGAGCATCTTCTTCGGCGCCGCACGCGTGTTCAAACCGATCATGTGGTTCTTCTTCGTGGTCGCGATGCTCGTCTACATCTGGCCTGGTCACCTGTCGGCCGGAGCGGCGGCTCTGGAAAAGATCACCGGCATACCCTGGACCGTGTCGGCCTGCGTGGGCCTGATCCTGGTCGGGGTGCTGTTCAGCCTCGCCAAGGTCATCTACAACCTGCTCGAGAACCTGCTGTCCATCCTCATCGGACTGCTCGTCGTCAGCACCGCGGTGGTGGCGGCCATGGTCGGCACGTGGGGAGACCTGACCAGCACGGTCTCCGGCATGTTCCAGTTCGGGTACTTCCCGGCGCAGGCCATGTCGCCGGAGTGGTTCCCGATCATCGTCGGCTCGATCGCGTTCGCCGGCCCGTCCGGCATGCAGCAGATGTGGTACACGCTGCACCTGCGCGACAGCGGCGCCGGCATGGGCGCGCACATCCCGAAGGTCCGCGGGCTGAGGCACGCGGGCGAAGAGGAGAAGATGCCGGCCCGCGGCTTCATGTTCGACACCGAGGACAAGGCGGAGCTCGCGAAGTGGAAGGGCTGGCGGCGCTGGGTCACGTTCGACGCGCTGTTGCTCTTCTGGGGCATCACCATGCTCGTCACGGTTTCTTTCACGGTCCTCGCGCAGTCGGCCAGTCGCACGTCGCCGGACGTCAAGGCGCTCATCGAGTCCGGTGAGCGCGAGGCTGCTCTGAACGCGATGTCGGACGCCTTCGCGTCCGCGGGTGGGCCGGTGCTCGGCGCGGTGTTCCTCGGGTTCATCGCGTTGATCGGCCTGAACGCCACGCTGGGCCTGTTCGACTCGTTCTCGCGCGGCCAGGCCGACATGACGTACCACTTCGTCAAGGGCGCGAAGAAGTTCCGGATGTCGCACCTCTACGCGGGATTCCTCTGGGGTGTCATCACCTTCGGCATCCTGATCCTGCTGTTCGGACCGGCCGACGGACCGGGCGCGATCCTCGACGTGCTCGCGTTCCTGTCGACGTTCGCCATGGGCGCCTACTGCGTGGTGCTCCTGCTGGTGAACAACCGGATGCTGCCGAAACCCATCCGCCCCAAGTTGATCACCAACATCATCATCGGCTTCGGCGCGGTGTTCTACCTGGGAATGCTGTTCTTCAGTCTCGTCAAGTTCGGAGTGGTGGTGGGCTGAGATGGCGATCCGCGAAGGCTATCTGAAAGAGGCGGTGCCCGGCGCGTTCGTCGGTCTCGCCGCGGGGCTCATCGCGGGAGGGCTGGCCGCGCTCGTCGGCCAGCCGCTCGGGTGGGCACTCGTCACGACGGTCGCGCTCGGCCTGCCGCTGGGCGCGTTCGGCGGCGGCTTCAGCCTGCTGGTGGCGGCGGGCCGGCTGCCGGCCGGCCGGTTCGCTCCGGTGGCCCTGTACTGGCTGCTCGCGTTTCCCGTGGCCCGGCTGGTGCACGAGATCACTGTGAGCCTCGTGCTCGCCGGTCAGGTCCGGCTGCCCCCGGACCTGACCGGTTTCCTCGCCTACCAAGGGATCGTGAGCCTCGGCTGGGCCATCGGTTTCCTGTGGCTGCACGAGCGCATCGCGATGCGCTTGCGGATGCGACATCTCCTGGGAGCCACCGCCTCCCGCTGACCTTCCGCCGAAGGAGCAAGGATGTTGGATCTTCCTGTCTGGGTGTGGATCGCGACGATGGGCGGTATCGCCGCCGTCATCGCGTTCGACTTCTACCTGGTGGCGCGCAAACCGCACGAACCGTCGTTCCGCGAGTCGTTGTACTGGGTGCTCTTCTACGTCGGCCTGGCCGTGCTGTTCGGACTCGGCGTCACGGTGTTCGCCGGGCCCGGCCACGGCGGGGAGTTCTTCGCCGGCTGGATCACCGAGTACTCGCTGAGCGTCGACAACCTGTTCGTGTTCGTGATCATCATGGCGAGGTTCGCGGTGCCGCGGGAGTACCGGCAGAAGGTGATCATCGTCGGCATCGTCCTGGCCCTGTTGCTGCGCACCGTGTTCATCGCCCTGGGAGCGCAGGCGATCTCGCGGTTCGACTGGCTGTTCTACTTCTTCGGTGCCTTCCTGATCTTCACCGCGTGGAAGCTGGTGAAGCAGGACGAGACCGAGGAGGCCGACGTCCCGGAGAACGCCGCCCTGCGCGCGGTGAAGAAGTTCCTGCCGGCGACCACGGTCTACCACGGTGCGGCACTGACGACGCGCGTCGACGGCAAGCGGGTCGTGACGCCGATGCTGATCGTCATGGTCGCCGTGGGCACCACGGACCTGCTGTTCGCGGTCGACTCGATCCCGGCGATCTTCGGGCTCACCAAGGAGCCGTACCTGGTGCTGACCGCCAACGCGTTCGCGCTGATGGGCCTGCGCCAGCTCTTCTTCCTGGTGGGCGGTCTCCTGGATCGCCTGGTGCACCTGAGCAAGGGTCTCGCGGTGGTGCTCGCGTTCATCGGGTTCAAGCTCATCTTCGAGGCGATGCACCACCACGGTGTCTCGTGGGCTCCGGAGATCCCGATCGTGGTGTCTCTCGGGGTCATCGTGGCGACGCTCGCCGTCACGACGGTCTGGAGCCTGCGCACCTCACGGCGGGCTGCCCGCTCCGCCGTGGAGGATGCCGAAAGTGCGCGCAGGAGCGAGGAAGACGCTCCTGTGAAGGACTCTCAGCCGTGAATCGTGTGGCCTTCGGCGTCCTTTCGGAGCGTCTTGGCCACGGCCGCCTGAGCCTCGGCGTCCTTGCGCTGTTCCGCCAGCGCGGTGGACAGTCCGAGGCCCAGCGCACGGCCGTCGGCGGAAGCACCGTTGCGCGGCTCGGTGAGGGAACGGACGAAGTTCTTCAAGCGGGACATGGTCTTCCTCCTGTCGATGGTGGCTCCCGGGGCGCGCAGAGACCTGACAGGCACTGCGGCACGGGAGGAACAGGGCTGCGGCCGGGGTCTGCTCCACCGGATGTCCGTCGTGCGGATACCCGGTGGGAAACCTCCTGCGGGTCTCCGTTGACCCCGTCCCCGTCGCTATTCAGGATACTGCGTTTTGTATGCAATCGTCCGCCATCGTGTCGCGGATCACCCGTACGGTACCGAATGACCGATTTGGGTGATCTGGCGACGATGGTTCAGCCGCTGTCCGTGGAGCCTTCGGGCGCCTTGCGGTCGTGGTAGGTCTGGCGGGTCTGCTCCGCGTGGCGGTGCATGACCTCACCGGCTCGTTCCGCGTCGCCGTCGGCGATGGCCGTGACCAGCTCGGCGTGCTCGTTCCACGAGTCGCGGCTGCGCGGGCGGGCGATCGGGGTGTAGTACCAGCGCACCCGGCGGTCGACCAGGCCGATCATCTCGGCCAGCACCTTGTTGCGGCTGATCTCCGCGACGGCCGCGTGCAGGTCGGCGTTCGCCTTGACCAGGCGCTCGACGTTCGCGGTGACCAGGGCCTCCTCGCCGGCCTTCTGCAGCTTTTTGAGAAGCTTCACGTCGGACGCGGTGGCGTGCTCGGCGGCGAGCTTGGCCGAGTAGGTCTCCAGGACGCTGCGCACGGCGAGCAGCTGGTCGGCCTCCTCCTCGGTCGGGGTGTGCACGAAGGCGCCCTGGGCGGGGCGCAGGTCGACCCAGCCGTCGGTCTGGAGACGCTGCAGCGCCTCGCGCACCGGCTGCCTGCTCACGCCCAGGTACTCGGCCAGCTCCGCCTCGACGAGGTGCTGGCCGGGGGCGAGAGTCCGGTTGACGATGAGCTCGAGCAGGGCGTCGTAGACGGCTTGTCGCAGCGGTGCGGGCCGTTCGACCCGGCGGGTCGCCGCGGCACTGAGTGAGCCGCGGGGCGCCCGGCGGCCACTGGGCGAAGAGGTCATGCCGGGCAGAATACAGCTTTTCGCATACAAAAAGCACTTCTAGCGATTTGGGCGTGTTATCCGTATACTGTATGCAATCTTAGCGAGCGGGGCGTGCTATGAAGATCGCTGTTCTCGGAGCCGGAGCGATCGGTGCCTACGTCGGTGCGGCTTTGCATCGTGCGGGCGTGGAAGTCCATCTGATCGCGCGTGGAGCCCATCTCGCCGCAATGCGCGAGCACGGCGTGCGGGTGCTGAGCCCGCGCGGTGACTTCACCGCGCGTCCACATGCGACCTCGGATCCCGCCGAGGTGGGCGAGGTCGACTACGTCTTCCTCGGTCTGAAGGCGTACTCGTACGCGTCGTCAGGCGATCTGCTGGCGCCGCTGATGGGCCAGGACACCGCCGTCATCGCGGCGCAGAACGGGATCCCGTGGTGGTACTTCCACGGCATGACCGGACATCCCCTGGAGGGACGACGGATCGAGGCCGTGGACCCCGGCGGGTCCGTCACCGCCGTGCTGCCCATGGAACGGGCGATCGGCTGCGTCGTCTACTGCTCGACCGAGATCGAGTCCCCCGGTGTGATCCGGCACCTGGAGGGCACGCGGTTCTCGATCGGCGAGCCCGACCGGTCGATCTCCGCGCGGTGCGTCGCGCTCAGCGAGGCGATGATCGCGGGCGGGCTGAAGTGCCCGGTGGAGAAGGACGTCCGCGAGGACATCTGGATCAAGCTCATGGGCAACGTGGCGTTCAACCCGCTGAGCGCGCTGACCCGCGCGACCATGGTGGAGATCTGCGACCACGACGACAGCCGCGACCTCGTGGCCCAGATGATGGCGGAGACCCTGACCATCGCGCGGGCCGCGGGCTGCGACCCGCGGATCTCCATCGACAAGCGCATCGACGGCGCCCGCCGCGTCGGGCACCACAAGACGTCGATGCTGCAGGACCTCGAAGCCGGGAAGCGGCTGGAGATCGACGCGATCATCGCCGCCGTGGTGGAGATCGCCGAGCTCACCCGCGTGCCGGCGCCGACGTTGCGGCACGTCTACGCGGCGATCGACCTGCTCTCGCGCACGTCGCTGGTGTCCTGAGTTGCTGCTGCGACAGCTGGAGTACCTGGTCGCCCTGGCCCGTGAACGCCACTTCGCGCGCGCCGCGCAGGCCTGCCACGTGTCCCAGCCGTCGCTGTCGGCGGCGATCAGCAAACTGGAACGCGAGCTCGGGGTGCCGATCGTGTCCCGGGGCCGCCGGTTCGAGGCGCTGACGCCGGAGGGGGAACGGGTCCTGCTGTGGGCGCACCGCATGCTCGCCGACCGCGACGCGCTGCGGCAGGACCTGTCCCGCATGAGGAAGTCGCTGTCGGGGGTGCTCCGAATCGGGGCCATCCCGACAGCGCTCCCGGTCGCACCTCTGCTCACGGCACCGTTCTGCGAGCGCTACCCGCACGTGCGCGTGACGCTGGAATCGTTGTCCTCACAGGAGATCACGCGCGGCCTCGACGAGTTCGAGCTCGACATCGCCATGACGTACGTCGACGACTCGGTGCACGCGATGCCGTTGTACGAGGAGCGCTACGTCCTGCTGACGCCCGCCGACGAAGAGATCGCCTCCCGTTCGATGGCGCGCTGGGCGGACGTGGCCGCGCTGCCGTTGTGCCTGCTGACGTCCAAGATGCGCAACCGGCGGATCCTCGACGGGGTCTTCGCCGACGCCGGCGTGCAGCCCGTGCCGGTCATCGAGGCCGACACCGTGGCGACGTTGTGGGCGCACGTGGCGACGCGGAAGTGGTCGAGCGTCATCGCCCACGCGTGGCTGCAGATGTTCGGCACGCCGGAGGCGATGCGGGTGGTGCGCATCGAGGATCCCCGGTGGGTGCCGCGGATCGGGCTCGTGGTGGGGGAGCAGGTCTCCATGCTGGCGCGGGCGATGCTGGGGCTCACCCGCGGGCTGGACGTGCGTGGGGAGCTGGATCGGTTGCTGCACAAGCACCTCGACCGCCGGGACCTGTGACGGGTCCGATTCGGTGACCCGGCCTGAGGTCCAGGCCTCCGTCAACGCGCTCGTGACGACCGCACCTCGGCTCCCTCCGCGTCAAGAAACCGCAACAGGGGGCTAGCGCATACCGAAGATTGCATACAGTATGGGCACAGGAGGTGCAGACGATGAGCAGGCGGAAGAAGACCGAGCCCTACGTGCGGCTGACCCAGCCACTGGTGCGCGACGCGGGAGTCCTGCGGCCGGCCACCTGGGACGAGGCGCTGGACAAGGCAGCAGAGGGCTTCCGCAGGAACGTGGCCAGCGGCGGCCCGGACGCGTTCGGCATGTTCTCCTGTGCGCGGGCCACCAACGAGATGAACTACATGGCCCAGAAGTTCACCAGGGCCGTGATCGGGACGAACAACGTCGACAGCTGCAACCGGACCTGTCACGCCCCGAGCGTGGCCGGGCTGGCCAAGGTGTTCGGCAGTGGTGGCGGTACCTCCTCCTACCAGGAGATCGAGGACGCCGACCTGATCGTGCTCTGGGGGTCGAACGCACGAGAGGCGCACCCGATCTTCTTCCAGCACGTGCTGAAGGCGGTCAACAAGGGCGCGAAGCTGTACGTGGTCGACCCGCGGCTGACCAGCACCGGCAAGTGGGCGCACGGGTGGTTGCGGCTCAAGGTCGGCACGGACATCCCGCTGGCGCACGCGATCGCGCGGGAGATCATCGCGTCGAACCTCACGAACATGTCGTTCGTCGAGCGGGCGACCGAGGGCTTCCAGGAGTTCGTGAAGGCCGTCGAGCCGTGGACGTTGCCGGTCGCCGAGCTGGAGACCGGTGTGCCGGCCGGGCTCATTCGCGAGCTCGCGCACGCCTACGCCAAGGCTGATCGCGGTCAGCTCAGCTGGACGCTCGGGATCACCGAGCACCACAACGGCACCGACAACGTGCTGAGCCTCATCAACCTGGCGCTGCTGACCGGTCAGGTCGGGCGGTACGGGGCGGGGCTGAACCCGTTGCGCGGGCAGAACAACGTGCAGGGTGGCGGCGACATGGGCGCCATTCCCGACCGGCTGCCCGGCTTCCAGGACATCACCGATCCCGGTGTCGCCAAGAAGTTCAACGACGCCTGGGGTTCGAACTTCAAGGCCTCCAAGGGGTGGAACCTCACCCAGATGCTGGAGGCGATGGAACGCGGTGACATGACCACCGTGTACATCATCGGCGAGAACCCGGTGCAGTCCGAGGCCGACTGCGAGCACACGATCAAGCGGCTGTCCAACCTGGACCACGTCGTGGTGCAGGACATCTTCCTCACCAAGACCGCTCAGCTCGCGCACGTCGTGCTGCCCGCCGCCGCGGCGTGGTGCGAGACCGACGGCACGTTCACGAACAGCGAGCGCCGGGTTCAGCGAGTCAGGAAAGCACTCACCCCACCAGAGGGTGCGCGCGACGACATCGAGATCATGGGCGAGATCGCGACCCGGCTCGGCGCGGACTGGCAGCACAAGACCGGCCAGGACGTGTGGGACGAGCTGCGCAGCCTGTCGCCGATCCACACCGGCATGACCTACGACCGGCTGGAGAAGCTCGGCGGCATCCAGTGGCCGTGCCCGGACGAGGACTCCCTCGAACCGAGCTTCCTGCACGGCCGGTTGTGGGAGGAGGACCCGGTCAAGCGCGGCATGCCCGCGACGTTCTCGCCGGTGCGGCACAGCCCGCCCGTCGACGAGCTGACCGAGGACTTCCCGTTCCGGCTCACCACCGGGCGGCGGCTCGACTCCTACAACACCGGGGTGCAGTCGCACGGGTTCGAGTCGCCGCTGCGCATGGGCGAGACGCTCGACCTGTGCCCGCAGGACGCCGAGACGCTCGGGGTCGTCGCGGGCGAGGAGGTGGCGATCACGAGCAGGCGCGGGCAGATCCAGGCGCCGGTGCGGATCGACGACGGACTGACGCCGGGTCTGGTGTTCATGACGTTCCACTTCCCGGACGAGATCGACGTCAACGTGCTCACGATCGAGGCGACCTGCCCGATCGCGGGAACGGCGGAGTACAAGGCCGCGGCAATCCGCATCGAGAAGCTTCCGGTGAAGGTGGGCTGAGTGGATCTCAAACTGCTCGACGTCGAGCCGTCCGAGGCCGAACGCGTCGTCGTGGACCTGTTCACCGGCATGGGCCGGGACCAGCTGTTGCCCGCCCTGCACGCGGTCAACGACCGGGTGGGCTGGATCAGCCAGGGCGCGCTGAACCACATCTGCCGCGTCCTGCACGTCCCGCCGGCCGAGGCGTACGGGGTGGCGAGCTTCTACTCGCTGTTCTCGCTGACCGAACGGCAGGCGTTGGTCGTGCACGTCTGCGTCGACCTGGCCTGCCAGGTCAACGGCGCGAAGTCGTTGTGCGACAGGCTGACCGGCGAACTCGGGCCGGCGGGGGCGAAGAGCGGCTGGTTGCGCAGCCCGTGTCTCGGGGTGTGCGAGAAGGCTCCGGTCGCGCTCGCGTTCGAGGCGGGGGAGGTGGCGACGGAGCAGCTCCTGGCGCCCACCGACGCCGACGAGGTGATCGCGGTGGCGGCCGCCGGTCCCTCTCCTGTGAACGGTGAGCGCGCGGAGGTGCCGCAGGCGGGATGTCCTGATCTGCGGCTGCTGAAGCGGGTCGGCGTCGTCGATCCGGAGTCGCTCGACGACTACCGGGCGACGGGCGGCTACGCGGCGTTGCGGACGGCTCTCCTCCTGGGACCGTCCGGGGTGATTCGCGAGGTCACCGACGCCAAGCTGATGGGCCGCGGCGGTGCGGCGTTCCCGACGGGACGCAAGTGGGACGCGACCGCCCGCCAGCCCGTGCGCCCGCATTACCTGGTGTGCAACGCGGACGAGAGCGAGCCCGGCACGTTCAAGGACCGCCTGCTGATGGAGGGCGACCCGTACGCGGTGATCGAGTCGATGACGATCGCCGGGTTCGCGGCCGGCTGCTCACGTGGCTACCTCTACCTGCGCGGCGAGTACCCGCGGGCGCTGCACCTGCTGCGCAACGCCATAGCGCGGGCTCGTGAGCGCAACTACCTCGGCGAGAACATCATGGGCCACCAGGGGTTCTCGTTCGACATCGAGATCCGCCGCGGCGCGGGCGCGTACATCTGCGGCGAGGAAACGGCGATCTTCAACTCCATCGAGGGCTTCCGCGGTGAACCGAGGTCGAAGCCCCCGTTCCCGGTGGAGTCGGGGCTCTTCGGCAAACCGACGGTGGTCAACAACGTGGAGACGCTGGTCAACGTGCCGGTCATCCTCACGGAGGGGTGCGAGGCCTACACCCGCATCGGCACCTCCGGCTCGGCGGGCCCGAAGCTCTTCTGCCTGTCGGGCAACATCAGTCGTCCGGGCGTGTACGAGGTGCCGTTCGGCACCACGCTCGGAGAACTCCTCGCCCTGGCGGGTGGCGTGCCGCCAGGCCGGGAGCTGCGAGCGGTACTGCTCGGCGGGGCGGCAGGCGGGTTCGTCCGCCCGGACGAGCTCGACCTGCCGCTCACCATGGAGGACGCGCGGACGGCGAACGCCACGCTCGGCTCCGGCGTCGTGCTGGTGCTCGACGACACGGCGGACCTGGGCAGCTTCCTGTTGCGCATCGCCGCGTTCTTCCGCGACGAGTCGTGCGGGCAGTGCGTGCCGTGCCGGATCGGCACCGTGCGCCAGGAGGAAGCGATGCACCGGCTGGTGGGCAAGCGCCCGCTCAGCACGAGCGCGGAGGATCTCCAGCTGCTGCGGGAGGTCGGGCAGGTCATGCGCGACTCGTCCATCTGCGGTCTGGGCCAAACAGCTTGGAACGCCATCGAATCAGCCCTCGACCGCCTGGGTTACGCAGAGGAGGCAGCATCATGATCGTCGAAATCGGCCTCCCGAAGCGCCTGGTCGAGCTGACCCTGGACGGCGAGTCCGTGCGCGTGCCGGAAGGCGCGACGATCCTGGACGCCTGCACGGCCAAGGGGAAGTCGATCCCCACGCTCTGCTACGGCGACACCCTGAAACCGGCGAACGCCTGCCGCGTCTGCATGGTCGAGGTCGAGGGCTCCCGCACGCTGGTGCCGTCGTGCTCGCGCAAGGTCGAGCCGGGCATGGTCGTGCGCACGGAGTCCGAGCGCACGCAGCACAGCCGCAAGCTGGTCCTGGAACTTCTCGGGTCCGCGACGGACCTCTCCACCACGCCGCACGTGGACGGGTGGATGTCCGCGTGCGGTGCCGACCCCTCCCGGTTCGGCCCGCCGGCACCGCCGTCGGCCGACCGGGACGACCGCCGTCCGGGGGAGCACGAGGAACCCGACGGCCAGACGGCCGCCACCGTGCGGCAACCGGCCAAAGTGGACAATCCGCTCTACGTCCGCGACCTGGGCAAGTGCATCATGTGTTACAAGTGCGTCGACGCGTGCGGCGACCAGTGGCAGAACACCTTCGCGATCTCGGTGGCGGGCCGTGGTTTCGACTCGCGGATCTCCACGGAGTTCTCCACTCCGCTGCCCGACAGCGCCTGCGTCTACTGCGGCAACTGCATCGAGGTCTGTCCGACGGGGGCGCTGAGCTTCAAGCGCGAGTACGACAAGCGCGAGGACGGCACCTGGGACGAAGAGGCCCAGACGCAGACCACGACCATCTGCACGTTCTGCGGTGTCGGGTGCAACCTCACCCTGCACGTGCAGGACAACGAGATCGTGAAGGTCACCTCGCCGCACGAAAGCACGGTCACGCACGGAAACCTGTGCATCAAGGGCCGTTTCGGCTGGCAGCACGTGCAAAATCGCTGATCAAGCATCCGGGAGGGCGCTCCGATGTCGTTGATCCTCAAGCCCGGCACGTCGTGGCACGACGTCTACTCGCAGTGCGTGAAGGTCGCACCCGAAGCGTTCCACGACGATCGGCTGCTCAACCACTTCGGCGGCGAGTGGAGCCGTTCCGGCGAACCGGTGCCCGCCACCAGCCCGGTCGACGGTTCCACCATCGCGGGCCCGCCGTTCCTCGACTTCGAGGTCGCGGGCCGGGCGGTCGTCGCGGCCGTCGACCAGCACATCGAGTGGCGCACCGTGCCGCTCGCGGAACGCAAAGCGCGCGTCTCCGCGGCCTTGGACGCACTCACCGAGCACCGCGACCTGCTGTCGTTGCTGCTGGTGTGGGAGATCGGCAAGCCGTGGCGGCTCGCCACGGCCGACGTCGACCGCTGCATCGAGGGCGTGCGCTGGTACGTCGACGAGATCGACTCGATGCTGGCCGGCCGTTCCCCGCTGAACGGCCCGGTCAGCAACGTCGCCTCGTGGAACTACCCGATGAGCGTGCTGATGCACGCGATGCTGGTGCAGGCGCTGGCGGGCAACGCCGTCATCGCCAAGGCGCCGACGGACGGCGGTGTCAGCTGCCTGACGCTGGCGACCGCGCTGGCCGTCCGGTCGGGACTGCCGTTGACCCTCGTGTCCGGGAGCGGGAGCGAGCTCGCACCGGTGCTCGTCGGGTCGTCGTTCCTGGGCTGCGTGTCCTTCGTAGGTGGCCGTGACGTCGGCAGCGCCATCGCGACGCGCCTGGTCGACTCGAACCGGCGGCACGTCCTGGAGCAGGAGGGCCTGAACTGCTGGGGCGTCTGGGAGACCGACTCCTGGGACATGCTCGGCACGCAGATCCGCAAGGCCTTCGACTACGCCAAGCAGCGCTGCACCGCCTACCCGCGCTACGTCGTGCAGCGGTCGCTGTTCGACAAGTTCCTCAGCGTCTACCTGCCCGCGGTGCGGGACGTGAAGTTCGGGCACCCGCTCGCCGTCGCCACACCCGGCGACGCGCTGCCGGAACTGGACTTCGGGCCGCTGATCAACGACGCGAAGGCCAAGGAGCTCGGCGACGTCGTGGACGAGGCGATCCGGGCCGGCGGCGTGCCGCTGTACCGGGGATCGGTGGACTCCGGCCGGTTCCTGCCGGGCCAGCAGACCGCCGCGTACCTCGCGCCGGTCGCGATCCTCGACCCGCCGCGCTCGTCGGTGCTGCACCACGCCGAGCCGTTCGGGCCGGTCGACACGATCGTCCTGGTCGACACCGAGGCCGAGCTGCTGGCCGCGATGAACGCCTCGAACGGTGCCCTGGTCGCGTCGCTGGCCTGCGACGACGAGGCGACCGCGCGGCGGCTGAGCGCAGACCTGCAGGCGTTCAAGGTCGGCATCAACAAGCCCCGGTCGAGGGGTGACCGGGACGAGGTGTTCGGCGGCCGCGGCGCCTCCTGGCGCGGCGCGTTCGTAGGCGGCGCGTTGCTGGTCCACGCCGTCACCGAGGGTCCGCCCGACGAACGGCCGTACGGCAACTTCCCCTCCTACTCGCTCTACCCGCCCACGTGACGTACCGGGCGGACCTGCTCCGCGTCGTGCAGGCCGTGGTGGCGCCGAACGCCGCGGACGTCGACCAGCACTCCAGGTTCCCGCGCGCCGCCGTGAACGCACTGGGCGCCCGCGGCCTGCTCGGGATGACGATCTCCCGCACGGTCGGCGGGGGAGGCCAGGACGTCCGGTCGGCCGGCAGGGTGGTCGAGGAGGTGGCAAGAGTCTGCGGCGCAACGGCTTCCGTCCTGCGCTCGCACTACTCCGCGGCCGCCGTGCTCGACCGGTCGGGCCCGCACTGGTTGCGGTCCGAGATCGCGGCGGGCCGGCACCTGTCGACGCTGGCGGCTTTCGGTCCGTCCGGAGAGATGTCGACGCACGGCGATGTCGTGCAGGTGCGGGCGCGCAAGAGCTGGGTGATCGCGGCCGGCGAGGCGGACAGCTACGTCTGGTCGTGCGGCCCGGCGTTGTGGCTCGTCCCCGCCGAGGCGCCGGGGCTGCTGGTGCCGGCCGACCACGCAGGGATGGGCCTGCGGGGGACCGTCGCCACCTGCGTGGAGGCCGATCCCGTGCGAGTACCCGCCTCCAACCGGCTCTGGTCCGAGGAGCTCGCGTTCCCGTGGTTCGTGGTGCTCGGGGCCGCGGTGTCCCTGGGACTGATGGAAGGTGCGCTGGCAGCGGCCATCGGGCACCTCGGTGGCGGTGATCCGCGCACCCGGTCGGACCTGGCCCGGATGCGGCTGCGCACCGACGCGGTCAGGGTGCTGTACAACGACACCCTGTCCGCGGTGACGTGGCATCCGGAACGGTCGGGCGACCGCGTCCGGCTGCTGGCGGTCACCGCGACCGAGGCCGCGGTGGCGGTGACGGACCTGGCGATGAAGGTGTGCGGGGACGCGGCCTTCCGCCGTGATCTCGGCATCGAGCGCCGGTTCCGCGACGCGCGGGCGGCGGCCGCGATCGAGCCGACGGTCGACCAGCTGCTGGACTCAGTCGAGATTTGAGGCCAGCGGCAGGAAGTAGACGAGAGCGTCGTTCACGCCGTCGAGCCCGATGACGTCGTGGGCGATGTCGTCGTAGAACCCGCCGACCAGTCCCGTGCGGATGCCCAGGTTCGCCGCCGTGACGGTGAGGTTCTGGGCGAGGTGCCCGGCCTCGGTGAACGCGAACCTGAGCGCTCGCAGGCCGTAGGTCTGCCGCAGTGCGCCGAGCCTGATGTAGAGGGCCAGAACAGCCGGGGTTCCGGCCAGTTCGGTGGTGCCGGGTCCGAACCACATCGAGGTCGCTTCCAGGTCGTCGATCGACGGCGCCTCGCCGAACCACGTCAGGGCGCGCTCGACCTCGTTGACCTCGTAGCGACCTCGGGCCAGGCCGTCGACGTCCAGCGCGATGAGCCTGATCCTCGCGCAGTACTGGGCTCCCGCGCTCGGGTACGGCCACCGGCCGTCCTGGGGGGACATGGCGTTCCACAGCAGGGTGCCGAGCTGTTCGGCGTTCAGGTCACCGGTGAGGTCACGGCTGGTCCTGCGGGCTCTGAGCGTGTCGGTGTCCACTGTGGAAGGAAGTGAGGTGGTGGACGGCCACGACTGGCGGGGAGCCGCGGTCTTGCGGGGGAGCTGGTCGGTGAAGCCGGGCAGGAACTTGCTCGCCTCCAGGTAGCGGCGGTCCGGCGCGGTCTCGCCGTCGTCGTGGAAGTCCGTCAGGCCGTGGGGGGACATGGCGGCGGCCGCGGTGGTCCAGCAGATCATGCGTTCTTCGTTGGGCGTGATGCCCAAGCGGTTGAGCAGCATGTGCAGCTGTGAGGCCCAGACGTACGGCAGCCAGACGTCGAGTTGGTGCTTGGCCTCGCTGATCGTGGTGCGCCAGTGGGCGACCGCGCCTCGTGGCTCGCGGTGCCAGCGTGCGGCCAGGTCGCGGCCGCGCTTGGCCATGAGCTGGTTCGCGGCGTGCTGGGAGCCGATGGTGGGCACGGGCGCCTGTTCCCGGACGTTGCGCCAGCCGGAACCGAGGCTGCGCAACCAGCTCGCGGCCTGTGGCAGGTTCAGGTCGAGCGCCTTCGCCGTGGCGATCGTGAGGTCGATGGCGGCGGTGAGGCGGGCACTGTCCGTGCGGGTCGCCTTGAGCACGGCGACAGCGACCTCCGTGCTGTGGCAGAACACCTCTTCGGCGATCGGCAGTGCCTGCCGGCCGCCGTACCGCTCGGTCTCCGGGACGTACTCGACCTCGCGGACGTCGCCGTGCGGGAGCCAGTCCGGCTCGCCCGGTTCCTGCTGGAAGTCCTGCGCAGCGATGAGTTCCCGCAGTTGCACCTCGAGTTTGTCCACGTTCTGCGCGTTCCTGATCCTGACCCGGAGGTGCGGGCCGGTCTCCCAGTAGCGCAGGAAGTACCACTCCTGGCCGGCCAACGCGGGGGCCAGGGCGTCGGCGATGAACGCGTCGAGGTCCGCTCGGTTCCAGTTCACCCTGCAGTGCAGGCCGGTCCAGGTCACAGCTGCTCCAACGGTGGTTCAGGGGAACGGGTGGGGATGGCCGGCGGTCGTGCCGAGGCGGGGCAGGCCCGTCGTCCGGCGGTGCAGGTGGCCGAACGTCATGGGCAGCGCGCCCGGCACGACGACCTTGGCGCAGTGCAGTCCCAGGGTGTTCGTGGTGTGCGGGTCGGACTGGTCGACCGCGATCAGCTCCAGGCCTTTGCCGCGAAGGTCTTCCGTGTACCGGTCGAGCAGATCGCGCAGGTCGGTGTGGTCTCGCCGGTCGGGGAGGACCTGCGGTGGCTCGTCGCTGACCAGGTTCGCGTACCGCTCCCTCGCCTCCGGCAGGGTGTTGACGGCGACGTGGTCGTCCATGCTCCGGACCTGCGCCGGGTCGTGCAGGAGGTTCAGCAGGCGTTCCCTGCGGTAGTTCCCGGGCCTTGCCCTGGCGCGGTCGGCGAACGCCTCGACGTCCACGGCCACCTCGACGGCGGCCGACCGCAGGGCCTTCGCGGGATCCGGGCTGGCGCCGGCGGCGAAGAACGCCTGGGGCAGACCAGTTCTGGTGGTCCTGGCGAGGGTCAGCACGGCCGGGATGCCCAGGTCATTGGTGGCGTTGAGGAAGAGCAGCTCGTAGCCGAGTTCTTCGAGCCGGTCGGCGAGGTGGTGCAGCAGCGGGTCGGGTGGGAGCTTGATCCTGGTCAGCGGCGTCTGGGCGTACCAGGCCATCAGGAACGCGTCGCGTTCGGCCACCTCGAACAGGCCGTGCAGCACCGCCTCGGTCAGGCTGTTGCCGACCCCGCAGCCGTTGGACGTCTCGTGGACGAACCGCTGTTCTGCCGGCGTGTTCGCCGCCCAGTACGCGACCTGTTCCGGTATTAGGATCGGCCTTTCGCTGGTGTACGACCAGCCTTCGGCCCAGCGCATCCTCAGGTCCGGGTGGTAGGCGTTGCCGAAGTCGTTGAGGCCCAGGCGTTGCGGGTCGAGCGCCTGGTCCGGTCCCAGTTCGGCGAACGAGGCCTCCCTCGGGTCCGGGTGGCGCGGACGCATGCCGTTGCGGCGTTCGATCGCCTCGAAGACGGCGATGCGTTCGGCCTCTTCGAACGACGTGGTGCGCCCGTAACCGGCGGTGTGGGAGTCGAGCTCGGCGGTGACCGTGGCGAGCGGCAGGTCTCCCGTGCGGAACAGCGCGGTGACCGGTCCGTGCCGGAAGTCGACCACGGCGTCCTTCACCCCGGTGCTCCTGTTCGGGGTGCGGAGTTCGCCGTTGGGGGTTTTGGTCTCCTCGTTGGGCTCGGGCGTCGGGGAGCAGCAGTCGCCGGGCGTGACGCGGTGGGTGGACACCAGTCCCAGGTCGGTGCGGATGGCGATCACGGTGTCGTGTTCCCGGTTTTCGAGTGCGGCCACCAGGGGCAGGAACGCCGGTGCGGTCAGACCTCTCAGCCGCACGTCGCGGGGCGCCTTGGCCGTTGCCAGCCGTGCGGTCTCCGCGCAGCCGACGCAGACGCCCGTGGTCGGGCCGAGGAGGGTGAGGCCTCCGTCCACGCGGGTCATCGGTACGCCCTGAGGCCGGCGGCGCGGAGTTCGGGGTCGAGCTGGAGCGGCCGGATCCTGACGCCGGGCAGCATCGCGATCGCCTGCTGGAGTCGTTCTTCGCGGTCCCGCACGTCGGCGGGCCAGTGCCATTGCCGGGTGACCCAGCCGGGGTGGTCGGCGGGCTCGAGCGGAGCGGCGCCGTTGAGGTGCGCGGTGCCGGCGCGGCCCGCCTGGGCGTACCCGGTGGCGGCCAAGGAGGCGAACGCCACCGCGTCCGCGGCCGTCGCCTCGACCGCCCACGCGAGGACGCGCTGCCCGTTGCTGATCTCCGCCTTGTGGACGCCGGGTGCGAGGCGCTCGGTCCTGACCACCGCGGGGATGCCGAACCTCGCGGTCAGCGCCTTCCACCACCGGTGCGCGGTCGGGTCGCTGGTCCACTCGTGGGCGTCGGCCGGCTCGCCCCGGTGGTGGCGTGCGGCCAGGCGGAGGGCGGCACCTCGGGCGTGGGCATCGTCGATGCCGATCACGCCGTCGGTCTTGAGGGCGTTGAGGGCGGCGTTGAGACGGGCGCTGCCGGCCGTGGTGCCGATGCCCAGCGCGTCTCCGGAGGTGGCGAGGCTGGCCGGGACCTGGGGGAGGGAGCCGAACGCCGGGGTGTCGACCGGGCCGAGTTCGTGGTCGGTGAGGGCTTCGAGCGCTCGCCACGGGTCTGGCGGGGGAGGGCCCTGCAGGAGTGGGTGGTAGGTGGCGGTGAGCGGGTCGGCGCGGGCGACCAGGACCATCGGGTAGGTGCCCGTGGCGAGTTCGGCCGCGGGATCCGGCAGGCCGGCGAGGGCGCAGACCAGGCGGTGCACGGCGGCGGATCCGATGAGGGCGGCCAAGATCTCGGGAGGTCCGCCCGTGACTCCGAGCCGCGCGCCGACACTCGTAGTGACTTCAGTGTTGACCGAAATCAAGCGTTCGGCCGTGGGCGCGAGCACGTAGCCGACATCGGATCCGCAATCCGCCAGGACGACGAGGTCTCCCGCGGACACCACGAGTTCGCGGTCGCCGGCCGCGTCCGACCGCTGCACCGCCAGTCCTACCGCCTCCGCCGCCCGGACGGCCGCACCCGCCAGCACCCCGCTGCCCGCCACGAGCAGTGCGACCGCGTGGAGCCGCCGCCAGGCCTCCACCGGTTCCGCGGCCGCCGACTCCAGCCAGGCAGCCACCTCCGGAGCAGGCGCGTCGGCACCCCACGACGGCATCTCGACCAGCATGTCGTGCTCCCACAACTGTTCCAGGATCAGCGAAACCGCGGCCCGCACGGCCGGAGCGGTGCCTTCGGGCACCTCCAGGGAGGCTCGCGGGAGCCCCGCCTGCAGTTGCGGGGCCAGGCGTTGCCACACCTTCCACAGGCCGGAACCGCCGGAGAGCGTGCAACTCGAGGCCCAGCCCCGCAGATGCAGGCCGTCGGCGGTCGGGGTGGCCTGGACGACCGGGCGCAGCCGTACGAGCATGCGCGTCACCCGGCCTTCGGCAGTGCCGCGAACTGTTCGGCCCACGTGGTGCCCAGGACCTGCTGTGCCGCGTTGGCGAGGAGGTGGGCCGCGGCGTAGCGCTCCATCGGCGTGACGTCGCAGATCGCCAGCAGCTGGTATAGGACGTTCGTGCCGATGCGGTAGACGGCCATCGAGCGAGCGATCGCCGGGTCGGAGAGGTCCACGGTCCACATCGCGGTGTGGTAGTCGCTGAACTTCGTTCGCTCGCCGTAGTTGTAACGGCGGATCGCGTCCTCGTCGCCGATCTCGTAGGCGCGTTCCCCGTGGCGGGGGTTGGGGTCCGCGGTGAGCAGGCCCGCGTCGTAGCGTTCCTGGGTGGTCAGGCGCAGCGCGATGGTCCAGGTCTGCCAGGCCGCTTCCAGGTGGGTGGTGGGGTGGCCCAGCGCCACCTGTTCGACCAGGGCGCGGGCGGCGGAGGCGTTCGCGGTCCAGATCGAGTCGAGTCTGGACCGGACGGTGCCGCTGGCGTCGTTGGCCAGCAGGAAGTCTTCCACGTGCGAGACGAACGAGTGGTAGCCGTACTGAAGGCCGGCCGGGTAACGGCTGGCGTGGACGGCCATCGCGGTCAGCGCGAGGGTTGCGCGCGGGACGGAGAAGGAGTGGCGCAAGGCCGGAATGCCGAGCCGGAGTCCTTCTGCACGCACGGCGATGTGCGCCTCTGACAGGAGTGAGCGCAGCCGCGTGTCGTCGGTCGGTTCGATGCGCACGGAGTTGTTGGGGTGGAACGGAGTGAACGGCGGCAGGATCAGTTCGGCGACGGCCGCGGTCTCGGCGTGGGCGAGCAGAGAAGCCCCGTCGAGTTCCACAGTGGACGGATGTGCGGCCAGGTACGAGCGGAGCAGGGTGGCCAGCAGCAACGCCGCCGTCGGCGAGGACGGGCCGGACAGCACGACCCGCACGTGCGGGCCGTGCAGCCAGTGACGTTCTATGTGGCCCGTGACGTCGGAGAAGGCGGCTTCGGTGGCGGCGAGAGCGGGCAGGACGCCGTCGCGCAGCAGCGGTGCCTTGATCGGGTCGTGGTAGTAGCAGACGACGTCGGTCATCCGGCCCTCCGGTAGGTCTCCGCGACGACCTCCAGCACCTGTCCGGACGGCACCGGAAGTGCCTCGGTCAGCCGGACGTGGTCGCCGTAGCGGGGCGTCAGGCGGGGCAGGCAGCGCAGGTGCAGTGCGTTGGTGAGGTCGGCGTACTGCGGTTTCGGGCCGTTCACGCGCGCCTCGAAGTCCTCTCGGGAGGTGATGACGCCACCCATGCCCGCGAACAGCTGCGCCGGCATGCCGTACCGGGCGCGCAGCGCGGTCGCACCGGCCACGGACGAGAACGCCTCTTCCAGTGCGGCGGAGGGGAAGTCCCAGTAACGCCGGCCGAGCACGACGTCGCGGTAGCGCAGCCGATCGGCGACGCGCACGTCACCGCGAACCTCGACGGGCTGCAACGGCGAGAGGTCGGCCGCGCCGCACGAGAGGTCGGCGTGCAGGGCGGCGACGCGGTCGGGCAGCGAGATCGGCATGAGGTAGCCGAGGTACAGCACGTCCAGTACCGCACCGTTGTCCCGGCGCCGCAGTCGCAGCTCGTCGTTCTGCTGGTCGTGGAAGATCTCCAGCGCGTCCGGCGTGTGGTCCGCCCAGTGCGGGTCCTCGCCGATCTCGGCGCGCCCGAGCAGCGGGTGCAGGTTCGGGTTGAAGCCCTGCACCGGCCGGTACTCCGCGAACCCGCGCGGGAACACCCCGTCCAGCGTGGCCCGGACGGTCGCGTAGGCCTCGGGCGGGAGCAGGTCGAGGAACCGGCCGGGAAAGCGGCCGAACCCGTCGTAGACGTGGTTCACCACCAAACCGTCCGGCGACGGCTGGGCGAAGAACGAGTACGAGACCGGCCGGGTGTTCATCCACGAGGGCAGCAGGTCCGCGGCGGCGGTGACGACCTCGTCGGTGATCACGCCGTCCCGCACCAGATCGGCGACCTGGGCGCGGCTCGCCCCGAGACCACCGGTCGGCGCACCGGACATGGCCTCGTGCATCAGCGGTGCGCACTCGGCGAGGCGAGCGGATCGGCCGTGACCGAACTTCGCGACGAACAGGTCGCGCGAGTGCCGCCGGATCGCGAGGTGCCGGTCGAACAGCATCAGCAACGGGGTGAGGCCGGCCAGCGACCGCACGCCGTCGTAGCCGTGCGCACGGCCGAGCCGGAACGACTGGGGCAGCACGACGTCCTCGCTCAACGGCGTCACGCCGCCGAGATCTGCCCCGACGGCCGAACCCAGTTCGTCCCAGGCCGCGAAGAGGGCGGCGAGCGCGGCAGGCCGTTGCGCGGCGTCGACGTCGGCGAACGCCAGGGTGTCGCGGTAGATCGAGATGACCCGGTCGGCGAGCTCGGGACGTCCGGTGTCGCGCAGCCACGAGGCCAGCGCGGGGCAGGCGGCGGGATCCTGCGGGTCCGCCGGCAGCACCGGTACGAGCAGCTTGATGTCGAGCAGCAACGCGACGTAGTGCTGCGCGCGTTCGGACTCGCCGTCGGGCAGCCGGGTCGCGAGGGCGCTGGCGAGCTCGGCGGGGCTGATGCCCTTGGGGTTGGCGCCGGTGAGGCCGACGAGGAACTGCAGCGGCGCGCTCGACGCCAGTTCCACGTCCTCCTGGATGCCGACGTACGCGCGCAACGGCCCTCGCGCGGGAACGTCGCGGCGGAACTTCATCTGGCCGCCGTCGAGGTGCACGTCGGGGGCGAGGCGGTGCGGGTGGTCGAAGAGGTGCGCGCGGTCGGCGAGCAGGGCGGCGGTCAACCGCGACAGCAGCACCTGGTTGACCCGCGTGACGGCGACCGGCGTGCCCCAGTCGGGCGTGGGCGCGTCGGCGGACCAGGTGGCCCAGCCGACGGCGGCGTACCAGGACAGGGGACTGGTCTTCGACGTCGCGCGCAGGGCGTAGCGCAGCACGGCCGGTTCGGCCTTGCGGGAGCGCTTGTCACCGGCGCCGGCGCGCGCGAGTCCCTGCCACAGGTCGCGGCCGCTGAAGACGGCCGCCTTGCGCAGGGATTCGGTGCCGCACAACGACGCGAGGACCTCGCGTTCGGCGGCGAGCGCGTCCGGCAGGAGTCGCTCGATCTCCTCGGTCAGAGCGGCCCGCTGGTCCATCGCGGCCAGCCACTCGCCGAGCCGCGGAAAGCGCGACACCAGTGCGTCGGCCTCACCGCGCAGAGAGGCGCGGGGCGACCGTCCGTTGTGGACGTCGCGGCGCAACGGCAGCACGACGGTGCGGTGGTAGGAGTCGGAGTGCGTGCCGGCGCTGTCGTGCAACAGGTCCGAGACCGGGCCGGCCAACGACACCAGCGAGGCCTCCACCGCCGCCAGCGCCTCCACCGCCCGCCGGAACGGCGCTGCCGCCGCAGCGCCGTCCGGGTGCGGCAGGGCCGCCAGGCGCACGAGTGCGTATGGCGCTGTTTCTCCCTGCACGCGATCGCTCATGCGTTCTGGGCGGGAAGCTGGGGCTGGGTGCAGCTGCTGCACGACGAGCTGCCGCACGAGCACGACGACGCCCCACCGGACGCACCGGACTCCGGCAACGCGACCGAGTCGCGCAGGGAGGTGACCGCGAGGTCGCCGAGCTCCAGGTCGTCGGGGTCGAACGAGAGATCTTTCATGCCGTGTCCTCACGTCTTCAGTTGCCACGAACTCGCCCGAGGGCTGATCGGATCAGGCTGAAGAAACGCGATACGGCACGGATCGCACTTTGCTTGATCGGCCGCTCAAAGGCGTGAGCGGACCTCGTCGGCTCTGGGCTCGCCCAGCTCCTCGAACAACGTCACCGACTCCAGCCAGCACTTCTCCGCTCCACGGCGATCACCGAGCCCGTCCAGCGCCAGCCCGAGGTTGTCCAGCGACTCGGCCTGCCCGTAGAGGTCGCCGATCGCCCGGAACGTCTCCAGCGCCCGCTCGACGTACGACACGGCCTTGGGGAAGTCGAGCAGTCCCCGGTGCACCTCGCCGATGTTGTTGAGCAGGATGGCCTCGCTGTACGGGTCCTTGATGTCCCTGCGGATCTCCAACGCCCGCAGGTACCGCGACAACGCGACGTCGAACCGGCCCGCGTCGGCGTGCAGCAGCGCGATGTTGTTCAGCGTCACCGCTTCCGTGTGCAGGTCGCCCAGCTCACGGGCGATCTCGGCGCACTGCTCGTAGCACGCCAGCGCGTCCTCGGGCCGGCCCTGCACCATGTGGACGATGCCGAGGTTGTTGAGCGTCGGCACCTGGCGCGACTTGTCGCCGATCGCGCGGAAGATCGCGAGCGCCTGCCGGTTGCACTCGATGGACTCGTCGTGCCGCCGGACCTCGCGCAGCGCGATGCCCAGCGTGATCAGCATCCGGCCCTCGGCGCTGCGGTCGCCGACCGAGCGGGCGGCGGCCAGCGCGACACCGTGCGTCTCGATCCAGCCCGCCCAGTGCTTGCGCAGGTTGAAGAAGTCCCACAGGCATTGAGCGAGGCTCCAGGACTGCTCGGGCAACTCGTGCTGGGCGGCGTCGCGGATCGCGGCGACGAGGTTCGCGCGCTCGGTGTCGCACCAGAGCAGAGCCGTGTCGCGGTCCGCGAACGTGCGCGGGTGCACGGCCGGGTCCGCGGGAGCGATCTCCAGCCTGCGCTGGGGGTTGAGCTGCTGCGCGCTGTGCCAGGACGTGTGCACGTACCAGTCGAGCACCCGGCGCCGTGCCAGCGCGCGGGCGGGCGGTGGCACGGCGGCCATGACCTGCTCGACGGCGTACGCGCGCAGCAGGTCGTGCAGGCTGTAGCGGCCGGGGGTGTGCTGCTGCAGCAGGTGTTCGTCGAGCAACGTCTCCAGCAGGTCGCTCGCCTCGTACGCGGTCAGCCCGGCGAGTGCGGCGGCCGAGTCGGCGGTGAGGTCTTCCCCGGGGTGGAGTCCGAGGAGCCGAAACAGACGCCTCTGGTTCTCCGGCAACGCCTGGTACGAGAGGTCGAACACGCCCCGGGTACCGAGGCCTCCTCCCCGTTCGAGCCGGTCCACCAGGTCCCGCAGCGTCCACTGTGGACGACGGGCCAGGCGTTTCGCGGCGAGCGCGACGGCGATCGGCAGGTGCCCGCACAGTTCCGCGATCCGTTCCGCGGCCTCGTGATCGGCGCGCACCCGGTCCTCACCGGCGATCCGGGCGAGCAGCGCGAGCGCCTCGGCGGGCGTGAAGACGTCGAGGAAGACCGACCTCGCGCCGTCCAGCCGCAGCAGCGTGCGGCGGCTGGTGATCAGCACCATGCAGGTGGAACCGCCGAGCAGCAGCGGCCGCACCTGGTCCTCGCCCGCGGCGTTGTCGAGCAGCACCAGCGCGCGCTTGCCCGTCAGCCGGTCGCGGTAGAGCGCCGCCCGTTCCTCCAGCGACTCCGGGATCTGCCCGCCGGGCACGCCCAGCAGCCGCAGGAAGCTCTCCAGCACGGCGGACGGGTCGGCGGGCAGCTCGTCGGCGTCGAAGCCGTGCAGGTCGGCCCACAGTTGCACGTCCGGGTAACGCTGAACGAGCCGGTGGGCCGCGCGCACGGCCAGTTTCGTCTTGCCGACACCGGCCATGCCCTCGATCGCGGAGATCACGACGGTGGTCTGCGGCCCCGGCTCGCACAGCCGCCGCAGCTCGGACTCGCGCCCGGTGAACTCCGCGATGTCCATCGGCAGCTGCCGGTGCGCGTTCAAAGCCGCGGGCGAGGGCATCCGGCTTTCGAGGATCACCTGCTGCAACTGGCGCAACCGCGAGCCGGGTTCGACGCCGACCTGCTCGATCATGTGCTTGCGGGCCGCCGCGTAGGCCTCGAGCGCCTCGCTGCGGCGGCCGGAGCGGTCCAGCGCGAGCATCAGCTGCGCCCAGAACTCCTCGCGCAACGGGTGCAGCGCCGTCTCCCGCCGCAACCGGTCGATCACGTCGTCGAACCGGCCGAGTTCCATCGACGCCTTGGCGAACTTCTCCACGGCCGTGAGCCGGCGTTCCTGGATCCGGGTGAACTCCGCGCGCAGCAACGGTCCCGCGTTCAGCTCGGCGGTCGGGACGCCGTGCCACCGGGCCAGCGCCTGGCCGAACAGGTCGGCCGCGGCCTCCGTGTCGCCGTCAGCAAGCGCGTTCTCGCCTTCGCGCACCAGCTGGTCGAACGAGTCGAGGTCCAGTTCGCCGGGCTCGACCACCAGCTGGTAGCCGTGGCCGGCCCGGGTCCTCAGCCGGTCGCCGAGGACCTTGCGCAACCCGGCGACGTACGTGCGCAGGTTCGATTCGGGTGACACCGGCGGAGAATCCCAAACCGCCTCCGTCAGCTGTGCGACGCTGACGGCTTCGTTGGCGTGCAGCAACAGCATGGTGAGCACCGCGCGCTGCCGGGGGCCGCCCAGCTCCAGCGATGTGCCCGTCCGCCGTACCGCCAGCGAGCCGAGCAGCAGGAACTCCACAGGTCGATCGCTCCTCGATGATCCAGGCGTTGGGGTGCACAGCCATACTCGCGCACTTCCTGACGGTCTGTGCACGGCCTGGGCGAAATCTGTGCACGCCCCCTGGCATCTTTGTGTCCAGATCCGGTACCTGCGCCGCCGGGCCCGAGAACTCCCGGGAGTGGGGGTCGGCGCAGTTGCTGGATCCGGTTCCCCCAGAACCCGGCCGGCGTGTGAAAAGTCACCGCGCACGTCGGCCACCTACCGCAAGACCGGTGGCCCGGACGGGTCCCCCAGACTGCACCGGGCCACCACCTTGCGGTAGACCGTCAGCCCGCCCAGCGGGCTCGCAGGGTTCGGGTGAACTCCTCGAACTCCGCCGTCATCGACACCTCGTCCGGTTGGAGCAGCCACTGCTGCTGCAACCCGTCGATCACCGCGATCGTCGTGCGCACCACCGAGTCGACCGGGGCGTCCGCCGCGATCTCCCCTCGTTCCTGGCCTGTGCGCACGGCATCGGTCAGCCATCGCCGCAGTCCGCTGTAGTGCCGGCGCACCCACGTGTGCGCGGGATGACCGGGTTCGGTCGCCTCGGCGGCCAGCCGCACGAACAGGCCGACCAGGTGCGGCCGGGTCGCGTTGCGCGCCACCAGGGCGGCCAGCGCGTCGAACGCCGCCCAGCCCAGCGGCGGACCGACGCTCCCGGTCAGGAAGTCGCCGTCCTGCCGGTCGCGTTCCTCCAGCACGGCCGTCAGCAGCGCGGCCTTGCTGGGAAAGTGGTGCAGCAGGCCGGACTGCGAAAGCCCGGTCTTCGCCGCCACCGCCGCCACCGACGTCCCCTTGAAGCCCGTCAGAGCGAACAGCTCCGTCGCGACGGCCACCGCTTTGGCCCTGGACTCCTCACCGGAGACGTCGACCCGCGACCTGGTCCGATACCTGTCCGGGACCGACACCGCGTCACCTCACTCCTGCTCAGCGGGCAGGGTGACGCGGACGTCGCCGAGCCCGCGGGCGATCAGCACCTCGCCGCCGGTCAGAGGGTGCCAGCCGTCCGACCAGACCCGCTGCACCCGCGCGTCGCACGGCACCTCGACCCGCACGGTCCGCCCGGCCTCGACGTCCGCCACCGCGAAGCCGACGAGACGGACCGGCTCGTCCCGTGGGCGGAGGTAGACCTGCACGACCTCGCGGCCGGACCGCCCACCGGTGTTGGTGAGCTCCACCGAGACCGAGACGAGCACATCGTCCACAGTGGACGCCTGTGCGTCACCGTACTCCCAGGTCGTGTAGCCGAGACCGTGGCCGAACCAGAACAACGGCTCGGACGCACCCCGGTAGCCGATCGCGGTGCCTTCGGAGTACACCAGTTCGCCATCGGACGGAATCAGCGGCAAGGCGTCGGCGTCGGAGCGGGGGAACGTCGTGACCAGGCGTCCGGCCGGTTCGATGTCGCCGAGCAACGCGGCCGCCACGGCGTCACCGGCCTCCTGACCCGGCAATCCGGCCCACAGCACCGCGTCGACCTGCGCGAGCCACGGCATGAGCACCGGCGTGGCGGCGTTGACCACGACGACGGTGTGTTTCGCGGCGGCTGCGACGGCCGCGACCAGTGCGTCCTGCTCGCCGGGCAACGCGAGCGTGGTCTTGTCGAAGCCCTCGGTCTCCTGCTCCTCGGTGAGGCCGACGACCACGACCGCCACGTCCGCCTCGCGCGCGGCCCGCGCCGCGGCACCGATCACGTCGGCGGGAGCGAGCGGGACCGGCTGGGTGATCAGGCCGACCAGCGCGCTGGCCTCGCGGACGCGGGCCGTGATCCGGTCACCCGGCGACAGCAGCACCTCGGCCGTCCAGTGCGGCGGCTTCAGCAGTGCCTCCTCGACGATGCCGTTCGCCCAGGCCAGCAGCGCGGTGTGCTGCCGTCCGGCGACGTCGATCGTCCAGTCGCCGAACCCGCGCACCCCGACCAGCATCCGGGTCGGCTCGTCCAGCACGACCTCACCGGACACCTCGATCGACGCGGCACCCTGCGCCCAGCCGCCGAACGCCGCCAGCTCCGCGATCTCCATGTCGCGCGTCGCCAGCACCTCGCCGTCCGCGTCGTACGTCGTGGCACGGACGTCCTTCAGCACCCCGGCGGCGGGAGCGGCGTACCGGGCCCGGATCTCCACACCGTCCACAACGGACACGCGGTCGCCGAGCCGGGAGGTCAGGCCGTCCGCGATGCTGATCACGTGCGGCGGCCGCACGCCGGCGGAGCCACCGCCCTGCGCGACGGTGTCGATCGCGTGGCGGCCGATCAGCGCGACGCGGGACTCCTGCAACGGCAGCACGCCGGAGTTCTTCAGCACGGTCATGCCGCCCGCCGCGAACCTGCGCAGCTGCTCCCGTCGAAGCGGGCTGTCGGGCGCGGGCAGGTCTTGAGGCCACGAGCGCTGCTCGCCGAACGCCCCGGTCCGCGACGCCAGCAGCAACAACCGGCGCAGGTGGTCGTCGATGACGGACCCCGCGACCTCGCCCGCCCGCACGGCCTTGACCAGCTCGTCCTCCCAGGGACCGCCCGGGCCGGGCATGACGAGGTCGAGGCCGCCGTTCGCGCTCGCCGCGGTCGACTTCGTGGCGAACCAGTCCGACATGACCAGGCCGTCGAACCCCCACTCGCCCTTGAGCACCCCCTCGACGAGTTCGGTGTGCTCGGTCGCGGGGATGCCGTTGACGTTGTTGTAGGCCGCCATGATCGCCCACGGCGAGGAGTCCTCGACCACGATCTCGAACGGCAGCAGGTAGACCTCGCGCAACGTCTTCTCGTCCAGCACCATGCTCGCCGTGCGCCGTTCGGTCTCGGACTCGTTGGCCACGTAGTGCTTCGGCGTCGCCGCGATGCCCTTGTCCTGCAGGCCGCGCACGTAGGCGGCCGCGATGGTGCCCGTGAGCAGCGGATCCTCGCTGTAGGCCTCGAACAACCGGCCGCCCAGCGCCGTGCGGTGCAGGTTGATCGTCGGGCCGAGCACGACGTGGACCTGTTGTGCCGCCGCCTCGTCCGCGAGCACCTCGCCGACCTCGCGCGCCAGCGCCACGTCCCAGTGCTGGGCGAGCAACGTCGCGTTCGGCAGCACGCACGCGATCGTGCCGCCCCTGAGCTCGGCGCCGCGGACACCCGTCGGACCATCGGACAGCTTCAGCGGCGCCAGGCCGATCTCCGGCTCCGGGTGCAGCGCGAACAGCGCGGAACCGGTGAGCAGCCGGACCTTCCGCGGCAGGTCGAGCCCGGCGACCGCCTTCTCGATGTCCATGCGTTCGAGCAGACCAGAGATACCGACCGAGTACTCGGTCGGTATCCCGTCCTGTTATCACCCGGTTACTTCGCCGTGATGTGCCCGTCTCGCCTGCGGAGATCCTGACGCGGGGACATCGCTACCCGCGGTCCTCGAGGTAGCGGGTGTGGTCGGCCTGTCGTTGCGCGTCGGCCGCGTGGAACCGTTCCGCGGTCCGGACGGCGTCGGCGTGCAGCAGGTCCAGCTGCCGCACCAGTTCCGTGCCGGAACCGCGTGCGGCGGCGTACCACCAGGGCAGGTTCAGGTAGGTCTGCACCGACAGCGGCAGATCGGTGCCGACGAGCCTGGTGACGGCGTGCAGGGCGTCCGGGTCGGCCCGCAGGGCGCGGGGGCGGTCCAGCATGCCGCGCAGGACCTCGGCGATCTCCGCGATCCTCGGCGCGACCTCGTCCGGCACCCGGAACGCGCGCACCCGCTCGACCAGCGCGTCCAGTTCGGAGCGCAGCGCGCCCGCTTCCTCCTCCGGGTCGGTCACCAGGGTGATCCGCTCGGGTGGCGCGGCCAGTGCGCCGACGCCGTAGAGGCCGATGACGACCACGATCCAGTACGACCCGGCGAGCCCGGCGAAGTGCAGGCCGAGGCCGATCAGCCCGCCCGCGCAACCGGCCAGGTTCTTCCAGGAGGCCAGGTACCTACTGATAGCCACGGATCTCCTTGAAAGCGGCCGAGAGCGAACGGCTGCGAGCGTCGAACACCTTGCCGCCGCTCATCTTCGCCACCTGCTCCATCTCGGTCGTGGCGCTCTCGCCGAACAGCACGGGGAAGATCGGGATGCCCTTGAGGTCCGGCGGCAGGCTCTGGTGGAACAGCTGGAAGTCGGTGATGCCCTCGCTGCCGGTGTTCTCGCCGTCGGTCATCAGCACGATCGACGTGAACCGGTCCGGGTCGGCGTCGATCTGCTGGCGCAGCACGTCGTACCCGCCGCGGAGGCTGCTGTAGATCGCCGTGCCGCCGGACGCCTCGAGGCCCGTGGCGGTGGTGCGGATCTGGTCGAGCACCGGGCGCGGGTCGTTCTGCGGAACCTCGTACCTCAACGCCGGCCGGGCCCCGCTGCTGAACGGCAGCAACGTCACCTGCTCGCGGCCGTGGAACCGGCTGAACTTGCCGGCGAGCGACTCGTCGGCACCGGTCAGCCCGGTGAGGGCCTGGCGCAGGCCCTCGATCCGGTCGCCCTGCATCGAACCGGACGTGTCGAGCACGTAGAGCGTGCGGGACGGGCGGCGCAGCTGGTCGAAGTACGTGGTGATCAGACCGTCCACAGCGGACTGACTGCCGGGGAACGGGAGTTCCACGAGGTCCTTGGTGGCGAACCGGCCGTCCAGTGGAACCTGCGGCACCGCGGGCCTGCGGTGCGTGGTCTCCATGATCTTGCGCTGGACGTCGGCGCCCCTGAGGTGGTCGGAGAGTTTCTGGTGCGCCTCACGGGCTTCCGACGACGCCGACGTGAGCAGCGTGAGCGGGTAGTCGGCCGTCACCACGCCGTCGCTCGGGTAGACCAGCGTCAACGGCTGCGGCATCGACAGCAGCACCGACTCGTAGTTGATCAGACCGTCCACCTTGGTGCCGGGATCCTCGCCCCTGGCACGCCGGACGTAGGCCTCGGACAGCCAGCCGGACGAACCCGCCGACAGCTTCTGGGCCGAGAAGAACTGCTTGAGCTGTGGTGCGACCGCGTCGATCCGTGCCGCGTCGAGCGCCGAGCCCGAACCCGACAACGCCGCCGCGACGCCGACCAGCGCGGAGAACCCGGAGTTGGAGGCGGACGGATCGGTCATGCCGTAGGTGAACTTCTGCGCGCCCGCGGCCTCGGCGATCTCCGCCCAGCCGACGCGCTTGCCGTCCCAGCCCAGTTCCTTCACCTTCTCGGCGGGCAGGCCGAGCACGACGGGCGACGACATCACCTTGGTCGGCGTGCCGAGCCGCTTCTGGGCCTCCGGCACGAGTTCGAGGTAGCGGTTGGAGGAGAACCAGACCGCGTCGAAGCCCTGCTCGGCCGCGCCGCTCGCGACCTTCTCGGCACCTTCGATGGTGCCGGTGAAGCTGAACTTCACGCTGATGCCGGTGGCTTTGGCGGCCTCGTCGAGGATCGGCTGGAGGTCTGCCAGCTCGCTGCCCGCGAGGACGCGCAGGGTGCCGGGGGCGGCGTCGCCGACCGGTCTGTCCGGATCGGTCGAGTCGGAACATCCCGCCAGCAGCGCCACGACGGCGACCGCGGGAACGAGGCGGCGGATCATGCTGGCTCCTGGGAGTCGCGCTGATGGCTCGTGGGTGGTGCGGCGTCCGGTCACGGTCGGTCCCCGGTCTCGCGCACCCGGCTCAGGTGGTCGTGGGCGCGCCGGATCTCGGTGTCCAGCGCGGAGACCGTGCTGGACATGGAGTCGGCCGCGCGGGCCTTGAACGTGTCGATCGCGTCGATCGCCGCGTAGATCTGGTCGAACGAGGTCCGCACCGCCTCGATGCCGACGGCCGGGGTCGAGGCGATGCGCTGGATCTCCTCGCCCTGCAAGGACATCAGCGTCGCGTTCGAGCGCAGGATCGAGTCGGTCAGCGCGCGCACGGCGTCCACCTGGTCGATCACCTCGCGCTGGCCGGCCAGCGCCGCCGCGACCGCCACGCCGATCCGCAACGCGGTGACGGTCGTGCTGACCGCCCGTTCGATGCCCTTGATCAGCTCGTCGTTGTTGCGGCGCACCACGTCCAGCGCCATGTAGCCCTGCGCGCACACGGCCAGCTGGGTCAGCAGGTCCTGATGCCGTTGCCGCAGGCCGAACAGCACGTCGGCACGCAACGCCTGGGCGCGTGCGGGCTCGGCGAGGTCCAGGATCGCGACCTGCCGTTCGACGGCCTCGTCCATCTCGGCGGCCAGCGCGGCGTCCTGCGACAGCTTGGTCATCAGGTCCCACAGCCGCTGCCGCTCACCCTTGATGGCGGCGTTGTCGCGCTTCAGCGCGTCCTGGCCAGACCTCAGCCTGAGCACGATGCGGTTGAGCGGCTCGTCGGCCGCGCGCAGCCGTGCCAGCAGGCCGCGGGCCGAGTTGCCGCCCTGGAGGAAGCCGAGGATCTTGCGGCCGGTCAGCTTGCTCAGGTCCTGCGGGTCGAGCTCGCGCACGGAGCGCCGCAGCTCGGTCAGGCTCGTCGAGACCTGCGCGCCGTGCGGTGACGAGACGGACGCGAGCGTGCGGTCGAGCAGACGGCCCGCGATCTGCGCCGCCAGCCGCATCTCCGCCTCGCCGAGCACCAGTGCCTCGCCGGCGATCCGGCCGAAGTCCGGCGACTGCGGGTCGACGGCACCCAGGGCCGACACGAAGGCCTCGGCGCGTGACGACAGCTCGGTTTTGTCGCCGACGGGGATGAGCCCGGCCGCGCGGCCGACCGGCACGGGCTCGACGGGATCCGGTGGTGTCAGGACGAAGTCGGTCACGTCAGTACTGCTTCGCGATCGCCTCGAGCATCCGCTCCAGGGTCTCGTGCGCGGGCGGTTCCACCACGTCCACGATCGTCTGCGGCACGGTCAGGTTCTTCTCCTCGACGACGTCGTTGAAGTGCTTGGGATCAGCCGTGCGGAACCCGAACGTCGCGGCGAGCCTGCCCAGTTCGGCGTCGCTCTGCAGCAACTGCCCGACCCGGTCACCGGTCTCGCGCAACGGCACGAGCGTGTGCTTGGACAGCACGGTCGGCGCCGGGTAGAGCAGCTTCATGTCCGGCCGGACCGACGAGTCGCCCCGCACCACCCGGTCCGCGAACTGCGCCTCGTACGCCAGCACCAGCGGCGTCTTGCCCATCCCCGCGGACAGGTAGTCCTCGAACGGCCCCTCGGTGCTGCTCTGCGTGTATCCCTGGTCCAGGAACAGCTTCGACACCGCCGGCAGCACCTTCGCCTCGGCGTCCTGGGACGACACCACGCCGCCGTTGGCGACGAACGACGTGATCGCCAGGTACATCGCCGCCGAGTTCGAGTCACGCGGATCGGTCGTCGTGACGAGCAGGTTCTTGCGCGCGGGATAGGCCGTGTTGCCCGGCAGCTGGTCCCAGCGCGTGCCCTTGGCCGCGAGATCCAAGTACGCCTGCACGTCGAACGTCTGGTAGCCCGGCCCGGCCTTGACCACACCGGCCTTCGTCAGCAGGTCGACGATCGGGCCGAACGTGGCGACCACCATCGGTGACGAGAACGGCGCGTACGTCCGCGCGGCCTTGCGGTCGCGCTGGATCTTCTCGGCGGCGGGCGCCGAGGAGGGAAACGCGAAGTCGTACGAGTTCAGTTCCGTGGCCGTCGCGATCTGCCGCGACCCGGCCGGATCCACCTCGACCTTCAGGCCGTGCTTCGCGAACACGTCCTTGACCCGCTGGTCGGCGAAGAAGGCGAGCTTCTCCGAGCCGATCACACCGCGGACGGTCTGGAGCCGGCCCTGTTCGCCGGAGCCCTGCCCCAGGACGATCGCCGTCACGACGCCGACCAGCAGCACGACCGCAAGACCTATGCCGAGCGTTCTCTTCACTGTCCACCTCTACGGAAAAGCCCTGTCAGAGAACAGATCTTTCGTCACTTCGACGCCGTTTCCGGGTGGGTCGTCGCAATCGTGAGGTGAACAGTCGATGAACGAGCCGATCGCGGGTTTCGCGATCATCGAGGCCGACTCGGTGGAGGAGGCCGTCCGCATGGTGGCCGGGACCCCGTGCGCGGTCGCACACGGAGTCGTCGAGGTGTGGCCGCTTCACTCAGCCCAGGGGTGACTGGTCACCCACGGACCACTTGTGGCCGAACGGGTCCGTGAAGCCGCCCTGCCGGTGCGTGCCCACGGCATCTCGTGACTCACGACCGCGGAACCAGAAGCTCCCGCGGCCACAGCCCGCGCGACGACGCCGTCGGGGTCGTCGGTGAACAGCTCGACCCGGACGCTGGTGACGTCCCGGGACCCGACTCCGCGGGGTTGGCGGGGTTGACCTGGTGGACGAGAAACGGCGCGCCGCCGATCTCCAGACCGGCCACGCCGCCGAGGTTCCACCGCTGGGTGGCGCCCAGCGAGGCCTGGTACCAGGCGACGGCCGCGTCGGCGTCCGGAACGATCAGCGTCACCGAGATGAGCGGGGGTGTCGGCATGCCGCCCAGCCTGCCGGGCCGGCTCCCGGATCGCTGGACGATCTAGTGGCGTCAGCTCAGCAACCAGGCGACGTCGCGCACCAAAGCGTGCCGCCAGCCCACGCGGTCATGCCCGGCGGGGGAGCGGTCCACCCGCACGGTCGCACCCGCCTGCGCCGCAAGCTCTTCCACCACCGAGCAGTGCCGGTGCATCCGGGGCTCGTGCTCGCCGACGTCGAACGCGACGCGCAGCCCGGACAGATCCGGCAGCGCCCCGAGGCGTTCCGCGATCTCACCGCCGGCCGGGCCGTCGAGCGACAGGCCGTGCCGCGGGAGGTCGCGCTTCCACCAGAACGACCCCGACTGGCACGCCACCTTCGTCACCAGCGAGGGGAAGTCCAGCGCCGCCCGGAACGCGCTGAGCCCGCCCAGGCTCTGCCCGGCCACCACGAACCGCGACAGGTCCACGGCCACGCCGTTCGAGGCGAGCAACGGCAGCAGCTCGTCGCGGATCGCCTGCCACAGCTCGGGTGAGTTGTACTCGGCATCGCGATCACGTGGCGTGGGAAGGAAGACCAGCGTGGCGGGTGGCATCTCGCCGTTCTTCACCGCTGACTCGAACGCCGCGACGGCGGGGTGCACGTACATCCAGTCGTCGCCGTCGAACAGCAGCACGACCGGCTCACCGCCCTGGTGCACGCGCACCGTCTTGCGCCCCAACGCGCCGTTCCACCGGATGCGCAGCGACGGCACGTCGAGCACCTCGTCCGGTCCGACGACGGGCCAGTGCGGCTGCGGCTCCAGGTCCGGCGTGGTGAAGAGCGACCGGTTCGGGCCCGCGCCGGCGGGATTCGCCGGGTCGGCGTGCTCCTCGCCCTCCGAGAAGAAGTGGTAGGTCACGCGCAGCTTGGCCGGCATCTCGACCTCGGCGGCCCAGAGGTCGCCTCCCTCGTGCGTCAGCTCGACCGGGTCCAGCACGCTCTCGAACCGCACGGAGGCCGGGCCTCCACGCCACTCGAACCTCGTCATCGGGCCACCGCCAGCTGGTAGGAGGAGTCGCGGCCGAGCAGTTCGCGGTGCGTGCCCTCGGACGCGACCGTGCCGCCGTCCAGCACGATCACCCGGTCGGCCACGTCGAGCAGCGCCGGGCTGCTCGTGATCACGATCGTCGTCCGGCCGCGGCGCAGCTCGGTCAGGTTGCGGGCGATGAGCTGCTCGGTCACCGCGTCGACCGCCGTCGTCGGGTCGTGCAGCACCAGGATCTCCGGGTTCGCGGCCAAAGCACGTGCCAGCGACAACCGTTGCCGCTGCCCGCCGGACAGGTTCGCGCCCCGGTCGCGCACGGCGTAGTCGAGGCCGTCGGAGTGCAGGGCCACGACGTCGGTCAGCATCGCGGCAGACACCGCCTCGTCCACCAGCGTGCTGGTGCCGGCCGGATCGACGTTCTCCCGCAACGTTCCCGCGAACACCTCGTGGTGCGAGGGGTTGACCAGCAGGTGGGTGCGCACGCTCTCGATCGTCAGCGACGCGACCTCCTGCTTGCCCACCCGGACCACGCCCGAGTACGAGGCCGGAGGCACCTCGACGGAGAGCACGGCGGCCAGTTCGGCGGCGGCCTGCGGCTGGTACGCGGCGATGGCCACGAACTCACCCGGCTGCACGGAGAACGTCAAGTCTCGCAACGTTCCGTGCGTGACACCGGAGACATCGAGCCCGGTCTCCGAAACGACGACCTCCTCGACACCGGGGGTCATCCGGGCGGGTGCGGCCAGGACCAGCGCCATCCGTTCGGCCGAGGCCCGCGCCATCATCACGTACTTGGGCATCTCCGAGAACAGCTTCAGCGGCTCGATCAGGAACTGCGCCAGGCCGACCGCCATCACCAGCTGGCCGATGGTGATCTCGCCCTGGAACGTCAGCAGGCCCGCCCACAACGTCACCGCCGCCGCCAGCAACGAGTTCAGCGCCAGGGCCATCCCGGCGTAGACGCCGTTGACCCGCGCCACGACGATCGACTGCTGCTTCGCCTCGGTGCTCACCCGGCGGTAGGCCTGGAAGGCCGCGTAGCTGCCGCCGAACCCGTGCAGCGGCCGCAGTCCGGCGATCAGGTCGGACACCTTCGCCCCGGCCCGCGCCACCTTCGCCTGCTGCACCTGGGTGTTGCTGCCGATCCGCCGCGACATCACGCTGAGCACGCTCAGGATCGCCGCCGTGCCGACGAAGACCAGCACGCCCAGCGGCACGCTGATCACCACCAGCACGACGCCCGTGATGACCACCGACACCAGCGAGCTGACCAGCAGCGGCACCACCTCGATGATGTCCGCGGTCTGGTCCGCGTCCTCGGTGGCGATGGTGAGCACCTCGCCGGACTTCAGGTCGACCTCGCGCGCCACCGGCTGCAGGCCGCGGTCCGCGACCTCGACCCGCCACCGGTGTGCCTCGGTCGTGTTGGCCTTCTGCAGGATCCGCATGCCGAACCGCCACGAGTACGACACCGTGGCCATCACGAGACCGAGCGCGAGCAGCGCCAGCCCGAGGGAGCTGAGCCGCCCTCCGCGCAGCGCGTACTCGACGATCACGCCGAGCAGGATGGGCACGGCGGTCTCGGCGGCCTGGTAGGACCCCATCAGCAGGGTCCCGGACGTCATGGCGCCTCGGTTGCGGCGCAAGGCGATCCGCAGGATCTCCTTGCCGGTGCGTACTTCAGTGTTCGTCAACGTGGCGCGCAATCGCTTCGGGGGTGGAGAGGGACAGCAGGTCGCGGATCGTGACGACGGGACCGAACTCGCGGCGGAGCAGTCCGATGAGCCGCACCGCGAGCATCGAGTGCCCGCCCAGGTCGGTGAAGCCGCTCGCCATGCCCACCTCGTCCTCGTCGAGATCGAGTGCCTCCGCGAACATCTCGCGGACGAGCGTCTCGGTCTCGGTCAGTTCCCGATCCTCGGTCCTGGTCATCAGCGTGCCGAGCGGACGGGCCTCGGGCAAGGCCGCCGTGTCCGCCTTGCCGTTGACCGTGAGCGGGATCGCGTCCACGGCGGCGTAGTGCGACGGCCGCAGGTAGTCCGGCAGGCCGGCCCCGACCTCCGCCGCGATCGACGGGATGTCCGCGCCGTCGGCCAGGACCAGGTAGGCCGCGAGCCGGTACGCGCCGTCGACCTGCGGGTCGGCCTGCGCGACGGCCGCGACGAACCGGACGCCCGGATGTGCCGCGAACCGCGCCTCGACCTCGCCCAGTTCGACGCGGTGACCGCGGATCTTGACCTGCTTGTCCGTGCGGCCCAGGTAGAGCAGGTTGCCGTCCGGGCGCCGGATCACCAGGTCACCGGTCCGGTACATCCGCTCACCGGGCACCCACGGGCACGCCACGAACCGTTCGGCCGACTGCCCCGGCTGCCCGAGGTAGCCGCGCGCGATGCCCACGCCCGACACGTAGAGCTCACCGGGGACGCCGTCCGGCACGTGCCGCAGCCACGGGTCCAGGACGTAGACGTCGGTGTTGTCGATCGCCACGCCGACCACCGGGTCGACGCAGTCGAACGTGCCGACGCCCAGCGTGTTGATCGTGTACTCCGTCGGCCCGTAGAGGTTGTAGCCGATGGTGCCCGGGGTGTCCGCGAGCTGCTGCCACAACGTCGGCGTGACCGCCTCACCGCCCAGCAGCACCAGCGCCGGCTTGTGCTCGGCGCCCAGCAGCCCTTCGGCCACCAGCTGCTGCGCGTAGGTCGGCGTCACGTTGATGACGTCGATCTCGTGCCGCAGGCAGTACTCGACCAGCCCCGTCGCGTCGCGGCGCAGCTCCTCGTCGCAGATGTGCACCTCGTGGCCGTCGGCGAGCCAGAGCAGCTCCTCCCACGACATGTCGAAGGCGAACGACACGGTGTGCGCGATCCGGAACGTGCGGTGCCCGTGCTCGGCCAGCACCGGCTCGAAGATCCGCCGCTGGTGGTTGACCAGCATGTTGGTCAGGCCGGCGTACTCGGTCACGACGCCCTTGGGCTTGCCGGTCGAGCCGGAGGTGTAGATCGTGTAGGCCGCGTGCTTGAGCCGATCGGGGTCGTCCGGCGCGAACGTGACCACCGGCTCCGCGTCCGGCCAGGGCTCGTCCAGCTTGAACGTCGTGCCCTGGATCCTCGGCGCCACCGCGCTCGTCGTGATGATCAACGACGGCCTCGCGTCGTCGATGATCGCGGCGATCCGCTCGTCCGGGTGGTCCAGCTCCAGCGGCACGTACGCCGCGCCGCAGCGCAGGATGCCGAACAGCGCCACGACCCAGTCCAGCGAGCGCGGCACCGCGATGGCGACCGACGTCTCGACGCCGATCCCCTTGCCGGACAGCACCCCGGCCAGGTGCCGGCTCCGGTCGCGCAGTTCCGCGAACGTCATCGTCCTGCCGTGAGCCACGAGTGCGACGCGGTCGGGGTTGCGGTCGGCCGCCTGGTCGAACAGGTCGACCACGGTGAGGGTGCCGAAGTCGGTGGCGGGATTGAGCTCCGGCGTGACCACCGAACCGCCGACCGCGCCGAGCAGGCCGTCGGCGCGGGTGAGCTCGTCGAGCACCCGCAGATATCCGTCGAACAACCGTTGTGCGAACGTGGGATCGGTGACGTCCGGCCGGTACTCGACCTTGACCGTCAGCTCCTCGCCCGGCGTCACGACCCACGTGAACGGGTAGTGCGTCGAGTCCTCCGCCTCGTGGGCGGTGATCCCGTTCTTGGCGTTGAACTCGGTGAACGTGTCGTCGTCCAGGAAGTTCTGCAGCACGAACAGGCTGTCGAACAGCTCGTCGTGGCCGCTGGCGCGCTGGATCTCGCCGAGCCCGAAGTGCTCGTGCTCCATCGTCGCGACCCGCGAGGCCTGGACGGACGCCAGGAACTCGCCCACGGTGTCGTGCGGCTGCGCGGTCACCCGCATCGGCACGGTGTTCAGCAGGACGCCGACGATGCCCTCGGTGCCCTCCTGCTCACGTCCGGACACCGTCACGCCGAACACCGCGTCGCCGCGACCGGTCTCCCGGCCGAGCGCCAGCCCGAGCGCGCCGGTGACCACCGAGTTCACCGTCACGCCGTACCGGCGGGCGGTCTCCCGCACCCGGTTCGACGCCTCGACCGGCAGGGTCCGCACGATCTTCGCCGGCAGCGAGTCCGAAGTGGACCCTCCGCCGAGGAGGGTCGGGCCGGGGAGGCCGGCGAGGTAGCCGGCCCAGAACCGTTGCGCCGCCTCGGCGTCCTTCTCGGCCAGCGCACGCGTGTAGCTCTCGAAGCTCGGCGTCGCGGGCGTCGGGTCGACGGGCTCGCCCGCCAGGAACGCGCGGTAGGCGTCGAACAGGTCGTCCAGCACGATCGCGCGCGACCAGCCGTCCCACAGCAGCAGGTGGTTGGTGAACAGCAGCGTGTCGCGACCGTTCGGCAGCCGCAGGACGGTCAGCCGCACCAGCGGCGGTGACGTCAGGTCGAAGCCCGTGGCGCGGTCCTCGACGCGCAACGCCTCGACGGCGTCGGAGTTCAGCACGTCGACGGTCCGCACCGGCACCGGGCCGCTGACGCCGAGCACCTGCACCGGCGTGCCGTTCTCGTCGGACTCGAAGCCCGCGCCGACGACCGGGTGCTTCGCGATGACGTGCGCGAGCGCCTTGCCGAGCGCGTCGGGGTCGAGGCGCCGATCGAACTCGAAGAAGCTCTGCGCCACGTACTGACCGGACTTCCCGGCCAGCTCCGCCTGGAAGTACAGGCCGCGCTGCAGCGGCGAGACCGGGGCGGTGTGCCGCACGTTCACCGAGGCGTCCGCGATCCGTTCCAGCGCCATCAGCCACCGCGCCGCGATCTCGTCGGACACGTCCTCGGTCAGCCCGAAGGTGGCGCGCAGCGAGCCGGTGGCGTCGACCCAGCAGTTGACCTCGACCGCGTACGGGCTCGGCCGGTTCTCGGGATCGACGTGCAGCGCCTGCGACTCGCTGCCGCGGCCGAGGTAGTTGAACAGCACCTGGGGTGTGGGCAACGCGGCCAGCACGGGTGCCGTCTGCGGGTTCAGGTAGCGCAGCTGGCCGAACCCGACGTGCGCGACCTCGTCCGGCTGCCGCTCGACGACCTCCCGCGCCGCCGCGACCGGATCGGTGGCGGGGCTGAGCCGCACGGGCGCGACCGCGGTGAACCAGCCGACCGTGCGGGTGTAGTCGTGGTGCTCGGCGGCCGGGACGCGGCCGTGCCGTTCGAGGTCGATCACCAGGTCCGTCGGCGTGCTCTGGATCTCAGTGAGCGCGGTCCGCAGCGCGCCGCACAGCAGTTCGGTCAGGCCGATGCCGAGCGCGGTCGGCGCGGTCCGCACGACGTGGCCGGTGATGTCGGCGGCCAGCGTGACGGTGACCTCCCGCCGGTCACCGAGCTGCGGCGTGAGCACCGGGGCGTCGAGCGCCTCGATCCACCGGCGCAGGTCCCCACCGGACTGGGCGTTCAGCGTCAACGCCGCGGCGTACGAGGCGAACGACGTCGTCACCGGCGCCGGCTCGTTCCCGCGCATCGCGACCGCGAGGTCTTCGAGCAGGATCATCCAGGACACGGCGTCCACCGCGAGGTGGTGCACCACGACGACCAGCGTGCGGCTGTTCTCCAGCCAGGTGAACGCCGCCATGACACTGGCCTCGGGGTCCAGCCTGCCCGCGGCCTCCTCGGCGGCCTCCTGCGGGTCGTCCGCCGACACCACGACGTCGACCTCGGCCGCCGGTTCGGTCCGCAGCGACCACACGCCCTGGTCCGTGTCCAGGCGCAGGCGCAACGCGGCATGCGTTGCCACGACGGCGTTCGCCGCGCGCCGGGCGTCCTCCAGCGTCGCGCACTCCAGCTGCCTGGCCTGTGCGAAGAGGTCGAGGGACCCGCCGAGCTCCCGCAGTCGCAAGACGATCGGCGTCGGCACGACCGGGCCGTCGGTGGGTTCCTCCACGACCGGGGCCTGCCGCGCCACGGGCTGCGCGCCGAACTTCTCCGCGAGTGCTCGCGGGGTCTTGTGCAGGAACATGTCGCGGGGCGAGAACGTCACCCCCAGCGCCCGCGCCCGGTTCACCACGCCGATCGCCACGATGCTGTCGCCGCCCGCCACGAAGTAGTCGGTGTCGGCGTCCACATCGGACTCCGGCAGGGCGTCGCGGAAGATCCCGACCAGCGCGTCGAGCACGGAGGTGTTCGCCGCGGCGACCGGCGCACCGGCCGGTGCCTCGTCCTGGCGGGCCCGTTCCTCCAGCGCGGCGCGGTCCAGCTTGCCGTTGACCGTCACCGGCAGCTTCTCCAGCGGGATGACCCGCTGCGGCACCATGTGCTGCGGCAGCTTGGCGGCGAGCACCGACGTGATGTCGGTGGGCGGCGTGCCCACGACGTGCGCGACGAGGTGGTCCTCGGTGTCCGCCACGGTCACGGCCACGTCGACCACGCCAGGGACCTCGCGGACGACGGCCTCGATCTCGCCCAGCTCGATGCGGAAGCCGCGCAGCTGCACCTGGCCGTCGGCGCGGCCGAGGAACTCGATCTCGCCGTCGAGGTTCCACTTCGCCAGGTCACCGGTGTGGTACATCCGGGATCCGCCGCCCGCGAACGGGTCCGCGACGAACCGGCTCGCCGACAGTCCCGGCCGGTGGGCGTAGCCGTCCGCGAGCTGCGGGCCGGAGAGGTAGAGCGAGCCGACGACACCCGGCCCGACCGGCCGCAGCCGGTCGTCGAGCACGTAGGCGGCCTGGCCGGGCACGGACTCGCCGATCGGGGCGCCGTCGGCGCGGCCGGGCTCGTAGTCGTGGTCGTCGAGCACGTGCCGCGTGGTGTACACAGTGGACTCGGTCGGCCCGTAGCAGTTCACCAGCGCCGGTCGCCGGGTGCCGTACCGCTCCATCCAGTCGCGCATCCGGCCGGGTTCCAGCACCTCACCGCCGATGATGACCCGGCGCACGGACGTGATCGGCTCGCTGTGCCTGTCCGCCTCGATCAACTGGTAGAACGACGACGGCGTCTTGAGCATGAAGGTGACGCCGCGCTCGCGCACCAGCCGGTGGAAGTCGACCGGCGAGCGGGTCAGGGCGCGGTCGGGCACCACCAGCTCGGCACCGTTGGTCAGGGAGCCCCACAGCTCCAGCACCGACGGGTCGAACGAGAACGAGTGGAACTGCGTGACCACGTCGTCCGGCCCGAAACCCATGTCCGGCTGGATGTTCGCCATGAACGTCACCGCGCTGCGGTGCGACACCACGACGCCCTTGGGCTTGCCGGTCGACCCGGACGTGTAGATCACGTACGCCGGGTGCCGCCAGGTCGCCGGGGTGATCACGCCGGTGCCGGGCACCTCGTCGCCGATCGCGAGCACCCGTGCGGCGCTGCCGGTCCGCTCGACGATCGCGGCGAAGCGGTCGCGCTGCTCGGGGGCGATGAGCACGACCTGCGGCGCGGTGTCGGAGATCAGGTACTCGAGCCGGTCGTCCGGGTACGCCGCGTCCAGCGGCACGTACGCGCCACCGGCGGACATGGCCGCGAGGAGCGAGACGACCTGCTCGAGCGAACGGGGCACGGCGACGGCGACGCGCTGGTGCGGCCCGACGCCGGCGTTCGCGAGCGTGCGCGCCAGCTGGTTCTTCGCCTCGGCCAGTTCGCCGTAGGTCAGGCTTTCCGAGCTGCCGTCCAGGCGGCACAGCGTCACGGCCCGAGATCCGGGCGCGCGGTCGGCGGCGGCGTCGAACAACTCGGCCAGCGTGGCCGGCTCGACCACGGCGGGTTCGGCACTGCGCGGCACCGGAATGCTCTCGCCGGCCAGCAGGGCGGTGAGGGCGTCGGCGAAGGCCTGCACGATCCGGCGGGCGCCCGCCGGGCGGATGACCGTGCTGTCGTGCACCAGGTTGAACCGCAGCGAGCCGTCGTGCCGCCGTTCGACCACCAGGGTCAGCGGGTAGTGCGGCGCGCCCTCGTTGACGACGTCCGCGATGCCGAACGAGTCGCTGCGCAACGAGGTCACGTCGGTCGCGACGTCGAACACCACGAGCGTGTCGAAGAGCGAACCGGCGCCGGCGAGCCGGCCGATCCTGGTCAGCGACACGTGCTGGTGCGGCAGCACGGCGGTCTGGTGCTCGCGCATCGCGTCGAGCAGCTCGCGGGCGGTCGTGTCGCCGGACCACTTGGCGCGCACGGGAATGGTGTTGATGAACAGGCCGACGAGTTCGTCGATGCCGGGCACGTCGGCGTCGCGACCCGACACCGTCGAGCCGAACACGACGTCCTGGCGGCCCAGGATCCCGCCGAGCGTCACGGCCCACGCGCTGTGCACGGCGACGCTGAGCGACGTCCCGGCCGCCCGCACCCGCTCGTCGACATCGGACGGCGCTTCCAGGTGCATGTCGGCGAACCGCTCGGACGGCGTGTGGTCCGGCACGGTGATCGACGGACCGGACAGGCCTTCCAGTTCGCGCGCCCAGACGCGGTCGCTCTCGTCGGGATCGCTCTCGACGAGCCACCGCACGTAGTCGGAGTAGCCGCCGCGCACGTGCACCGACCCCGGCGCGTCGTACTCGGCCAGCAGCGCGCGCAGCATCGGCGGCACCGACCAGCCGTCCGCGATGATGTGGTGCACGGTCTGGATCAGGACGTACCGCTGCGGCGCGGTGAGCACCAGCGTGAAGCGCATCAGCGGACCGGTGGCGAGGTCGAACCCGGCGACGCGGTCGCGTTCGGCGAGCTCGGCGATCTCCTCGTCCGACATGCCCTGGCCGTTCACCGTGGTGAACGCCGGCCGCACACCCGACTCCAGCACCGACACGACCCTGCCGTCGGCGAGGCTCGCGAACCGCGCGGCCAGGTTCGGGAACAGCTCGAACACGCGAGCCGCCGCCTCTTCGAGCCGCTTGGCGTCGACGGCGCCGGTCAGCGTCAGCAACTGCTGCTCGACGTACCGGTGCGCGGAGTCGTCGTCGAAGACGGAGTGGAAGTACAGGCCCTCCTGCAACGGCGTCAGCGGCAGGATCTCGCGCAACGCCGGGGAGTCCAGGGCGTCGACGTCGGCCTGGGTGAGCGGCAGCAGCGGGAAGTCGCTGGGGGAGTGGCCACCGGAGGTGAGCTGCGCCAGGCCTTCCAGCGCGGCGACGAAGTACTCGCCGATCCTGGCGATGTCGGCGTCGGTGAAGACCCCCGACGGCCACGAGAGGACGGTGACCAGTTCCAGTTCGCCGTCGGCACCGGGTTCGGCGGAGGCGTTGAACTCCAGGGCGCGCGGCAGCCGCATCGCCGGGTCGCGCTTCTCGCCGAGCTGACCGGCGTTCTCCGCGAGCTGCCAGTCCCCGTTCGCGCCACCGGCGAACCGGCCGAGGTAGTTGAACAGCACCTGCGGGCGCGACGCGTCGAACCGTTCGCCGCCCAGGTACTTCAGAGCGCCGTAGGAGACGCCGTTGCTCGGTACCCGAGCGAGGTCCTCCTTGACGCGCTTGAGAGCCGCGCCGAGGTCGTCGACGTCGACCGGGTCGACCGTCACCGGGAACAACGTCGTGAACCAGCCGACCGTGCGCGACAGGTCGGGGTCGCGCGGCACGAACCGGCCTTCGCGGCCGTGGCCCTCCAGCTCGACGTGCGCGAACGTCTGGTCCTGGCCGTTGTCGCGCCGCCACCGGGCCAGCGCGACCGCGAGACCGGTCAGCAGCACGTCGTTGACTCCTGCGTGGAACAACGCGGGCACGTCGCTGAGCAACGCCGCGGTGGCCCGGGAACCGACCGTCACGGTGCGGACCTGCTCACTCGCGACGACGTCGTCGCCGGTCAGCTCACGCCGGCCGAGCAACTGGTCCACGCCCGGCAGCGCGCGCTCGTAGTACGCGCGGTCGGCCGAGAACGAGGCCTGCTCCAGCAACTGGGTCCAGCGCCGGAACGACGTGCCGACGGGGCGGAGCTCCACGGCCGCACCGGCGGAGATCTGCTGCCACGCCAGCGCGAGGTCGTCGAACAGGATGCGCCACGAGACACCGTCGATCACCACGTGGTGGATCACGAGCACGAGCTGCCGCGCCCGCGGCCGCCACACCGCGCGCAGCATGACGCCCGCGTCCGGGTCCAGCGCCTCGGTGGCCGCCGCGACGCACTCCTCCAGCGGTGCGTCGCTCTGCTCCCAGTGCGCAGTCCCCTCGGCGGGGATGTCGAACGACCAGCGCTCACCCCGGACGAGCTTGGCGCGCAACATGTCGTGCCGCGCGACCACCGCGTCGAGGATCCGGGTCAGCGCGTCGGCGGTCAGCTCCGCCGGGGTGTTGAGCACGACCGACTGCACGAACCCGTCGATCGCGTCCGTGGTCTCGCCGAGCCACTGCACGATCGGCAGACCCGCCACCGGGCCGGTCGGCACGTCGTCGTGGTCGACCGCCGAAGCGCCGTCACGGGACGCGACGGCGGCGAGCGCGCGGGGGGTGCGGTTGACGAAGATCTGGGTGGCGGTGACGAACACGCCCTCCGCCCGCAACGCGCTGAGCAACGAGATCGCGAGGATGCTGTCGCCGCCCAGCTCGAAGAAGTCCTGGTCCGCGCCGACCTGCTCGACCCGCAGCACCGAGGCGACGGCCGCGCAGATCACGGCCTCGTCGTCGTTGGCGGCGGCGGTCACCGGACCGGTCTCCACCACGGGCTCGGGCAGCGCGCGGCGGTCGAGCTTCCCGTTGGCGGTCAACGGGAACTCGCTCATCACCACGACGTGCGCTGGCACCATGTACTCGACGAGGTGCTCGGTCGCCCACTGCTTGACGGCGTCCGAGGTCAGGTTCTCGTCCGACGGCACGACGTACCCGACGAGGTAGTTGCCGCCGGCGGAGTTCTTGCGCACCACGACACAGGTGTGGCGGACCCCGGGGTGCTCGGCCAGCGCGACCTCGACGTCCTCCAGCTCCAGCCGCATGCCGCGGATCTTGACCTGGTTGTCGACGCGGCCGAGGAAGTCGAGCGACCCGTCGGGTGCGAACCGCGCCAGGTCACCGGTCCGGTAGAGGCGCGAACCGTCGGTGGCGAACGGGTTCGCGACGAACCGCGACGCCGTGAGGGCCGGAGCGTTCACATAGCCGCGCCCCAGCAGGAATCCGCCGATGTACAGCTCACCGCCGACGCCGACCGGGCACGGCCGCAGCTCGTCGTCCAGCACGTACAGGTCGGTGTTGGGGTTGGCCTTGCCGATCGACGTCGACAGCCGCTCGGCCTCGCCGCGGTAGATCACGTGCGAGACGCCGATCGTGGCCTCGGCCGGGCCGTAGCCGTGGTACATCGGGATGTCGAGCTGCGTGCGGAACCGCTCGTACAGCTCGGGAGTGAGCACCTCGCCGCCGCACCACACGTGCCGCAGGCTGGCGAGCTCGCCGTCGCCCGCGATGTTCAGCAGCACGTCCAGCATCGACGACACCAGGTACACGAACGTCACGCGGTGCCGGGCGATGGTCGCCAGCAGGTGGTGCGGGTCGCGTTCGCCACCGGACCGCACGACGACGGTCCGGCCGCCGCACACCAGCGGCAGGAAGATCTCGTTGACGGAGATGTCGAACGACAGCGGCGCCTTGAACAGCGACGCGTCGGAGTGTCCGAAGTGGAGGATCTGGTCGACCTGCCACAGCAGGCGTTCGCTGATCGCCTCGTGCCGGATCATCGCGCCCTTGGGGCGGCCGGTCGAGCCGGACGTGAACATCACGTACGCCAGCTGGGCGCCGCGGATCGTGACGTCGGTGGGCTCGGCGGAGTGCTCGCCGAACCCCCAGTCGTCCAGGTCGACCGCGACGGCCTCGGGCTCGTTCTCCTGACCGGCGCCCAGGAGCAGGACGACCTGCGCGTCGGTGATCACGGACTCGCGGCGGGACGCCGGCCACTGCGGGTCGAGCGGCACGAACGCGGCCCCCGCCTGCAGCACGGCGAGCAGGCTGACCACCATCTCGGCCGAGCGGGGCAGCGAGATCGCGACGACCTGTTCGGTGGTGACGCCGCGGGCGATCAGGTGGCGGGCGAGCTGGTTGGACCGGGCCAGCGCCTCGCCGTAGGTGACCGCGCGGTCGCCGTCGTTGATCGCGACGGCGTCCGGGCGCTGCCGGGCCTGCGCCCGGAACAGCTCGACGATGCTGGGCCGGTCGCGCGGGAACTCGTTGTCGTTCCAGCGGGCCAGGTCCGCGAGCCGGTCCTCGATCGTCTGGGAGGTCAGCGTGCCGATGGCGCGGTTGGGGAACTCGGCCAGGTCGTCCAGCACCCGTTGCGCCGCAGCCAGGTCGACGCCGTCCGGCACGGGGATCGCCCAGCCGCCGGGCCGTTCGGTGACATCGACGTTCTGACCCTTGTCGGCCCACACGAGCACGTCGCTGAACAACGTCGAGGGGGTGAGCTCGAACCCGTCGACCGCGAAACCGGGGGTGGCCCAGTGGTGCAGGGCGACGGCACTCGCGACGGCGACGGTCCGCTGGGGGTACTCACCGGCACGGCGCCGGACGGAGTCGATCCGGGCGGTCGAAAGAAGTACGTCGTGCTCGGCCATCTGTTCCATCGACGACTCAGCCATCCCTTCACGATCGGTGAAGGTAGCCTAACCTAAGTATTTGCGGTTCCGAATCGCCAAGCGGCCCAAAGTGCCGCGTAACGCCCGTCACGCGCGACAAGTTCTTCGTGCGTTCCCTGTTCCAGCACGCGACCCGCGTCCAGAACGGCGATCCGGTCCGCGGCGATGGCCTGGGTCAGGCGGTGCGCGACCAGGAGTGTGGTGCGGCCCCGGCAGGCCGCGAGCGCGGCTCGTTCCAGCGCGGCGGCACCCTGGCTACCGGCCTCGGCCGTCGACTCGTCCAGCACGACGACGGGGGAGCGGCCGAGCACCAGGCGGGCCAGCGCGATCTGGGCGACCTTGGTCACGTCGAGCCGTTCGCCGCCCTCGCCGACATCGGTCTGCAGGCCCTGCGGCAGCGCCTGGACCCAGGAGTCCGCGCCGATGGTCCGCAACGCGTCCATCAGTTCGTCGTCGGTCGCATCCGGTGCGGCCAAACGGAGATCCTCCGCCAGTGGGCCGGCGAACACGTGCGCTTCCTGGGTCAGGATGCTCACGAGCGCGCGGGCCCCCGCCTCGTCCAGGCTCGCGAGGTCGGACTCGCCGATGTGCACCGATCCGGTCAGCGGCGTGCCGGTCCCGGCGACCAGCGCCGCCAGTGTCGTCTTGCCCGCGCCGGTCGCGCCGACGAGCGCCAGCGACGTTCCCGCCGGGATCTCCAGGTCGACGTCCCGCAGCACGTCGTGCTCGGATTCGGGGTAGCGGAAGGAAAGCCCGCGCACCGACACCGGAAGAGGCCGTGCACCGGGGTCCACGGCCACCGCGCTGCGCACGAGCTCGTCGCCGTCGGACTCGGTGAGCACGCCGACCAGCCGCGTCAGCCCGGCGCCGGACTTTTGAGCCTCGTCGAAGAAGGCCATGATCAGGCCGAGCGGTACGAACAACTTGTGGAACAACAACGCGGCGACGGAGACCTGGCCCAGCGACGACTGCCCGTTCGTCACCAGGAAGTAGCCGACGACGATGATCAGGCCGAGACCGATGAACTCGGCGCGGTTCTCCCGGCCGATGAACCGGCCGAAGAACCGGAAGACGTCGATGCCGATGTTGCGCACCCGCCACGACTCCGCGGTCACCTTGTCCCGGAACGCGTTCTCCAGGCGGTAGGCGCGCACCGTCGCGATGCCGTCGAGGCCGCTGATCAACGCCTGCGCGCGATCGGCCTGGGCCTCGGAACGGGCGCGGTAGAGCGGCTGCGACCGCGGCAGGTACCACCGCAGCGCGAGCCAGTAGGCGGGCAGCGCGCAGGCGCCGGCGAGACCGAGCCGCCAGTCGAGGCCGAACATGCCGGCGGTGGCGATGACGACCAGGACGACCGCCGAGAAGATCGTCGGGATCGCGGTTCGGAAACCCTTGGAGATGACGGCCACGTCGTCGCCCACGCGGGAGAGCACGTCACCGCGGCCGACTTCCTCGATGCGCGCGCTGGGCATCCCGAGCACCGCGCGGACCGCGCCTTCCCGCAGGCGCGCCAGCATTTCCGCGCCGACGCGGCCGACGAGGTAGGTCGAGACCGCGGTCATGACCGCCCCGGCCAGTGCCGAGACGACGGTCGCGATGCCGATCGACCAGAGGATCGACGCGTCGCGTCCCTGCACGATCCCGTCCACCACGGTGCCGAGCAGGAACACCGGGACGATCTGGAGCAACGCCCCCGCCACCGTCGCCACCACGGTGGCGACGGTGGCGGGGGCGGAGCGGCAGTGGTCGAGCAACCAGCGGGAGGCCTCCCGCCCGGACGCCGTGCGCAGGATCTTCGACGGCGCGCCGGAGACGCTCGTGGTCACGAGAGGAGGCCTTTCGCTGGTGTCGTGCGTGGATCAGGCGCCGGACTTGGCGGCCTTCGCCAGTTCGTCGATCGCGTACGGCAGGGACGCGAGGGTGGCCTGCGAGATGGCGGCACCGACCGCGGGGCCCTCGCTGTCGAGGATCCAGTGGACCTTGCCGGCCTTGACCGCGGGCAGGTTCGCGAACAGCTGGAAGTTCTTCAGCGCGTCCGCGTCCGCCTTGTCGGCGATCACGAAGATGCGGTCGGTGTTGATCAGGTCGATCTTCTCCGGCGAGAGCTTGGCGGAGAAGCTGCCGCCCGCGATCTCGTCGACCTTCGTGTTGCCCTTGAAGCCGATGCCGGTCACGAGCTGGCCGCGCACGTCGGTGGTGGTGAACGGCACGATCGCGTCCTTGTACCAGGTCACGACGGTGGCGGTCTGGTTCGCGAAGTCCGGGTTGGCCTTCTTGGTCTCGGCGAGCTTGTCGTCGAGGCCCTTGATCAGCTTCGCGCCCTCGTCACCCTTGCCGACCGCCTTCGCGATCTGCAGCACGTTGTCCTGCCACTTCGCGCTGAAGGGCTCCTTCTCCTCCTTGGTGCGGCCGACCACCGGTGCGATCTTGGTCAGCTTGTCGTACCAGGCCTGGTCGGCCTCGGAGTACACCGCGACGATCAGGTCGGGGCGCAGCTGCGCGATCTTCTCGTAGTTCGGCTCGGTGTCGCCGTTCTTCATGACGACCTCGGGCGTGGTCGAACCCCACTTGTCCTTCACCCAGGCCCACTGGGTGTTGATGTCGGGCTTGGTGCCCTCGGGGTTCGGGTACTGGTCGACCATGCCGACCGGGACGACGCCGAGCGCGAGCAGCGTCTGGTCGTCGGTGTAGCCGAGGGAGAGGACGCGCTTGGGCGCCTCCTTGATCTCCGTCGTGCCGAAGAAGTGCTCGACCTTGGTCGGGAACGTGCCACCGGAGGCGTTGTTCGCGTCCGGAGTCGTGGCAGGCGTGGAGGAACCGCACCCGGCGAGGACGCTGGCACCGACCACCACGGCTGCTGCCACAGCGGTCAGTCGCTTCCAGGTCATGGTCGTTCTCTGGCCCATTCGGCACCTCTTCTTCGCTGCCCACGCGGCGGGGGAAATTAGGACAGCCGAACCTTATCACCCGGTTAGGGCAGGCTAACCAAGGTCTTGGTCACTCTTCGATACCACGTGGGTCCGTCCGATCGGGACGATCAGCGGGCGCTCGCTGACCGGGTCGTCGATGACCTTCGCCTGCAGGCCGAACGTGTCCAGCAGCAGCTCGCTCGTGATCACCTCGCTCGGGTGCCCCTGCGCGACGATCGACCCCGACTTCATCACGATCAGGTTGTCGCTGTAGCGCACGGCCAGGTTCAGGTCGTGCAGGACCATGACGATCGTGCAGCCGCCCTCGTGCAGGTCGTCGACGAGGTCGATCACGTCGATCGCGTGCGCGAGGTCGAGGTAGGTCGTCGGTTCGTCCAGCAGCAACAGGTCCGTGCCCTGGGCGAGCGTCATGGAGATCCAGACGCGCTGCCGCTGGCCGCCGGAGAGCGAGTCGACCGGGCGGTGGGCGAGATCGGCGACGCCGGTCATGTGCAGCGCCTTGGCCACGACGTCCGCGTCGTCGCTCGACCACTGGCGCACCCAGCTCTGGTGCGGGTGCCGGCCGCGGGCGACCAGGTCGGCGACCGTGAGTCCCTCTGGCGCGATCGGGGTCTGCGGGAGCAGGCCCATCCTCTTCGCGATGTCCTTGGTCTTGAGCCGCGCGATGTCGCCGCCGTCGAGCAGCACCGTGCCCTGGCGCGGTTTGAGCAGCCGGGACAGCGTCCGCAGCAGCGTCGACTTGCCGCAGCCGTTGGGTCCGATGACCGTGGTGATCACCCCGGTCGGGATGGCGACGTCCAGGTTGTCGAGCACGACTCGGTCGGCGTACCCGACCGTGACGCCCTCGGCACCCAGTCGGGCGGCATCGTTGCGCAGCGCGGTCATAGGCCAACCTTACTTAACGCAGCCTTACCTCAGGCCGCGCGCCTGAGGTTCGCCCGCACCAGCAGGTAGACGAGGAACGGACCGCCGATGATCGCCGTGACGATGCCGACCGGCAGGTCGTTGGGCAGGACGGTCCGCGCGATCAGGTCCGACCCGATCAGCAGCAGCGCGCCGAACAGCCCGGACGCGATCACCGGCGGCACGGGGGAGCGCAGCAGCCGCATGGTGATCTGCGGCCCGACCAGCGCCACGAACGGCACCGGACCCGCGGCGGAGACCGCGACACCGGCCAGCAGCACCGCGCAGAGCAGGAGCACCGCGCGCACGGCCGAGTAGCGCACACCGAGACCCGCGGCGACGTCGTCACCGAAGTGCATGGGCTGCATCTGGAACACGACGACCAGCACGACGACGATCAGCGCGGCCATGATCCAGAGCGACGCCCACACCTCGGCCCACGACCGCGAGTCGAGCGACCCGACGAGCCACCTCTGCGCGCGCGTCACGTCGCGGATGTCGCCGAGCGTCAGCAGCCACGTCGTGAGCGCCTGCATGACCGAGTTGACCGAGACGCCGATGAGGATCAGCCGGAACCCGTCGATGCCCTTCTTCCACGCCATGAAGTAGACGAGCAGGCCGGTCAGCAGTCCACCGGTGAGCGCGGCCGCGGACAGCCCGATGGCGCTGCCGATCGCCGTGCCACCACCGGCTGTCACGATGAAGACCGCCGTGGCGCTGGCGCCACCGGTGATGCCGAGGACGTCCGGGCTGGCCAGCGCGTTGCGCGCGATCGACTGGGTCAGCGCGCCGGAGATGCCGAGCGCGACGCCGGCGATGAGACCGACCAGGGCGCGCGGCATCCGCAGGTCCATGATCACGAACTCGTCGACCCGCTCGCCCTGCCCGACGAGCGTCCGGAACACGGCGGGCAGTTCGATGGTGAAGTCGCCGACCGCGATCGACACGCAGAAGATCAGGAACGTCAGCGCCGCCAGCACGACCGTGACGAGCACGGTCCACGGCCGCCAGACCCAGGACCAGCCGCCGATGCGGACGCCGCGGTGCAGTTCGGGTGCTTCCGGTGCGGTGATCATGCCTGCCTGAACTTCCCGAGCCAGACCAGCACCGCGAAGAACGGGGCGCCGATGAGTGCGATGACGATGCCGGCCTGCAGTTCGGCGGGACGCACGACGAGCCTGCCCGCGATGTCGCTGATCAGCAGCACGGCGGCGCCGAGCAGCCCCGCGTACGGCACCAGCCAGCGGTAGTCCGGTCCGGTGAACCAACGGGCGATGTGAGCGACCATCAGGCCGAGGAACGCGATCGGCCCGCACGCCGCCGTGGCCGCGCCCGCGAGCAGCGTGACGGCCAGGACACCGACGGTGCGGCCGGCCGCGATGTTCACGCCGAGGCCGCGCGCGACGTCGTCACCGAGGTTGAGCAGGTTGATCACCGGCAGGTTGATCAGCGCCAGCACGAGGCCGACACCGGTGAAGACCGCCGCGACCGTGATCACGTCGAACCCGACGCCCTGCACCGAACCCGCGTTCCAGAACCGCAGCACGTCGAGCGTCTGCTTGTCTCCCAGCGCGACCGCGGTCGTCATCGCGGCCAGGAACACCGTGACGCCCTGCCCGGCCAGCGCGAGTGTGAGGGGGTTGCCCGCGCCGCGTCCGAGGCTCGACAGCCCGAACACCACCACACCCGCGACGGCGGCGCCGAGGAACGCGAACCACATGTACTGGACCGGGTTCTGCAGGCCGAACAGGTAGACCGAGAGCACCACGGCGAACGACGCCCCGGAGTTGACGCCGAGCAGACCGGTGTCCGCGATGGGGTTGCGGGTGTGGCCCTGGATCAACGCGCCCGCGACGCCGAGCCCGATGCCCGCCACGATCGCGAGCACCGTCCGCGGCACGCGCAGGGTCTGCACGATCAGCGTGATCTCGACGAGCCGCTGGTCGTCGCCGGGATCGCCGAACAACCCCTGCCACACCTCGGCCGGGGTGAGCGACCGCGCGCCGATCACCAGCGACAGCACCGCCATCGCGGCCAGCAGCACCAGCAGGCCCGCCAGCCCCAGCCGCCGCCGGTGCGGGTTCTGCCCGGGCGGTGCGGCCTCGGGCCCGCGTTGCTCCACGACCATGCTCACGACGGGCTACGTTAGCTCCCGCCCGGCCCGTCCGGTCAGGGCACCCTAACTTCGATCGCCCGCACGGTCTTCTCCAGAGCCCCGCCGAGCACCTTCCGGCCGAGCAGCCCGAGCGAGAGACCGAGCAGCTTCCCCTTCAGGTTCTTGCCTTCCCGCACCACTTCGGCGTGCACGAGCGTCGTTCCGCCGGCCTGCCTCGTGAACGTGTAGGTGTGGCCGGACCGCCCGCCCCACACGTTGGAGTCCACGGTGGTCAGCTGTGCAGGGCGGCGCGCGACCGCCGCGGCGGGGCGGTGCCCCGGACGCGTCCGGTCAGCTGCGCCACGGTCACGACCTTGGTGACGTCGATCGCCAGCGCCGCCAGCACGCACCGCTGCCGCGCGTGCCCGAGATCGACCGGGACGCCGTCGCCGCGGGCGCCCACCTCACCGAGCAGGGCGATCTCGACCGTCACGGCCGCCCTCCGGTCAGCTGTCCTTGCCGGCGGAGAGGAGCGACACGACGGCCAGACCCGTGTTGACCGCGGAGATGATCGTGGTCAGCTTCGCCGCCTTGGCCGGCAGCTCGCCGCGCCTGCCGGCGTAGACGGCGGCGGCGGTGTCCGTGGCGTGGATCAGCACGGCCTGCCGCAGAACCCGGCGGGCGTGGGGGTCGTCGCTCTTGAGCATCAGCAGGTCGACGCCCAGGACGAGGGTGCGGATGCCGAACATGCGGGCCGGGTAGACGAACCTCCTGTCGTCGCCCAGCTCGTCGCCGAGGCTCTTCGCCATCCGGTCCGCGGCGACCAGGCCGAGGGCACCGTTGAAGATCCGGACGCAGGCCAGAGTGGTCCGCGTGACATCGCCCAGCTTCATACCCGCCACCTCGTGTCGATCTCGGTTTCGCGAAGTCTAGGAGAGACGGGCGGCGAGCCACCGCTCGATGTCTCCGCGTGCCGCCCGCGCCATCTCGGTGTCGCGGTTGGTGAAGCCGTGCAACGACTCCGGGTAGACCCTCAGGTCGACCTCGCTCACCGCCGCCACCCGTGCCGCCATGGCCAGGTTGTCCTCCAGCACGACGTCCAGGGCGCCGACGACCATCAAGAGGGGCGGCAGACCGCGCAGGTCGCCGTAGACCGGTGAGATGTCCGGGACGGTGCGGTCGGGCGCCTGTCCCGCGTAGGCCTCGATGAAGTACTCGTCCGCGATCCGCCGGCCGGCGGGGGTCAGGCCGCTCAGGTCGTACGTGCCGAACTGGAGGACGGCGCCCGCGAACGGGTGGTCGCGCAGCCGGAGCAGCGTCGTCACGGCGAGGGTGGCGCCCGCCGAGAAGCCGCCGATGACCATCCGGCGGGTGCCGAAGAGTTCCTCGGCGTGGTCGATCAGCCAGCGCGCCGCGGTCTCGGCGTCGTCGGGCGCGGCCGGCCACGGGTGCTCCGGAGCGAGCCGGTACTCGACACCGACGACCACGACGCCGAGCGCGTCCGCGAGCCGCCGGTCGCGTTCGTCGTCCTGCGCCGTGACACCCAGGTAGAAGCCGCCGCCGTGGAAGTGGAGGTAGACGCCGTTCGGACGGCCCTGCGGCTCGTGGATCCTGACGGGCACCCGCCGGCCGTTCGCCTCGACCGTCGTCGAACCGCCGAGCGTCGCGGGCCTCATCTCCCGAAGCTCGCTCAGGTTGTCCGGACCTCTTCTGATTCCCCTGCGGGCGTTCTCGGTGCGGACCTCCTCGACATACCGTGCCAACTCCGGATCCATGAAGTCGTTCAGGCTCAGTCGCACTTGGGCATCCCCCTGCCGTGTTCGGTACGTCGAGTCAACCAGCCGCCGTGACGCAGGAGACACGAACCCGATCGGCCTCCGATGCGAACCTCTAGGAGATACGGAGGTGTTGCTGTGAACTCGTCCAGGCGAGAAGACCCCGTGCTGATCACCTCGGCCGCCCCGTCCTACCAGGAACAGCTCGCCGCACGGCGCCGCAGGTACGCCCTGATGATGAGCCTGCGCATCCCGTGCATCGTGCTGGCCGTGCTGTTCGCGAAGATCTGGTGGCTCGCGCTCGCCCTCATCCTGCTGTCCGTCCCGCTGCCGTGGATGGCCGTCCTCATCGCGAACGACCGGCCGCCGCGCAAGGCCGAGAAGCCCCAGAACCTGCAGCGGTCGCGACGGGCGATCGAGGAGTCGCGGTGATCGGCCTCACGGTGGTGGTCGGGTACGGGGACGCGGCACTGGACGTGCTGAGACACCTCCCGTTGCACGTCGAGAACCCGGAGGTCGTGGTGGTCGACCCCGATCCGATCGCGTTGACCGGTGCGCTGGCCAACGGCGCCAGGGCCGTGCGGGGTGACGGGCGGGACGTCTGCGCGCTGCGGCAGGCGCAGGCGCAGTTCGCGGCACGGGTGGTCGTCGCCGTTCCCGACGACAGGGACGGCCTGCAGATCACCATGGCCGTGCGCGGCCTCAACCAGGCCGCGGTCATCGTCGCGGCGGTCCGCGACTCGGCCAACCAGGAGTTGTTCACCAGGCTGGGCGCGGACGAGGTCTTCGTGCGCGCCCGATCCGCCTAGTTCGTGTTACTTCGTTCGGCCCAGCAGGTGCCGCAGTGCCGGTTCGAGGTCCGGGTACCGGAACCTGTGTCCGGCCTTGGCCAGCGCGGCGGGCCGGACCAGCTGGCTCGCCTCGGCGAGTTCACGCGCGCCCTGCTCGCCCAGCAGGAGCCGCGGCCCGAACGACGGCACCGGCAGCAGCGCGGGGCGGTGCAGCACCTTCGCGAGCGTGACGGCGTAGGTGCTGTTGCGCACGGCGTCGGGGGCGACGGCGTTGACCGGTCCGCTGAGGCCGGTGTCGTAGAGCGCGCGGTGGTAGACGTCGACCAGGTCGTCCAGGCCGATCCACGACTGCCACATCCGCCCGTCGCCGAGCCTCCCGCCCAGTCCGGCGGCGAACAGCGGGTGGAAGAGCCGCAGCGTGCCGCCGTTCGGGGACTGGACCAGCCCGGTGCGGACGTTCACCACCCGCACGCCGGCCGCCGCGGCGGGTGCGGTGGCGGCCTCCCAGTCGGCGACGACGTCCGCGAGGAAGCCCTCACCTCGTTCGCTGTCCTCGGTGAGCTCCTCGTCGCCGCGGTCGGCGCCGTAGAAACCGATCGCGGACGCGCTGACGAACACCGGCACACCGGTGGCGGCGGCCAGATCGGCGAGTGCCCTGGTGGGGCCGATCCTGGACGACCGGATCGCCCGCCGGTGCGCGTCGGTGAACCTGCCCGCGATCGACGCGCCCGCCAGGTGCACCACGGCGTCCACATCGGACAGCAGGTCGGGCGCCGGGCGTTCGGGATCCCAGCGCCGCTCGTCCGGGGCGGCGGGGGAGCGGCGGACCAGCTTCACCACCCGGTGGCCCGCGGTGCTGAGGAACGACCACAGCGCGGTGCCCACGAACCCGCTGCTCCCGGTGATCGCCACCGTGATCGGCCGGTCGCCGGCCTTCCGCGCGGAGGCCTGGGCCGCCAGGTCGGCGGAGAGCTGGCGGTGCCGGTAGGCGAACATCGACCGCAGCAGCGCACCGGGAACCGGCGTCTCCACGCGGTCGGTCATCCGCGTCCGGTCGCCCTCCGCCGCGAACTCGTGGGTGTGCCGCCACTTCAGCGCCCAGCTCAGCGGCACGGAGTCCAGCTCGTCGACGAACCGGTGGGGCGGCTCGAAGCCGGTGTGCCGGGCACCCCAGCGCAGTCCGAGCGGCAACCCCAGCACCGCGCGACCACCGTCGAGGGTGCTCGCCTCGCTCACGACGCCCACCGGCTGCCACGGCGGCGACAGCCGGTGGATGGCCCCCGGCCGTGCGTGCCAGGCGAACACCTCGTCGAGGGGAGCGTTGACAACGCTGGAGAAGATCAGGGACATGCCTCAAAACGCTAGGTGCGCCTGCGGGCGTTCGCTTGATGGATCGCGGGGCGGTTCGGGCGGATGTCGTGATCACTCCACGTGCTCTTGTGATCTCTGAGAGTCATCTGTAGGGTTGATGTTCTGGGAGCGCTCCCAATCCGCCGCTGCTGTTTGAACATCGATCATCGGAGATCGGAGGCTCATTCATGCGCAAGCGCAGCACCTACGGGTCGCTCACCAGACGGCGGGGCTTCATCGCACTCGTCGTCAGCGCGCTGGTCTGCACGTTCCTGTGGACCCCCACGGCGTCGGCACACGGCACGATCGTCGGCCCGGCCACCCGCGCCTACCAGTGCTGGCAGACGTGGGGAAGCCAGCACACGAATCCGGCCATGCAGCAACAGGACCCCATGTGCTACCAAGCCTTCCAGGCCAATCCCGACACCATGTGGAACTGGATGAGCGCGCTGCGGGACGGCCTCCGCGGGAACTTCCAGGGGTCCACTCCGGACGGACAGCTCTGCAGCAACGCCCTGACGCGCAACAACTCCCTGAACACGCCCGGCCGGTGGAAGACCACCAGCCTGGGCAGCACCTTCTCGATGCACCTGCACGACCAGGCCAGTCACGGAGCTGACTACCTGCGCGTCTACGTCAGCAAGAACGGGTTCGACCCGACCACCCAGCGCCTGGGTTGGGGCAACCTGGACCTCGTCACGCAGACCGGCAGGTTCGCTCCTGCCAAGGACATCAGGTTCAACGTCCAGACCAACGGCACGTACCGCGGTCACCACGTGGTGTTCACGATCTGGCAGGCCTCGCACCTCGACCAGACGTACATGTGGTGCAGTGACGTGAACTTCGGCTGACACAGCCGGAGCGGTGCGTGTCCCCGGTGGTCTCCGGGGACACGCACCACGCGTTCAGTTCGCGACCAGGCGCCAGCGGTTGTCCGCGCTGCCGTTGTCCGAGTCCTGCACGACTTGCGCACCCGCGGTGGTGGAGCCGTTGAGGACGCCGAGCAGCTTTCCGCTGTGCGCGTTGCGGATCTTGTAGGTGCCGTCGCCCTGGGCGACGAGGGTCCACCTGTGGTCGGCGGTCCCGTTGTCAGACCACTGCAGGACGCGGGCGTTGTCGGCCGTGGACATGTTCTCCACGCCGAGGACCTTGCCGCTGTGGACGTTGCGCAGCCGCACGTCCGACCCGTCGGTGATCATCTGCCAATTGTGGTCCGCCGTTCCGCTGTCGTGCCACTGCACTGCCAGACCACCGTCCGCGGTGGACATGTTCTGGATGCCCAGCACCATGCCGGTGCCCGCGTTGACCAGCCGGTGGCTCGAGGTGGCGCCGCCGGTGCTCCAGTAGACGTTGTAGTTGAAGCCGTGGGCGTCGTGGAACGGCCCGAGGTTCACCCGCGTCCCGTTCGCCGTCGCCGTGAACGCCAGGGACGTCGTGCTGGTGCGCGTGACGGAGCCGACGTCCAGCGACGGCAACCCGGACGGTGTGGTGTTGCCGTAGTTGCCCGCGAGCACCGCCGGGCCGTAGGTCAGCGCGACGACACCGGCGTTGTCGTTGGCGGGCTGTGCGATCACGCGCATCGGCAACCGCAGCGCCACCACGTCGCCGGACGTCCACGAGCGCGTCAGGGACGCGTAGGTGCCGGGCGTCGCGGTGACGTTCTGCGCCACCCCGTTGACGCTGATGGTCGCGCCCGTCGTCCAGGCGGGGATGCGCAACCGCATCGTCCACGAGCCGGCCGCGTTGCCGGTGACGGTGAGCGTCGTGGTGTCGCTCGCCGGGTAGCTCGTGGTCTGGGTGACGGTGATGGCGCGTGCCGACCAGGTGAGCACCGACGGCGTGTACAGGTTCACCGTCAGGGTGGTGCCGCTGTGGAAGTACACGGAGTCGGCGAGTTTGGTGTTGGTCTCCAGTCCGGTGCCCTGGCAGCACCAGAACGTGCCGTAGTCCGTGCTCCAGTTGCCGCCGCCCCACGCCGGACCTGTGTTGCCCCTGCGGTGACCGGGGTTGAGACCGGTGAAGTAGCAGATGTGGCCGTGGGGGTCCGCCGGGTTCTGCTGGCCGATCAGGTGGTTGAGCAGAGCGCGCTCGTAGTAGTCGAAGTAGGCCGCCCGGCCGGGGTCGGTCAGCCAGAGCTCCCGGGTCAGCTTCAGCATGTTGTAGGTGTTGCACGCTTCGCACGCGTCGGTGCTGAGGTAGGCCGCGATCGCGTTGGGCGCGCGGAAGTGTTCTGCCTGGCTGTTGCCGCCGATGACGTAGGTGTGCGCCCCGACGGTGATGTTCCAGGCGTTGAGGGCGACGTCCCGGTAGCGGGTGGTCCCCGTCGCCTTGTACTCGCGTGCCGCGCCGATCCACTTCGGCACCTGGGTGTTGGCGTGCAGGCCGTTCAGGCGGTCCTGGCCGGACGCCAGCGGGTCGAACACGGCGGCGTGGTCGAACCGCTGGGCAGTCGTCAGCCAGCGCGCGTCGCCCGTCTGCTGGTACAGGTCGGCCAGCACCGCGTTCATGCCGCCGAACTCGGTGTTCAGCACGGACTGCATCCGGCTCTGGGGCAACCGGGCCGTGCGCCAGTCCACCCATCCGGCGAAGCGCAGCAACACGTCTCTGGCCTGGGTGTTGCCGATGAGGCGCCACACGTCCAGCAGGCCGGCGAGGGTCTTGTGCAGCGAGTAGTACGAGACGGACTTGGGTGAGCCGCTCTCCAGCGCGTCGAAGTCCGACTCGGGGAAGCCCGACAGGTACCCGGTGTTGAAGCCCGCCGCCGAGTTGTTCGCCTGGCACTTGGCCAGTTCAGCGACCATGTGGTTGGCCCTGTCCCGGCACGTCGTGTCGCCCAGGACCGCCCACGCCTGCGCCCAGGCCGTGAGGAAGTGCCCCTGGCTGTGCGTGCGGAACGGGAAGTCCGGCGCCTCCCAGCCGCCCAGCGCGGCGGCGCCGTTCGTGGACAGCCGGTGGTTGGCGCGGAAGTTGTAGAGCAGGCGGTCGACGTCGACGAAACGCAGGTAGGACAGCGTCCGGTTCTGGTTGTCCAGCCACCGGCCGGACGTCAGCCGGACCTCGGACAGGTCGAACGGGTGGGCCGACACACCGGCGTCGGGGCGCGCAGGCGGCACCGAGGCCGCCTGCGCGGACCCCGCCACCAGTGACGGCGCCGTGGTCGCGAGGGCGGCCACACCCGCGGCTTGGAAGAGCCTGCGTCGACTCAACGGTGAGGACATGAGGATGCTCCAGTCGCTCGGCGAAACTGCGGTCGCGGCGCGCAACGGAATGTAGCCACGACGTTGCCGGGAGGTCAACGCTCAATGTGAGCGTTAACTTTGAGCAATGTCGCGACTCGGAGCATCTCTCAGGCCTTGATCAGTCAGGTCCTGTTAGCGTTCACAGCTGCTTCGCCGCAGGGCTCGGCGAGGCGGTCCGGCATGCTGGCGGTCCCGCCGCACCGCCGCAACCGGGCTCTCGTCCGAAAGTACGAGATGGCGGTCCGGCGTGCGGCAACCGCTTTCCCGGCGTCCTACCGTCGTGATCATGACTACTGCAACGGGCAGGACCACGCCGCCGAGCACCATCATCGCGGCCTTCATCGGGTTCCTCGTGTCGTGCGTTTTCGCCGTGACGTCCGTCGGTGTGCTGGTCGGCACGCGTGACGACCTGGTGGAGGCGCTGAGGACGTCGGGAACGGCGATGACCGAGGAGCAGCTGCAGAGCGCGGCCACGGTCACCCAGGTGCTGCTGGCGAGCATCGCGGTCGTGATCGCACTGGTCCAGCTGTGGCTCGCGTTCAAGCTGAGGTCCGGGCGCAACTGGGCCAGGGTCCTGCTGACCGTGTTCACGGTGTTCCAGGTGGCGTCGCTGTTCATCGGCGAAGGCGCCGCGACGCTTCCCGCGTACGGTGGCGCGGCGGTCGCCGCACTGGCGGTGGTGGCGAGCTACCTGCCCGCCTCCAACGTCTACGTCGACGCGGTCAAGCGGGCGGGGTAGCGGGATCCGCCGCACTGACCGGGGCCAGAATGCCGGTATGACCGCAGGGGGAACGCCGGCGCGGCGGAGCGTGTTCGTGGCCGAGGTCGCCGCGCTGGTCGTGGCGGTGGTGGCGGACGCGGTGCTCGCGGCCGGCGGAGACGGTCCGCGGGGCGTCCTGGGACCGTTGATCACGATGGTCGTGCCGTACGCGGGTGAGGCCGCCGCGGTCCTCGCGGTCCTCCGACGCCGGTTCCCCCAGCGGATCGAGCTGCTGGCGGGCGCGGTCGTGGGACTGTCGCTCCTCGGCACGGCGGTCGCGGGGCTCGTGGAACGGGCTCCCGTGCGGCCGCCGGTGACGGAGGTGCTGGCGGTGCTGTTGCTGGCCGCCGCGGGGTGCCGCCGCCTCCCGCCGGTGCGGGCGGCGGTGCTCGCCATCGCCGCCTGCCTCACCGTCGTGCTCGCTCCGGTCGTGCGTTACGGCCTCGACTCGGTGTTCCCGGTGGCCGCCGCGGTCGCGTGGGGTGCCGCACTGGTGCTGGGCCTGATCCTCCGGGACGCGGACGCCCGGCACCGCCGCGAGCTGGAACGCGTCCGCAACGAGGACAGGTTGCAGCTCGCGCGGGACCTCCACGACCTCGTGGCGCACCACGTCACCGGCATCGTGGTGCGGACCCGCGCGGCCCAGGCGCTGGCGGCGAACCCGGCGGCACCGGAGCAGGACCCCGCCGAGGTCTACGACCAGATCGAACACGCCGCGGCGGAGGCCCTGACCGCGACGCGCGGCCTGGTCGGCGTGCTGCGCAGCGACGAGCCGCTGCCGTCCCCGAGCCTCGTGCTGGGTGACGTGGTGCGCGCGGCGGCGGGGGACGCGGCGGTGCACGTGGCCCCCGACGTCGAGGCCTTTCCGTTGCCACCGCAGGTTTCCGTGGCGCTGCACCGGGTGGTGCTGGAGGCGCTGACCAACGTCCGGCGCCACTCGCGACCTGCTTCCGTGCGGGTCGCGGCGCGGTCCGAGGACGGCTTTCTGGTGCTGGAGGTCGACAACGACGGGGTACCGGCCGGTGCCGCGGCCGAGCACGAGCACGGGCACGGGCACGGCATCATCGGCATGACCGAGCGCATGGCCGCGGTGGGCGGGGAGCTGACCGCGGGCCCGCACGGGGACGGCGGCTGGCGGGTCACCGCACGGGTGCCGGACGACTTCGACGGCCTGCCGAGGGGGATCTGATGACGATCCGCGTGCTGATCGCCGACGACCAGACCCTCGTGCGCACCGGGTTCCGGCTGGTCCTCGACGCCGAGCCCGGCATCAAGGTGATCAGCGAGGCCGCCGACGGGGAGGCGGCGGTGCGCATGGCGCGGCAGCTGCGTCCCGACGTGACGCTGATGGACATCCGCATGCCGAAGCTGGACGGCCTGCGGGCGACCGAACTGCTCGCGGGACCCGGTGTCGAGGACCCGTTGCGGGTGCTGGTCGTCACCACCTACGACGTCGACGCGAACGTCTACGCCGCGCTGCTCGCCGGGGCCTGCGGGTTCCTGGTCAAGGACGCTCGGCCGCGGTTGCTGGTGGAGGCGGTGCACGCCGCGGTGCGCGGTGAGGCGCTGGTGTCGCCCGCCGTGACGGTGCGGCTGCTCGCGCACTTCACCGCGGGCAACGGACGCGAGCACCCCGGCACGCCGCTGACCGGCCGCGAGCTCGACACCGTGCTCGCCGTGGGACGCGGCCTGACCAACGCCGAGATCGCCGACCACCTGCACGTCTCCCTGTCGACGGTGAAGTCGCACCTGGCCAACGCGGGCGGCAAGATCGGCGCGCGCAACCGCACCGAGATCGCGATCTGGGCGTGGCGCAACGGCCTGCTCAGGTAACGCCGCGGCGCACCACGACCGTGCCGGCGACCATGTCGCCGAGCCGCTGGTTGCGGGGTGTCACGGCGATCAGCACGGCGCCGACCAGCCCCAGCAGCAACCCGTCCACGGCCATCAGCAGCCACCGCACGAGGTAGGCCCGCAACGAGGGCTCGCCGCCGCGCAGCGTGGTGATCCGCAGGCCCAGCCACCGCATCGCCGGTGTCGAACCGCCGTGCCGGTGCGGGTACCACACCTCGATCCACAGCACCCCGAGGAACGACACCACGACCACCGTCGCGAACGGCAGCACCTTGAAGACCTCCGGTGTCATGCCGAGCTTGAGCAGCGGCAACGACAGCAGGACGCCGAGCACCAGGCTCAGCACGGCGGCGACGACCAGGAGGGCGAGTTCGATGAGGTGCTGCCAGTAACGGCGCAGGACGATCGACCGGGCGTCGGCATCGGTGGCCACCCGGCCATCATGCCAAGGCCCGCAACCCCTCGAACCGGCCCGTCCTAAAAGGACGCGGGTGCCGTCGTGCCGCGCGGCAGGCAGCGGGCCGTCGGCGACCAGCGCGGCGTGACCGGACCGCCGTCGATCCGCTCCAGCACCGACTCCGCCACCGACACGCCGAACTGGTGGACGTCGACGCTCATCGTCGTGAGGGCGGGGCAGGCGAGCCGGCACAGCGTCGAGTCGTCCCACGCCACGAGGCTGAGGCGCTCCGGCACCGCGACACCGAGCTCGGCGGCCGCGGCGAGTCCCGCCACGGCCATCACGTCGTTGTCGTAGAGGATCGCGGTGGGCGGCTCCGGCCCGCTCAGCAGCGCGGCGGTGAGCTTGGCGCCCGCCTCCTCGGAGTAGTCGCCCTCGACGATCACCGGCTCGACGCCCGCCCGTGCGCACCCGGCCAGCAGCGCGTCCGTGCGGGCCCGCGTGTGCAGCAACGCCGAAGGGCCGGTGACCCTGGCGATCCGCCGATGCCCCAGTTCGAGCAGGTGCCCGAGCGCTTCGGCGACCGGCCCGGCGTGGTCGGTGCGGACCGACGGCAGCCGGGGGTCGTCGCCGACGACCACCGCGGGCAGCGCGATCTCCCCGAGCACCGCTGGGCGCGGGTCGTCCGCCACCGGGTTCACCACCACGACGGCGTCCACCAGGCCGCGGCCCGCCCAGCGGCGGTAGGCGGCGATCTCGGCCTCGTGGTCCGCCACGACGTGCAGCAGGACGGACAGGTCGCGCTCGGCGAGCCGTTCCTCGATCCCCGCGATGAACTCCATGAAGAACGGCTCGACCCCGAGCAGGCGTGCGGGCCGCGCGAGCACGAGGCCCACCGCGCCCGCCGGTTCACCGGACATCGGGCACCGCGCGGAGGTCGTTGGCACAGCGCAGGACCAGCGGATCGGTGAAGGCCTCCGGGTCGACGACGGCGTTCGTGCGGATGTGGAACACGCGCACCTCTCCGGCCAGCATCGGCACGAGCGAGTCGTCCACGACCGCGTCCGGCGCCACCCGGTCGGCCAGGACGGTGACGTCCCGCGCGAACGAACCGGCCCGCACCTCGACCTCGTACCCGCCGTGCACGGACTGTGCCTGCGCGGCAAGGGGACGCGGGTCGTAGGAGAGCTCGACGTCCTCCCGGAACGGCAGGATCGCGCGGGCTTCGGCGGTGGTCGCCACCATCACCTCCGCGTCCTCGTTCACCGGCTGCAGCAGCGCGTCCTCCAGGTCCAGGCAGAGGACCGAGCGGGGTGGCACCGTCCGGCGCAGTCTAGTCAGGTGCAGCGTGACGCCCCGGAACGTCTGCCGGTCAAGGGTGAGGTGCGCGTCCCACGGCTTGTCGTGGTCGTTGACGGCGACGAGCACGAGCCGGTCGCCACGGGGCTGGAAGGTGAGGAGCCGGGGCTCGTAGGCGTGCCGCAGCCCGTACCACAGCGGCTTGAGCCGTTCCTCGCTGTCGATCGCCGCCCAGGACGTGACCGGCCAGCAGTCGTTGAGCTGCCACACGATCGCACCGGCCGTGCGCGGCCACCACGAGCGGAAGTGCTCGACGCCGAAGCTCACCGCCCGCGCCTGGTTGAGCTGCGTCGCCCAGTGCCAGTCCTCGAACCGCGCCGGCACGGGCAGGTGCTCGGCCAGTCCGCGCACGAGCTTGCCGTTGCCGTCCTCGGCCTTCTGGTGCGCCAGGAAGCTCGGCGAGTCCGGGGTCAGCGGCCGGTCGTGGATCCAGCGGGTGAGCGTGGCCCACGCCGGCGGGCCCTGGAACCCGAACTCCGAGCAGAACCGCGGCACGTGGTCGCGATAGTGCTGGTAGCCGGCCTCGTTCCAGACGTGCCAGTCGTGGCGCGTGCCGTGGTGTTCGTCGTTGGGGTGCACGCCGTCCACCGGGCTGTACGGGCTGCTGGGGCAGTAGAACCGGGTCGGGTCCAGCTCGGCCACGATGCCGGGCAGCAGCTCGTCGTAGTGGCCGAGGCCCCACGTCCGGCCGTCCAGCTGCTCGGGCCAGCCCCAGTCGGCGAAGCCCCAGACGTTCTCGTTGCCGCCGTTCCACAGCGCCAGCGAGGCGTGGGACATCAGGCGCGTGACGTTCTCGCGGGCCTCGGCCTCCAGCTCCCCGCGGATCGGCTCCTCCTCCGGGTACGCGGCGCACGCGAGCGGGAAGTCCTGCCACACCAGGACTCCGCGCTCGTCGCAGACGTCGTAGAAGTCGTCGGACTCGTAGATCCCGCCGCCCCACACCCGCAGCAGGTTGACGTGCGCGGCCGCGGCCTGGTCCACCCGCCGCACCAGCCGGTCGCGGGTGATCCGGGTGAGGAAGTGGTCGTCGGGGATCCAGTTGGCACCCTTGACGAAGACCGGCCGGTCGTTCACGGCGATGGTGAACGGGGTGCCGTGCTCGTCCGGGGTCGTGTCGACGGTGATCGTGCGGAACCCGATCCGCTTCGAGGTGCTGTCGAGGACGCCGGACTTCCCGCGCAGCACCACTTCCAGGTCGTACAGCGGCTGCTCGCCGTACCCGGCCGGCCACCAGAGCGCGACCTCGGGCACGTCGACGCGGGCGACCAGGCCGTCCTGTCCGGCCGGGACGGTGACCGTGCGCTCGTGGCCGCCCACGGCGATGTGCAGCGTCAGGTCCTCCCGGACGGCCCACTCGAAGTCGGCGTGCAGCTCGACCTGCCCGGTCGTGCCGGCGACCGTGACGACCGGGCGGACCCGCGCGAGCCGGGCGGTGTGCCAGCGTTCCAGCCGCACCGGCCGCCAGATGCCCGCGGTCTGCAGGTCGGGGCCCCAGTCCCAGCCGAAGCTGCACGCCATCTTGCGGACCATGTTGAACGGGTGGGCGTTGACGTGCGGCCGGCCGCCGAGAGCGGCCTCGGCCTTCTCGGCGTGCGCGAGCGCGGACGAGAACGACACCGTCAGGTCGTTGCCGCCGTCCACCAGGAACTCGCGGACGTCGAACCGGTAGCCGCGGTGCATGTTCGCCGTCTGCCCGGCCACGTGCCCGTTCAGCTCGACGGTGGCGATGGTGTCGAGGCCGTCGAACACGAGGTCGACCCGTTGCCCCGGCCTGGCCGTGGCAGCGAGGAAAGTGGTGCTGTAGCGCCAGTCCGCGCGGTGCATCCAGGCGAGCTCCTCCTCCGCCCGGTCGAGGAACGGGTCGGTGATCAGCCCGGACGCGAGCAGGTCGAGGTGGGTGCTGCCGGGCACCGCGGCGGGCACCGTGCGGCCCCGGATGTTGTCCGGCACCTCGTTCGTGGCCGCGGTCAGCTGCCAGCCGTCGTGCAGGTACTGGCGGATCAAGGCTGTCCTCCTTGTCGGAAACGGGCTTCCGGGTCGGGCGCGGCGGCGGCGAGCTGCCGGGTGTACGGGTCCTGCGGGCGCAGGAGCACGTCGTCGCCCGGCCCTCGTTCGACGATGCGGCCCCGGTGCATCACCAGGACCTCGTCGGAGAAGTGCCGGGCGGTGGCCAGGTCGTGCGTGATGTAGAGGACCGCGAGGTCCTCCTCGCGTTGCAGCCGGTCGAGCAGTTTGAGCACACCCAGCCGGATCGAGACGTCCAGCATGGACACCGGTTCGTCGGCGATGATCACCTTCGCGCCCGGCGCGAGTGCGCGGGCTATCGCCACCCGCTGCCGCTGTCCGCCGGACAGCTCGTGCGGCCGGCGGCGAGCGAGGTCCGGGCTGAGGCTCACGCGCTCCAGCAGGTGAGGCACCTCGGCACGGGAGCGTCCGTGCAGCAGCAACGGCCGGGCGAGGTGGTGTTCGACGGTGTGGAACGGGTTGAGCGAGGCGAACGGGTCCTGGAAGATCATCTGTACGTGATCGCGGTACGCCCGCCGCGGCACCGGCGCACCGTTCTCGCCGGTCAGCGTGATCTCGCCGGAGGTGGGACGGACCAAGCGGGCGATCATCCGCGCGATCGTCGACTTCCCCGACCCGGACTCGCCGACCAGCGCGACGGTCCGGCCGGGGGTGAGCGTGAACGAGACACCGTCGACCGCGCGGTGCCGGTGGAACGTCTTCGTGAGGTCGCGGACTTCGAGCGTGGTCATCGGATCAGGGCTCCTCGCTCGCCGGTCAGGCTCGGGAACGACGCCAGCAGCTGCCGCGTGTAGGGGTGTTGCGGCCGCAGGTACATCTCCTCCGCCGTCGCGTACTCGACGACCTCGCCCTCGCGCATCACCGCGATCCGGTCGCTCAGCTCCAGCAGCAGCGGCAGGTCGTGCGTGATGAACACGACCGCGAACCGCAGCTCGTCGCGCAGGCGCTTGATCTCGTTGAGGATCTCGCGCTGCACCAGCACGTCGAGAGCGGTGGTGGGCTCGTCCATGATCATGACCTGCGGTTCGAGCAGCAACGCCATGGCGATCATCACGCGTTGCCGCATGCCGCCGGACAGCTCGTGCGGGTAGGAGCCGAGCCTGGCCGGGTCGACGCCGACGAGCCGGAGCACCTCCGCACACCGCGCCGCACGCTCCGTTGCGGACATCGACGGGCGGTGCGTGCGCAGGACGTCCTGCAGCTGCGCGCTGATCGGAGTGACCGGGTTAAGGGAGTTCATGGCGCCCTGGAAGACCATGGACAACCTGACCCAGCGGAACCGGCGGAGCTCTTCCGGGCCCAGTGCCAGCACGTCGACGCCGTCGAACACGACGGAGCCCGAGGTGACCTCGGCCGGCGGCCGGTGCAGGCGGTTGATCGCGTAGGCGAGCGTGGTCTTGCCGCAGCCGGACTCGCCCGCCAGTCCGAGGATCTCGCCGCGCCGCAACGTGAGCGACACGTCCTTGACGGCGTGCACGGGTGTGGCGCCCTGGTAGACGACGTTGAGGTCGCTGACGGTCAGCACCACGTCCTCGTCCGCGGGTGCCACCACGGGCGTGGTGGCCACGACGTCGCGCCCGCGCCGGACCCGCTCGCGCAGCGCCGGGTTGATGATCTCGTCGATGCTGAAGTTGACGAGGGAGAGCGCGCCGCCGAACAGGGCGATGACCAACCCCGGCGGGACGAACCACCACCACGCCTCGCGTTGCAGCGCGAAGCCGTTCTGCGCGTAGTAGAGCATCGTGCCGAGCGTCGAGGAGTCGGCCGCCCCGAGTCCGAGGAACGACAGGCCCGCCTCGCTCAGGATCGCCAGGACGACGGCGAACACGAACTGGGAGGCGAGGATCGGCAACAGGTTCGGCAGGATCTCCACGCAGATCACCCGCCACGTCTTCTCGCCGGACACCCGCGCCGCCGCCACGTAGTCCCTGTTGCGCAACGACAACGTTTGCGCGCGCAGTACCCTGGCGGCCGCCGCCCACCCGGTGATCGCGAGCACCAGCGAGATCGTCCACGTGCCCCGCTGGTCGGCGGGCACGAACCCGGCGACGACGATGACCAGCGGCAGGCCGGGGATCACCAGCATCACGTTGGAGAACAACGAGAACGCCTCGTCCACGGCACCGCCCGCGTAGGCGCCGACGATGCCGAAGACACCGGACAGCACCGTCGCCATGACCCCGACGAGCAGGCCGATCCACAACGACCCGCGGGTGGCGTGGGCGAGCTGGGCGAGCACGTCCTGACCGGTGATCGTGGTGCCCAGCAGGTGCCCGTCGCCGGGCGGGGTGAGCCCGATGTCCCTGATCGTGGCGGGGTCACCGGTGAGCAGCGGACCGACGAGTCCGAAGAGGACGATCAGACCGGCCAGGCCGAGCCCGGCGCCGAGTTTTCCCGACCAGGTCATGACACCGTGCTCCGATCCCTCGTGCGGGCGTCGATCAGCCCGTACAGCAGGTCGACGACCAGGTTCGCGCCGAGCACCGCGATCGTGATCACCAGGAAGATCCCCTGCATGAGCGCGTAGTCGTTGTTCTGCACGGCCTGCAGCAGCTTCGAGCCGATGCCGGGGTAGGAGAAGACCTGCTCGGTGACGATCGACCCGGACACCACGAACCCGAGGGAGATCGCGAACCCGGCGACGGAGGGCAGCACGGCGTTGCGCGCCGCGTACCGGACCATGACCCGGCTGCCGGTCAGGCCCTTCGCCCGCGCGGTCAGCACGTAGTCCTCCGACATGGCCGAGACCATCATGTTGCGCATGCCGAGCAGCCAGCCGCCGACCGAGGAGAGCACGATCGTCAGCGCGGGCAGGATGCCGTGGTAGAGCGCGGAGCCGAGGAACTCGGGGTTCCAGCCGGGATCCAGGACCACGTCGTAGCCGCCGTTGAGCGGGAACCAGCCGAGCCCCGACGAGAGCAGCGCGACCAGGATCAGCGCCAGCCAGAAGTACGGCACCGCGGACAGCATCGTGGTCGCGGGCACCAGCGCGTCGAGCCAGGTGCCGCGCTTCCAGCCGACGAGCGCGCCGAGCCCGATGCCGAGCACGAACGAGATCAGGGTCGCGAGCCCGACCAGCACGATCGTCCACGGCAGCGAGTCGCCGATCACGTCGGAGACCTTCGCCGGGAACGCGCTGACCGACACCCCGAGGTCCCCGCGCAGCAGGTTCCCCAGGTACGCCAGGTACTCCTGCGCGAACGACTCGCGCCCGCCCGTGCCGAGCAACGTCTCGTAGGCCTGGCGCGCGGCGGGGTCGACGGACCCGCCGCGCTGCTGGAGCTTGGCCATCAGGATGTCCACCGGGTTGCCCGGCAGCAGCCGCGGGATGACGAAGTTCAGCGTCACCGCCGCCCACAGCGCCGCCAGGTAGAAGGCGACCTTGCGCAGGTGGTAGCCCATCGTCAGGACCCGGCGGGCTTGAGCTTGGCGTACACCTGGGAGGCGTCCGGCCGCTTCCACACGGCGGGGAACGCGTAGAGGTCGTCCTTCGTCGGCCAGCCGGTGAACGCCTTGTCGTTGTACTCGTTCGGGACACCGCCGGTCAGGACCGGGATGTACGGCATGGACTTCTCGAGCTCGACCTGGATGGTGTCGTAGTGCGACTGCCGCGCGGGGTTGCCGCGGTCGGTCTTCTTGAGCTCGGCCAGCGCCGAGTCCACGACCGGGTTGCTGAACCGGGAGAAGTTCGGGTTGGCGGCCTGCCCGACCGGCGCGGTCGTCGCGGTGGAGAAGAAGTAGCTGTAGGTGTAGTAGGGGTCCGGTGCCGGGCCCTGCTCCACCGAGTCGATCAGCAGCTCGAACTGGCCGCGGCCGCGCGCGTCGGCCCACTCGTTCCACGACAGCTGCTGCGGCGTGATCTTGATGCCGATCTGGAGCAGCTGCTGGCTCAGGGTCTCCAGCGCGGTGATGTAGTCGGTCCAGCCGGCGACCACCTTCACGGTCAGCGCCAGCGGTTTGCCGTCCTTGGCGTAGATGCCGTCCGCGCCCTTGACGTACCCGGCGGACGTGAGCAGTTCGGTGGCCTTGGCGACGTCGGCGTTCATCGGCGCCATGCGGTCGGTGAGCTTGCTCGACAGCAACGCCGTGTCGCGCGGCTGCAGCGTGAAGCCGGGCGACATCTCGCTGCCGGTGTTCTGGAAGGCCAGCGAGTTGATCTGGGTGCGGTTCATCCCGTGGTAGATCGCCCTGCGCACGGCCGGATCGGTCTGCGCTCCCTGGCAGCCGAGTTGGGCGTTGGAGCACGTGAACAGCGAGACCTGGTTGAGCGGCAGGGTGACCGCCTTGTAGCCGGGGTAGTTCTTCTCGACGTCCTTGATGTCCGGGATGGGGCCGGTCTGCCAGTCGATCGAACCGGCCTTCAGCGCGTCGACGCCCGCCTGGTTGCCCGACAGCGACAGGTAGCGGATCTGCTTCAGCGCCGGCTCGCCGCCCCAGTACTTCGGGTTCGCCTTGAGCGTGAACGACTGCGCCTTGAACTCGCCGAGCTGGAACGGGCCGGTGCCGACCGGGCTCGGGTTCACCTCGGTCGCGGGTGTGGCGTAGTTCTTCCAGATGTGCTCGGGCATGATCCACAGCTGGCCCAGCACCTGGGGTCCGTCCATGTAGGACGGTTCGGGGAACTTGACGACCACGTGCGTGTCGTCGACGGCGGTGGTCGTGCCCTTGAAGCCGGTCCTGTTGACGGCGGGCGTCTTGGCGACCATGTCGAGCGTGAACTTGACGTCCTCGGCGGTGAACTTCTCGCCGTCGGACCAGGTCACCCCGTCTCTCAGGGTGATCGACAACTCCGTGCCGTCCGCGTTCCACGCGAACTCGGTGCCGAGCAGGGGCTTCGGCGGTCCGTCCTTCGCGATGTTGAAGAAGAACAGCGGTTCGTAGATCGTTCCGGGCCCCTCGATCTGGGTGGGGGCGTACGGGTTGAAGTTCAGCTGGTAGTCGCCGGCCTGCCCGGTGTAGACGACGAGCGTGTCGCGGGCCCGGCCCGCGCCGCCGGATCCGGAGCAGGCAGCGGTGGCCGCGACGAGGACCGCGAGACCGAGTGAGCAGAGCCGCTTGTGCAGGAACATCGTTGATCCTCCCGTGGCTGGGTGGTTCGCGGCGAGGATTCTTCAGTTACTAAACAAAGAAAGTCAACGCCTCGGGATGCTTTACTGATCCCGAGGTTGTCGATGGATCTGTTCGTCGTTCGACGGAGGAGTGCTGTGAGCGGACCGGCGCGGGTGACCCACGCCAGCACCAGGGCGGCCGTGCTGGACCTGGTCAGGGCGGCGGGCGTGATCAGCCGCGTCGGTCTGGTCAACGCCACCGGCCTGACCGGCGGCACGATCTCCACCGTCGTGCGCGGCCTGATCGACGAGGGGCTGGTGGCCGAGACCGGGCACGCCGAGTCGACCGGCGGCAAGCGCCGGGTCATGCTGCAGCTCAACCACTTCGCGCGCTACGCCGTCGGCGTGCACCTCGACGACGCGCGGATCACCTACGTCCTGACCAACCTCGGCGGAGCGGTCGTCGCCAGGATCTCCCGGGCGGGCGCCGGTGCCGACGAGCCGGCGGCCGTGGTCGCCAGGGTGGCACGCGAGGTCGGCGCGCTGATCGACAGCGTGGGCGTCGAACGCGATCGAATCCTCGGGCTGGGACTCGTGGCGGCACGTCCGTCGGAGCACCACGAGTTCGGCCGCGCGCTCGAGCGGGCGACGGGCCTGCCGGTGGTGCTCGACAACGACGCGACCGCGGCGGCGATCGGTGAGCACTGGTCCGGCGGCGTCGGCGCGACCTCGACGTTCGCCGCGCTGTTCATGGGATCGGACGTCGGCGCGGGCATCGTGCTCGGCGGCGCCACCTACCGGGGCCCGAGCGGCCACACCGGCGAGATCGGCCACACCTGCCTCGACATCGACGGCCCGCGCTGCCGGTGCGGCGCGCGGGGGTGCCTGGAGGTGCTGGCCGGTCCCGCGGCGGTCGTGGAGCAGGCACGGGCCGACCGGTCACTGAGTCGTGCGGCGGGCCTCGTCGGAGGCCGGACCCGCGCGGCCACACCGGTCGCGGCCGACTTCGCGGCGATCAGCAGGGCGGCCCGGCAGGGCAACACCCGCGCGGTCGCGTTGCTCGAACGGTCCGCCCGGTACTTCGCGGCCGCCGCGCGCACGCTGGCGAACGTGCTGGACCTGGAGGTGCTGGTGCTCACCGGCCCGAGCTTCGCGATCGCGGGCTCGATCTACCTGCCCGTGCTGCGCGCCGAGCTCGACAGCGCGTTCATCGCGCGCGACGCCCACCCGATCTCCGTGCGGCTGTCGCCCTCGGCGGCGTCGGCGCCCGCGATCGGCGCCGCGGCGATCGTCCTGCAGTCGGAGCTGGTGCCGCGGCGTCAGGGCCTGCGGCTGCCGGACGACCTGGCGGCGGAGGAGCCGCCCGTGTTCGGGCAGCTGGTCCGCTGAGCGCCGATCCAGTGGTGTGGCTCGGAAGGTCGCCGGGCGAATTCGCGGTCAGACGGCCGCGCGGCGCCCTGCTGAGCGTGAATTATCCAGCCGACCTTCCGAGCCACGCCACTAGGGTGTGCGCATGAGTCGGGGCAGAGCGGCAGTGGTGCTGCGCAGGAGGTTCGACAGCACCTTCAGCTGGGTCGTGACGCTGGGCGCGCTCGGCACGAGCACGTACGTGCTGCTCAACCCGTTCCCCGGCAACGGTTTCGGGCACCAGCTGGAGTTCATCGCGATCATGGCGCCGCTCACGTGGTTCATGTGGATGGTCGGCGCGCACGCGGTCGTGGAGGTGTACGACTCGGGCGTCCTGGTCGTGAACTGGTTCCGCAGGTACTGGGTGCCGTGGGCCGACCTCGCCTCGGTCGAGGCGACGAAGGAGGTCGCGCTCGTCACCACCTCGGGGGAGCGGATCGACGTCGCCGTCGGCGCCTTCTCCGCGGCCAGTTCGTTGCGCGGCAGCCGGGTGCAGTCCCGGATCCGGGAGGCGATCGAGCAGCACCGGCCGCACCCCGCGCCGGCCGAGGGCGGTGGTGTGCGCAAGAGCCTCGACCTGGCGCCGTGGCACTTCGCGGGAATGGTGGCGTTCTTGCTCGTCATCGGCTGGATCGGCCTGTGGCTCAACGGGGGCTGACCCTGTGACGGAGTGCTGAACGGTGACGAGCCCACGGCCACCGTCCTCACCACGTCGCAGGCCGCGCCTCCGCCGCGCGGCAGGACCGTCTGACCCCGGCGTAACGCGGTGATCAGCTCAACCGACATTCCAGCAGCTGGGTGAGTGCTGTCGTCCGCACGAGACAGCCTGTCGGGGAGATGGTCGGGAGTGACGGTGGCGCGCAAGCACCTGCTGGTGATGTTGTTGCTGTTCACAGGCGCGTGCTCAGCGGAACCCGCGGCGCCGTCGCCCTCTCCCCAGCCCCCGCTGAAACCGCCGACGCTGGTCAACGAGGTGGTGCCGCCCCAGGACGTGCTCACCGTCGTGCGGGACGTGATCGACGCGCGGACCGTCGAGTTCGCCGACGGCACGAGGGTCCGCGTCGCGTCGCTGGCGGAACCGAAGGAGTGCTTCGCGGAGGCTTCGCTCTCCTTCGCCAGGTCGACCCTGCTGGCGAGCTCCGTCCGGTTCACCGGACTGGAGATCGGCGTGGTGGACCTGGAACTGGAGGACGGCACGGACTACGCGGTGCTCGCCGTGCAGCAGGGCGCCCTGAGGCCCGAGGGCGTCGAGAGCGGACCGCTGATCAACGCCCGGGACGAGGCGGCCGCGGCCAAGCGTGGGCTGTGGGGCCCGCCCTGCGAGGGTTCCGACACGTCCAAGCCCGCCCCCACCACGACGACCACGACGCCCGCGCCGCCACCACCACCGCCCCCGACGACCACGACTCCGCCGCCTCCGGCGAAGGCCTGTGCCGTCGCCTACCGGATCACCGAGCAGTGGCAGGGAGGGTTCCAGGCGAACGTGACCGTGCGCAACACCGGTACCGCCGCGGTGAACGGCTGGTCGCTGGTGTGGACCTTCTCGAGCGGCGAGAGCATCCGTGAGATGTGGGACGCCTCCGGGAGGCAGTACGGCTCGATCGTCAGCGCCGCGAACACGAGTTACAACCGGCAGATCGCGGCGGGCGCGTCGGTGCGGTTCGGCTTCAACGGCAACTCCCGCGGCCGTCCGGTCGCACCGGCCGGGTTCTCGGTCAACGGCGTGCAGTGCTCTGTGGAGTAGAGGGCCCGCACTGGCTTTGCGCTGGGGTGCAATAGCTTCTGCCCGCGCGGGTGAGCGTTGTTAACTGCCGCCATGGTTTCGAGAACCTTCACCAAGATCGCCGGCCGGGTCGCGGCCGCCGCCGTGGCGGCGCTCTCCGCCGTCGTCGTGAACACGCCTTCGGCGAGTGCCGCCGACCAGGAGTTCATCTACTCGGGACAGGACTACGGGTACGCCGGGGCGACGTTCGACTGGGCCGGGCGCAGCTCGGTCAGGAACATCGACCTGCTCGTCTCCGACTGGGGCTGCGACGCCAAGCCGGTCTACGCCTACTTCCTGTTCTACAACGGCTCCCTGCACCCGGACACGACGCCCACGCGCCGGTACGACCACTCCGGCTGCGACAAGGAGGACTACTCGTCGTACAACGACCTGACCTGGTCGATCAGCGGCGACTCGATCACCTACATGGGCGTCGTCGTCTGCCGTGACGCGTCGAACGGTCCGTGCAAGGTCGGCGGGCTCTCCGGACGCAACCCCTACGCCTAGTGCGACGTTGATGAGGGGAGCTTTCATCAACCTCAGGTTCATGAAAGCTCCCCTCATCAACCTCAGGGCCCGCTCCGGCCCCGCCCTCCAGCTCGACCCTCCACAGAGGACCGCGCTGTTCGACTGCGTTCGACCACGGCGTTCGACGGCATTCGACAGCTCGCTTGACGCTCATCAGGCACCGATGCAGACTCCGGAAAGCGTTTTCCGGACGGCGAGGTCGGGGGTCGATGAGCGCTCTAGACGAACTGCGTCAACTGCGCCGAGGTGGCGTCCAGGTCAGGAAAAGCGACAACAGAGCCGCGTTCTGGTTCCTCGCTCCCTGGTTCGCCGGACTGCTCCTCGTCACGATCGGTCCGGTGATCGCGTCCTTCGCACTGGGCTTCACGAAGTACAACCTGATCCAGCCGCCGAGGTTCATCGGTTTCGACAACTTCGCGCGCATCCTCAGCGACTCCCGCCTGCACAACGCCCTGCGGGTCACGTTCACCTACGTGCTCGTGTCCGTGCCCCTCCAACTGGCGTGCGCCCTGGGCGTCGCGCTGCTGCTCAACCGGGGGTTGCGCGGGCTCGCGTTCTACCGCTCGGCGTTCTACCTGCCGTCGCTGCTCGGGTCGAGCGTGGCGATCGCGGTGCTGTGGACGCAGGTCTTCGGCACCGACGGACTGGTGAACCGGGTGCTGGGCTTCTTCGGCGTCGAAGGCAGGGGCTGGATCTCCGACCCGGACACCGCGCTGTCGACCCTGATCGTGCTGAACGTCTGGACGTTCGGCTCACCGATGATCATCTTCCTGGCCGGGCTGCGGCAGATCCCTGAGGTCTACTACGAGGCCGCCGCGATCGACGGGGCGAGCAGGCGGTCGCAGTTCCTGCGGATCACCCTGCCGCTGCTCTCGCCGATCCTGTTCTTCAACCTGGTGCTGCAGATCATCCACGCGTTCCAGTCGTTCACGCAGGCGTTCGTCGTCTCCGGCGGCACCGGCGGGCCGTCCGACTCGACCATGTTCTACACGCTCTACCTGTACCAGCAGGGTTTCAGCCGGTTCGACATGGGTTACGCGTCGGCGCTGGCGTGGTTCCTGCTGCTGATCGTCGCCGCGTTCACCGCGATCAACTTCTGGGCTGCGAAGTACTGGGTGTTCTATGACGACTAGAAGGCTTGCCGCGCCCGCCAAGCACCTCGGCCTGGTCCTGATCGGGTTCGTGATGCTGTACCCGGTGCTGTGGATGGTCGCGAGCTCGCTGCGGCCGGGCGACGAGATCTTCCGCAGTCCGGGCCTGATCCTCGACGGACTGCAGACCGAGAACTACACCGAGGGCTGGAACGCCCTCACGCCGTCGTTCGGCACCTACCTGCTGAACTCGGCGATCCTGGTGCTCGGCTGCATCGTCGGCAACCTCGTGTCGTGCTCGATGGCCGCCTACGCCTTCGCCCGGCTGCAGTTCACCGGCAAGCGGTGGTGGTTCGGCATCATGCTCGGCACGATCATGCTGCCGATCCACGTGATCATCGTGCCGCAGTACGTGCTGTTCTCGAACATCGGCTGGGTCAACACGTTCCTGCCGCTGATCGTGCCGAAGATCCTCGCCACCGACGCGTTCTTCGTCTTTTTGATGGTGCAGTTCATCCGGGGCCTGCCGCGCGAGCTCGACGAGGCGGCGCGCATCGACGGCTGCGGCCATCCGCGGATCTTCCTCCAGATCATCCTGCCGCTGATGACGCCGGCGCTCGCCACCACCACGATCTTCACGTTCATCTGGACGTGGAACGACTTCTTCAGCCAGCTGATCTACCTGACGGACCCGGACATGTACACGGTTCCCGTCGCGCTGCGCTCGTTCGTCGACTCGACGGTCGCCACCTCGTGGGGCTCGCAGTTCGCGATGAGCGTCGTGTCACTCCTGCCGATCTTCCTCGCCTTCCTCGTCGGCCAGCGGTACCTCGTCAAGGGGATCGCCACGACCGGGGGCAAGTAGCCGAAAGGACAGCTCATGTTCAGAGGTGCTCGCCGCGGGACCGCCTGGGCGGTCCTGCTGTCGCTGACCGCGTCCCTGCTGGCGGCCTGCGGGTCCGGGTCGGACGCGGGTGGTGACCTGACGACGGAGAAGGTCACGCTGCGCTTCACCTGGTGGGGCGCGGACGACCGGCACAAGCGCACCCAGCAGGTCATCGACATGTTCCAGCGCAAGCACCCGAACATCACCATCAAGGGTGAGTTCAAGGAGTGGAACGGTTACTGGGACAGCCTCGCCACCACCATGGCGGCCAACGACGCGCCGGACATCATGCAGATGGACGAGCTCTACATCGCCTCCTACGCCGAGCGCGGTGCGTTGCTGGACCTGAACGAGGCCAAGAAGCACCTGGACACCGCGAACTTCGACCAGAAGGCGCTCGCCACCGGTGCCATCGCCGGCAAGCAGTACGGGCTGCCGGTCGGCCTCGGCATGTACTCGATCATGGTCAACCTCGACCTGCTGGAGAAGTACGGCATCCCGGTGCCCGACGACACGAAGTGGTCGTGGGACGACCTGAGGAAGGTCGGCGAGCAGGTGTCGAAGGCCGGTGGCGGCCAGGTGTTCGGCGTGCAGTCGCCGGGCATCAACGACGCGGCCGGGCTGAGCATCCGGGCACGGCAGCAGGGCAAGGCGATGTTCGACGCCGACGCCAAGGTCGTGCTGCCGCAGGAGATCGCGCGCGACTACTGGCAGTACATCCTCGACCTGTCGAAGTCCGGTGTCGCGCCGCCGCCCTCGGTGAGCGTCGAGAAGGCGTCCGCCGGGCTGAACCAGTCCGCCACCGCGACCGGCACCGCGGCGTTCGGCCTGTGGTGGAACACCCAGCTGACCGCGCTGACCGCCGCCAGCGGCGCCAAGCTGAAGCTGTTGCGGCTGCCCGGCGAGACCCAGGGCGCGGCACCCGGCGCCTACTACAAGCCGTCGATGTTCTGGTCGGTGTCCGCGCGGTCGAAGTACCCGGCCGAGGCCGCGGCGTTCGTGAGCTTCCTCGCCAACGACGACGAGGCGGCCAAAGTCCTGCTGACCGAACGCGGTGTGCCCGCCAACCAGAAGATCCGCGAGGCGATCGCCGGGCAGCTCAAGGACACCGACAAGGCCGCCAAGGAGTACCTCGACAGCGTCCCGGTCAGCGATCCGCCGAGGATCACGCCGAACGGCGCCAGCACGCTCGACACGATCCTCAAGCGGCACACCGAGGACGTCCTGTTCGGCCGCACCACGCCCGACGCCGCCGCGGCGGCGTTCATCAGGGAAGTCCAGTCCGAAGTGGACGCCGCGAAGTGAGGCGGGCGGCCGTCGTCGGCACCGGGGCGATCGCGGCCGCCCACGCCGAGGCCTTGCGGGCGGCGGGGGAGCGCGTCGAACTGGTGGCCGTGGTGGACGTGGACGCCGATCGCGCAGCGGCGTTCGCCGAGGAGTGGGGTGTGCCGCGCGTGCACCCCACTTCCGCCGCGTTGCTGGAGGCGGAGGACCTGGACTTCGTGCACGTGTGCACACCGCCACGCCATCACGTGCCGGTGGCGCTGGAGTGCCTCGCCGCCAACGTGAACGTGCTGGTGGAGAAGCCGCCGGCGTTGTCACTGAGCGGCATCGACACGTTGATCGCGGCCGAACGCGCTTCGACCGGACGGGTCGCGACGGTTTTCCAGCACCGCTTCGGGCCGGCCGCGATCCGGCTGCGGCGCCTGGCCGCCGAAGGCGTGTTCGGCCGGTCGCTCGTCGCCAAGTGCGACACGCTCTGGTACCGCGGCGACGCCTACTTCGACGTGCCGTGGCGCGGAACCTGGGACAGCGAGGGCGGCGGCCCGACGATGGGCCACGGCATCCACCAGTTCGACCTGCTGCTGTCGGTTCTGGGGCCGTGGCGGGAGATCCGTGCCGTGGCGGTCCGGCAGGCGCGGGACGTGCAGACCGAGGACGTCTCGATGGCACTGGTGACCTTCGCCGACGGCACGGTCGCCTCGGTGGTCAACTCGCTGCTGTCGCCCAGGGAGACGTCGCAGCTGAGGTTCGACTTCGAACGCGCCACCGTCGAGGTCGAGCACCTCTACGGCTACACCGACGCGGACTGGACCGTGACACCGGCGCCCGGCCACGACGAGGTCGTCACGCACTGGCACGGGGAGCTGTCCGGGATCGCCAGCGGTCACCGGTGCCAGCTGACGGCGTTCCTGGACGCGCTGGACAGTGGCGAGGCACCGCCGGTGACCCTCGCGGACACCAGGAACACGATGGAGTTCATCGCGGCGCTCTACGCGTCCGCGTTCACCGGTACCGTCGTGAAGGCAGGTCAGATCGGTCCGGACAGCCCGTTCCACGCGACGATGGAAGGAATCGGTGCCCCGTGGGCGAACGCTCGGTGATCATGCGGCAGGACGACGAGGCGCTCACCGCGTCGGTGGGCGACGTCGAGCTCTTCCGGTACGTCCACCGGCCGTCCACGCCCGCGTTCGAGGGCCCGAAGCCCTACCTGCACCCGGTGCGCACGCTCGCCGGTGACGTGGTGACGGCGTTCCGGCCGCACGACCACCGCTGGCACAAGGGTGTGCAGATGACCGCGACGGACGTGTCGGGCGAGAACTTCTGGGGTGGCGTCACGTACGTGCGCGACCGGGGCTACGCGGCGCTGTCGAACGTCGGGACCATGCGGCACGAGGAGTTCGAGGTCGACGGCGCCCGGTTCGACGAGCGGCTGTCCTGGTTCACCGAGGAGGGAGAACGCTGGGTCGGCGAGTCGCGGTCGTTCACGGTGCGGGACGTCGAGGACGACTCGTGGACGCTGGACTTCACCACCACGATGACGAATCTGCGTTCCGAGCCGCTGGTCTTCGGCAGTCCGACGACCAACGGGCGTGAGCTCGCCGGCTACACCGGGTTCTTCTGGCGCGGCCCGCGTTCGTTCACCGACGGCACCGTGATCGCGGCCGACGGCGGATCCGGGCAGGAGATGATGGGCGAGGCCGCGCGCTGGCTCGCGTTCGTCGGCCGGCACGACGAGGTCGACCGCTCGTCGACGCTGCTGTTCCTGGACCACCCGGACAACAAGAACACGCACTGGTTCGTGCGCAGCACGCCGTTCGCGGCGGTGAACCCGTCCTTCGCCTTCCACGACACGGTGGAACTCGCTGCGGGCGCGGCGCTGACCCTGCGCTACCGGCTCGTCGTGGCCGACGGCGACTGGGACAGGGCGCGACTGGAATCCTATGTGGAGGACCATCCGTGGTGACGCCGTTCCCGGGCGGGGTGGGCATCTCCGGCCTGCGGGTGTACGACTGGCCGGCGGTGGACGGGGTGTGCGGCGGTTCGCCGCACGTCCACCTCGCCTGCTCGGAGTGCTACTACGTGATCGGCGGGCAGGGCAGCGTCCAGACCCTGACCCGGCGCGGGTTCGCCGAGACACCGCTGCGCGAGGGCGAGGTCGTCTGGTTCACGCCCGGCACGATCCACCGCCTGGTCAACGACGGTGACCTGCGGATCATCGTCGTGATGCAGAACAGCGGCCTGCCCGAGGCCGGGGACGCGGTGTTCACCTTTCCCGCCGAGGTGCTGGCTGACGCGGAGAACTACCCCGCGCACGCCCAGGCCGGCGACGAGGAGTCCGCCCGGCGGCGCAGGGACCTCGCCCTCGAAGGGTTCCTGGAGCTGCGGCGGCGCGTCGAGGCGGGCGAGGCCGCGGCGCTCGACGACTTCTACCGCTCCGCCGTGCGGCTGAAGCAGGACGTTCTGGGCGACTGGGAGAAGCGGTGGCGGTCCGGCGCACTGGCGTCGGCCGAACGCACCGGTGAGCAGCTGGACCGGTTGCGGGACGGCGACATCGGCCACCTCGCCGAAGCGGACGTCCACGTGGTGCGCGCGGAAGGGCCGCGGCGGTTCGGCATGTGCGGCCGGCTCGACGTCCACGACCCGGCCGGGGGCAGCTCGCCGCACGGCTGAACCGTCGAGTCGAACCACCCGTCGAATCGACGGAACTGTTGTGCGGCAACCAGTCTGTGCTGGACAGTGAGGCGATGAGAATCGCAGCAGGCGCACTCGTCGTCGTCCTCACGGCCGCCTCCACGACCCCCGCGACCGCGGCGGCGTGGGAAGAGGTGATCGGGCCGGGGTCCTTCAGCGGCTACGGCGCGCTGGAGTCGGAGTGGAACTACCGCTACCCGTGGGGCTCCGACCACAACGGCACGGCCAGGATGTACGCGAGCCCCAGCGACCACAACCACGTGTCGCTGTCCGGCGGCGTGCTGACGGTGAAGGCGACCCGCATCTCCTGGAACGAGGGCAACAGCAGCGCCGACCCGCACCTGCCCATCCGCTACCACTCCGGCGCGATCCACGCGAAGGAGCACGTCGTGGTGAACGACCAGTTCCCGAACTGGGAGGTGAAGGGCGACTTCCAGGCGCCGTCCACCCGCGGCACCTGGCCCGCGTTCTGGCTGACCGGCGTCAACAGCTGGCCACCTGAAAGCGACGTCCTCGAGTTCAAGGGGGACAACCGGAACTGGTTCAACACCTTCCGGACGTCCAGCGACGTGTCGAGCTCGATCGTCGGCGTGTCCTCGCCGGGTTCGTGGCACACCTACCGGGCGTGGATGACGAAGGTGAACAGCACCGACGTCGACATCCACTACTACCTCGACGGCAAGTGGATCGCCAAGCACACCGCGAGGAACTTCGTCGGCAAGCCGCTCTGGGTGATCATCAACCTGCAGATGGAGGGCTCGTCCGGCAGTCCGGGACCGACCGCGGAGACCGTCTACCGGGCCCGCAACGTCTACATCGGACGTACGCGGGCGTGAAAGGAGGTGGCCCCGGGCGAACACCGGGGCCACCTCCCCCGGTCAGGCCCCCGCCGGAAGGCCCGACCGAGCCTCCTGCGACGTCAGCGGTCGCATCGTGATCGTGTACTCGTAGGTGCTGTCGGGACGGACCTGGCTGCGCTGCCGAACCGGGTTCGGCGTGTCACCGACGCCGGTCACGGCGTGATCGGCGTGCAGCGTGAAGTAGCCCTTGTTGCGCTGCAACATGAACGGGTACGCCGCACGCTCGATGTCGTCGTACTGCGTCACGCTGACCTCGCGGGCCCCCGACACCAGCAGACCGGACGTGCGTCCGTCGGTGAGCAACGCCCACCGGGTGTCGGTGTGGTTGCCGTGGTCCTGCGGGCGGTGGTACTCGACGTACTGGTCGGCCACCGAGGACGAGTGCACCCCGATCGGCGTGCCGTCCTTGCGGTCGACGTAGCTCTCGGCCTTCCTGCCGTACCAGGAGAACTCGGAGAAGCGGTCGGGCACGGACAGCTGGACACCGATGCGCGGCAGGTACGGCAGGGCCCGCACGGAGCCCTGCGGCGTCACCCGGTGCCCGAGTCGCAGCACACCGGCCGAGTCCACCGAGTAGACCATCGTCTGGTCGAACCACGCCCCGCTGACACCGGGCGCGGCGACCTTGCTGTCCACGATGATCCTGGTGGTCTTGTGGCCGTCCTTCTCCACGCGCACACCGGACACCGTGGTCTCCAGCCGGTCAAGCCCGGCCTTGCGCCAGTCCTCGCCCTCGGCGCGGCCCCAGGCGTAGGTCTCGTTGCTGATCGGCGCACGCCACGCGTCGAGCTTCGGGCCGCTGGCGAGCAGCTCACGGCCCCACGACTTCATGGACGTCAGCGCGCCGGACCTCTTGTCCACCGTGTAGGTGGCGCCTGCCGCCGTGGCGGTGACCTTCTGGGCGTCCTCCTGGGTGAACACGACCGCCCAGTCGAGCGGAGCCTTGTCCAGGCCGGGAACACGACTGCCGCCCAGCGAGAACTGGTCGTGCGCGAGCACGTGCCCGGCGGGCAGCAGCGGTGCCGCGGACGCCGTGACCGTCTCGACGGTCAGGAACCGTTCGCGATCTGCGTCGTTGACCGGCACCGGCAGCGAGATCGGCGTGGTCGAGCCGGCGGCGACGCGCAGCGGCTGTTCGCCGCTCTTGACCACCCGCGAGCCTTCGGTGACCCGCCAGCGCAGGGTGAGGTCGTCGGTGCCGGTGAACTGCCGTTCGTTGGTCACCGACAGCACTCCGCCGGAGTAGCCGAACCGGATCGGCTGGTGTGCCCACGCCATCTGCAGTGTCTCGGGCTGGGTCGTGCGGTCCGTGTTGATCAGGCCGTCCACACCGGACAGGGTCGACCCGTACGCGAAGTGCGTGCCGCGCTCCCGCACGTCGTCGAAGTCGAGCGCCAGCACGGCGCCCCCGGCCGGGGCGGAGGAGACGCCGAGTTCGGCCGCCGGCAACGCCCGGTCGTAGACGCGCACGTCGTCGACCTCACCGCGGGCCATCCAGCCGACGGTGGACGGGTCGTTCCACGACATCTCGAAGTCCCGGCCGATGTTCACGTCGGCAGCCGAGTAGTCGATCGCGCCGGTGAACGGCAGGGTGCCGACCTCGGCGCCGTCGATGTACAGCCGCAGCGCGGTGCCGTCGTACGTACCGCTGACCCGGTGCCACTTGCCGTAGAAGTCGGCGGGCACCTTCGCCTGCACTGCGCGCCACGTGCCGCTGTGGATGAAGAACTCGAGCGTGGTCTCGTTCTTCATCTTGAGCGTCCACTGGTGGTCGCCCTTGGCGATGATCGGGAACTGGCCGGTCCACCTGCCGGGCTTGACCCACGCGTCCAGCGTCAGCGCCGTGCCGGTGATGTCGAGCTTGCGGTCGCGGTAGACCTCGACGAAGTCGTCGAGCCCGGACAGCGACAGCGCCTTGCCGCGGTGGCCGTCGACGAGCTTCGGCGCACCGGAGAGCAGTGCGGTGATGTTGTTGCCCGAACTGTCCGGCGCGACACGGGTCTTCTGCTTGATGTTCTGCTCGGCCCAGTCCCAGATGAAGCCGCCCTGGGTCTGCGGGTTGGCCCGGATGATGTCCCAGAACTCGCGGAAGTTGCCCAGGCTGTTGCCCATCGCGTGCGCGTACTCGCCGAAGATCAGCGGCTTGGTCGTGCTCTTCGCCTGCTCGGCGAACCGTTCCGGCGACGGGTAGCGCGGCCCCCACACGTCGGCGAACGGTGCGTCACCGTCGGGGTTGTTGGACTGGTGGTAGATCGGCCGCGACGGGTCGTTGGCCTTGAGCCAGCGCGCCATCTCGTAGTGGTGCGCGCCGAGCCCCGCCTCGTTGCCGGTGTCCCACAGGAAGACGCTCGGGTGGTTCTTGTCGCGCTCGACCATGCCGATCAGGCGGTCCAGGAACGTGTCGCGCCACTCCGGCTGGTTGGCCTGGCACCACCGGGCGCAGTTCTCGTGGTTGTGGGTCTCGATGTCGACCTCGTCGTCGATCCAGAGGCCGTGCTTGTCGGCGAGGTCGTAGAAGTACGGGTCGCTCGGGTAGTGCGAGGTGCGGACGGCGTTGACGTTGAGCTGCTCCATGAGCGCCACGTCGCGTTCCTGCGCCTTCCTCGGCACGTGCCGGCCGTGGTCCGGGTCGGTCTCCGCGCGGTTGACGCCCTTGAACAGCACGCGCTTGCCGTTGACCAGCAACGTCTTGTTCCGGATCTCGATCTCGCGGAAGCCGGTGGTGTCACTGGTGATGTGCGTGATCTTGCCGTCGGGCGCGGTGAGGGTCAGCACGACGGTGTAGAGGTTCGGCGTCTCGTCGGTCCACTTGGCCGGGTTGCGCACCGGCAGCGTGAGACGGGCGGTGCTGCCGTCGGTCTCCTGGCTCGCCGAACCGACTTCGGCTCCGCGGGAGTCACGCAGACTGGCGGTGACGCGGTGCGTGCCGGTGGTGCCGCCGGGCTTGTGGCCGAGTTCGACGTCCGCGGTCAGGGTCGCGTCGGTGTAGGTGGCGTCGAGGTCGGTCTTGAGCGTGACGTCCTGGATGAACGTGGCGGGCGTCGAGTACAGCGACACCGAGCGGAAGATGCCCGAGTACCGCCACTGGTCGTAGTCCTCCAGGTAGGAGCCGGCGCTCCAGCGGTGCACCTGGACGGCGATCTTGTTGCGGCCCGGTCGCAGCGCGGAGGAGATGTCGAACTCGGCCGGGGTGTAACCACCCTGGTCGTAGCCGATGTACGTGCCGTTGACCCACACGAAGTAGCCGGACGTCACGCCCTCGAAGCGCACGAACGTCGCCCGCTCGGTCCAGTCGGCCGGCACGTCGAAGTCGCGGACGTACGCACCGGTCGGGTTCACGTCGCGGGGCACGCGGGGCGGGTCGTCCGGCTGCACCTCGGTGGCGATGTTGCGGAAGATCGGGTGGTCCAGGCCGTCGGTCTGCCAGGTGTGCGGCACGGTCACCGTGCGCCAGCCGGACGTGTCGTGGTCGTCGGCGTAGAACCGCGCCGGAACGTCGGCGGGCTTGTCCGCCATGGAGATCCGCCACTTGCCGTCCAGCGACTGCGTGAACGGGGTGCGCTCGTCGCCGCGCACGGCCGAGGCGACGTCCGCCTGCGGGAGCAGCAACGCGTGGTGCGGCTCCTGCCCCTCGGCGATCCTGCTCGGGTCCTCGAGGTAGGTGTGCACGTCCGGAGGGGGATCGGCTGCGGAGGCGATCGGTGTCGTCGAACCAACCGCAACTAACAGCACCGTGGCAAGAACAATCGCGCGCCGCACGCTGAACCTCCATGTTCAGACAGAACTGAACACAAGTGAACAGTCGAGCTGGTGGGGCGACAAGAGGCCACGAGGTCCGTGCCATTCACATGGCGCTCACTGTTATCGAACAACTCGACGCTTGCGTTCGATTTTGTTCGACTTCACGCTCCGGGGATCAGGCCGAACCACGACCAGCCGGGGGAACCGTGAAAAGGACAGCGCTGTGCTTGGTGACCGCGATGCTGCTGGCGTCGCCAGTGCCCGCGGTGGGAGCGCCCGCGGCGGCACCGGCGGTGAACCTCGTCAGCGACACGCTGCTCGATCCTTCAGCGCTGTTCTTCGTGTCCTACGACGGCGTGGTGAACAACAACTCGTTCCAGCAGGACGCGATCCTGACTTATCAGGGACGTCAGTACGCCACCTGGTACACCGCGAGCCGCAACGCCGTGGTCGCGCGGCGAACCGTCGGCAGCACCCGGTGGGAGGCCGTGGTCCTGCCGCACAAGCTCAGCGCCGACGACTCGCACAACGTGATCTCGCTGGGAATCTCCCCGCAGGACAACACGATCCACGTCGCGTTGGACACGCACAACACGCGCTTGTTCTACTTCCGGTCCCTGCCCGGCCTTGCGACGGGCGCCCAGCAGTGGAACGCCGCCGCGTTCGGTTCCGTGCAGCGCACGCTCGGCGGCGTCGAGCTCGGGTCCATGACGTACCCGCAGTTCGTCGTGACGCCCGAGGGCAGGCTGCAGTTCAGCTACCGCACCGGTGGCTCCGGCAACGGCGTCAACGAGCTGGCCGAGTACTCCGGCGGCACGTGGCGCAAGCTCGGCGGCTGGTCGTCCGCCACCGGTTCGTACACCGGCCCGAACGGCGTCGTGTCCACCACCCGCAACATGTACCTGCACGGTCTGACCTACGACCGGAGTGGACGGTTGCACGCCGCTTTCACCTGGCGTGAAGGCAATGCCGGGGTGCTGTGCAACCCGGGTGGGCTGACCAACCACGACACCGGCTACGTCTACAGCGACGACCGCGGCCGGACGTGGCGCAACGGTACCGGAACCGTGGTGGGCACCACCGGCGGCACAGCGGTGAACGTCAACTCGCCAGGCCTGGTGGCCGATCCGCTCGACCCGAACCACGGCCTGATGAACCAGGAGAGCCAGGCCGTGGACGCGCAGGGCAGGCCGCACGTGGTGATCAGCTACGTTCCCGGCCGGTTCACCCAGTGCGTGTCGAACTACGCGCAGCAGCGCACGCAGTACGGCCGCACCTTCCACGTCTTCCGCGGCGCGGACGGCAGGTGGACCAAGAGGGAGGTCCCGATCCCGCCGAACCACACGCAGCGCACGAAGATCGTGTTCGACCGGGACGACAACGCGTACCTCGTGCAGCCGCGCGGGAAGATCGTGGCGGCGAGCAAGGCCAGCGGCTGGACGGACTGGACGACGCTGTTCGACCGCCCGTCACTGCAGGCGTTCGGCGAGGTGAACGTGGACGCCTCGCGCGTCGCGTCCCAGGGGATCCTGTCGGTGCAGTACCAGCAGACCTCCAGCGGCACCACGCCGTCGCCGATCCGCGTCGCCGACTTCCGCCTGGGAGCCTGACATGGCGCGACTTCTGCTGGCGCTCACCCTCGTCATCGCCGGTCTCGCGACGCCGGCGGTCGCGGGCCCGTTGCCGCAGAACGCGGTCACCGTGCGCATCGACCCGTCGTACCAGCAACCCGAGTTCGAGGGCTGGGGCACCAGCCTGGTGTGGTTCGCGAACATCACCGGTGGCTATCCGGAGCCGATCCGCCGCAAGCTCGTCGACCTGCTGTTCGGTGAGGACGGCCTGCGCCTGAACATCGCGCGGTACAACATCGGCGGTGGCAACGCGCCCGACGTCCGCAAGGACTACATGAAGAAGGGCGCGACCATGGAGGGCTTCTGGAAAGCCCCTCCCGGCACCACGCGCGAGGACGTGGACTGGTGGCAGCCGGACAACCCGGACCACTGGGACTTCACCGCGGACGCCAACCAGCGCTGGTGGGTCGACCAGGTGAAGCGCAAGGTCACGAGGTGGGAGGCGTTCAGCAACTCGCCGCCGTGGTTCCAGACCGTCAGCGGCTACGTCTCCGGCGGGTTCGACGCGAACACCGACCAGATCCGCCGGGACCGCGTCGAGGACTTCGCCACGTACCTGGCGCGCGTGACCCAGGAGATGGAACGCGCGCACGGCATCAAGTTCGACACGCTCGCCCCGTTGAACGAGCCCAACACCAACTACTGGGGCACGCAGATCGGCCCTGACGGCCAGCCGACCGGTGGACGCCAGGAAGGCGCGCACGCCGGACCTGAGCTGCAGCAGGAGGTTCTGCTCGCGACACGACGCGCACTCGACGAGTTGCGGTCGCGGGTGAAGGTGTCCGCGATGGACGAGACGAACCCGGGCACGTTCGTGCGCAACTGGAACGGCTACGGCCCGGCGCGGGACGTGGTCGACCAGCTCAACGTGCACACCTACGGCACCGGCCAGCGCACCAGCGTCCGCGACATCGCCAAGGGCGCCGGCGAGAAGCTCTGGATGAGCGAGGTCGAGGGCACCTGGGGCAACGGCACCACCGACTACACGAGCATGGAACCCGGTCTCGGCATGGCGACCAGGATGCTCGAGGACATCCGCGAGCTCGAACCGTCGGCGTGGGTGTTCTGGCAGCCGGTCGAGGACACCGCGCCGCAGACGGCCGCCGGCAAGAACTGGGGCAGCATCCACATCCCGTTCGACTGCACGGCGGACGACACGCTGGAGTCCTGTCCTATCAGGACCAACACGAAGTTCCACACCATCCGCAACTTCACCCACTTCGTCCGGCCGGGCGACCGGTTCGTCAAGACCGACGACCCGTCGAGCGTGGCCGCGGTGAAGCGGTTCGGACTGGACGCGACGGTGGTGCACGTCAACAGCGGCAACACCGGCCGCGCGGTGACGCTGGACCTGTCGCGGTTCGGGCTCGTCTCGCCGCTGGCGAAGGTGACCCCGGTGGTCACCGACGCGTCCGGGGCACTCGTGCGCGGCAAGCCGGTGCGGGTGAACGGGAAGTCGGCGACGCTCTCGGTACCGGCGAAGTCGGTCACCACGTTCCTCGTCGACGGTGTGGCGGGGGTGTCCGGCGACGCCGCGCTCGTCCAGCCCGATCACGTGTACCGGATCGCCGCGGGCGGGAAGTCCTTGCAGCCGTCCGACGACTGGGCGAAGGCGGTGCTGCGGACCACCGACACCGCGAGTGCGCGGCAGCTGTGGGCGGTGCGGAAACTCGGGCACGGCAACGGCAACCGCGAGCGCTACGAGATCGTCAGCGCGGTGACCGGAACCCGGTTGGCCGCAGCGGGTGACGCCGTCGTGCTGCAGTCGGCCGGGGACACCGCAGCTCAGTGGATCATGTCGACGACCGGCGACGGCAGTTGGACGTTCGTCAACGCCGCCACGGGCACGCTGATCGAGGCGGCAGGGGAGACCGTGTCGGCCAAGACCCCGACCTCGGGCGCGAACCAGCGTTGGACGCCGGTCGACGAGACCGTGCAACGGGTTCAGGACGCGGCCGTGTTCACGGTTCCCAAGTTGCGGCCCGTGTTGCCGCGGACCGTGACGCCGGTGTACCCGGACGGAGCGCGAGGCGCTCTTCCCGTGGTCTGGAACCTTCCGCCGGACCGGCAGTGGCAGCACCCCGGCACCGTGCGCGTCCACGGCACTGCGACGGACGTGCTCGGGCGCAAGCTGCCCGCACTGGCCGTGGTCACCGTCGACACGATCGCCTCGACACTGCCCGCTCGCGCGAAGACCTACGTCGGCGGGCGGCCCGACCTGCCGGCCACCGTCACGGGCGTCGGCCATCGGGGCGGCAGGGCCGAACTCCCCGTCGTGTGGGACACCGCGGTGTTCGACCACGTCGGGACGGCGACGGTGACCGGACGTGCCCAAGTCGTCGACGGCAGCACGGTGGCCGCGACGGCGGTCGTCCAAGTGACCGAACCCGTCGAGGTCAACGCGGCGCTCGACGCGGCCGTCGCGGCGACCTACACCGAGTCCGGCTACTCGGCGGAAAGGTTGCGCAACGGGGTGACGGAGGAGAAGGCGTGGTCGAACTGGCGGTCCGGCACCAAGAACACGTCCGACACGATCACCTTCACCTTGCCCGGAACCCGTGATCTCACGCGCGTGGCCGTGCATTCCCACCGCGACGGCGAAGGCGGCATCGCCCAGAGCCTCAAGGTCCAGGTGCGCACGGCCGACGGCGCGTGGGTCGACGCGAGCGGCGACGTCGAAGTCACCGGGCTGCGGACGGAGGTCGTGCTGAACCCCTCGCCGCCGGCGACCGCCGTGCGGGTCGTCCTCACCGCGCGGCCGTCCGGCTACCTCACCCTGGGCGAGATCGAGGTGCTGGCGAAGGCACCGGCTCCGTGAGTCAGATCCTGGCCGCCACGATCGGTGCCAGCCGGTCGGCGATCTTGCGGTGGCCCTGGTCGTTGGGGTGCACGTTGTCCGTCGTGTCGGTGGCCTCGTCGATCCAGCCCAGCGTGTCGACGAAGTGCACGTTGCGGTCGCCGCCGTCGGTGAGCGTCTTCACCGCCGCCTGGGTCTCCGGGACGTAGCGCTTGCGGAACGTCGCGAGGGCGAAGATCGCCGCCGTCGGGTACTTCTCCCGCGCACGCCGCAGCAGCGTGACGTAGGAGGAGCGGAACTCGTCCTTGGTGACGCTGTGGCCGACGTCGTTCGTGCCGAGGTTGATCACGACGGCGTTCGCCCGGTACCGGCCGAAGTTCCACGCGGGCGCGTTCAACGCCAGGCCGGTGCGCAGGAAGCCCTCCCGCATGCTCAGGCACCCGTCCGCCGCCGGGTGCAGGCACGCGCCGCCCACGGCGATCTGCGTGTGGCCCACCTTGAGCTTCTCGCCGGTCAGCCAGCCGTAAGCGGTGAGCGCCTGCTTCGACGACTGCTGGCCGACGGTGATCGAGTCGCCGACGAACTCGATGATCTTCGACGGCACGGTGGGCGCGAACGTGCGTGCGCCGGTGTCGATCTCGATGCCCTGGTACACCGCGTCGCCCTTGTAAGAGCCCGCGATCGGGCGGTAGGAGACGCGGAGAGTGTGGTTGCCCGAGGCCAGCGGCGTCGGGGTGAGGTTCACCGTGCCGCTGCGGTTCGGGTACGCCACGTCGGGTCCGCCGTCGATGCTCACGAAGAAGTCGATCGCGCGGCGCTGCTTGAGCTTGACCGTCCGGCCGGTGAAGCCGACGACGAGGTAGGCGCCCGCCCATTCGGAGACGTAGGCGCTCGACGAACTCGTGTTCCAGCGGCCGAAGTACTTGACGTTCGGGTCGGTGGGCGAGCTCGTGGTGGCGGCGGACGCCGTCGGAACCGCGGTGCTCATGAGCACCACCACCGAGACGAGAAGTCCTTTGATCATGATCCGGCCAATCGGTGCGAGGGCAGGGGAACGCGCGCCCAGTCGACGTCCGAGGCGAGGTAGAAGCCCGGGTACGACGGCTGGTTGTAGGTGGTCTGCTGGCGGGCGACCTCGACGCGGTACTGGCGGTCGTGCATGAGCGTGTACATCTTGTGGTTCGTCGGTTCGGTGCTGAGGTAGAAGCGCAGGGCGGTGCTGTCCTGCGTGCGCACGACCAGTTCCTCGCGCCAGTCGCCGAACACGTCGGCCACGAGCGACGGGTTTCCCTTGGTGCCGTTGTTGGTGCGCGTTCCGGTGGCGGTGAGCAGCGTGCCGCGCCGCCAGTCCTCGACGGCCGGTGTCACGTCCTGCGCTCCGGTCACGATCTGGGTGGTCAGGTCACCGGCCCAGCGGATGCTCATGTTCGTTCCGGGAGAACGGGTGTCGAGCCGGCGGCCGTCCGCGCTCCAGGTGCCGGCGGAGTCCGAGCCGTTCGGCATGGACGCCCACGTCTCGATGCCGGGCACGTCGGGGCGGACGTCGCCGATCATGCCCCGGCCGGTGTCCATCCCGGAGTAGGCGCCGTAGATCGTCGCGCCGGTGCGGGCGTCGCGCAGCGCGTAGCCGTACGGCGCGGATCGGGCGCCCTCGTGGACCATGTAGATCTCGAGACCGGGACGGTTCGGGTCGATGTCGGTGACGTGCAGGGCGTCGCCGTGACCGACCCGGACCGTGGCTCCCGGGTCCACGCTGCCCGGTGGCAGCACGCCGGCCGAGCTGTACATCAGCGAGCCGTCGTCGTCGAGCGTCGCGCCGCCGTAGATGATCTCCTGCCTGCCGTCGCCGTCCACGTCGGCGACGCTCAGCGAGTGCGAGCCCTGCGTGGTGAGCTTGGCGTGACTGGGATTTGTGCCGTCGCGGCCGTGGGGGGAGTCGCGGAACGGGTTCGTCATCGGCACCCAGCCGCTGTCGACGAGCCAGCGCTTCTTGAGCCGCCTGCCGTCCCAGTCGTAGGTGGCGACGGTGGAGCGGGTGTAGTAGCCGCGGGCGAAGATCGCGGACGGGCGCTTGCCGTCCAGGTAGGCGACTCCCGACAGGAAGCGGTCGACGCGGTTGCCCGGTTCGATGCGGGACATCGCGTAGTCGCCCCACATCAGCCCGTCGTCGATGCGGCCGGGTTCGTAGCGGACGGTCTGCAGCTCGCGTCCCGTGGCGCCGTCGAACACGGTCAGGTACTCCGGGCCGTCGACGATGAAACCGGCGAACTGGCGCAGTTTGTTGTTGGCGCTGCGGGACGGCGCGTAGACGTCGATGAAGTGGTCGACCAGTGCGGCGGCGTCCTCTGTGGACAAGGGATAGGTGTACCGCTGCTCGATGCCGAACGCCTGCTCCAGCGTCGCGGGCCACCGGCCGGCGACCACCTCGGGATGGGAGTCCCAGCCGCGGAACACGCCGATGAGGTGGTTGCGATAGCCCTCCGGGCTGAGCCGGTAGTCGTCGGTGTTCCGGTACCCGGCGCGCACGTCCTCGCGTGGCATCGTGATGAACCGCTCGCGGCCGTCACGAGTGCCCGGCGCGGTCTTCGTCATCAGCTCCGCGCGGCCGTCACCGTCGAAGTCGTAGACCAGGAACTGGGTGTAGTGCGCGCCCGCCCGGATGTTCACGCCGAGGTCGATCCGGTGCAGCAGCGTGCCGTCGAAGCGGTACGTGTCGAGGTACACCGGTCCGGTGTAGCCGACCTGCGAGACGTCCTTGGAGTTGCTGGGATCCCACTTGACGACGTACTCGTACCGGCCGTCGCCGTCCACGTCGCCGACGCTGACGTCGTTGGCCGAGTAGGTGTAGCGCTCACCGGCCGGCGTCACGCCGTCAGCGGGCTTCCGCAGCGGCAGGTCGTGGTGGGACGCCGCCCACGCCGTCACGGGCCTGCTGCGCCCCAGCGGGACACCGCGCCGCACGGGCGCGACCTGGTACCGCGCACCAGGTGCCGCGCCGGTGTCGACGTACGTGGTGCTGTCGGTGACGGTCGCGATGCGCTTCCCGTTCCGGAAGACCGCGAAATCGGGTCCGGCGAGGCCGGTGGCGGTGGCGCCGGTGGCTTCCCGGCCGAGCAGGCGCCAGCTCAGGTGCACGCCGCCCTCGACGGAGGCCGCGACGAGCCCGCGGTCCAGGCGCTCACCGGGGGTGGGGTGCGCGGAAGCAGGCAGCTGCCCCGCCAGGACGGCTGTGCACACCAACGGCAGCAGAACCCCTCGTCGCAGATCCACGACGGCTACGATGAACCGTCCCGGCACCGGAAGCAAGGGCTGAATGTGTTGCTGCACAATGCGGAAAGCGTTTTCCACGTCAATCGTCGAATCGAGTGCGCCGTTCGACGGAAAAGCTGTCGAACGAGTCGAATCGACGTCATCGCCTCCGCGGACCGCCGAGGTGCCGGCGCACTGGTGGTGCCGCGATGACCCGGTTGTGGTTCGAGGCCCCCGCCACGGCGTGGGAGGAAGCGTTGCCGCTGGGCACCGGCAGGCTCGGCGCGATGTGCTTCGGCGGCGTCGGCACCGAGCTGGTGCAGCTCAACGACGACCGGCTGTGGACCGGGTCGCCGCTGCCCGCGCCGTCCGGTGATCCCGGTCTGGTGGAGCAAGCTCGTGCGCACGTGCTGGCCGGCTCACCTCGTGCGGCGGAAGAGGTGCTGCGACGCGTTCAGGGGCCTGACACCGCGAAGTACCAGCCACTGGCAGACCTCTCGCTCGTCGCCGGACCCGATCAGGCCGAGGCCTACCGGCGTGAGCTCGACCTGCGCACCGGCGTGTACTCGGTCTCCTGCCGGACCGGGAAGACGGAGGTGCGGCGGGAGGCCGTGTGCCACGCGGGCCTGCACGTCCTGGCCCTGCGGGTGACCGGTGCCGCCGTGAGTCCGGTGCTGCGCGGGTCGTTGCCCGGCGAGCACTTCACCTCACCCGGCGGGATCACGGGGGTGCGCGGCGTGGTGCCGTCCGGAATGGCCTGGGCGGCGGTCGTGGCGGTGGACGGTGACACCTTCTACGTCGCCACCGAGACCGGCTACCGCGGGCCCGGTGCCGCGCCGGTGGACGATCCCGCCGAGTGCTCCCGCGTGGCGATCGAGCGGGTCGAGCAGGCCCGCGCGCTGGGCTGGGCGGCGTTCCGCGACCAGGCCGTCGAAGCCCACCGGACGTTGTTCGACCGGGTGAGCTTCCAGCTGGGCCCGGTGCCGGACCTGCCGACCGGCGAGCGGATCGCGCGGCCCGACCGGGCGTTGCCGGCGTTGCTGTTCCAGTACGGCCGCTACCTGCTGATCACCAGCTCCCGGCCGGGCACGCTGCCCGCGAACCTGCAGGGCATCTGGAACCCGCACACCGATCCGCCGTGGCGCGGCAACTACACGCTCAACATCAACCTGCAGATGAACTACTGGCCGGCCGAGGTCACCGCCCTGCCCGAGTGCCACGAGCCGCTGCTGGAGTTCGTCGCACGGCTGTCCGGGAGCGGTGCGGCGACGGCGAAGGCGCTCTACGGCGCGCCGGGCTGGGTGGCGCACCACAACAGCGACCCGTGGTGCCTCACCACCCCGGTCGGCGACGGCACCGGCGACCCGGCGTGGGCGAACTGGCCGATGGCCGCGGCGTGGCTGTGCCGGCATCTCCGGGACCACTACGCCTTCACCGGTGATGTCGACTGGTTGCGTGACCACGCGTGGCCGGTGCTGCGCGGGGCGGCCGAGTTCTGCCTGCACTGGCTGGTCTCGCGTGACGGGGTGCTCACGACGGCGCCGTCGACGTCACCCGAGAACCACTACCTGGCCGGGGGAGAGCCGGTCGCGGTCGGTGTCGGGTCGACGATGGACCTGGCGTTGACGGCGGACCTGTTCGCCGGTCTGGTCGAGGTCGCGGAGGTGCTGGGGCTGCGCGACGACGTCGTGGACGAGGTGCGGAAGATCGTGTTGCCGCCACCGCCGGTCGGATCGCACGGCGGGTTGCTGGAGTGGGCCGACGAGGTGCCCGACGCGGAGCCGGACCACCGGCACGTGTCGCACCTGTTCGGCCTCTACCCCGGTGACCAGATCGATCCCGTGCGCACCCCGGAACTGGCCGAGGCCGCCCGGCGTGCGCTCGTCGCCAGGGGAGACGCGGGCACGGGCTGGTCGCTGGCCTGGAAAGCCGCGCTGTGGGCACGGCTCGGTGACGGCGACCGGGCGCACACGGTGCTGTCGATGTTGCTGACGGAGGCGACGGACGGCAGCCCGCACGGGGGAGGGGTGTACCGCAACCTGCTGTGCGCGCACCCCCCGTTCCAGATCGACGGCAACTTCGGCGCCACCGCGGCGATCGCGGAGATGCTGCTGCAGAGCCACACCGGCGAGCTGCGCCTGCTGCCCGCGCTGCCCTCCGCGTGGCCGACTGGGGTGGTGCGCGGACTGCGGGCACGGGGCGGCGTGGTGGTCGACCTGTGGTGGGACGCGGGGGAGTTGAAGGCTGTAGCGTTGCGAGCCCTTCACGGTGAGAAGACAGTCGTCGTGACGTGCCAAGGACATGCGGCAGAGGTGACGGTCCGGCCGGACGTTCAGCTGATGCTCGGCGAGCAGCTCGTCCCGCGGTGACGAACGTCCGCGCCCGGCACAGGCGTGCAGGGCGCGGACGTCGGCTTGACCTGCTGCAGGACACTCAGGCCGGCACGAAGATCGCGCCGAGCCGATCGATCTCGGTGCCCGCCCGGCCGGTGAACCCGGCGATGCGCCAGCCCGCGGGTGCGGTGGCGGTGACCGTCTCCCCGGTCGGCTGCCCCGCCGAGCGTGTGCGCCCGCGGTTGGTGGTGAAGGCGGCCGAGAACACTCGTGTGTGGCCGTTGTACTTGCCCTGAGTCAGTTTCGCGGACACGAAGTGCTCACCCGGTTCGAGCGTGAGGGACGTGGCCGCGCCGCCAGAGCCGCCGTGGGTGAGCGTGGTGCCGTTCGTGAGCGTGGCCGCGATCTGGTCCAGCCTGCTGCCACCGCGCAAGGTGAGCGTGCGCACGGCACCGAGGTCGACCGCCGCGATGTCGGTGAACGGGCTTCCGTGCGGACCACCGGCTTCGGCGCTGAGCTGGATGTTCTCGTCCGCCGTCCAGTCGAACCGGGCGGCGATCGGGTAGTGGTCGGACAGCGGCTTTCCCTGCGCGTCGAGGAAGGCCGCGTTGTCGTTGCGGTAGTCCCGTGCGGTCAGCGTGATCTGCCGGTTGCCGCGGTAGAGGATCTTGTCGACCACCTCGCAGGAGTCGGTGACCGCCGCCGGGTCGCACACCAGGGCCGGAGCACCCGCCGCAGGTGCCTGGCCGCCGCGTTCGAGCTGGACCCACGCGTCGGTCAGGCCGTTGGTGGTGGCCAGCTCGCGGATGTTGTCGGCCTCGCGGGTGTAGCGGGTGTTGGTGTCGCCCATGACGATGACCGCGTTGCTCGCCGAGTGCGCGGCGATGTGGCGGGACAGCTGGGTGATGTTCGCCCTGCGCGCGGCCAGGTCGGCGGCCTCGACGCCCGCGTTGGGGTGCAGGTTGTACAGGTCGGCGGTCACCCCGGCCGCCAATGTGATCCGCTGGTAGGTGAACCCCTTGGGCGTGAGGCAGTCCGTGCCGTTGCAGGACGACCACTTCGTGCGTTCCAGGTCGCTGTAGGGCCGGTGCGACAGCGTGTTCAGGCCGCTGCCGAACGGGACGCCGCCGGTCGTGGGCGTGCGGTGGGCGTGGTTGTCGCCCGCGTACAGGGCTGCGTGGTAGTTGAAGTCCTCCTGGACGTTGACGATGTCGTAGGGCGCCAGTCGCGGGCTGATCAACGGTGTGTTCACGGCGGGGTCGCCGGACGACAGCGGCTCCGGCAGACCCGCCACGTTGTAGGTCAGCACCTCGAAGCTGCCACCGGTGGTGGCGTGTGCCGGCGTGACGAGCGCCGCCAGCACCACGGGGATCAGGAGCAGGGATTTGATCATCAGTTGCGCGTCCACTTCTGGTTGGCGGCGCCGCTGCACGTCCACAGCACGAGCTTCGTGCCGTTGGCCGTCGCCGCGTCGTAGGCGTCGAGGCAGAGACCGGACTGCACGCCGGTGATGGTGCCGTCGTCGTTGACGTTCCACTGCTGGTTGGTGCCACCGGTGCAGTCGTAGATGGCCACCCTCGTGCCGTTGGTCGTGCCGTGGTTCCACGCGTCGAGGCACTTGTTGCCGTAGACCACGAGTTCCTTGCGCGCGGTGTGCGTGAACGTCTGCTGCTCGCCGCCGTTGCAGTCCCACAACTGGACCTGCGTGCCGTTGGTGGTCGTGTTGCCGTTGATGTCGGCGCACCGGCCGGACTGCGAGCCGATCACCTCGGTGCCCGCCGTGCCGGGCAGTTCGCGCACCTCGACGGCCGTCACCCCGGCTCCGGACACCGTCAGGGAGTTGGTCCCCTTCGCCAATGACACGATCGCGGACACGGTGCCCCCGGGCGTCGGCGGAAGTGCCAGCGTGGTGGGGATCTGACCACCGTTGACCTGCAGGGTGCTCTGGCGGGGGACGCGGTCGCCGTTGGTGTACTCGAACGTGGCGACCGCCAGCCCGCCGGCCTGGGCGGTGATGCCGGTGGCGCGGGAGTTCACGACGGGGTAGGTGGCGGCGCTCGCCTCCGTGCCGGTGATGGACAGCATCACCGCGTCGCCCGCGGGGACCGTGACGCTGAGGCTGCCGTTGGTGATCGGTGTGGCCACGCCGCTCCACAGGTTCCGCGCGGCCGCCGTCCGGCCGGACAGGCCGAGATCGGCGAGCCTGACCGTCATGGTGGTGGAGGAGGACGTCCGGTTGAGCAGAGTCACCGCCCTGCGTCCGTTGCCGGACAACACCTTCGCGTAGACCTGCTGGTCGCGGACGTCCTCCGCGACCTCGACGGCGGGCAGGCCGCGCGGGTCCTGGCCCACGGCGAGCACCTCGCGGTTCGTCAGCACGGAGATCGTGCCGTCGTTCAGCTTCGTCAGGTCGTTGCCGAGCAGCATCGGTGAACCACCGATGGCCCACAGGCTCATGTGCACCCGGCTCGCCGCGGCGGACAGGCCGGGCATGCCGATCATCATCATGTCCGGGTCGTTGTAGTAGCCGGTGTGCTGGGCGGTCGGCCGCTGGTTCTTGTCGAAGTTCTCGTAGACCATGTCGATCGACGGTGTCTCGTGGGCGAAGACGATGTCCGTGCCCGTGCGCCACAACGGGGCCATGCCCGGCGCCCAGTTCCACGGGTCGTTCTTGCCCCACTCGCAGATCGAGAGCACCAGCTCACGTCCGGTGGTCGCGCTCGCCTTGGCGGCGGCGTCGCTGAGCGCACGGTAGGTGCTGGGCGCGTCGAGCTTCTCGACGTCGGCGCCGCACCAGTCGACCTTGACGTAGTCGAAGCCCCACTGGGAGAACCGCAGCATGTCCTGCTCGTAGTGCCCCTCGCTGCCGGTGCCGGCGTGCGGAGGACCGGGGGTGGGGAAGTAGTAGCCGCAGCCGTTCTTGCCCGCGTCGGTGTAGATCCCCGCCTTGAGCCCCTTTCCGTGGATGTAGTCGGCGATCGCCTTCATGCCGCCGGGCCACTGGGCCTCGTCGATCGTGATGTCGCCCGCGCTGTCGCGGGTTCCCTTCCACCAGCCGGAGTCGATGTTGACGTACCGGTAGCCGGCGGCCGCGAGCCCGGACGACACCAGTGCGTCGGCCTGCGCCTTGATCACGTTGTGGTCGATGTTCTCGAAGAAGGTGTTCCACGAGGCCCAGCCCATCGGTGCGGACGGCACCCGGACCTGGTTCGGGACGACGGCGGGTCCGGCCGAGGCAGCAGGGCCCCCGAACACGGTGACGGTGCTCAGAGCGATCATGAGAACGAGAAAGCGTGTGAACGTTAACATCGTTGTCGCAGGCTCACTTTCCGCTTTGCAGGGTGTTTTCGAGGAAAGAGCGTTCTGATAATGATGTGAGCGCTGACATACTGAGGGCGGCGAAGTTTGGCCGTCAACCGTCCGATGGCTGTTCGCGAAAGATTCGACGGATGCCTTCGACGGTGTGACAGAGGTTGTCCGGCAGGACAAACCCGACGTCAGCGGCCTGTCCACACCGGACAGGGTCCGGCGGTGGGCCAGTCGGCGGTGTCCTCGGGTGATCGGCTGGCTAGTGTCCGAATTCCGGGAGCGCTCCCAGAATTCCCCGGATCAGCCGAACATTTCCCCTGGAGGTCGTTGTGACCTTGCGATTTCTCCGAGCGGTGGTGACCGGTCTGCTGCTGGCGGCCTGTGTGGTCATCGCTCCCGCGGCGGCGAACGCCGCCGCTCCCACCCGAGTGATGGCGCTCGGTGACTCCATCACCGGCTCTCCGGGCTGCTGGCGGGCGCTGCTCTGGAAACACCTGCAGGACACCGGGCACACCGACGTCGACTTCGTCGGCTCACTGCCGGCGCCGGGCTGCGGCTTCACCTACGACGGTGAGAACGAGGGCCACGGCGGGTACCTCGCGACGAACATCGCGCGGGACAACCAGCTCCCCGGCTGGCTCTCCTCGGCCCGGCCGGACGTCGTGCTCATGCACCTGGGCACCAACGACGTCTGGAACAACATCCCCGCGAGCACGATCCTGAGCGCCTACAGCACGCTGCTCGGTCAGATGCGGGCGAGCAACCCGGCGATCAAGCTGGTCGTCGCCCAGATCATCCCGATGAACCCGGCGAACTGCTCCGCGTGCGGGCAGCGGGTGGTGGACCTGAACGCCGCGATTCCCGGCTGGGCAAGGGCGAACAGCACGGCGGCCTCGCCGATCACGGTGGTGGACCAGTGGACCGGGTTCAGCACCGCGGCCGACACCACCGACGGCGTGCACCCGAACACCACCACCGGCATCCAGAAGATCGAGAGCCGCTGGTACCCGGCGGTCGTGGCCGCGCTGGGGGCCGAACCCCCGGCCGCGGTGGGTCTGCACGTCGAGGGCGCACAGGTCGTCGAGGGCAACGGCACCCCGTTCGTCATGCGCGGCGTGAACCACGCCCACGTCTGGTACCAGTCGCAGACCAGGGCCTTCGCGGACATCAAGTCCTTCGGCGCCAACACGGTGCGCGTCGTGCTCGGCAGCGGTCAGCGGTGGGGCCCGACCCCGGCGGCGGAGGTCGGGAGCGTCATCGGACTGTGCAAGCAGTCGAAGCTGATCTGCGTGCTGGAGGTCCACGACACCACCGGGTACGGCGAGCAGAGCGGGGCCGCGACCCTCGACCAGGCGGCCAGTTACTGGATCAGCGTGGCGAGCGCGCTCAAGGGGCAGGAGAACTACGTCGTCATCAACCTGGGCAACGAGCCGTTCGGCAACAACGCCCAGGTCAGTGCCACCTGGGCGAGTGCGACGAGCAGCGCGATCAGCCGGTTGCGCGGAGCCGGTCTGCAGCACCTGCTGATGGCAGACGCGCCGATGTGGGGCCAGGACTGGGGCAACATCATGCGCGACAACGCGGCGTCGGTGCTCAACGCCGATCCGCAGCGCAACACCGTGTTCTCCATCCACATGTACGGCGTCTACAACACCGCGGACAAGGTCAACGCCTACTTCGACTCGTTCAAGTCGGCGGGGCTTCCCCTGGTGGTGGGGGAGTTCGGGCACAACCACAGCGACGGCGACCCGGACGAGGACACGATCCTGGCTCAGGCGCAGGCCCGCGGCCTCGGTTACCTCGGCTGGTCGTGGAGCGGCAACAGCAGCGACGTCGCGTACCTCGACATGGTCAACTCCTTCGACCCGGCGAGCCTGACGCCGTGGGGCCAGCGAATCCTCAACGGCGCCAACGGAATCCGGCAGACCTCGAAGGAGGCCACGATCTACGGCGGCACTCCTGGTGACACCCAGCCGCCGTCGACGCCGGGCACCCCGGCGGCGTCGGGCGTGACGTCCACGGGCCTGACGCTGAACTGGACGGCCTCGACCGACAACGTCGGCGTCACCGGCTACGACGTGCTCCGTGCCGTGGGCAGCGGCTCCTTCACGCAGGTCGGCACGACGGCGACGACCTCGTTCGCCGACAGCGGCCTCACCCCGTCGACCACCTACCGGTACCAGGTGCGGGCGAAGGACGCGGCCGGGAACGTGTCGGCGAGCTCCGGCATCGTGTCGGCGACGACCTCCGCGGGTGGCGGCACCGGTACCTGCAAGGTCGGCTACTCGGGCCAGAACTGGGGCGGTGGCAACGGCTTCACCGCCAGCATCGCCATCACCAACACCGGCACGAGCGCGATCAACGGCTGGACGCTGGCCTTCAGCTACGCGAACGGCCAGCGCGTGACCCTGCCCGGGTGGGGCGCGACGTTCGCCCAGTCCGGCGCCGCCGTCACCGCGACGAACCTGACCTGGAACGGCACTCTGGCGCCGAACGCGTCGACGACCATCGGGTTCAACGGCACGTTCAGCGGGACCAACCCGGCGCCGTCGTCGTTCACGCTCAACGGGAGCACCTGCACGATCGCCTGAGTTGGCATTTGCACGATTCAACAGGCTGTCCGATTGCGGACAGCCTGTTGTCGTGTGCCTTGACACACCTCCGCGCACCCAACACGCTGGGCCCGCTGCCGCGATTGAAACGTTTCATCCAGCGACGAAGGTGGAGGCGACGTGCGCAGACGGGTGTTCCTCAGGACGTCGGCGGTCGGGCTGACCGCCACCGCACTGCCGGTCGGGGCGGCGCACGCCGCACCGCAGGAGCAGGCGGGTGGGGTGCGCGTGGTGCGCACGACCGTGGAGTACGCGGAAACGTTGCTGGGCACGGACGTCACCGCGCCCCGGCTCGGCTGGGTCCTCGCGGCCGGCGGCACCGGTGCCCGGCAGACCGCCTACCAGGTCGAGGTCGGCACCGCGCCCGGACGTGCGGACGTCTGGCAGTCCGGCAAGGTCGGCTCCGACCGCACCACAGGGATCGTCTACGCGGGCAAGGAGCTGACACCGCGCACCCGCTACCACTGGCGCGTGCGGGTGTGGGACGGCGCGAACCGGCCATCGGCCTGGAGCACCACGAACTGGTGGGAGACGGCGCTGCTCGGCACGCCGTGGCAGGCGCGGTGGATCGGTGCCGAGGACACGTCGATCGGCTTCACCGGCGCGCGGTGGATCTGGTCGGCCACGACACCGGCCGAGAGCCGGTGGTTCCGCACCTCGGTCGACCTTCCCGCGGACGCGGTCAGGGCCAGGCTCGTCGCGACGGCCGACGACGACTTCACCTTGTACGTCAACGGGTCCGAGGTCCTGCACGTGCCCGAACAGGTCGACGTCTGGAAGGTCGGGCAGCGCGCCGACGTGACCCGCTTGGCAGGCCGGCGGATCGTGCTGGCCGCCCGCGCCACCAACAGGTCGGCGGGACCGGCCGGATTCCTGCTGCGCCTGCTGGTCGATCTTGCCGACGGTCAGCGCGAGGTCGTCACCGGACCGGGGTGGAAGGTCGCCGAGACCGAGCAGACCGGCTGGCACGCCCCGGACTTCGACGACTCGGCGTGGGCTTCGGCGACCGTGCTCGACCCGTACGGCCAGGGACCGTGGGGTGCGAACGTCACGGTGAAGGAGCAGCCGGCGCCGTTGCTGCGCAGGGAGTTCACGCTGACCAAGCCGGTCAAGCGGGCTCGGCTGTACGTCAGCGGCCTCGCCTACCACGAGACCGAGATCAACGGCCGCCGCGTCGGCGACCGGGTGCTCGATCCCGGCTTCACCGACTACGACAACACGGTCCTGTACGCGACGCACGACGTCACGAGCCTGGTTCGCAACGGCCGCAACGCCATCGGCGTGACGCTGGGCCGGGGCTTCTACGGCATGAAGACGCCGAACGTGTGGCGGTGGGAGCGACCGCCGTGGCACGACGAGCCGAAACTGCTGGCACAACTGGAGATCGACCACCCGGACGGCACGCGCACGACCATCACGTCGGACGAGCAGTGGCGCCTGACCGACGGCCCCACGGTGTCGAACTCGCTCTACACCGGAGAGACCTACGACGCCCGCCTGGCCCCGCGCGACTGGACGAAACCCGGCTTCGACGACGGCGCGTGGCAGCGCACCTCCGTCAGGCCGGCATCGAAGGGCGCGTTGAAAGCCCAGGAGCACGAACCGATCCGCGTCATCGAGTCGGTCACTCCTACTGTGAGCGTGCTCAAGCCCGGTGTCTTCGTGGCCGACATGGGCCGCACGATGTCCGGCTGGACCCAGCTCACCGTCACCGCCCCGGCGGGCACGGTGGTGCGGCTCAAGCACGGTGAGACGCTGAACTCCGATGGCAGCGTTCACATGGAGAACGGTCACGTCAGCGGTGGCCGCATCCAGCTCGACGAGTACGTCTGTGCCGGCGGCACGGAGACGTGGGAGCCGAAGTTCTCCTACAAGGGCTTCCGCTACGTCGAGGTGACCGGCCTGACGGCGGCACCGAAGCTGGTCGGCCGCCTGGTGCACTCGGACGTGCCGCAGGTCAGCACGTTCCGCTGTTCCGAGCCGTTGTTCGAGCAGTACGACGCCGCGATGCGCCGCACGGTCGCGAACAACCTGCACGGCATCCCCACCGACACCCCGACGTACGAGAAGAACGGCTGGACGGGCGACGCCCAGGTCGGTGCGCCCTCGATGCTCGCCGAGTTCGGCATGGCGAAGTTCTTCACGAAGTGGCTCGGCGACCTCGCGGACAGCCAGGACGCTGCCGGTCAGCTACCGGTGATCGTGCCGAGCGGCGGCTGGGGTTACCGCGAACTCGCGCCCGCTCCGGAGTGGACGACCGTGTACCCGTTCGTGCTACGCGAGATGTACCGGATCTACGGCGACGACCGGCTGCCGGAGCAGCACTGGCCGGTGCTCACCCGCTACCTGGACTGGGAGATCGGCAGGCTGCGCGACGGCCTCGCGGTCACCGCGCTCGGCGACTTCCTGCCGCCTGACTCCGGCGGCATCCCGCCGGAGGACACCCGGCTCACCGCGACCGCATACCTCTACCGGGCCCTGCTGCACACCGCCGAACTCGGTGACGTGATCGGCAAACCCGTCCCGCGGTACCGCGAGGTGGCCGCAAGCCTGTTGTCCGCGTTCAACAAGACGTTCCTGGACGACTACTACCGCACCGCGAAGGACACGGACTACCGGCAGACGTCCAACGCGATCCCGCTCGCGTTCGGCATGGTGCCCGCCGGCTCCGTCCAGGCCGTCGCGGACAGGCTCGCGAGGGAGGTCCGGGCGAACGGCAACCACGTCAACGTCGGCTGCCTCGGTGCCAGCGTGCTGCTGCAGGCGTTGGGCGACAACGGGCACGCCGACGTCGCGCACGCCATGGCCACCGAGCGGTCGTACCCGAGCTGGGGTCACTGGTTCTCGAACGGCGCCGACACCATGTGGGAGATGTGGGACACCGGCACCCGTTCGCGCAACCATTACTTCAAGGGCACCATCGCGCAGTGGCTGTACGAGCACGTCGCTGGTCTGCGGCCGGGCGACGCGGGCTACCGGACGTTCGTGGTCCGGCCTTCCGCGACCGCCCTGTCGTGGGCGCGGTTCGAGTTCGAGAGCGTGCGCGGACGCATCAGCGTGGCGTGGGCGAAGGTCGACGGCGTGCTGAGGCTGGCCGTCGAGGTGCCGGTGGGATCGACCGCCGAGGTGCACGTGCCGCATTCCAGCGGTGTCGCGGTCGTGAAGGTGCCGCACGGGCGGTGGAAATTCACCGGGGGAGGTAGCGCCGCAGCTGCTGCGACCGCCGTACCGGCTTCCTGAGGCCGCCAGCCGCGCAACGTGCCGCCACTACCGGAACAGGCGGATCGGCACCGCCTCCGCGAGCATCCGGTAGCCGGCCGGGTTCAGGTGCAGGTGATCACCGACGTCCGCGGCGGCCAGGAGCCGCCGCGGATCGGCCGGATCGCGCACGGCGGCGTCGAAGTCGACGACCGCGTCGAAGCGGCGGCTCGTGCGGATCCAGCGGTTGACGGTCTGCCTGGCCGACTCGCGCAAGCCGCCCGGATCGTCGTACCCGCTGCCGCCGAACGGGAGCAGGGTTGCGCCGTAGACCTGGATGTCGTGTGCGTGGGCGCGGTCGACGATCTGCTGGTAGGCGGCGATCAGGTCGTCGGCCACCTGTTTCTGGGCGGCTTCGGTCGCGGCGGCGGTGCCGATGTCGTTGACGCCCTCGAAGAGGATCAGCCACCGGACGGCGCTCTGCGCGAGGAGGTCGCGGTCCAGCCGGGCCAGCACGCTGGGACCGAGGCCGTCGTTGAGCACGCGGTTGCCGCCCGCGGCCTGGTTGAGGACCGCGACGTCCTTGCCGCGCAACCGGTCGAAGAGCTGGTTGGGCCAGCGGTCGTTGCCGTTGGTGGTCGAGCCGCGGCCGTCGGTCAGCGAGTCGCCGATCACGACCACGCCGGAGGCGTCCGCGCGCACCTCGACACCGCTGAGGAAGTACCAGTGGTCCGTGGGGGTCGCGTTCGGCAGGTCCGGGGATTCGACGTGGTTGCCCGCCACCAGGTGTGACGTGGTGCGCGAGCCGGGGTGCGAGGTGATCGCCGTGGACGCCTGGCCGCTGGCGAGGTAGACGGTCACGGTGAGGTTCGTGCCCGGAGCGAGGGTGAAGCCGAGCGGGTCGGACAGGACCAGCGCGCCGACCGGAACGTCCGCGGAGGGCCTGCCGCTGAACGTCACCCGCCGGACCGTGCCGGGCTGGACCGCGCTGACACCCGCGGCCGTCCACCGGCAGTGCGACGGTGACCGCGGTGATCGGCAGCACCGCCCCGCCGAACGCGTTGGAGAACCGCAACCGCATCCGCCGCCCGCCCACCGAGACCTGGACGGTCTGGCGCAGCGTGGCGTCCGCCAGCACGAGGTTGTCCTGGGTGAACGGCGGCGGTGGCATGTTGTGCGGTTCCGTCAGCTGTGGCATCGACGTCCACGTGGTGACCCAGCGTTCGCGCCTGGCATCAGCCCGGGCGACGGTGGGGACGAGTGCACCGGTGGCGGCCAGGCCGAGGAAAGAACGCCTGCGCATCTCCCACGTTCCTCTCGAAAAGGAGTGGAAAGGAAAGAAAAGAACCCCTGCAGCGAACCTAGGGGCGCGCGCGAACGAGAGTCAATCCACAGAGCCGGACGAATAATTTTCGAAACTTCCCGCGAAGAATCATCGCGGGAGGTAACGCCGCAAAGCCTGTGAACGCCGGACGAGCTTCCTGAGGTCGGCCAGTGTGCCGTCGGCCGCGCCCACCGCACGCGCCTGCACCAGGACGTTGCCCAGCGCGGTCGCCTCGGCCGGGCCCGCCACGACGGGCAGGCCGCACGCGTCGGCGGTGAGCTGGCAGAGCAGCTCGTTGCGCGAGCCGCCACCCACGACGTGCACGACCTCGACCTCCTTGCCGGACAACCGCTGCGCGTCCGCGATCGCGTCGCGGTGAGCCAGGGCGAGACTGTCCAGGATGGACCGGACGATCTCGGCCCGAGTCATGGTCTTCCCGCACCACCGCTCGATCCGGGCGGGCATGTCACCGGGCGGGAGGAACACCGGGTCGTTGGGGTCGAACACCGAACCGGTCGCGTGCGCGGCTTCGCGCAGCAACGGTGCCAGCTCGGTGTCCCAGGTCCGCAGGCATTCCTGCAACAGCCACAAGCCCATCACGTTGCGGAGGTAGCGAACCGTGCCGTCCACGCCGCCCTCGTTGGTGAAGTTGGCGGCGCGGCTTTCGGCGGTGAGCACGGGTTCGGGGAGTTCGACGCCGACCAGTGACCACGTGCCGCAGGAGATGTAGGCGAACCGGTCGGTCTCTGCGGGTACGGCCACGACGGCGGACGCGGTGTCGTGCGACCCGACCGCGATGACCGGGATCCCGTTGTACGTACCGGCGAGGTCGCCTGGCCGGCGCAGCACCGGGAGGAGGCCTTGCAGTGCACGGGTCAGCTCGGGCGACCACTGTCCTGTCCGGACGTCGATCAGGCCGGTCGTGGTGGCGTTGGTGTACTCGGCGCCGCGTTCGCCGGTGAGCCAGTAGGAGATCAGGTCCGGGATGAGCAGCAGCTGGGAGGCCTGGGGGAGCAGCGGTTCGGCCATGAGCTGGAACATGGTGTTGAACGGCTGGAACTGCAGCCCGTTGATCTCGTACAGGCCGTCGGCCGGCTTGATCCCGTCGGTGCGGGAGTCGCGGTAGCAGACGGGATCGCCGAGCAACTCGCCCCGCGCGTCGAGCAGGCCGTAGTCGACCGCCCAGCTGTCGATGCCGATGCTGTCGACCTCACCGGCGAGCCGCAGCCCGGCCAGCACCTCGCGGTACAGGCCGGGCAGGTCCCAGTGCAGCGAACCGCGCCGGTGCACCGGGCCGTTGGCGAACCGGTGCACCTCCTCGATGTGAACGTGGCCATCGGTGACGACGCCTCGCACCACCCGGCCACTGGACGCACCGAGGTCGACGGCCGCGACCGCCGTCATCGCAGGAACGCCGCGGCGACACCGGCGTCGACCGGCACGTGCAGGCCGGTCGTCAGCGACAGGTCACCCGCTGTGAGCGCGAACACCGCCGCGGCCACGTGGTCGGGCAGCACCTCGCGCTTGAGCAGCGTGCGCTGGGCGTAGAACTCGCCGAGCTTCTCCTCCGGCACGCCGTAGACGGCGGCGCGCTGGGCGCCCCAGCCGCCGGCGAAGATCCCGGAGCCGCGGACCACGCCGTCCGGGTTGATGCCGTTGACGCGGATGCCGTCCTCGCCGAGCTCGGCCGCGAGCAACCGGACCTGGTGCGCCTGGTTGGCCTTCGCCGCGCCGTACGCGACGTTGTTCGGGCCGGCGAACACCGCGTTCTTGCTGGAGATGTAGATGATGTCGCCGCCCATGCCCTGAGCGCGCATGACCCTGGCGGCCTGCTGCGAGACCAGGAACGAGCCCTTGGCCATCACGTCGTGCTGCAGGTCCCAGTCGGCCTCGGTCGTCTGGTCGAGCGGTTTGGAGATCGACAGGCCGGCGTTGTTGACCACCAGGTCCACGCCGCCGAACGCGAGCACCGCCGCGCGGAACGCCTCGGCGATGCCCGCCGCGTCCGTGACGTCGACGGTCACCGGCACCGCCACGTCGGCGGAACCGATGCCTGAAGCGACTTCACGCGCGCTCTCAGCGTCGCGATCGGCGACCACGACGCACGCGCCCTCGGCCGCCAGCCGTTCCGCGACCGCCCGGCCGATGCCCGAACCGCCGCCGGTGACGAGTGCGACGCGGGTGGCCAGCGGCTTGGACTTCGGCATCCGTTGCAGCTTGGCCTCTTCGAGCGACCAGTACTCGATGCGGAACTTCTCGCGCTCGTCGATCGGCGCGTACCGCGAGACCGACTCGGCGCCCCGCATCACGTTGATCGCGTTCACGTAGAACTCGCCCGCCACCCGCGCGGTCTGCTTGTTCCGGCCGAAGCTGAACATGCCGACGCCCGGCACGAGCACGACGGCCGGGTCCGCACCGCGCATCGGCGGGCTGTCCGGCTCGGCGTGCCGCTCGTAGTAGGTCCGGTAGTCCTCGCGGTAGGCGGCGTGCAGGTGCCGCAGGCGCTCCACGACGTCCGCCACCGGTGCCACCGGTGGCAGGTCGAGCACCATCGGCCGGACCTTGGTGCGCAGGAAGTGATCAGGGCACGACGTGCCGAGCGCGGCCAGTGCCGGATGCCGTTCCCGCGACAGGAAGTCCAGCACCACGTCCGAGTCCGTGAAGTGACCGACCTGCGGGCTGTCCGTGGAGGCCAGGCCGCGGATCACCGGCGCGAGTTCGGCGGCCCTCACCCGCCGCTCCTCCGGGGACAGCGGCTCGTGGACCACTGGCCCGAACGGCTCCGCGCGGCCGTGGTCGTCGAGGTAGCGCTGCGCGGTCTGGATGATCTCCAGCGAGTGCGCCTCGCACTCCTCGCTCGTCGCACCCCACGCGGTGATGCCGTGCCCACCCAGGACGACGCCGATGGCCTGCGGGTTGTCCCGCTTGATCGCCGCGATGTCCAGGCCCAGCTGGAAACCCGGCCGTCGCCAGGGCACCCACGCCACGCGCTCGCCGAAGCACGCCTTGACCAGTGCCTCGCCGTCCGCCGCCGTCGCGAACGCGATACCGGCGTCCGGATGCAGGTGGTCGACGTGCGCGGCGTCGACGAGACCGTGCATGGCCGTGTCGATCGACGGCGCCGCGCCTCCCTTGCCGTGCAGGCAGAAGTCGAACGCGGCGACCATCTCGTCCTCGCGCTCCACGCCCGGATAGACCTCGGTCAGGGCGCGGAGCCGGTCGAGCCTCAGCACCGCGAGCCCGGACTCCTTCAACGTCCCGAGGTCACCGCCGGATCCCTTGACCCACATCAGTTGCACGGGCTGCCCGGTGACGGGATCGGTCTCCGAACCCTTCGCCGAGGTGTTGCCGCCCGCGTAGTTGGTGTTGCGCGGATCGGCGCCGAGCCGGTTGCTCCGCCCCAGCAGCGCTTGGACCTGCTCCATCACGCACCCCACCCGGCGGCCTCGCCACCGACTCGTTCCCGGACGATCTGCTCGGCGTACCCGGACCGCCGGTACGCGGCCATCGGATCGGGATCCAGTCCCATGTCCTCGCGCAGCTCCCGCAGAAGCGGGCGCACGTCGGTGTTGTAGGCGTCCATCAACGCGGCGTTCGCCTCCAGCACGTCACCGGCCCGCTGTGCCGCGTCCAACGCGCTGTGGTCGACGAGGAGCGCCTTCGCCGTGGCCTCCTGGACGTTGAGCACCGAGCGGATGATCGCCGGGATCTTCGGCTCGAGGTTGTGGCACTGGTCGAGCATGAACGCGATGCCGGCGGCGGGCTTCAGCGCGTCGGCCAGCACGATCTCGTGCATGATCCGGAACAGCTGGAACGGGTCGGCCGCCCCGGCCATCAGGTCGTCGTCGGCGTAGAAGCGCGAGTTGAAGTCGAACGCGCCGAGCTTGTCCGCCCGCAGCAGGAACGACACGATGAACTCGATGTTCGTGCCGGGGGCGTGGTGCCCGGTGTCGATCACGACCTGCGCCCGGTCGCCCAGTTGCAGGCAGTGCGCGAACGCCGTGCCCCAGTCCGGCACGTCGGTTGCGTAGAAGGCGGGCTCGAAGAGCTTGTACTCCAGCAGCATCCGCTGATTGGAGCCGAGGCGGTCGTAGGTCTCCCGCAACGCCTCGGCGAGCCGGTCCTGACGGGCGCGGATGTTGTCCTGGCCGGGGTAGTTCAAGCCGTCGGCGAACCACAGCTTGAGGTCGCGCGACCCCGTCTGGTCCATGATGTCGACGCACTCCAGCAGGTGCCCGATCGCCTTGCGCCGCACCGTCGCGTCCGGATGGCAGACGCTGCCGAGCTTGTAGTCGTCGTCCTGGAACACGTTGGAGTTGATGGCTCCGAGCGCGACACCTCGATCCCGCGCGTACTCAGACAACTTCCCGTAGTCGTCAACCTTGTCCCACGGGATGTGCAACGCCACGGTCGGCGCGATGCCGGTGAGCCGGTGCACCACCGCGGCGTCGTCGATCTTCTCGTACGGCGTGCGCGGAACTCCCTGCTGCGCGAACACCTTGAACCGGGTGCCGGAGTTGCCGTACGCCCACGACGGCGTCTCGATCCGCTGCTCGCGCAGCGCGTCCTTCACGCTCATTGTTCTCCCCAAAGCATTTCAGTCGAGGTGGAAGACCTCGTCGAGCGGGCGCATCCGTTCGTCGGCGTTGCCGTCGCCGACGAAGAACTCCGCCATCTCGGCCTGCCAGCGCGCGTTCACCTCGGTGCGCGCCATCTCCGCGAGCGCCGCGTCGAAGTCGTCGCACTCGAGGTAGCCGATGAGCAGGCCGTCCCCGGCGAGGAAGAGGGAGTAGTTGCGCCATCCCGCTTCGCTGAGGGCGGCCCGCATCTCCGGCCACACCTCGCGGTGCCGCGCCCGGTACTCGTCGAGACGATCCGGGCGGACCCGCAAGGTGAAGCAGACACGCATGTCAGAAGTCGAACTGGTCGATGTTGTCCTTGTTGAACACCGTCGGTGGACCGAGCACGACCTCGCCCTTGGCGCCCACGGTGTACTCGCCCAGGTCGCCCGCCTTGAACTTCTCGCCCTCGGCACCGGTGATCTGCCCGGACGCGAGCGCCGCGGCGGCGTAGGTGGCGAGCTGGCCCAGCTTGCTCGGGTCCCACAGCGCGAACGAGCCGGCGGTGCCGTCCTGCACGAACTTGCGCATCTGGTTCGGCGTGCCGAGGCCGGTCACCTTGACCTTGCCCTTGTACTCGGACGAGCTGAGGTAGCGCGCGGCCGCCGCGACACCGACGGTGGTCGGCGAGATGATGCCCTTGAGGTTCGGGTGCGCCTGCAGCAGGCCCTGGGTCTTCTGGAACGACGTCTGGTCGTCGTCGTTGCCGTACGCGGTCTCCACCAGCTTCATGCCCGCGTACTCGGGCTTCGCGAGCTCGGTCTTCATGACCTCGATCCACGCGTTCTGGTTGGTGGCGTTGGGAGTCGCGGACAGGATCGCGATCTCACCGCTCGCGCCGATCGCCTCGGCCATCATCTTCACCTGCACGGCGGCGATGTCGTTCGACCGCGCCTGGTTCACGAAGACGTCCCTCGCGTCCGGTGCGGCGTCGGAGTCGAAGGTCACGACCTTCAAACCCTGCGAGCGCGCGGTCTTGAGCGCGGGCGCCACGGCGTTGGCGTCGTTCGCGGAGATCACCAGCGCGTCCTGCTTCTGCTGCGCGGCGGTGTTGATGTAGGTGACCTGTGAGGAGGCGGCCGCGTCGGACGGTCCAGTGGCCTTGACCTCGGCCTTGATCGCCGTGCCCGTGCTCTCCGCGCCCTTCTGCGCCACGGTGAAGTACGGGTTGTTGACCTGCTTGGGCAGGAAGGTGATCTTCAGACCTTCTTTGAGCGCCGCGTTGGGGTCGCCCTTGGCGGCGTTGGTGGCGCCGCCGGTCTGATCACCCGCGCTGTCCTTCGTGGTGCCACCGCAGGCGGTGAGCGCGACAGCCCCGGACATCACCAGGGCGAGCACTAGACGTGTGTTCAAGTCGCGGCCTTTCGTAGGGTTCCGACGCGTCGGGTGATGGACGGGGCGAGCACGCTCACCAGCAGCAGGAGGCCGGTGACGATGGTGAGGACCTCGGTGGAGGTGTCCTGCAGGATCAGGAGGTTGCGCAGGCCGCCCAGCAGCAGCACGCCCGCGAGCACGCCGAAGAGCGATCCCTTGCCGCCGAAGATGGACACGCCGCCGAGCAGCACGGCGGCGACGACGGCCAGTTCGAGCCCGACGCCGTTGTCCGCGCGGGCGCTGGAGAAGCGGAACGTGTAGACGATGCCCGCGATCGCGGCCACGGCTCCGGCGAGCACGAACAGGCTGAGCTTGACGCGCTTGACCCGGATGCCGGAGAAGCGCGCACCCTCCTCGTTGGCGCCGATCGCGTAGACGGACCGGCCGAACGAGCTGGCGTGCAGGGCGACGCCGAACAGGACGGCGAGGACCGCGGCCAGCACGATCGGGTACGGGATGTCGGTGCCCGGCAACGGGGTTGTGCCGAACGACGTGTAGCTCGCCGGGAAGTCGGCGACCGCGGTGTCGCCCAGGACCACCAGTGCGAGGCCGCGGTAGAGCGCGAGCGTGCCGATGGTGACCGCGAGCGACGGCAGGCCGAGCCTCGTGACCAGCAGGCCGTTCACCGCTCCGCACATCGCGCCCGCGAGGATCACGGTCGGCAGGATCGTCTCCAGCGGCCAGCCCGCGTTCCACAGCCAGCCGATCAGCGCGCTGGACAGGCCGAGCACCGACGCCACGGAGAGGTCGATCTCGCCCGCGACGATCACCAGCGTGAGCGGCAGGGCGATCAGCGCGATCTCGCCGATGTCGAGTCCGAGGTAGAAGAGGTTGCCACCGGACAGGAACGAGCCGTCGGTGCTGACCTGACCGGTGAGCGCCACCACGACGAGCAGGAACACCAGCGCGGTCTCCCACCGCAGGAGGTTACGCATGGCTGGTCCCTTCGGAGGTGCGCAGGGCTTTGGCCAGTCGCAGTGCCAGCAGCCGGTCGACGGTGATCGCGCTGAGCAGGAGCGCGCCCGCGATCGCCTGCTGCCAGAACGCGGGGATCTGCAGCACCACCAGGCAACTCGTGATCGTGCCCAGCAGGAGCGCGCCGAGCGCGGCGCCGGTCACCGTGCCGGATCCGCCGAAGATCGCGACGCCACCGACCACCACCGCGGCGACCACCTGGAGTTCGAGGCCGGTGCCCGCGGCCGCGTCGACGGTGCCGTAGCGGGCCACCCACAGCGCACCCGCGAGCCCGGCGATCAGTCCTGAGACGGCGAAGGTTGTGAGCGTGCGCTTCGCGACCGGGATGCCGGCGAGCGTGGCGGCCTCCGGGTTCGAGCCGATGGCGTAGAGCTCGCGGCCGGAGCGGTAGGAACGCAGGTACACGGCGGCGACCACGATCACCACGACGGCGACCAGGACGAGGACCGGGACGCCGAGGACGCGGCTGCTGCCGAGGTCCAGCAGGGCGTCGGGGAGGTTGGCCGCGTTGACCTGCTTGCCCTGGGCCAGCGCGTAGTCGATGCCCCGGAACACGTACAGCGTGCCGAGGGTGACGACGAGGCTGGGGACGTTGCCCAGTGCCACCAGCAGCCCGTTGAGGACCCCGCAGGCGAGGCCGACCGCGACGCCGAACCCGATGCCCAGCAGGAGCGGGGTGCCGGGGTTGTCGGCGAAGTGCTGGGCGGTGAGGAATGCGGACAGGCCGAGGACCGAGCCGACGGACAGGTCGACGTTGCGGGTGATGACGACGAGGGTCTGGCCCACGGCGAGGAGCGCGACGATCGAGGCGTTGAGCAGGAGGTCGCGCAGGCTCTGGGGCTGGATGAAGCGCGGGTTGACGATCGCGGTGGGGATGACGACGAGGGCCAGCGCCACGACGATGCCGAGCTCGCGCACCCGGCCGACGCGGCTGGTGAGACGGCGGGCCGCGGTGCGCCGGGCGGGCGGGGTGACGGCGGGGGTGAGCTGGGCGGTCATGGCGCCACCGCCTGTCCCGCGGCCGCCATCGCCACCCGTTCCTCGGTTGCCTCGGCCCGCGACAGCTCCTCGACCAGCCGGCCCTCGTGCATCACCAGCACGCGGTCGGCCATGCCGAGCACCTCCGGCAGTTCCGACGAGATCATCAGCACCGCGACGCCCTGCCCGGCCAGTTCGGACAGCAGCCGGTGCACCTCGGCCTTCGTGCCGACGTCGATGCCGCGTGTCGGTTCGTCGACGATCAGCACGGAGGGGGTGCGCGCCAGCCACTTCGCCAGCACGACCTTCTGCTGGTTGCCGCCGGACAGCACACCGACCGGGTCGCTCAGCTTCGAGAACTTCAGCCGCAGCTTCACCGCCCAGTCCTGAGCGAGAGCACGCTCACTACGTCGGCGCAGCAACCCGAACTTCGACAGCCGGCCCAGCGAGGCCAGCGCGGCGTTGCGTTCGATGGACGCGTCCATCACGAGTCCCTGCTGACGGCGGTCCTCCGGCACGAACCCGATGCCCGCGGCCATCGCGGCGGTGGGGGAGCCGTACTTCAGCCGCTTTCCGCCCACGTGCACGGAACCGGCGTCGGGACGGTCGATGCCGAAGACCGCCCGCGCCACCTCGCTGCGCCCGGCGCCGACCAGCCCGGACAGGGCGACGATCTCGCCCGCGCGGACGTCGAACGACACGTCGGTGAACACGCCCTCGCGAGTCAGCCGCCGTACCGAGAGCAGCACGTCACCCGCCGTCGTGTCCTGCTTGGGGAAGAGCTGCGAGAGTTCGCGGCCGACCATCCGGCGCACCAGGGAGTCCGGCGTCTCGCCGGAGAGTTCGCCGGACCACACGAACTCGCCGTCCCGCAGCACCGTGGCGCGCTGGCACAGCTCGAACACCTCGCCGAGGCGGTGCGAGACGAACAGCACGGCGGCGTCCTGTTCCCGCAACGCCCGCACCACACCGAAAAGCCGTTGCACCTCGTGCGCGGACAGGGCGGCGGTCGGTTCGTCCATGACGATCACGCGGGCGTCGAACGACAGCGCCTTGGCGATCTCGACGAGCTGCTGGTCCGCAATGGACAGTCCGCGCGCCGGACGGGCCGGGTCGAGCCCGACTCCCAGGCGCGAGAACAACTCCGAGGTGCGGGCGTGCATCTCGGTGACGTCGATGCGGCGGCCGAACCCGAGCGGCTGGCGGCCCATGAACACGTTCTCGGCCACCGACAGGTCGCCGAACAGCGTCGGCTCCTGGTAGATGATCGCGATGCCCGCAGCCAGGGCGTCGGCGGGACCGGAGAACCGCCGCGCGGAGCCGTCGAGGAGCACCTGGCCCGCGTCCGGGCGGTGGACCCCGGCCAGTGTCTTGATCAGCGTCGACTTGCCGGCACCGTTCTCCCCGAGCAACGCGTGGGCCTCGCCGGGCAGCAGTCGCAACGACACCCCGGACAACGCGCGGACCGCGCCGAAGGACTTGCTCACCTCGTCCAGTGTCACCACGGGAGGTCGGTCCACGTCCGTCTCCTCGATGTTGAAACGTTTTAACGCCTGAGTTACGAGCACTCTGGGTGTGTTACGTCACGATGTCAAGAGTCGCGGGGTACGATTCGTTGTCACGTTTCAACAAAGGAGCCGCCGGTGAAGCCGTCAGTGGGCATCCGCGACGTCGCACAACACGCCGGCGTGTCCAACGCGACCGTCTCGAACGTGCTGAACCGGCCGGACGTCGTCGCGCCCGCCACGCGCCAGCGGGTGCTGGCCGCCATCGAGGAACTCGGCTTCGTGCGCAACGAGTCCGCGCGCCAGCTGCGCGCGGGCACCAGCAGGGTGATCGCCTACGTCGTGCTGGACGCGGCGAACCCGTTCTTCACGGACGTGGCGCGCGGCGTCGAGGACGCGGCAAGGGAAGCGGGCCTCGCGCTGTTCCTGTGCAACAGCGCCTCGGACGGCGGCCGCGAACGCGAGTACCTGGAGCTGCTGCACGAACAACGCGTCGAGGGCATCCTGATCACCCCGGTCGACGCGGAGAGCGCGCAGATCGCCGAACGCGGCACGCCCGTCGTCCTGGTCGACCGCGAGGCGACGAACGGGACGCGCTGCTCGGTCGCTGTGGACGACGTGCTCGGCGGCGAACTGGCGGTCACCCACCTGATCGAGAACGGCCACACCCGCATCGCGATGGTCGGCGGCCCGCTGTCCATCCAGCAGGTGCGTGACCGGCGCGAGGGAGCGGTGCGGGCGCTGACGAACGCCGGCCTGCCCGCGGAGTCGCTGACGTTCCTCGAAACCAGGAGCCTGCAGGTGGCGGAAGGCCGGGGCGCGGGGGAGCGGCTGGTGGGCCTGCCCGCCTCGCGCCGTCCCACCGCGGCGTTCTGCGCCAACGACCTGCTCGCGCTGGGCCTGTTGCAGTCGATGACGCAGCAGGGCCTGCGCGTGCCGGACGACCTGGCCGTCGTGGGCTACGACGACATCGAGTTCGCCGCGGCCGCCGCCGTTCCGCTGACGTCGGTGCGCCAGCCGCGCGAGCAGCTGGGCCGCACCGCCGCCCAGCTGCTGCTGTCGGAGAACGAGCCGGACCACGAGCACCGGCACGTGAAGTTCCAGCCGGAGCTCGTGGTCCGCGCCTCCACCGCTGTCAGACGGCGGCCCTGAACTAACGGACGAGCAAGATTTCCCTGTCGCTTTCGACAGTGCGCGAACCTTCCGGCGGAAGGTACACGTTCAGCGAAGCGGAAGTGAATGCGACGCCCGGCCGGAACGCTTTCGTGCGCGCCACCACGGTCACGTTGATCCTGTGGTGATCGCCGGTGCACGGAACGTTCGCCGTGTATTTGTCGCCGATCGCGAGCTCACCGCGCACGTTCTGCGTGACCTGCACCCACAACGAGCCGGTGGCGCCGTTCTCGCACATCACCCGCACCGGCACGACGACCGCGACGCCTCGCGCCTCCAGCTTGGCCTGCGACTGGACGGTCATCGCGGCCTCCACCGTCGCCGCCGACGCCGGCATTGTGGTGGCCAGCACCGCGGCCGCAGTCAGTACGAACGCCGAAATTGCACGCACAATTGTTCACCTCGTTCTTGTGGAAGGCGGAATGCGGCCGCACGACGACATTAGCGACGAGGTGTTCAACGGTGCGAGGGGCCATTGATCGTCACGCGAATCCACTGCGCGTGCGCCGGCACGTTCGTGTACAGGCCAGGGCCGTTCGCACAGAGGCTGTCCGTGTCACCGGGACCCGACGTCGTGCCGATCAACTCCCACCGGCCGTGCTTGCCGCGCTGGACCTGCGGGCCGCCCGAGTCACCGACGCACGCCATGGCGCCCGCCCTCCGGCTGATCGTGCACAACCGCGTCGCGTCGGCGTAGCCGGGCGCGCACTCGGACTCCGCGCCACGCCGGGTGTCGAGCTGCTGGAGTCGTTCGGGGAACACGGCCTCGGTGATGTCGACCGTGTCCACCGTGGTGCCGAAACCGAGCAGCCTGGTCGGAGTTCCCGCAGGGCCGGGCCGGGCGGCGATGCGGATCGGCCGTTCGCGCACCGGGCGGTCGAGCCGGACCAGTGCGATGTCGTGCTGATTGGGCTGCCCGAGCCGATAGCCCGGATGCCGCACCACGCGGTCGATGGCGCGCACGGTGCCGCCGGACGTCCTGTGGTCGCTGCCGACGCGGACCGTCCCGTCCGGCACCGCTCCCGTTCCCTCCGGATCGACGCAGTGCGCTGCCGTCACGACCCAGCGGGGATGGATCAGCGACGCCCCGCACACACCCTTCGCACCACCCGCGGCGGGCACGGTCTCCGGGATGGACGCCATGAACTCGTAGCGCTCGGTGGAGCTGTCGCCGTGGACGACGGCCCCTGCGGTTCCCGTCATCGCCACGGCGCACAAGGCACCTGTCAGCAGGACGAGGGCCGGTGTGAAACTGGGCATGATCTTCTCTCGTTCGCCGGACATCTGTCCTGATCAGGATGGTCGTGCGGCGGGGATCGATCGATCGAGCCTGCTGGTGTTCTCAGGTGGAGCCTGCTCCACGGTTGGATCACCGATCGGGTGGGCACCCCTGAGCGGTCCCGCCCGGAACGGAAAGGCCGCGCACATGTCGAACACGAGTCTCCTCGCCGACCGGTACCGGCTGGGCGAGGTGCTCGGCACGGGCGGGGTCGCGCAGGTGCGCCGGGCCCGTGACGTGCTGCTGGCACGTGACGTCGCGGTCAAGCTGTTCCGGCCGGGCGACGACCTCGCGGACGCACGCCGGATCGACAACGAGATCTGCGCGCTCGCGGGCCTGTCCCATCCCGGCCTGGTCACGGTCTACGACGCGGATCCGGGCGGCGAGACGCCGTACGTGGTGCTGGAGCTGATCGAGGGCCGGACGTTGCGCGACCGGATCGAGGACGGGCCGATGGCCGTCGAGGACGTGCGCAGGGTCGGTGCGGCCCTGGCCGACGCACTGGCCCACGTGCACGCCCGCGGTTTCGTCCACCGCGACGTCAAGCCGTCCAACGTGCTGCTCGACGACGACGAGGTCCCCCGTCTCTCCGACTTCGGCCTGGTGAGCATGGTGGGCGGGGCCGGTATCACCAAGACCGACCACGTCGTCGGCACGGCCGCCTACCTCGCGCCGGAACAGGTGCGGGGTCAGGAGGTCACCGCCGCGGCCGACGTGTACGCGCTGGGGCTGGTGCTGCTGGAGTGCCTGACCGGGCACCGCGAGTACGAGGGCTCGGAGGTCGAGGCCGCCGTCGCCCGCCTGCACCGGCCGCCCACGATGCCGGACGGCCTGCCGTTCGACCTCGTGCGGCTGCTGTCCCGGATGACGGCCCTGAGCGCGTCCCGCCGCCCGACGGCGCACGAGTGTGCCGAGGCCCTGCGCTCTCCGGTGGCGGACCCGCCGACTCTCGTCGTGGCCCAGCCGCCCCGGTCACGAGGACTGCTCGCGGCCGCGGCGGCCGTGGTGCTCATCTCGGCCGTCGGCACGGGCCTCAGCACGTGGAACAGCGTCACCTCGACGGGGTCCGAGCCGCCGGCCACGAACGCGCCGGCCACGAGCGCGCCGGCCACGAACGCGCCGGCGTCCGACCCCACGCGCACAGCGGATTTCGTTCCCACGCCCGTCGTGGTGCAGCCGACCGCTCCGGTCGTCGCGCCGGCACCGGTCGAGGTCGTGGACCGGGGCACGCCGGCCGGGCCGGGCGGCAAGGCCAAGTCCGGCAAGGGCAAGGACAAGAAGGGCGGAGCCTGACGGTCCGTCAGCGCACGGGAAGCACGATCGCGGACGGCCGCTCCGGTCCTGAGTGGACCGACTGGGTGGCCGCGACCATCCTCGTGGCCGTCGCACGTGGTTCACCGGTGCCGGGATTGCGGGCGTAGCGGGGGAACGCGCCACTGGAGACCTGCACGCGGATGCGGTGCCCGCGCCGGAAGCGGTACGCCGTCGGCCACAACCGGACAGCGGCGCACTGCGGTTCCTCCGCGGATGTAAGACTCACCAGTCCGTCGCAGACGTTCCACGAACGTCCGTCCGGATCGACGTCGCAGAGCCGGACGAACACATCGGCGTGCGCGAGGCTGGACGAGAACCAGATCTCGGCGCCGACCTCACCGACCACCTCGACGTCCTCGTCGAGAACGGGGGTGGTGTAGGTGAGCACGTCCGCCCTGGCCTCCAGAGCGGTGTTGTCGACGCGGCCGCCGTCCCGCGCCAGGCGCACACCGCCGGACGCCGGAGTCGGGTCGGCCGGGTCGTAGCGGAAGGTGTCCACCGAGGACTCGCCGGGCTCCGAGCCGAGCACACCGCCCGCACCGAGGTGGAAGCGCGTGGGCGAGTAGCCCGGCGGCGGCCAGGAGTCGAACGGGCGCCAGGCGTTCTCGCCCATCACGTACAACCGCACGGGAGCGCGGTCCGGAGGGGCCTCGCCACGGGCGTGCGCCAGGCCGAACTCCACGGCCTCGCGGACCGGCGCGGCCATGACCTCCGTGTGGGTCCACGGCCCGACGGTCAGCCGCGCGGTGCGGCCGTTGTCCTGCAACGCCTGGAAGTCGCGCAGCTGACCGGGCAGGAAGATGTCGTACCAGCCGCCGATGGAACTGACCGGCACGGACACGCCGGCGACCCGGTGGCTGTGGTCGAACCCCTGCCACCGCTCGGCGTCCGCGTCGTGGACGAGGATGTCCTGGATGTAGCCGGAACGCGAGCCGAACGCCACGACGTCCGCGTCCCGCAACGGCACCGTGTGCAGCGCTCGTGCGGTCTTCTTGTCCTGGAACGGCTTGCGCAGCATCGCGAGCGGGCGTTGCTGGGTGCCGACGAGCACGCCCCACTCGAACGGCGTCTCCAGCGACATGCCGTCCGCACGCAGGAACTCCAGCGTCAGAGCGGATTCCGTGACCACCGGGATCATCGCCTTGACCTGCGGCGGCAGCTGATCGGCGACGGCCCACTGCACGTGGCCGAGGTAGCTCAGCCCGTAGAGCACGATCGCGTCGCTCCACGGCTGCTCCACCAGCCACTCGAGAGTGGCGAGACCGTCCGCGCGTTCCTGGCGCATCGGGTCGAACGTGCCACCGGAGCCGAAGCCGCCGCGCACGCTCTGGATCACCACCTGGTAGCCGCGTTCGGCCAGCGGCCTCGCCATGACCGCGCCGAACAGGCGCCGGCCGTACGGGGACCGGATCAACGCCGTCGGCAGGCCGTCACCACCTGAGCGCGGCATCCACCGGTCGGCGAGCAGGTCGACGCCGTCGGGCATGGGAACGCGCAGGTCCCGCTGCACCACGACGTCACGGGTCAGCGGCGGCGAGAGCTTCAGCCCGCGCTGGAGAAGACGGCTGATCATCGATGCTCCAGGAGCAGGGAGAGCACACCCAGCAGGCGGTCGGTGAACGTCTCCGGATCGGGCGCTCCCGCCACCACCCAGGACGTGACGAACGATCCGGCGCCGCCCGTGATGAACGCGGCGAGGTCGTCGGCGGTCTGGCCGGAGAGTCCGCGCAGGTGTGCGACGGCCTGCCGGTTGACCGGCAGGAGCAGGCTGATCAGCCCGCGGTCCAGCGCGAACGCGCACGAGCCGGTGAACAGGGCGCGGTAGAACACCCGGTGGTCGGCGAAGTGCCTGGCCACGGCGAGCGTCTCGGCCCGTGCGTCCACGGGCGGCGCGAGGCCGGAGAGGCGGGGCAGCAGGTCACGGCGGGCGAGGTCGAGCCCCGCCTCCAGCAGCAGCGTGTCCAGGTCTCCGAAGTGCTGGTACACGACCCGCCGGCTGACGTCGGCCGACTCGGCGACCTCGGACACCGTGATCGCCGTCGTGCCCCGCGTGGTCACCAGGTCGACCACGGCCGCCAGGACGGCCGCACGGGTGCGGCGCACCCGGCGGTCGCGTGGCGGCTCGACCTCGCGCAGTTCCATGCGCCAGATCGTGTGACAGCTGTTACTGAATCGTCAAGTGTTACTTATCTTCGTCGCGGTGGCCGCGCAGCGAACCGGGGTGCGCCTTGGCCGAAGGGTCGTTGCGCGTCTTGATCAGGCTGGCGACCGTGACGACCACGAGGATCGCGATGATCACGCCGAGGCTGAGCGGCGTCGGCACCTCGGGCACGCTCGCGGAGATGTCCACGTGCGCCCAGTGCAGGATCAGCTTCACGCCGATGAACGCGAGGATGACCGCCAGCCCGGCCGACAGGTAGACGAGCCGGTCGAGCAGGCCCTTGACGAGGAAGAACAGCGCGCGCAGGCCGAGCAGCGCGAAGGCGTTGGCGGTGAAGACGATGTAGGGCTCCTCGGTCACGCCGAACACCGCGGGGATCGAGTCGAGCGCGAAGAGCAGGTCGACGCCGCCGATCGCGACCAGCACGACGAACAGGGGAGTGGCGAACCGCTTGCCGTCCACGCGGGTGAAGATCTTGCCGCCGACGTAGTCGTCCGTGACGGGCAGGAGCTTGCGCGCGGTCTTCACCACGATGTTGTTCTCGACGTCGGGGTCCTCGTCGCGGTGCCGGAACAGCTGCACGGCCGTGAAGATCAGCAGCAGCCCGAACAGCAGGAACATGAACGAGAACAACGACAGCAGCGTCGCGCCGACCGCGATGAAGATGCCTCGCATGATCAGCGCGAGCACGATGCCGAACGTCAGCACCTTGTGCTGGTGCTCCTCGGGCACGAGGAACGTGGTCATGATGATCACGAAGACGAAGAGGTTGTCGACCGACAGGCTCTTCTCGACGATGTAGCCGGCGAAGTACTCCGCGCCGAACCCGCCGCCGTGCGCGGTCGCGAACCACACGCCGAAGCCGATGGCGACGAGGATGTAGAACACCGACCACAGACTGGCTTCGCGGAAGCCGATCCGGTGCGGCCGCCACGCCGCGAGCACGAGGTCGACCGCCAGCAGCACGACGATCACCCCGATCGTCGTGGCCCACGTCAGTCCGCTGATCTCCAGCACCGCAAGTCCCTCCACCCGCCCGGTCCGTCCGCAATGGACGTTACCGGGCGCGGCGGAGGTGGGCCTCAGGGCGTCAGGGCGTGTCGAACTCGGGTGTCAGGACCCGGTCGAACCCGACCTGCCTCGCCGGCCCGGTCAGCGCGAGCTTCAACGAGGTGTGGATGTTCGCGCTCGACGTGCCCACGTGCAACTCGACGTCGCCGGGATCGACCTGGCGGTGGCCCGCGCGGCCGGTGTAGGAGGTGAGGTCCGCGTGCAGCCGTGCGGTGACCGTGCGGGTCTGGCCGGGAGCCAGGTCCACCTTCACCGCGCCGATCAGCTGGCGTACGGGCCGGGCGACCTCCGCCACCGGGTCGTGCAGGTAGATCTGGACGACCTCGGCGGTCGCGACGTCCGTGTCGTTGCGCAGGACGACGTGCACCGCGCAGGTGCCGTCGGTCGGCCACTCGCGTTCCTCGCAACCCGCCGTGACCCACGTGGTGGACGCGTAGGACAGGCCGTGGCCGAACGGGAACAGCGGGGTCGGGTCGACCGTGCTGACCTCGCTGCGGGTGCCGAGCGGGGCGCTGAGGTAGGTGGACGGCTGGGTGGAACCCGCGCCGGGGAAGCTGACCGGGAGCCTGCCGGACGGGTTGACGCGCCCGCTGAGGACGCCCGCCAGCGCCGCCGCGCCCTCCTGGCCGGGGTAGAAGCCGCACACGACGGCGGCGAGCCGGTCGACCTGCCGGGACAGGTCGTAGGGCCGGCCCGACAGCAGCACGAGCACCACCGGCATGCCGGTGCCGAGCACCGCCTCCAGCAGTTCCTCCTGGCGGCCGGGCAACCTCAGGTCCTCGACGTCACAACCCTCACCGGACGTGCCCTTGCCGAACAGGCCGGCCTGGTCGCCCAGCACCACGACGCAGACCTCCGCCTGCCGCGCGGCCTCGACCGCCTCGGCGATCTCGTCGTCGGTCCCGCCGAGCACCGGGCATCCCCGCGCGAACACCACGTCGTGGTCCTCGCGCAACGCGTCCAGCACGGTGGCGACCTCGATGCCCATCTCGGCGTCCGGGTGGTGCACGCCGACGTGCAGCGGGAACGAGTAGCAGCCCATCATCGCGCCGGGCTCGTCCGCGCGCGGGCCGACGACGGCCAGCCGCTTGCCGGCCAACGGCAGCACGCCGTCGTTCTGCAGCAACACGATCGAGCGCTCGGCCACCTCGCGGGCGAGGGCGCGGGACTCGGGGTCGTCCAGGTCGAGGTTCGCGTCGGGCGCGGGGGAGTAGCCGGGGTCGAGCAGTCCCAGCTCGAACTTCTGCGCCAGCACGCGGGACACCGCCCGGTCGACGAGCGCCACGTCCACCCGGTCGAAGTGGAGGCCTTCGAGCAGCGGTTCGCCGTAACAGTCCACAGTGGGCAGTTCGACGTCGATGCCGGCCGTCAGCGCCTGGGCGGCCGCGTCCTCGCGTCCGGCGGCGACGTTGTGCAGCTTGTGCAGGAACGCCACCGAGAAGTAGTCGGCGACCACCGTGCCGGTGAAGCCGTACTCGCCGCGAAGCCGCTCGGTGAGCATCTCCGGATCGGCCGCGACGGGGACGCCGTCGTTGTCGGAGTAGGAGTTCATCACCGACCGGGCGCCGGCGTGCAGCGCCATCTCGAACGGCGGCAGGATCACGTCCGCGAGTTCGCGCGGCCCGATCGACACGGGCGCGAGGTTGCGTCCCGCGCGTGAGGCCGAGTACCCGGCGAAGTGCTTGAGCGTCGACACGATCCCGGCCGACTCCAGGCCCGCGACGTAGGCGGCACCGATGGTGCCCACGAGCTGCGGGTCCTCGCCGATGGTCTCCTCGACCCGGCCCCAGCGCAGGTCGCGCGCGACGTCGAGGACGGGGGCCAGGCCCTGGTGCACGCCGAGGCGGCGCATCGAGTCGCCGATCCGCGCGGCCATGCGCCGCACCAGGTCCGGTTCGAACGTCGCGCCCCAGCACAGGGGCGAGGGGTACACGGTCGCCTGCCAGGCGGCCAGCCCGGTCAGGCACTCCTCGTGCGCCACAGCGGGAATCCCGAAGCGGCTCGCCTCGATGATCTGCCGCTGGGTGCGCGCGAGCGTGCGCGCGCCGACCTCCGGCGCGATCGGCCGGGTGCCGAAGACGCGGGTGAGCTGGCCGATGCCGTGGCGGGTGAGCTCGTCGAAGTCCTGCGGTGCCACGGCGAACTCGTGCTGGTGCGGGGCCATCTCGCCGGCGGCGTCGATGCCGGCCCAGATGCCTTGCAGCTGCGCGATCTTCTCCTGCGGGGTCATCCGCGCGACGAGGTCGCGCACACGTTCGGCCACGGGGGCGTGCGGGTTCCGCCAGATCTCGTCCGGCGTGGTGGCTTCTGTCGTCACAACAACCTCAGGGGGTCAGTGGGCGGGTCGACTGCCGGACGACCAGTTCGGTGCCCAGGGTGATGTGGGTTTCGCCGGGCTCGGCGCCGTTGATGAGCCGCACCAGCAACTCGACGGCGCGGTGGCCCATTTCGCGTATCGGCTGCTGCACCGTCGAGAGCGGCGGTGTGCACAGCGCGGACTCGGGGATGTTGTCGAAGCCGACCACCGACAGGTCCTCCGGCACCCGCAGGCCGAGCTCGCGGGCGGCGTCGATGGCCGCGATGGCGGTGGTGTCGTTGGCGGCGAAGATCGCGGTCGGCCGGTCGGGGCGGCTCAGCAGGAACCGCGCGGACGCGGCCGCCACGTCCGCGTCGTAGTCACCGCGCCGGACCAGGGTCTCGTCCACCGCGACACCCGCGCTGGCGAGGGCTCCGCGGTAGCCGGTTTCGCGCTGCTGCGCGGATTTCAGGTCCTCGCGGCCGGTGAGCAGCCCGATGCGGCGGTGGCCGAGTGCGAGCAGGTGCTCGGTCGCGAGCCGTCCGCCGTGCAGGTTGTCGGAGTCGACGGTGGGCAGTGCCGCGCGCCCGGTGTGCGGGTCGACCGCGACGACCGGTGTGCCCGGCAGGCCTTCGAGGTCGACGGCCGGCGTGACCAGCACGGCGCCGTCGACGAGGGTGCCGCTCAGCCGCGTGAGGTACCGCTGCTCCCAGCCGTGCGGGTCGCCGGTGCGACCGCCCGCCGAGTACACGACGAGCTCGAAACCGGTGCCGCGGATGGCATCCGCCGCGCCCTTGAGCAGTTCGGTGCTGAACGGCTCGATGTCGGCGACCAGGATGCCGATGACGTTCGTGCGGTGGTTGCGCAGGCTCTGCGCGACGAGGCTCGCCTCGTACCCCATGTCCTTGATCACGGCGGTGACCCGCGCGAACGTCTCCGCGGAGACGCCGTACCGCTGGTTGAGGACCTTGGACACGGTGGCTACCGAGACGCCGGCCTGAGCGGCGACGTCCTTGATCGTGACGCGAGAGCGTGGAGGCACCGGCACAGGCTAGCCGTGTAAAACGTTATCGACAACGATTGACACGAGACGGATTTCACGCAATTCTCTGGCCCCAACACAGGCAGTCCAACCGGCCGACGTCGTCAGGAGTGGACCCGAAATGCGTTCCAGAAAGCCCCTTGCCCTCTTCGCCGCCGCGGCGTTCGTGCTGGCCGGGTGCGGTGGTGGTGGCGGCGACGCCTCCACGGAAGGCCCAGTCACGCTCACCTGGTGGCACAACCGCACCACCGAGCCCATGAAGTCGAAGTGGCAGCAGATCGCCGACGACTTCCACAAGACCCACCCGAACACCTCGTTCACGATCGAACCGCTGCAGAACGAGCAGTTCCAGACCAAGGTGCCTCTCGCCCTGCAGGGCAACACCCCGCCGGACCTCTTCCAGCAGTGGGGCGGCGGAGCACTCGCCGACCAGCTGAAGTCGGGCAAGATCGCCGACATCACGCAGGCCTCGTCGGGCTGGATCGGCCCGCTGGCCAAGAACGCCGACGGCTGGAAGTCCGGCGGCAAGCAGTACGGTGCGCCGTACCTGATGCACGCCGTCGGGTTCTGGTACCGCAAGGACATCTTCGCCAGCGCCGGAATCACCTCGACACCGACCACTGTGGACGAGCTGAACGCGGCGGTCACGAAGCTGAAGGCCGCGGGCGTCGTGCCGATCGCGCTCGGCGGCAAGGACCGCTGGCCGGACGCGTTCTACTGGGCCTACTTCGCGGTGCGCCAGTGCTCGGTCGACACGCTGAAGAAGGCGGTCGAGAAGACCGAGCTCACCGACCCGTGCTTCCTCAAGGCGGGCGAGAACCTCAAGAGCTTCCTGGACACGAAACCGTTCCAGGACGGGTTCGTCGGGACGCCCGCTCAGCAGGGGGCGGGCAGCTCGGCGGGCCTGGTCGCCAACGGCAAGGCGGCCATGGAGCTGCAGGGAGACTGGAACCCCGACGTGATGCAGGCGCTCACGGAGGACAAGGAGATCGGCTCGAAGATCGGCTGGTTCCCGTTCCCGAGCGTGCCGGGCGGGCAGGGCGATCCGAGCGTGCTGCTCGGCGGCGGTGACGGGTTCTCCTGCACCACCCGCGCGGCCAAGGCGTGCGCGGAGTTCCTCGGGCACCTCGTCGGCGACGACGTGCAGAAGATCCTCGCCGAGACCAACTCCGGTCTGCCGGTGACCCCTGCCGGGGTGGCCGCGCTGAAGAGCGAGCCGCACAAGACGATCGCCGAGGCCATGACCAAGGCGTCGTACCTCCAGTTCTACTTCGACACCGCGTTCCCGACCAAGGTCGGTCAGGCCCTGAACGACACCATCGCGAACTTCTTCGCGGGTCAGGGCGGACCCGACACCATCGTGAAATCGGTGAGCGAAGCAGCAGCCGGGAACAAATGATGAGTGCCGCGATCACCACGCGGCCGCCGACCGCCCCCGTGCCGCACGCGCCAGCGGCCGGGGGCACCCGGCGGCGGTCCCGACTGCGGACCCGCCTCGAACTCGCCCTGCTGCTCGTCCCGGCACTGGTGCTGTTCGTCGGGTTCGTCCTCATCCCCATCGGCGTCGCCGGCTACTACAGCCTCTACTCGTGGAACGGCTTCGGCCCGCTCACCGACTTCGTCGGGCTGGACAACTACGTCGAAGCCCTCTCCGGTGACGTCTTCCAAAGCGCCATCGGGCACAACCTGATCATCGCCACGCTCTCGATCGTCGTTCAGCTGCCGCTGAGCATCGGCCTGGCGCTGTTGCTCAACCGGAAGCTGCGCGGCCGGACTTTCCTGCGGATGGTGGTCTTCGCGCCGTACGTGTTGTCCGAGGCCGTGACCGCGGTGATTTGGCTGCTCATGTTGCAGCCCGGCGGGTTCGTCGACGCGATCCTGCGCGGTGTGGGCCTGGGTGGACTCGTCCAGCTGTGGCTCGCCGACCAGTCGCTCGTGCTCTACACGCTCTTCCTGGTCATCACGTGGAAGTACATCGGGTTCGGCGTGATCCTGCTGCTGGCCGGCCTGCAGGGTGTTCCGCCCGAGCTGCGGGAGGCCGCCGCACTGGACGGCGCGAGTGCCTGGCAGACCACCCGGCACGTCGTGCTCCCGTTGCTGGGACCGACGATCAGGATCTGGGTGTTCCTGTCCGTCATCGGGTCGTTGCAGCTCTTCGACCTGGTGTGGATCATGACGCTCGGCGGTCCCGCCAACGCGTCGACGACCATGGCCACCTACCTGGTCGACCACGGCTTCAAGCGCTACGAGTTCGGTTTCGGCAGCGCGGTCGCGGTGATCCTGTTCATCATCTGCTTCCTGTTCGCGTTGCTGTACCAGAGGTTCGCTCTGCGTCGCGACACCCAGGGCGCGTTGACGGGAGTGCGCTGAGATGTCACGTCGTAACACCGTCGGCTACCTCGCCGCGTTCGCCGTCATCGGCGTGACGGTGGTGCCGCTGTTGTTCGTGGTGCTGGGCGGTTTCCGCACCACGGCCCAGATCAACGCCTCACCGGCCGGGTTGCCCGGCCCGTTCGTGTGGGACAACTACCTGGAAGTGGCGACGTCGCTGCAGTTCTGGCGCCTGCTCGGCAACAGCATGCTGATCGCGGTGATCGCGACCACGCTGGCGGTCGTGCTCGGGTCGATGGCGGCGTTCGCGTTGTCCCGCTACGTGTTCCGGGGCCGCGAGGCGTTCTACACGTTGTTCACGCTGGGCCTGCTGTTCCCGCTCGGCGTGGCCACGCTGCCGCTGTACCTGTGGTTGAGAGAGCTGAACCTGCTGGAGAACCCGCTCGGTGTCGCGATTCCGGAGGCGGCGTTCTCGCTGCCCGTCACGATCGTGATCCTGCGGCCGTTCATGAACGCGATCCCCGGTGAGCTCGAGGACGCCGCACTGCTCGACGGCGCGGCCAAGCTCGGCTTCTTCTGGCGGATCCTGCTCCCGCTCTCGCGGCCGGCGCTGATCACGGTGTCCGTGCTCGCGTTCGTCACGAGCTGGAACTTCTACCTGTTGCCGTTGCTGGTGTTCAACGACTCGACGAACTTCACGCTTCCGCTCGGCGTGGCGATGTTCCAGTCCGAGCACACCCAGGACACCGCGAAGGTGCTCGCCTTCACCGCGCTGTCCATGATCCCCGCACTCACGTTCTTCGTGTTCGCTGAACGCCGCATGGTCGGGGGCCTCACCGGTTCCGTGAAGGGCTGAATCACAAGGGAGTGAATCGTGCGAACCCGATTAGCCGCCGGCATCGCCGTTCTGGTGGTGCTGTCCCAGACAGTTCCCGCTTCGGCGGCGGGGCCGTTGAAGAGCGTCACGAACAGGTACGTGGGCAGCGCGGTGGCCGCCCAGCACCTGACCGCCGAGGCTGATTACAAGAAGGTGCTGACGCGGGAGTTCGACAGCGTCACGCCCGAGAACGAGATGAAGTGGGGCGTCGTCGAAGCCGTGCGCGGCCAGTACGACTGGTCGGGCGCGGACGAGATCGTCAGGTACGCCAAGAAGACCGGCAAGTCCGTGCGAGGCCACACGCTGGTCTGGCACAGCCAGCTGCCGGACTGGGTCGACGACCTCGAGGCGGCCGAGCTGCGGGACGTCGTCAAGAACCACATCAGGACCGAGGCGGGCCGCTACCGCGGCAAGATCCGCGCGTGGGACGTCGTCAACGAGGCGTTCAACGAGGACGGCACCCGCAGGCAGACGGTGTTCCAGGAGAAGCTCGGCGACCGCTACATCGCCGACGCGTTCCGCTGGGCCCACGCGGCCGACCCGAAGGCGAAGCTCTACATCAACGACTACAACGTCGAGGGCCTCAACGCCAAGAGCGACGCGGTCTACGAGCTGGTCAAGTCGTTGAAGCGCCAAGGCGTCCCGATCCACGGCGTCGGCATCCAGGCGCACCTGTCGCTGATGTACGGCTTCCCGGCGGGCGTCAAGGAGAACATCGCCAGGTTCGCCGCACTCGGGCTGGACGTCGCGATCACCGAAGCCGACGTGCGGATCCCGTTGCCCGTCACGCCGGAGAAGCTGGTCGCGCAGGCGGACTACTTCGGCCAGGTGTGGGACGCCTGCCACGCCGTGCGGCGGTGTGTCGAGTTCACCACGTGGGGCTTCACCGACCGTCACTCGTGGGTGCCGGACGTGTTCCCCGGTGAGGGCGCGGCCTGCCTGTTCGACGAGAACCTGAGGCCGAAGCCGGCCTACGCCCGTCTCAACCCCTAGCGGGAGCCTCCACTTGGCACGGTTCGAGAACCCGGTCCTGCCCGGCTCACACCCCGATCCTTCGGTGTGCCGGGCGGGATCGGACTACTACCTCGTCACGTCGACCTTCGAGTACTTCCCCGGCCTGCCGATCTACCACAGCAAAGACCTCGTGCACTGGCGGCTGCTCGGGCACGTGCTGGACAGGCCGTCCCAGCTGCCGTTGCAGGGCGTGCGCGCGTCCGGCGGCCTGTACGCGCCGACGATCCGCCACCACGACGGCGTGTTCTACGTGGTGTGCACGCTGGTCGGCGGCACGGCGAAGAGCGGCAACTTCGTCGTCACCGCCACCGATCCGGCCGGTGAGTGGTCTGAGCCGCGGTGGCTGCCGGAGGCGGACGGGTTCGACCCGTCGCTGTTCTTCGACGACACCGGCCGCGCGTGGTGGACGGCCACCCGCGAGGTGCCCGGTGGCAGGCCCGGTCAGACCGAGGTCTGGCTGCGCGAGTTCGACCCGGAGCGGCTGGAGCTGATCGGCGACGAGCACGTGCTGTGGACCGGCGCCCTCCGCGACTCCGTGTGGCTCGAAGCACCACATCTGTACGAAGTGGACGGCAAGTACCTGTTGCTGTGCGCGGAGGGTGGCACGGACTTCGAGCACTCGGTGGTCGTGGCGACGGCGGACGAGGTCACCGGTCCGTACCGCGGTTCGCCGCTCAACCCGGTGCTGACCCACCGGCACCTCGGCCGCGACCATCCGATCGCGGCTGTCGGGCACGCCGACCTGGTGCGCACCCAGGACGACCAGTGGTTCGCGGTGCTGCTCGCGACCCGCCCGTACGGCGGCTACTACTACAACCTGGGCCGCGAGACGTTCCTCGTGCCGGTGTCCTGGGAGGCGGGCGGCCCGGTGTTCAGCCCGGGCACCGGGCGTCTCGAGGCCCGGTACGACGTTCCCGACCTGCCCGCACACCCCTGGCCGGAGGCCGGTCCGACCGACGACTTCGACGCGCCGGTGCTCGGTCCCGAGTGGTCGTTCCTGCGCACACCGGACGAGGTGTTCTGGTCGCTCACGGACCGGCCCGGCCACCTCCGGCTGGCGGTGCGCCCGGAGTCGATCAACGACCTGGTGACGCCGAGCCTGGTCGTGCGGCGCCAGCAGCACCAGGACTTCCACGCGTCCTGCGAGGTCGAGTTCGAGGCCGCGGGTCCGACCGAGTGGGCCGGGCTCGTGCTGCTGCAGAACAACGACCACCACGTGCGGCTGCTGCTCGGTGCCGGACGCGAGGTCACCCTCGTGCGCCGCGCCGGTGGCCGCGAAGAGCTCCTCGCCGCGGCACGGCTGCCGGAAGGCCCGGTGCGGCTGTGCTTCGAGGCCGTCGGCCAGGAGTGCAGGGCGCTGGTCGCCGGGGCCGCGCAGGAGTGGCGACCGCTCGGCGAGCCGTTCGACGGACGGGCGCTCAGCACACAGGCCGCGGGCGGGTTCACCGGCGTCCACATCGGACTGTACGTGACCGGTGACTGCGCGCCGGGCACTTCGTGGGCGGACTTCGGCAGCTTCACCTACCGGAGGCTTCCCGGCTGACAGGTCACCGGCGAGCGGCGACCGCCTGTTGCAGGAGGGCCAAGGCCCTCTTGGCCACGACGTTGAACATCCCATCGTGGTGTAGCGCTCGCCGAGCACGACCAGCAGCGTGTCGGCGTCGATCCCGAACACGCCGACCTGGCCGGACTCACCCTCGAAGAACACCGCTCGCGGGCTGCCGACTCCGGCCTGCGAGGTGAACTGGGTCGCGAGCCCCGCGGCCGCCGAGCCCGCGGCCGCCGAGGCCATCGAGGCGACGCCGTCGTCCTCGATGCCGCGGGTGGGCCGTTCGAGTGCACGGCACGGCTCACGCCGGCCGATGTCCGGAGCCGGCGGCGGTGCGGCGATCCGGAGAGATCCTCAGTGGACGGTCTCCTGCCGTGCGGGCACAGGGCAGGAGACCGGGTGTTCCGGCGAGTGGCTGGGCTTAGGGCGGTCGGCCGTTTCAGTGCTACACATCACACCGAGCGGCGAGAGGTTGTAGCACACATCCGGAAGACGGGTCCAGGTCGGCCGAACACGCGGCGCTGGATCTCCCGGCGGTAGTCCTCGAGGGTCCGGTCCACGTGCACGGCGGCCGCGTCGGCGGCGGCTTCGGGGTCGCCGCGCCGGATGGCCTGGTAGAGCGCGGCGTGCTCCTCGACCCTCCGCGGTGTGGCTGCCCACCGTGCCGCTGAGCCCGATGATGTTGGACTGGCGTTGCAGGCGGCGCGCCTCACGCACCGCCGCGACGAGGAACTGGTTGTGCGAGGCGGCCGCGATCGCCGCGTGGAAGTCGTCGTCGCCCTGGTCGAACAGCGCGGCCTGACCGGTGAGGTGGTCCTGCCGGCACATCTCGGCGGCGGTCTCGATGGTGTGCAGCTCGGCGGGGGTGGCGCGGGTCGCGGCGTACCTCGCGGCCGCGGTCTCCTGGACCCGGCGGAACTCGAAGAGCACGTAGACGTGGTCGAGGTCGGTGGGCAGGAAGAAGCCGCCCCACCGGGACGCGCCGAGCATCCCCTCGTCGTTGGCGACGTAGAGCCCGCGGCCCTTGTGCGCGCGCACCCTGCCGAGCGCCGAGAGGATCTTCACGGCCTCCCGCACGACGGTCCGGCTGGTCCCCCTGCGGGCGGCCAGCTCGTTCTCGGTCGGCATGCGGTCGCCGGGGCGCAGCTCCAGTTCGGAGATGAGCTCCAGGATCTTCTCCGCCACCACCTCGTAGCCGGGCCGGTAGGCGGGGCCGGTGGAGTGACAGCAACAGCGTCCACCAGCAGTGGCGGATCGTCGCGGCGGGCTGACCGCTCAGGCGAGCGAACAGGCGTGCCCGTTGAGGGTGAAGGCGCGGGGCGTGGTGCTGCTCCCGGACGCGGTGAAGCCCATCAGCACCGACTCTCCCGCCGGGATCGCGACGTTGTACGGCACCGCGGTCGCGGCGACGTCCCTGCCCGTCTGCCGCTGGGTCGCGTTCCACATCTCCGACACCGTCTGCCCTCCGGCGAACGTCCACCGCAACGTCCAGCCGTGGATCTCCGCGGCACCGGTGTTGCGGAGGGTGACGTCGGTGCGGAAGCCGCCCTGCCAGGTGTGGGTGACGACGTAGGCGACCGAGCAGCCGGTCACCGGCTGCGGAGCGGCGGGGGTGGACGGGGCCGGGGCGGTGGGAGCCGGTGGCGGGGCGGAACTGGGAGCGACACAGGGTGGACCCCACCGCCCGAGCCGCTTGGCGGACGCGGACTCCTCCGCCTCCCGCATCGCGCGGTCGTCGGGGTTCTCGCCGCGCGTCATGCCCATCTCGACGGCGAGCAGCGCGTAGTCGGTGCCGTCCGCCAGTCGCAGCGACACCACCGGTTCGCCGTCCGGTGTCCGCTCGACGGGCTTCTCGAGCAGCATCGTCTTCGCGAACGTCGTCGACGCGTCGGCCCAGCACGCGTCGGGCGCGGCGAGGCCCTTGACGCGCACCTCCTCACCGTCGGAGAGCCGCACCGTCCGGACGTCCACGACGTTCTGGACGGTCGCGGAGTACGCGGTCTTGAGCGGCGGCTCGATGATCGAGGGGAACACGGGTGGCGTCGTGCTGGTGACCGGGGGCGCCGGCTCCCCGCCGCAGCCCGCGATGCCGATCAGCAGAACCGCGGCGATCGCAGGCCATTTGGTCGCCCGAACAGGCCGCGCGCCGCCTCGTGATCGTGTCATTGTTCCTCTGCGGGGACGCGGCGAACACCAGGAGGAGTACGCCCGAACGGTCGATGTGATCCCGGGAGGCTACGACCTATCGGAGGAACACGGAAGATCTTTCGCACCGGTGAGAAGTGTTCTTCGACGCTTTCGAGTCGAATTCCCGTCGAATGCGCGGCGCGCGTGAGAATGGAGAACAACGTTGCCGGCTGGGCGGCGCGGAAACTCAGCGGGCGGCGGTGCTGCCGCGATCGGTGAGCATCGGCTGGAGGAGACGCACCTCCGGCGCGAGTTCACGGCCCAGGCGGGCCATCACCATCTCGACGGCGATCGCGCCCAGATCCTCCGCGGGAACGGCGATCGAGGTGAGCGGGACGGGCAGGGTCGCCGCGACGTCGTCGGGGCACAGCGTGATCACCGACAGGTCGCCGGGGACGTCCAGCGACCGGCGCCGCAGTTCGAGCAGCAACGGGCCGAGGACCGCCTCGTTGTGCACCACCAGTCCGGTGGTGCCGCGGTCCGGGTGCAGCACGTCGTCCAGGCAGCCGGACACCGCGTCGTAGCCGGCCGCGCACGAGTGGACCGAGGCGAGCAGACCGCGTTTGGCGGTCTCGCCCTGGAACCCGGCCAGCAGCCGCGCCGCGAAGCTCGTCCCGCGCGCGTAGACCGGGGGAGGTGAGCCGATCAGCGCGATCGAGCGGTGGCCGCGATCCGCGAGATGGCCGGCCATCTGCCTTCCCGCCGCGGTGAAGTCGAGGTCGAGGCAGCTCAGGCCCTCGTGGTCGTCGGGCACGCCGAGCAGGACGACCGGAGCGTCGACGTCGCGCAGTTCCGGCACGCGCGGATCCGCGCTCTCGACGTCCATCACGATGATCGCGTCCGCCATGGACCGCGCGAGGACGCGGTGGGCCTCGCCGGGGCCGGCCTCCTTGGTCAGCAGCAGCACGTCGTAGTCGTGGTCGCGGGCGCGGGCCACGATCGACGACACGAACCGCATGATGATCGGCATGTTCTGGTCGGAGTGCAGCGGCACGACCAGGCCGACCACGCGCGACCGGTTCGAGGCGAGCGCCCGCGCTCCGGCGTTGGGGTGGTAGCCGAGGGCCGCGATGCTCTGCTCGACGCGGCGCTTGGTCTCCTCGGAGATGCTGCGCTTGCCGCTCAGCACGTACGAGACCGTGCTGATCGAGACGCCGGCGTGGTGGGCGACCTCCTTGATCGTGATCATGCCCGCCCTTCGCGCCGGTTCGTCGCGAGCATCGTAGTGCGTGGGAGGAGTGTGGTCGAACAGCTGTCGAACTCCGGCGCGGTAATCGTCGAAGCCGTCGAACAGGTGCAGTGCGCTTGACGTGCGGGTTTCGCCTGTGTCACATTCTGAAACCACGTTCGAAGCGCTTCGATTTCATTCTGCTCAGGCGCTGCGGGACCGGAGGTGTCGACGTGGTCACCATTGTGGACGTGGCGAAGCACGCGGGTGTCGCGCCCAGCACGGTCTCCTACGTGCTGACCGGCAAACGGCCGGTTTCGGCCGAAACCCGAATGCGGGTGGGGGAGAGCATTCGGGTTCTCGGCTACCAGCCGCACGCGGGAGCGCGGGCGCTGGCCGGGAGCCGGACGAACGTCCTGGCCCTCGTCCTGCCGCTGCGGGAGGGCGTGCACCTGCCGGTGGTGATGCGGTTCGCCTCCTCGGTCGTCACGACCGCCCGCGAGCACGACATGGACGTGCTGCTGGTGACCGCGGACGAGGGGGCCGCCGGACTCCGGCGGGTGGCCGGCACCTCCAGGGCGGACGGGTTCCTCGTGATGGACGTGGGGCTGGACGACGAACGGGTGCCGGTGCTGCGCGACCTCGGCCGCCCGGCCGTCCTGCTCGGGCATCCCACCGTGTCCAACGGTCTGACCTGCGTCGACCTGGACTTCGAGGCGGCGGGCGCGCGGTGCGTCGACCACCTCGTCGAGCTCGGGCACCGCAGCATCGGCTTCCTCGGGGCGCCGGGAGCGGTCTACGCGCGCAACACCGGGTTCGCGCAGCGCACCCTCACGGGGTTCAGCTCCGCGGCCATGCGGCGCGGTGTCGCCTCGACCGCCCTGCCCGCCGAACGGCACCGCGACGCCGTGCGCGCCGTGGTCAGGACGCTGCTCGAAGAACTGACGCGGATGACCGCGCTGGTCGTGCACAACGAGGCGGTGCTGGGCTGGGTCGTGGAATGCCTGCGGGCGGAGGGACGCCGCGTGCCGGAGGACGTCGCCGTGGTCGCGATCTGCCCGGACGAACTCGCTGAGCAGCTGCGACTGACCTCGGTGCAGCTGCCCGCCGACGTGCTGGGACGGCGCGCGGTCGAGCTGCTGATGGCCAAGCTGAACGGGCAGAAGCCACCCGCGCTCACGCTGCTGCCGCCGAAGCTGTTCAGCCGGACGGGGCAGGCCGGGCCCAGGCTCGTGGTGGCGCCCCCGCCCCGGCAGGTCGGCTGAGTCGTGAATCGGGATTCGGCGCCACACCGGTTCCCCAATCCTCATCGAATTTTTTCGCGCGGCGGTGTTCGATGATTTCGATGTTAGGTTGAATTCAACGAACCGCTTCGGCTCTCGGGCGGTGCGAATTCCGTTCAATGGTGTGCGGAAGGACGAATCGAATATGAAAATCGTGCGTGCACTTGTTGTCGTGATGGCGGCTGTCCTGGCGGTTCCCCTGGGGGCCGGCACCGCGTCCGCCGCGGCCTGGAGTTCCTCGGACAGGTGGGGAACGTGGTCGAACGGCGGCTACACCGTGCGCAACAACATCTGGGGCAGCGGGTACGGGCCGCAGACGGTCTGGGCCAACTCCTACAGCAACTGGGGCGTCTGGGCGAACCACCCCAACACCGGGGGGATCAAGTCCTACCCGCACTCGGAACGGCAGGTGAACCGGCGGCTCAGCTCTCTCGGGAGCCTGTCGAGCAGCTTCAACGTCTCCTACCCGAACTCCGGCGCCTACACGACCGCCTACGACATCTGGGCGGACAACCACGCCTACGAGATCATGCTGTGGATGAACAAGGTCGGCCCCGTCGGCCCGATCGGCGCGCGGGTGACGACGGTGTCGGTCGGCGGCCACACCTGGGACGTCCACCGCGGTTCGAACGGCTCGAACCAGGTGTTCTCGTTCGTCCGCACGTCCAACACCGGGTCCGGCACGGTCAACGTCAAGGCGGTGATGGACTGGATCCGCAACCGCGGCTGGTTCGGTGACGTCACGGTCGGCTCCGTCCAGTTCGGCTACGAGATCACCTCGTCGGGCGGCGGTCTCAACTTCACCACCAACAGCTACTCGGTCTCCTTCGGCTGACCGGTCACGGTGCCAGCTCCCGGTCGCGCAGCCACTCCAGCTGCGTGACCGGGTTGGACCCGTACCCGCCGCCGTGGTCGGCGAACGGCCACACGGTCATGGTCCGGTCCTCGCCCGCGTAGTGGTTGAAGGCGGCGTACACAGTGGACGGCGGGCAGACCGGGTCCATCAGCCCGACGCTGAACAACGACGGCGCAGTGGCCCGTTGCGCGAAGTGGACACCGTCGAAGTAGGACAGCGTGCTGAACGCCGGGTCCACCCGGTGCCTGCTGTGCCAGCGCAGGTACTCCGCGATCTCCACGTACGGGCCCTCGCCGGCCATCTCGGCCGCCCGCCGGAAGTGGCACAGGAACGGCACGTCCGGCAGTGCGGCCGCGACGCGGTCCCGCGCCAGCCCGGCGACGGCGATCGTCAGCCCTCCGCCCTGGCTGCCTCCCGTGACGATCACCCGGTCCGGGTCCACGGCGGGGAGGTGCGGCACCGCGTCCACGGCGCGGACGCAGTCGGTGATGAGGCGGCGGTAGTAGTAGTAGTCGTCCGGTGAGTCGATGCCGCGGGTCATGAGGCCCTTGGCCCACTGGGTGCCCCCGCTCGCCACGCGGTCCGGGGTGTCGTGGCCCTGACCGCGGCTGTCGACGACGAGCTGGGCGTACCCGGCGGCGGACCACAGCAGGTGGTCGGTCGGCAGGCCGCGGCCGCAGCTGTAGCCCATGTACGTGACGACGACGGGCAGCGGGCCGTCGTTGCCGCGCGGGCGCAGCAGCCAGGCGGCCACCGGGTCGCCGCCGAAGCCTGGGAAGCGGACGTCGGCGACCTCGACGGTGCGCAGCAGGTGCCGGTCGGTGACCTCGGTGGTCTCCACCGGGCCACCGGCCGAGCGCGCCTGCGCGAGGGTCCGCTCCCAGAACGCGTCGAAGTCCGGCGGTGCCTGCATCTCCGGGCGGTAGACGACGAGTTCGTCGAGCGGGGCGTCCGTCAGCGGCATCGAGGCTCCTTCAGGCGGGTCGGCGTGCGGATCTCATTCTGCGGCGGAGAAGCGGAACGACGTGAGCCGGCAGGAGCCGTGCAGGACCACCCGCAGGTCGTGGACCCCGGTCACCGGTGCGGGCAGCTCCGACGAGACGGTCGTCCACTCGTACCGGCCGCCGGTGGCCGGTACCGGGAGTTCGGCCAGCACGCCCTCGTCCGTCCTGAACTCCAGTCGTGCCAAAGGGTTCTCCGAGGAGACCTCCGCTTCGATCCGGACGGCGCCGGACAGGTCGGTCCGCCCGAACGACAGGGTGGCCGGCCGGCCGGCGTCGGCGGGGGTCACCGCGTCACCGGTCACGCGCGTGGCGTCGACGAGGGTCACGTTGTCGTGGTCGTCGAAGTCGGCGGCGAGAAGGCGGCCGACGCCCGCACGAGGTGCGGGAGCCGGTCCCGCCACCGCGAGCGGGGCGGCGAGCACGACCTCCCCGGCGGAACGGGCGACGAGAACCTCGTAGTCGCCGGGATCCACCGCGAAGGCACCGGTCGTGACGTCCCAGTGGGCGAGCCGGTCCACGGGCAGCCGGAAGGACAGGATCCTGCTCTCGCCGGGAGCCAGCGTGACCTTGCGGAAGTCTGCGAGCCGCAGTTTCGGCGCCTCGTAACGAGCTCGCAGCGCGCGGACGTAGAGCTGGACGACCTCGCTGCCGGTCCTGGTGCCGGTGTTGGCCAGCGTGACGGAGAGGTCGATGGCGCTGCCCGGCGTGGCGGTGTTCGACGACAGGATCAGGTCGCGGTGGGCGAAGCCGGTGTAGGACAGGCCGTGGCCGAAGGGGTACAGCGGCGCGGCCCGGTGGTACTGGTAGGTCCAGCCCGCCTTGATGATGTCGTAGTCGAGCGGGTGCGGCAGCGTGTCACGGCCGCGGTACCAGGTCTGCGGCAGGCGCCCGCCGGGATCGGCCTCGCCGAGCAGGACCGCGGCCAGCGCCCGGCCTGTCTCCTGCCCGCCGTGGGACGTCCACACCACGGCGGGCAGGTGCTCGTCCGCCCAGTCGAGGGCGTAGGGGTAGCTGCTCATCACGACCAGCGCCGTGTCCGGCCGGATCTCCGCGACCGCGCGCAGCAGCGCGTCCTGGGCGGCCGGGAGCGCGATTCCGGTGCGGTCCTCGGTCTCCCGTCCGTGGATCAGCGGGTGGTTGCCGAGGACCACCACGGCGACGTCCGCCGACAGGGCGGCCGCCAGAGCGTCCGCGGTGCCGTCCCGCAGGACCTCGCGTTCCCAGCGCTCGGCGGCGTCGGCGGTCTCCGCGGTCACGCCCACCCGGCCGTCGACGGGGTCGACGACGGCGTACCGTCCCGTGAGGACGTTCTGCAGCAGCACCGAGTCCTCGACGGGCACGAGGCGGAACGTCTCGCGGACCTCCCAGCTCTTGATCCGCTCCTGCTCGGCGGCCAGCGACGTGTCCTGGAGACCCAGGTAGCGGCCGGACTCCGCCGACCGCAGCGTCAGCACGCCGTCGCCCCAGTCGACGACGTCGAACGCCGTCTTGCCCAGCAGCTCACCGCTCGTGCGCGAGCGCAGCGCGATCCGGTCCGAGCCGTCCGCGACGACCACCTCGCCGCCTTCGCCCAGGACGGACCTGAGTCCTTCCGCGACGGTCACCTGGTACGGAAGCGTGCCGCTGTACCAGTCCTCGCACACCATGTCGGCGAGCGGGCCGATCACGGCGATCCTTGCCACGCTGCTCTCGTCGAGCGGAAGCAGTCCTTCGTTGCGCAGCAGGACGACCGACTCCGTCGCGGACCGCAGTGCGAGGGCGCGGTGTTCGGCGCAGCCGATGACCTCGGGGCCGATGGTGGCGTACGGGTCGAGATCGGGGTCGAACTCGCCGAGGCGGAAGCGGAGCTCCAGCTGCCGGCGCACGGCGCGGTCCACGTCCTCCTCGCCGATCAGGCCGCGCTCCAGCGCCTCGCGGAGCCTGCCGATCGGGACGGAGCTGTCCTCGCCGTGATCGGTGAAGCTGTCGATGCCCGCCTTGAGGGCGGCGGCGTGGGACTCGGCGTGGTCGTCGAAGTAGTGCTCCGGATCGACCAGGTTGGACGGCGCCTCCGCGTCGCTGACCAGGAAGAGCTCGTGCCCGATCGGCTCGGCCCAGCGGCGCAGTTCCGTCTCGATGAGCGGCGTGACGTGGCACGGGCGGCCGTTGACGAGGTTGTACCCGGCCATGGCACCGGTGGCGGCACCCGAGGCGACCACCGGGCGGAAGGCCGCGAGGTCGTACTCCTGCAGCACGCGTGGGCGCAGACCGGAGGAGGTGACGCAGCGGTCGTCCTCGTTGTTGTAGGCCAGGAAGTGCTTGAGCACAGGGGCCGTGCGCAGGAACCGGTGGTGGTCGCCCGTGAGGCCGCGGCAGAACGCCGTGCCGATCCGTGCGGTGTGCACCGGGTCCTCGGAGTAGCCCTCCTCGTTGCGGCCCCAGCGGGGGTCGCGCAGCAGGTTCAGCACCGGAGCCCACGCCTGCAGGCTGTTCCTGCCCGTGCCGACCGCGGCCGGGCGGTGGTAGTGGAACGCCCTCAGCTCGACCGAGGTGGCCTCGGCGACGCGGCGCACCAGCTCCTCGTCCCAGGTCGCGCCCAGCCCGACCGCCTGGGGGAAGACGGTGGCGGGACCCAGCCACGCGACGCCGTGCAGCGCCTCCGACCCGGTGCGGAACGCGTCCACGCCGAGGCGGGGCACCGCCGGTGAGTACTGGTGCAGCATCGCGATCCGCTCGTCGAGCGTGAGCCGCGCGAGGAGATCGTCGACGCGCTTGCGCGTCGGCAGCGCGGAGTCGCGAAAAGGCAGCCGATCGACGGCGGGCACGGACTCGGAAACCACGTGGTGACCCCTCAGCTCAGAGCTAGCGTTGAAGCGTTTCGACGTTGTCACGCAGAGGTTTCTGCTGTCAACGGTCTTGTCTGATGCGACCTGCGTCACTAACCTCCCCGACATCTGTTTAAGCGCTTCGACACTTCAACGATGAAGGATCGGTTCCGCCATGGGCAACGAGTTGAACCGCAGAAGCTTCCTGAACGCCGCCGTCTCGGCGGCCGGGCTCGTCGCGATGGGACCACTGCTGTCCGCCTGCGGAAGTGGCCCGGCGCAGCGAGCCGGAGTCGGTTCGGAAGCCGCGCTCAAGGCCGTGTTACCGGCCTACGTGCCGAACACGTCGATCAAGCCGGACATCCCGTCCATCGCGGGCGGCCCCGACGTGATGACGAACCCCGGCTTCCTCAGCTACCCGTCGAACCGCGTCGCCACGGTGTCCGGCATCCCGGGCAAGGGCGGCGCTTACTCGTCGGTCACGCCGCTGTGGGGGACCATTCCGCCCGCAGACAACGCGTTCTACGCGGCCATGAACAAGGCTCTGGGCGTCAAGCTGGAGATGAAGCCGGCGGACGGCAACAACTACAACACCATCATCCCGACGATGACCGCCTCGAAGCGGCTGCCGGACTGGATCCAGCTGCCGACCTGGTGGAACTCCCAGATGAACGTCGGCGGGCTGGTGGGGAACCAGCTCGCGGACCTGACGCCTTTCCTGTCCGGCGACAACATCAAGTCCTACCCCAACCTCGCGGCCATCCCGACCTCCGCCTGGCGCACCGGCGCCTGGGGCGAGAAGCTCTACGGGATCCCCTCCCACGCCACCGGCTTCCAGATCGCGGGCACGCTCTACTACCGCCGCGACATCTTCGACGCCAAGGGCATCACCGCCGACCAGGTGAAGTCCGCCGACGACCTGATGAGGCTCGGCAAGGAGCTGACCGACGCCAAGAACGGCGTGTGGGCGTTCGACGACGTCTACCGCTACCTCTACACCTCCTTCGGCGCACCGCTGAAGTGGCGGGTGGACAACGGAAAGCTGGTCCACCTGTACGAGACCGAGGAGTTCTACGCGGCGCTCGACTGGAACAACCGGCTCGCGACCGCCGGGTACGTGCACCCCGACGCGCTGGCGGGGGACAACGCCAACGGCAACACGCGGTTCTACGGCGGCAAGACGCTGATCTCCAGCGGCGGCACCGGAACGTGGAACCTCGCCGACCTCCAGTCCGGCAGGGCCGCCGACCCGAACTACCGGCGCGGGGCGTTCAACATCATCGCCGCCGACGGCAAGAGCACGCCGCGCGTCGACATGGGCGCGGGCGCCAGCATCATGAGCTACCTCAACATCAACCTGAAGCCCGAGCAGATCGAGGAGTGCCTGGCCGTCGCGAACTACCTCGCCGCGCCGTACGGCTCCGCCGAGTTCACGATGGTCAACTTCGGCGTCGAGGGCACGCACTTCACCATGGTCGACGGCGTGCCGACGGCCACCGAGGCAGGCAAGAAGGAGGTCCAGGCGCAGACCTACCCGTTCCTGGCCGCACCCGCCGCCGCGGTCAACAGCCCCGGCGTCGACTTCGTCACCAAGGACTACTGCGCCTGGCAGGCCGCCAACGTGAAGGCACTGGCCAAGCCGGTCTTCTGGAACATGAACATCAGCATGCCCCAGGCGCAGGCCACCGCGGACGCCGCACAGCAGGTCGAGGACGCGATGAGGGACTGCATCCACGGCAAGAAGTCGGTCGCCGAGGTGAAGGACGCCGTGGCGAGCTGGAAGACCAGTGGTGGCGGCGACAAGCTCATCCAGTGGACGAACGACAACGTCCTGCAGAAGCACGGCACCGGGCAGTGACCACGGCGACCCCGACGCGGCCGGACCGCGGGACGCGACCGGCGCGACCGAACTGGCGGGTGAGGTTGCGCCGCGACCGGTCGCTGATCCTGATGACGCTGCCCGCCGTCGTCCTGCTGCTGGTCTTCAACTACGTCCCGCTGTTCGGGCTCGTCACCGCGTTCCAGGAGTACGACCCGCTGGCCGGGATCTGGTACAGCACGTGGGCGGGACTCGACCAGTTCCAGCGGCTGTTCGGCGACGCGAACTTCTGGAACGCGGTGCAGAACACGCTGTACCTGAGCTTCGTGCAGCTGATCCTGTTCTTCCCGGTGCCGATCGCGCTGGCGCTGCTGCTCAACTCGGTGCTGTCGTCGAGGGTCCGCAACTTCATCCAGTCGGTCGTCTACCTGCCGCACTTCTTCTCGTGGGTGCTGGCCATCACGATCTTCCAGCAGATGCTCGGCGGCGCGGGCGCGCTCAACCACTTCCTGCGCAACAACGACATCGGTACCTGGGACGTCATGACGAACCCGGACACCTTCGCGTTGCTGGTCTCCGCCCAGGTGATCTGGAAGGAGGCGGGCTGGGGGATCATCGTCTTCCTGGCCGCGCTCGCCGCCATCAACACCGACCTCTACGAGGCCGCGGCGGCGGACGGCGCCGGGCGGTGGCGGCGGCTGTGGCACATCACTTTGCCGGGTCTGCGCGGCGTCATCGTGCTGATGCTGGTGCTGCGCCTGGGCAACGCGCTGACCGTCGGCTTCGAGCAGTTCCTGATCCAGCGCGACGCCGTGGGTTACGACACCGCGGACGTGCTGGACACCTTCTCGTTCTACTACGGCATCGCGACCGGTGACTACAGCTACGGCGCGGCGGCTGGCCTGTTCAAGAGCGTGATCTCGCTGCTGCTCATCTGGGGTGCGAACAAGCTGGCGCACGCCTTCGGCGAAGACGGGTTGTACCGGAGATGACCGACATGCTGACGATCGAACGCACGCTCGAGGCGGCGAAAAACCTTGCGCCGCAGCCGGTGCGCAAGAAGAAGCGGAATCCCCGGCCCGCGTGGGAGGAACCGCCGACGGTCGCCGGCGAGGCCGCCAAGGGCCTCACCCTCGGCGTGGTGCTGCTGGTGATGCTGGTGCCGCTGTGGATCATCGTGGTGACCAGCCTGTCCACCCAGGGGGCGGTCAACCGCGCCGGTGGCCTCGTGATCTGGCCGGACGGACTGACGTTCGAGGCCTACCGGGTGATGCTGGAGGACACCACCGTGCGCACCGCGCTGCTGGTGAGTCTCGGCATCACCGCCGTCGGCACCGTCGTGTCCATGGCTGTCTCGGTCATGTGCGCCTACGGCCTGTCGCGATCGCGTTCGTTCGCGCACCGATTCCTGCTGACGCTGTTGATCGTCACCATGTTCGTCAACGGCGGCCTGATCCCCACGTTCCTCGTCGTCACCGGGCTCGGCGGCTACGGCCAGTGGTGGTCGCTGATCCTGCCGAGCGCGATCTCCGTCTTCAACATCCTGATCCTGCGGTCGTTCTACTCCAGCACCTCGGCCGACCTGATCGAGGCCGCGCGGATCGACGGCGCGGGGGACTGGCGGATCCTGTGGTCCATCGTGCTGCCGACCTCGCGTGCGGTGACCGCGGTGATGGCGCTCTTCTACGGCGTCGGCTACTGGAACTCGTTCTTCAACGTCATGTTGTACATGCCCACGGACAGCGAGAAGTGGCCGCTGCAGTACGTGCTGTACACGTACGTCAACCGGGGTAACGGCATGCCGGGCTCGGTCAACTCGGGCTTCGGCACGGCGTTCTCCCAGACGGCGCCGCTGTCGCTGCAGATGGCCGTCGTGGTGCTGACGCTCGTGCCGTTGCTCATCGTTTACCCGTTCGTGCAGAAGCACTTCCGCACGGGCGTCCTGACCGGCGCGATCAAGGGCTGAACATCCATGGTGACCATTGCCGACGTGGCCAGGCACGCGGGCGTGTCGTCCAGCACGGTCAGCTACGTGCTCAGCGGCAAGCGCGCGATCTCCGAGGAGACCCGCCGCCGGGTGCGCAGCGCCGTGCGGGAGCTCGGGTACCACCCCAACGCCGGCGCGCGGGCGCTGGCCGCGCGCCGGTCGCACATCATCGCGCTGATGGTGCCGTTGCGCACCGACGTCTACGTCCCGGTGATGATGGAGATCGCGATCTCGGTGACCACGGCGGCCCGCCAGCACGGGTACGACGTCCTGCTGATCACCAACGACGAGGGGCCGGACGGGGTCCGCCGGATCGCCGCCAGCGGTCTGGCGGACGGCCTGATCCTGATGGACGTCGAGCTGGACGACGAACGCATCCCGGTGCTGCGCGCGCAGGGCACCCAGGCCACGCTGATCGGGCTGGCCGACGACGCGCGCGGAGTGTCCTGTGTGGACCACGACTTCGTCGCGGCCGGTGCGTTGTGCGCGGACCACCTCGCCGATCTCGGTCACCGCGAGATCGCGTTCATCGGCTACGGATCCGGGGTCTACCACCGGCACGCGGGCTATGCCGAACGCACGCTCGCCGGGTTCCGCGACAGGGCGGGGCAGCGTGGTCTGCGCTTCCTGCACCGCACCTGCGAGGGCACCTACGAGAGCACCGCGGGCACGCTCGCCCGCGTTCTCGCCGACCGTCCCGGCACCACCGGGTTCGTGGTGCAGAACGAGGGCGCGATCGGACCGTTGCTCACCCTGCTGCGCACCAGCGGGCGGACGGTGCCCGAGGACGTCTCGGTGATCGCGTTGTGCCAGGACCACCTCGCCGAGCAGTTCGCGCCGAGGCTCACGGCGGTGACCGGGTCCGCGCAGGAGCTCGGCCGGGTCGCCGTGGAGCAGATCATGGGCCGGCTCGCCGCGGCGACCGACGGCGGTCGTCCGGACGACGACCAGGCTCTGCTCACCCCGACGCTGACCGTGCGCGAGAGCACGGGCCCCGCGCCACTCCTGCCCTGACCTACCTCGCACTCATCCAGGAACGTGAGGAGCTTCCGCATGCCCCAGTACTTCCGAGACCTCGGTACCGCGCTCGAATGGCGGGCCAGGGGCGAGACGCTCCGAGTCGAGGCGTGGGGCTCCGACGGGGTCCGCGTGCGCGCCACTCCCGCCGGTCCGCTGCTCGACGACCTCCCCGGCGCGTTGCTCGGCACGCCCCCGGACGGCGGCGTGGTGGAGGTCAAGATCTCCGAGCACCACGCCACGCTCGTCCACGGCGCGCTCACCGTCCGGATCGACGCCGGCACCGAAGGCGCCCTGACCCCGGAACTGGGAGCGACCGCGGGCACGCTGACGTTCACCAGGACCGAGGACGGCACCGAGCTCCTCGCCGAGGAGCCGGCCCACTTCTGGTGGCCGGGGCCGCGTCTCGCCACCGCGACGGGCAACGGCCACCACCGGCTGGAGCAGCGTTTCCGCGCCTACCAGGGGGAACGGCTCTACGGTCTCGGCCAGCACACCCACGGGATGCTGGACCAGAAGGGCGCGGTCGTCGACCTCGTCCAGCGCAACGCCGAGGTCACCATCCCGTTGCTGGTCTCCGACCGCGGCTACGGCCTGCTGTGGAACTCGCCCGCGATCGGGCGGGTGGAGCTCGCGGAGACCGGCACGCGCTGGGTGTCCGACAGCGCCCGCCAGATCGACTACTGGATCACCGCGGGCAAGCCCGCCGACGTGCTGCGGCGCTACGCGGACGTGACGGGGCACTCGCCCGAACTTCCCGAGTGGGCCTCCGGTTTCTGGCAGTGCAAGCTGCGCTACCGCACCCAGGAGGAACTGCTGGAGGTCGCGCGCGAGTACCGGCGGCGCGGGCTGCCGTTGTCCGTGATCGTCTGCGACTTCTTCCACTGGACCCACCTCGGCGAGTGGAGGTTCGACCCCGCCGAGTGGCCCGACCCCGCGGCGATGGTCCGCGAGCTGGACGAGATGGGCGTCAAGCTGATGGTCTCGGTCTGGCCCTCGGTGAGCCCGGCGAGCGAGAACTACCACCCCATGCTGAACCAGGGCCTGTTCGTCGGCACCGAGTTCGGGCCGATGGCGCACGCCGACTGGCCGGACAAGGGGCTCGGCGCCTACTCCGCCCAGGTCGCCTTCTACGACGCCACCAACCCCGAGGCGCGCGAGTACGTCTGGGACCGGATCCGGCGCGGCTACCACGAGCTCGGCATCTCCGTGTACTGGCTGGACGCGGGCGAGCCCGAGCTCAAGCCGGGTCACCAGTACAACCTGCGCTACCACGCGGGTCCCGGTCTGGAGGTCGGCAACCTCTACCCGCGCGAGAACGCCCGGACCGTCCACGACGGACTGCGCGCGGCCGGGGAGACCGAGATCATCTCGCTCAACCGCTCCTCGTGGGCGGGCGCGCAGCGGTACGGCGCCGCGCTGTGGTCCGGTGACATCGGCACGGACTTCGCCACGCTGCGCACGCAGATCAAGGCCGGGCTGAACGTGATGATGTCCGGCATCCCCTGGTGGACCACGGACATCGGCGGCTTCCACGGCGGCGACCCCGACGACCCCGCCTACCGCGAGGTCCTCGTGCGCTGGTTCCAGTACGGCACCTTCTGCCCGCTGTTCCGCCTGCACGGTTTCCGCGGCGACGAACAGGTGCTGGAGCCCGCGATGACCGGCCTGGCCAACGAGGTCTGGTCGTACGGCGAGGAGGCGTACGAGATCCTCGCCGGGCACCTCCGGCTGCGGGAACGCCTGCGCCCCTACGTCATGGAGCAGATGCGCACGGCCTCCGAGACCGGCGTGCCGCCGATGCGCCCGGTGTTCCTGGAGTTCCCGGACGACCCGGCGGCGTGGCGGGTCGAGGACGCCTTCCTGCTCGGCCCCGACCTGCTCGTGGCCCCGATCACCGAGGCAGGCGCCCGCGAACGGGACGTCCACCTCCCCGCCGGCGCGCGGTGGACCGACGCGTGGACCGGCGAGGAGCACGACGGCGGGCGGACGATCACCGTCGCGGCCCCGCTCGACCGCATCCCGCTGTTCCTGCGCGACGGCGCCCGGCTGCCCGTGCGGGAGGAGGTGTGATCGCGGATCGCCTGGGAGGCCTGGCCTTCGGTGGTGACTACAACCCGGAGCAGTGGGACGAGCGGGTGTGGAAGGAGGACGACGAGCTGATGCGCGAGGCCGGGGTCAACCTGGCCACGGTCGGCGTCTTCTCCTGGGCCCTGCTCGAGCCGGAGGAGGGCCGCTACGACTTCGCGTGGCTCGACGCGCACCTGGACCGCCTGCACGCCAACGGGGTCGCGGTCGACCTGGCCACGCCGACCGCCTCCCCGCCGCCGTGGTTCACGCTGGCCCACCCGGACGCCATGCCCGTCACCCCCGACGGCACCAGGCTGGTCCACGGCAGCCGCGACACCTACTGCATCAGCGCCCCGGCCTACCGCGCGGCGGCGAGGCGCATCGCCTCCGCGCTCGCGGAACGCTACGGCGACCACCCCGCGGTCGCCTTGTGGCACGTGCACAACGAGTACGTGACGTTGTGCTGGTGCGAGCACACCGCCGCCGCGTTCCGGGTCTGGCTGCGCGCCCGGCACGGTTCGCTGGACGCGCTGAACGAGGCGTGGGGGACGGCGTTCTGGAGCCAGCGGTACGGCAGCTGGGAACAGGTCCTGCCGCCGCGCGCCACCCAGTGGCACCGCAACCCCGGCCTCACGCTGGACTTCAGCCGGTTCTTCTCCGACGAGGTGGTCGCCGCCTACACCGAGCAGCGGGACGCGATCCGCGCGCACAGCGACCGGCCCGTGACGACCAACATGATGCAGCCCGGCTACCAGAACGTCGACCTGTGGGCGTTGAGCCGCGAGGTCGATCTGGTCGCGATCGACCACTACCCGGACCGGCCGGGCCTCGACGCGGCGGCCGACGTGGCGTTCGCCGCGGACCGGGCCCGCTCGTTCGGCGGCGGCAGGCCGTGGCTGCTGATGGAACAGGGCACCAGCACGGTCTACGACCACGGCCGGACGCTGGCCAAGGAACCCGGCGAGATCCTGCGGCACTCGCTCGGCCACATCGCGCGCGGCTCGGACGGGGCGCTGTTCTTCCAGTGGCGCCAGTCGAAGGCGGGCGCCGAGCAGTGGCACTCGGCGATGGTCCCGCACGCCGGCCAGGACAGCCGGGTCTTCGCCGAGGTGAAGGCGACGGGCGAGGCCGTGTCCCGGCTCGGCGAGCTGGCGGGCTCGACCGTGACCGCCGAGGTGGCCGTGCTGCACGACTCCGACGCCTGGTGGGGGTTGAACTCGGACGGCCTGCCCTCGTCCGAACTGGACTACCACTCCGCACTGCGGAACGCACACCGGGCGTTGTGGGACAACGGGGTCGTCACCGACTTCGCGCACCCGGAAGCGGACCTGAGCCGGTACCGGCTGGTCATTGCCCCGGCGCTGTACCTGCTCTCCGACACGGGCGCGGAGAACCTGCGCCGCTACGTCGCCGACGGCGGCACGTTGCTGGTCCAGCACTTCAGCGGCGTCGTCGACAGCCGCGGGCACGCCCGTCTCGGCGGCTATCCGGCCGCCCCGCTGCGCGAGGCGCTGGGCATCCGGGTCGAGGAGTACCGGCCGCTGCGGCACGAGGAACGGATCGTCCTCTCCGACTCCTCGCACGGCACGGTCTGGAGCGAGTCTGTGCGGGCACACGGTGCGGAGACGATCGCCACCTACACCCACGGCGCGCTCGCCGGTTCTCCCGCGCTGACCCGGAACCACTGCGGCGCGGGTGATGCCTGGTACCTGTCCACGCGGCTCGACGACGCGGACTACACGGCGCTGGTGTCGAGGCTGCTGGACTCCGCCGGCGTCGGCCCGGTGCTGTCCGGCCTGCCGCCCGGGGTCGAGGTCGTCGTCCGCGAGGGCGAGGACGGCCGCCGCTGGCAGTTCGTGCTGAATCACCGCACCGAACCCGTGCCCCTGCCCGATGGCGCCCACGACGTGCTGACGGGTGCACCGGTGCCGGAGCTGCCGGCCGGTGGATGCGCTGTGCTGCAGGGAGGAAGTCCCCTGTGACACCCGTGATCCCCGGAATGCACCCCGACCCGAGCGTCTGCCGGGTGGGGGAGGACTACTACCTGGTGTGCTCCAGCTTCGAGTACTTCCCCGGCATCCCGGTCTTCCACAGTCGCGACCTGAAGAGCTGGACCCAGATCGGCAACGCCCTGGAGCGCACCAGCCAGCTGCACCTGACCCCGGAGACGCCGTCGTCGGCGGGGATCTACGCGCCGACGCTGCGCCACCACGACGGCCGGTTCTGGCTGATCGTCACGAGCGTCAGTCACGGCGGCGGCAACATGGTGTTCACCGCCACCGATCCGGCCGGGCCGTGGTCCGACCCGGTGCCACTGCCCGGAGTCGGCGGCATCGACCCCGACCTCGCCTGGGACGACGAGGGCAACTGCTGGTGCACGGTGGCTGGAGTGCAGCAGTACCGCGTCGACCCGGCCACCGGTGAGACGTTCGGCGAGCCGCGACCGCTGTGGTCCGGCACCCCCGGCGCCAAGGCACCGGAAGCCCCGCACCTGTACCGGATCGGCGACCACTGGTACCTGCTGATCGCCGAGGGCGGCACCGAACGCGGCCACAGCGTCTCGATCGCCCGCGCCTCGTCGCCGGACGGTCCCTTCGAGCCTTGTCCCGCCAACCCGATCCTGAGCCACCGCGGCACGGACGAGCCCGTCCAGAACACCGGGCACGCGGATCTGGTGCAGGCGCCGGACGGTGCGTGGTGGATGGTGCTGCTCGGTGTGCGGCCCGGCGGCGGCACTCCCGGCTGGCACGTGCTCGGCCGGGAGACCTTCCTGGCACCGGTGACGTGGACCGACGGCTGGCCGGTGGTCGGAGAGCTGACGCCAGGCGCGCCCGGTTCCGTTGCGCCGGAACGAGACGACTTCGACCTCGTCGAACTGCGGCCGTGCTGGATCTCCCTGCGCGACCGCTCCGAGCAGCACTGCACGACGAAAGAACGCCCGGGCTGGCTCACCCTGCACGCCCGCGGGTCCGGAATGGACGATCCCGCCGTCGTGTTCACCGGGCGGCGCCAGCAACACCTGTCCTGCCTCGCCCGCACGCTGCTCGACCCGGCGGAAGGCCGCGGTGGCCTGGCGGTCCGGCTCGACGAGGAACACCACTACGAGATCGAGGTCGCGTACGGGGAGGTGCGGGTGCTCGCCCGCATCGGACCGGTGAGCGCCGTGGTCGCCTCCCGGCCGGTCCCGGAAGGGCCGCTGGTGCTGGTGGTGCGGGTGGACGAGGCCCGGACGCCGCGGGACGCGCGCTCCGGGCCCGACACCCTGTCGTTCGGAGTGGAGGAAGCCGACGGCACCTTCACGCCACTCGCCACGCTCGACGGCAAGTACCTCTCGACCGAGGTCGCCGGTGGGTTCACCGGCCGCGTCATCGGCCTGTACGCCGCGGCGGAAACCGTCCACTTCGACTGGTTCGAGTACCAGCAGCTCAACTGAGAGCGAGGGTTCATGAACGGATCACGCAGAGCAGTTCTCGGCGCGGTGGTGGCCCTCGTGGCCTCCGTCGTGCCGGCGACAGCGGCCGCGGCCGCCGACACCGGCTGTGAGATCACCTACTCCACGACGGGCCAGTGGGAGGGCGGCTTCGTCGCCGACGTCGCCGTGACCAACCACGGCGCCGCTCTCGACGGCTGGGAACTGAGCTGGGAGTGGCCGTCCGGCCAGCAGGCGGGCCACGGCTGGAACGCGAAGATCACCGAGTCCGGTCACCAGGTGACCGCCGGGGACGCCGGGTACAACGCCAGGATCGCGACCGGTGCGACGGTGAAGTTCGGCTTCCACGGCACCTGGGCGGAGGCCAACACGGCGCCGTTGTCGTTCTCCCTCAACGGGGTCATCTGCGTCCACGGCGGCCCGCGTCTCAGCGCGACGCAGCACACCGCGGCGATGCAGCCGGGGTGGAACCTGGGCAACACGCTCGACTCGACGGGAAGCGACGAGACGTCGTGGGGCAACCCGCGCATCACGGAAGCCCTGCTGGACAACGTGAAGGCGCAGGGCTTCAAGAGCGTGCGCCTGCCCGTCACGTGGAGCGCGCACCTGGGGCCCGGCCACGTGATCGAGCCGGCGTACCTCGCCCGCGTCAAGGAGGTCGTGCGCTGGGCGTTGGCGCGCGACCTGTACGTGATGCTCAACATCCACCACGACTCGTGGCAGTGGATCTTGAACATGCCGGCGGAGCACGACAGCGTGCTCGCCCGGTTCAACACCATCTGGACGCAGCTGGCGGGCGCCTTCGCCGAGTTCGGGCCGAAGCTGACGTTCGAGAGCTGGAACGAGCCGCAGTTCACCGGGAGCACCGGCAAGCCGCAGGAGATCGAGCTCAACAGCGAGCTGAACGCGTCGTTCCACGACATCGTGCGCCGGTCGGGCGGCAACAACGCCACCCGCCTGCTGGTCCTGCCGACCTTGCACACCTCGTCCGAGCAGACGTACGTCGACCCGCTGGCCGAGCAGATCCGAGGGCTCGCCGACCCCAATCTGATCGCGACCGTCCACTACTACGGCTACTGGCCGTTCAGCGTGAACGTCGCCGGTGGCACGCGCTTCGACGCGACCGCGCAGAAGGACCTGACCGACTCGTTCGACCGCGTGCACGACAGCTTCGTCGCCCGCGGCATCCCTGTGATCATCGGCGAGTACGGACTGCTCGGGTTCGACCGCCACACCGGCACCGTCGAACAGGGCGAGAAGCTCAAGTTCTTCGAGCACCTCGGCCACTACGCCCGCGCCAAGCAGCTCACGACCATGTTGTGGGACAACGGACAGCACCTCAACCGCACCTCCGGGCAGTGGAACGACCCCGAGCTCTACGCGCAGATCAGGTCGAGCTGGACGACCCGCTCCGGCACCGCGCACACCGACCAGGTGTTCAGCGCGAAGTCGAGCCCCATCACGGCCAAGACCGTCGCGCTCAACCTCAACGGCACGAAGTTCACCGACCTCCACCACGGCTCCACGAAGCTGACGCGCGGCCGTGACTACACGATCTCGGGCGACCAGCTCACCCTGACCGCACCGCTGCTGACGAGGCTGAGCGGTTCCCGGGGCTACGGCACGAACGCGGTGCTGACGGCCCGCTTCTCCCAGGGCGTGCCGTGGCGGTTCTACGTCATCACCTACGACACCCCGGTGCTGTCCAGCGCCTCGGGGACGACGGAGAAGTTCGAGATCCCCACGGCCTTCCGCGGTGACCAGCTCGCCACCATGGAGGCCAAGTACGACGACGGCACCAACGCCGGTCCGCACGACTGGACGTCGTTCAAGGAGTACGACCGGGCCTTCCGGCCGAACTACTCCGACGGCCGCACGATCCTGACGCCGGACTTCTTCGCGGCTGTCAGGGACGGCGCACGAGTGACGCTCACGTTCCACTACTGGAGTGGCGCCAAGGTCACCTACCACGTCACCAAGTCCGGCGGCACGGTCACCGGTGCGGCCACCGAGTCCAATTAGGATCACCGTTCGCGTTGCCTTGTGTACATGTTGTTGTCACTCCAGCGGTATGTGAATCAAATTCACATCGTCCTGCCCTCGGGACGTCAGCTCGAACGGGCGTCAGGAGTCGTGGGATGAGAATGGTCCGATTGGCCTGAACCGTTGCTGCCGTCGGCTTGCTGGCGGGGGTGGTGCCGGGCGCTGCCACGGCGGCACCCCCGTCCAGCGGCACGTTCTCGGTGCTCAGCTACAACGTCGCCGGCCTGCCGGAAGGGCTGTCCAGCGGCAACCCGCGGGTGAACACGCCGATCATCGGCCAGCGCATCCGGCCGTACGACGTCGTCCACGTGCAGGAGGACTTCAACTACCACGCCTCGCTCTACGCCGGCAACACGCACCCGTTCCGCACGCCGACCAGCGGTGGTGTCCCGTTCGGTGACGGGCTCAACACCCTGTCGGACCACCCGTACTCCGACCTCGCCCGCGACAGGTGGGACAGGTGCAACGGCACCGACTGCCTGACCCCCAAGGGCTTCACCTTCTCGCGGATCCGGGTGGCGGAGGGGGTGCTGATCGACTTCTACAACGTGCACGCCAACGCCGGCTCGGCCGAGGCCGACCTGGCCGCACGCCGGGCGAACATCAGTGAGCTCTCCCGGTTCGTCACCGCGAACTCGGCGGGCAACGCCGTCGTCATCGCGGGCGACACCAACACCCGGTACACCCGCGCCGCCGACAACATCCGGGAACTGCTGTCCGCCAACGGGCTCAAGGACGCCTGGGTCGAGGAGGAACGCGGTGGCGTGCAGGTCGTGAAGTCCTGGGACGTCGCGCAGCGGACGGGTGTCGTCGAGCTGGTCCACCAGATCACCGCCGACGGGCCGTTCTACCTCCGCGTCCGCGGCACCGACGGCAAGCGGAGCGCACCGGGTCACCACGGTGCCGCGGTCGACCCGGCCGGGCCCGCGCTCGGCGTCGCCGGTCAGTCGGATCCGTGGGAGGACCTCTGGTTCTACTCGAACCCGGTGTTCGCGGTGACGGAACGCTGACCGCGGCCGGAAATCGTCGAACGGCGTCGATCTGATCCGTGTCCGCCGTCGAAACACGGCTGTCGATTCGCAGAAAGAACGTTGCTGTGGAACGAGATCTAGGAACGAGGCGGTGTCTGGGCTACGTTCGTGAGGTGGGCGGCCTCATCCGTCCACAGTGGACGTCCTGTGGAGGTGCAGGTGTACCGGTCCAAGTCGGCGGCCACGGCCGTCCTCGTCCTGGCGGCGGCAGCGGCGGTGAGCGGTGCTCCCCAGGCCGGGGCCGCCGCCGGGTGCCAGGTCTCCTACCAGGTGACCCAGGAGTGGCAGGGCGGCTTCATCGCCGACGTGACCGTCACCAACCTCGGTGACGCCGTCGACGGCTGGCAGCTGACGTGGACGTTCGGTGCCGGGCAGACGGTCGCCCAGCTGTGGAACGGGACCGTGCGCCAGACCGGCGCCGACGTGATAGTCGCCAACGCCGCCTACAACGGCTCCCTCCGCACCGGCGCGAGCACCGGACTGGGGTTCACCGGCACCAAGAGCGGCTCGAACCCCGTGCCCGCCGGCTTCGCCCTCAACGGCACGGCGTGCACGGGAACGGCGCCCGCACCGGACCCGCTGACCCAGGCGCACACCGCGGGCCGCGTCACCGCGTCCGGCCAGTACACCTGGCCGGGGGTCTACTTCGAGGGCCGTTTCCGGGGCACCGGCGTCGGGATCGTCCTCGACGACTCGGTGAACGACTACGACGTGCAGATCGACGGCGCGACCGTCGCGACACTGGTGATGCCGGGCAGGACGACGTACTGGGTGCGCGACCTCACCGACGCCGAGCACCGCGTGCGGCTGGTCAAGCGGACCGAGAGCACCTGGGCGGCGGGGGAGTTCGGCGGTTTCGTCGCCGCGAACGGCGGAACGATCCTCGCCAAGCCCGCGCCCCGGACCCGCCAGGTCGAGTTCATCGGCGACTCCCTGACCGCGGGCTACGGCAACCTCTCGACCACCCGCGACTGCTCCGCCAACGGCGGGGTCGCACGCAACACCAACACCGACATCAGCTTCGGAGCGCTCGCCGCGAAGGCGCTGAACGCCGACTACCAGGTCAACGCGTTCTCCGGGCTGGGCGTGGTGCGCAACTACAATGGGCACACGCCGGGAACCAGCTACCGCACCTACTACGACCGGGCGTTGCTGCACGTCGAAGGCGACGTGTGACGCAACCCCGGCACGTGGCGGCCGCAGCTGGTCGTGGTCGGCCTGGGCACCAACGACTTCTCCACCGCCCTCAACCCCGGAGAGCAGTGGCCCGACCAGACCAGCCTGGTCACGGCGTACAAGTCCGCCTACCAGGGCTTCCTCGACAAGCTGCGCACCCGGTACGGCCCGGCCACGACGATCGTCGTGAGCGTCCCCGAGGCGTCCGGCGCGTTCGCCGACGCCGTCCGCCAGGTCGTGCAGGACCGCAACGGCCAGGGCGACAGCCGGGTCCGCCACTGGAACTACAGCGACCCGGCGCTGGACCGCCTCGGGTGCGACTGGCACTTCTCCGCGCGCGACCACCGGCTGATCGCGGGGAAGCTCGGCGACTACCTCGCCACGCTTCCCCTCGCCTGGTGACGCCTACTTCGGGTCGAGCACGAACACCGGGATCTGCCGGTCGGTCTTCTCCTGGTACTCGGCGTAGCTGGGGTAGGCCGCGACGGCGCGCTCCCACCACTCGGCCCGCTCGGCGCCGTCGACCTCGCGCGCGACGTACTCCTTCACCTCGGTGCCGTCCTGCAGGACGATCTCCGGGTGGGCTTTGATGTTGTAGTACCAGGTCGGGTGCTCGGGCGCGCCGCCCTTGGAGGCGACGACCGCGTAGCTGCCGCCGTGCTCCACGCGCATGACCGGGGTGTAGCGCAGGGCGCCGCTCTTCGCGCCGCGCACGGTCAGCAGCACGATCGGCTTGCCGAGGACCAGGATGCCCTCGGTCGTGCCGGTCTCGAGGATCTTCTTCGTCTGCTCCTGGACCCACTCGGTCGGGCTGAGCTTCACATCTGCCATGTCCACGATCAACAACTCCCGTGCCCGTCTCATTCCCCGGCGCGGGCGAACTGCAGGTTCGTCGGCTGCACCGCGTCCGGCCTGACCGACAGGGCATTCACCACCAGGCGTTCGCCGTAAACGTCGGTCACCGCCATGGCTCCGCCGCACCCGGCGCCGTTCTCGGAGAGGAAGTAGTTGTACTCGGCGCGTTTCAGCTGCCGCCACTGCCCGCCCGCCTGGACCTCCAGCCGGGCCACGGGGTTGCGGTGGTCGAGGACCTGGATCCCGCACCAGTACTGGCTGGAACCGGTCTTGTAGCGGATCGCGATGGTCTTGGACGTCTCCGGGCTGACGAGGGTCCAGGTGATCGGGATTTCACCCTTCACGGGTGGTGCCAGCTGCGCGAACGCCTCCGCGCTGAGGTCCAGCTGACCCGGACGGCAGGGTGCGGGGCAGAGGTTCGTGATCCGCACCGTGATGGTCTTCCCGCCGGCCTGGACCCGGACGTGCGCGCCGCACGCGGCGGAGTTCTCGTAGTCCGCCACGTTCATCGCGGCGGTCAGCGGGTCGGGGCCCGGGTCGTACGAGCACGCGCCGCCGCCGTCGGAGTCGTAGAACGTCGCGACTCCCTGACGGGGCTCACCCGGCTTGATCTTCCCTGCCAGGGGAGCGCCCGCCCGAGTGGTCGTCGTGGTGGTGGTCGTCGTGCTCGGGACCGACGTGGCCGTGGTGGTCATGGGCGGCGTGGTCGTGGGCGCGGCGCTCTGACCGGCCACGGGCGTGCCCGCGACACTCTGCGGATCCCGCAGCACCACCACGCCGACGACCGCCACGAGCAATGCGAGAAGGACGAACAGCAGTGGGCGGGTGCGTCTCACCGCCGAACCATAGTCCGCTGCACGGCGATGAACACCAGCAGCAGCACACCGATCACGATCTTCGTCCACCACGAGCTGAGCGTGCCCTGGAACGAGATCAGCGTCTGGATCGTGCCGAGCACGAGCACGCCGACCAGCCCGCCGAGCACGTACCCGACACCGCCCGCCAGCAGCGTTCCGCCGATGACGACGGCCGCGATGGCGTCCAGTTCCATGCCGACGGCGTGCAGGCCGTAGCCGGACAGCATGTAGAGGCTGAACAGCAGACCGGCCAGCGACGAGCACAGGCCGCTGATGACGTAGACGCCCACCTTGACGCGGGTGGTCGGCAGACCCATCAGCAGCGCGGACGACTCGTTGCCGCCGACCGCGTAGACCGTGCGGCCGAAGCGGGTGCGGTGCAGCACGTACATCGCCGCGGCGACGACCAGCAACGCGATCACCACGTTGTAGGTGATGGTCACGCCGCCGGGCAGTTCGATCGCGGTGGTGGCGACGGCGCGGAACGTCTTGTCCTTGATGGACACGGACTCCACGCTGATCAGGAAGCACAGGCCGCGGGCGAGGAACATGCCGGCGAGCGTGACGATGAACGGCTGGATGTCGAACTTGTGGATCACCAGGCCCATCAGCAGGCCGAGCGTGGAGCCGGTGAGCAGCACCGCGAGGACCACCAGCGGCACGGGCCACCCCGCCTGCAGACCCGAGGCCGTGACCATCGTGGACAGCGCGACGACCGAGCCGACGGACAGGTCGATGCCGCCGCTCAGGATCACGAACGTCATGCCGGCGGCGAGCACGATCAGGAAGGCGTTGTCGATGAACAGGTTCGCGATCACCTGACCGGACGCGAACCCGTCGTAGCGCGCCGAGCCGGCGCCGAACGCGAGGACGAACAGCACGACGGTCGCGAGCACCGGCAGGAACCGCGAGGGCACCCGTTGGGTGAGAGTGGTCATGATGAGACGGCCACCTTCCGGAAGCTCAGTGCGGCACGGGCCTTCGGCGCCTGGACCAGGCACACGGCGATGACGACGATCGCCTTGAAGACCAGCGTCACCTCCGGGGCGACGCCGATCGTGTAGACGGTGGTGGTGAGGGTCTGGATGATCAGCGCGCCGAGCAACGTGCCGGTGAGCGAGTAGCGCCCTCCGGCGAGCGACGTGCCGCCGATGACGACGGCGAGGATCGCGTCCATCTCGATCCACAGCCCGGCGTTGTTGGCGTCGGCCGCGCTGACGTTGGAACTGATCATCAGCCCGGCGATGCCCGCGCACACCGCGGCGAACACGTAGACGGTCCAGATGATCGTGCGGGACCGCACCCCGGCCAGCCGCGACGCCTCGGGGTTGACCCCGACGGCCTCGATCAGCATGCCGAGCGCGGTCTTCCGGGTCGCGAACGCCACCAGCCCGAGCACCAGCAGGGCGATCAGGATCGAGACCGGCAGCACCACGAACCCGGCGCCGACCTGGCGGTAGGCGGTGTTGTTGACCGTGACGATCTGCCCCTCGGTCACGAGCATGGCCACGCCACGTCCCGCCGTCATCAGCACCAGGGTCGCGATGATCGGCTGGATGCCCAGCCCTGCCACCAGGAACCCGTTCCACAGCCCCAGAACCGCGCACAGCACCAGTGCGATCGCCATGCCGGCGAACGCGGTAGCGGCGCTGCCCGACGTTCCGATGTGGACACACGTCACCGCACCCGCGATCGCCGCCACCGCGCCGACGGAGAGGTCGATGCCGCGGGTGGCGATCACCAGCGTCATGCCGAGGGCGATCAGCAGGGTCGGCGCGCCGTTCTTCAGCACGTCGACGAGGCCGCCGTAGAGGTGGCCGTCCTGGATGCGCAACGCGAAGAACGACGGGGTCACGGCGAGGTTGAGCAGCAACAGCGCGACCAGCGCCAGCAGCGGCCACAGCAACCGGTTCTTCATGGGGTCACCTCTTCCGGTGCGGTCCGGCCGCGAGCGGCGGTGAGTTCGTCCTGGCTGTTCACGACACCACCTTCTCCGGTGCGGCCCCGCCCGCGATCAGCTCGACGACCTCGTCCACGCCGGTCACCGAGCCGTCCAGCTCGGCGATCTTGCGCCGGTCGCGCAGCACGACGATCCGGTCGGCGATGCGCACGACCTCCTCCAGTTCCGCGGAGATGAACAGGATCGCGGTGCCCTCTGCGGCGAGGGTGGTGACGAGCTGCTGGATCTGGGCCTTCGCGCCGATGTCGATGCCCCTGGTCGGCTCGTCCAGGATCAGCAGCCGCGGCTCGGTGACGAGCCAGCGCGCGAGGAGCACCTTCTGCTGGTTGCCGCCGGACAGGGTGCGCACCAGCGCGTCCGGGTTGGCGGGCCGGATGTCCAGTGCCTTCAGGTACTTCTCGACCAGCTGGTCCTTGGTCCTGCGCGACAGCGGACGCGTCCAGCCGCGGGCCGCCTGCATCGCGAGCACCAGGTTGTCGCGGATCGACAGGTCCGCGACGACGCCCTCGCCCTTGCGGTCCTCGGAGCTGAACGCGATGCCCGCCGCGATCGCCGAACGTGGTCCGCGCAGGCGCAGCGGCGCCCCGTCCACCAGCACCCGGCCCGAGTCCGCGCGGTCGGCGCCGAACAGCAGCCGGGCGAGTTCGGTGCGGCCCGACCCGAGCAGACCGGCGAGGCCGACGACCTCACCCGCCCGGATGTCGAGGTCGAACGGTTCGATCGCGCCGCGCTTGCCGAGTCCCTCGGCCTGCACCAGCGCCGGTCCACTGGGCTTGCGCTTCTCGGCGGCGTCCTCGATGGCCTCCAGCGCGCCGAGGTCGCGGCCGATCATCTGCGCGATGAGCGTGCGCCGGTCCACGTCGGCGGTGAGGTGCTCGCCGACGAGCGCTCCGTTGCGCAGCACCGTCATCCGGTCGGAGATCTCGTAGACCTGGTCGAGGAAGTGCGACACGAACAGGATCGCCACGCCCTCGTCGCGCAGCACCCGCATGATGCGGAACAGCTCCGCGACCTCGCCCGCGTCCAGACTGGACGTCGGCTCGTCGAGCACGAGCACGCTGCAGTCGACCGCGATCGCACGGGCGATGGCGACCAGTTGCTGCACCGCGATCGGGTGTTCGCTCAGGCTCGACGCCGGGTCGATGTGCACGCCGATGCGCGCCAGCACCTCCGCGGCACGGCGCCGCATCGCCGGGAAGTCGATGCCGCCGAGGCGACGAGGCTCCCGGCCCAGCAGGATGTTCTCCGCGACCGTGAGGTTCGCGCAGAGGTTGACCTCCTGGTACACCGTGCTGATCCCGGCGTGCTGGGCCTCGCCGGGGGACGAGAACGCGACGTTCTCGCCCGCCAGCACGACCTCGCCGGCGTCCGGCCTGTGCACGCCGGTCAAGGTCTTGATGAGGGTGGACTTCCCGGCGCCGTTCTCGCCCATGAGGGCGTGCACCTCACCGGGGAACAGCCGGAAGTCGACGTCCTGCAACGCCTTCACGCCGGGAAACGCGAGGCTGATGCCCCGCATCTCGACGACAGGTGGCGGTGACTCGGTCATGGGCTCTGGCCTTCGTCGATGGGGCCGCGGGACCCGTCACGCGGATGCGCGCGATGACGGGCCCCGCGGGGTCTCTGGGGTCTAGGCCCTGTCCTGCAGGTCTCGTCCGCGACCGTGACTCTCATCGAACGGACCTGCAGGACAGGGCCTGGCTACCGAAAATCAGTACTGGCGCTGCGGGAGCACGGTCTTCGCCTGCTCCTGCGTGAACGTGCCCTCCTCGGTCACGACCCGCTCCGGCACCTGCTCGCCGGCCACGACCTTCTTCGCGAGCTCCATCAGCTGCTTGCCCAGCAACGGGTTGCACTCGACGATGAAGTTGATCTCGCCGTTGGCCAGCGCCTGCATGCCGTCCTTCACCGCGTCCACGGTGATGATCTTGATGTCCTTGCCGGGCACCTTGCCGGCGGCCTTGATCGCCTCGATCGCGCCCAGGCCCATGTCGTCGTTGTGCGCGTACACCACGTCGATCTTCGGCTGGGACTTGAGGAAGGCCTCCATGACCTGCTTGCCGCCGGACCGCGTGAAGTCACCGGTCTGCGACGCCACGACCTTGATGTCCGGCTTGGAGGCGATCTTCTCCTCGAAGCCCTTCTTGCGGTCGTTCGCGGGTGCCGCGCCCGTGGTGCCCTGCAGCTCCACGACGTTGGTCGGGCCGGAGGCGTTGGCCACCAGCCAGTCGCCGGCCTTGCGGCCCTCCTCGACGAAGTCCGAACCGAGGAACGTCTCGTACAGCGACGTGTCGTCGGAATCGATCGAGCGGTCGGTGAGGATGACCGGGATGTTGGCGCGCTTGGCTTCCAGCAGCACGGTGTCCCAGCCGGTCTCCACGACCGGGCTGAACGCGATCACCGAGACCTTCTGCTGGATGTAGGAGCGGATCGCCTTGATCTGGTTCTCCTGCTTCTGCTGCGCGTCGGAGAACTTCAGGTCGATCCCGGCCGCCTTGGCCTCGTCCTGGATCGACTTGGTGTTGGCGGTGCGCCAGCCGCTTTCCGCTCCCACCTGGGCGAAGCCCATGGTGATGGTGCCGCCGGGCGTAGTCGAACCTGCGTTGCCACCACCTCCCGAACCGCACGCGGTGAGCGCGCTCAGCAGGACCACGCTGGCGACTGTCGTGATCTTCTTCAGCACTGGGGTTCCTCCGGGGTGACGACGGTGTCGCGGAGCTCGACCGCGTGTCCGCGGTTGTCAGGTGGACAAGAGTGAACGCTCACAACTGTTGCGTCAAGGTCTTGCTCGTAACGAGTTCGCAGCCCTATGTTAACGCTCACTTCCGAGCTTGGGGAGGAAAACCCGTGTCCCGCAAGCACGTCCTGCTGAGCGCCGCTCTCGCGGCCAGTCTCCTGGTCGCCGTTCCCGGATCGGGAGCGGCCGCCGACACCGACTACACGCTCAAGATCGACGCCACGAAGAAGGGCGCGTCCATCGACGACTCGATGTACGGCGTCTTCTTCGAGGACATCAACCGCGCCGCCGACGGCGGCCTGTACGCCGAGCTCGTGCAGAACCGCTCGTTCGAGTACGACCCGGCGGACAACGCGAGCTATCACGGCCTGACCTCCTGGGCACCGCACAGCGGCATCGTGGACCTCGCCGACGACACCGGCCGGATGAACGAGCGCAACCGCCGCTACCTGAAGCTGGGCCTACCCGCCGGGGTCATCAACTCCGGCTACAACAGCGGCATCGCCGTGCAGACCGGTCAGCGCTACGACTTCTCCGTCTGGGCGCGCACCGACCAGGCGAGCACCCCGCTCACCGCCACCGTCACCGACCCCGCCGGAGCCGCCCTGGGCGATCCGGTGCAGGTCCAGGTCCGCGGTGACGGCTGGGCACGCTACACCGGCACGATCCGCGCGAAGAAGACCTCGACGACCGGCAGGTTGCTGGTCACCGGCGGTGGCACCGGCACGCTGCGTCTCGACATGGTCTCGCTGATGCCGCAGGACACCTTCAAGGGCCACGGCCTGCGCCGCGACCTGGCCGAGAAGATCGCCGCGCTCAAGCCCGGCTTCGTCCGGTTCCCCGGCGGCTGCCTGGTCAACACCGGCAGCCACTACGGCTACGACGCGCCGAACTTCGAGCGCCGCCGCTCGTACCAGTGGAAGGACACCATCGGCCCGGTCGAGCAGCGCGCCACCAACTGGAACTTCTGGGGCTACAACCAGTCCTACGGCCTCGGCTACTACGAGTACTTCCAGTTCTCCGAGGACGTCGGCGCCATGCCGCTGCCCGTCGTCCCCGCGCTGGTCACCGGCTGCGGCCAGAACCGCGCCACGGACGACCCGGCGTTGCTGGCCAGGCACGTCCAGGACACGCTGGACCTGATCGAGTTCGCCAACGGTCCCGCCGACTCCACCTGGGGCCGCAAGCGCGCCGAGATGGGGCATCCGAAGCCGTTCAAGCTGACCCACGTCGCGGTCGGCAACGAGGAGAACCTGCCCGACGAGTTCATGGCCCGCTTCACGAAGTTCCGCGACGCCATCAACGCGAAGTACCCGGACATCACCGTCGTCAGCAACACCGGCCCCGACGACACCGGCGGTACGTTCGACCGCCTGTGGCAGCTCAACAAGCAGGCCGGCGTGAAGATGGTCGACGAGCACTACTACAACAGCCCGAGCTGGTTCCTGGAGAACAACAACCGCTACGACTCCTACGACCGCAACGGCCCCAAGGTGTTCCTCGGCGAGTACGCCTCGCTGGACAACAAGTACTTCAACGCGCTGAGCGAAGCGGCGTTCATGACCGGTCTCGAACGCAACGCCGACGTCGTGAAGCTCGCCTCGTACGCGCCGCTGCTGGCCAACGAGGACTACGTCCAGTGGCGCCCGGACATGATCTGGTTCAACAACCACGCGTCGTGGGGCTCGGCGAGCTACGAGATGCAGAAGCTCTTCATGACCAACGTGGGCGACCACGTCGTGCCGAGCACCGCGTCCGCCACGCCGTCCACCCAGGCACCCATCACGGGTGCGATCGGGCTCTCGACCTGGGCGACCGCGGCGACCTACGACGACGTGAGCGTGACCAGCGCGTCCGGTCAGGCGTTGTTCAACGACGACTTCTCCGGCACCGACGCGCGGTGGACGAAGTCCGGCCGCGGCGCCTGGAACGTCGTGAACGGCGCCTACGTCCAGTCCGACGCCGCGGCCGAGGACACCCTCGTCACGGCCGGCGACAAGGGCTGGCGCGACTACACGCTGAACCTCAAGGCCACCAAGCAGGCGGGGCGCGAGGGATTCCTCGTCGCGTTCGGCGTGCAGGACACCGGCAACTACTACTGGTGGAACCTCGGTGGCTGGAACAACACCCAGTCCGCGGTGGAGAAGGCCGTCGGCGGCGCCAAGAGCACTTTGATGACCAACGGCACGCGCATCGACACCGGCCGCACGTACGACGTGCGCGTCGAGGTCCGCGGACGCCACGTCGCGTTGTTCCTCGACGGCCAGAAGTGGGGCGAGTTCACCGACGACAAGCTCGCCGAGCCGTTCCGCCAGGTCGTCACCCGCGACCTCGCCACCGGCGAGCTGATCGTCAAGGTGGTCAACGCCCAGGACAACGCCGCCCGCACGCGCATCGACCTCGGCGTGCCGGTGTCCTCGACGGCGCGGGCGACCGTGCTGCAGGGCCGTCCCGACGACGTGAACACCGAGTTCAGCCAGCCGATCCGCGCTCGTGCCGAGCAGGTCAGGGTGGCGAGCAGCTTCACCCACACGTTCCCGCCCAACTCCGTCACGTTCCTCCGGATCAGGAGCCGCTCGTGATCTCCCGACGATCTCTGCTGGCCACGGGTGGCGTGCTCGCCGCGACCGGGGCGCTCAGCTCCGCTGCGCCCGTCGCCACCGCCGCCCCCGAACCCGATGCGGGGCTGCCGACCCGCAACCCGCTCGTCGAACAGCGCGCCGACCCGTTCATCACGCCGCCGACCGACGGCATGTACTACCTGACCGGGTCCGTTCCCGAGTACGACCGGGTCGTCATCCGCGGAGCGTCCACTCTGGACGGTCTGTCCGCCGCCCGCGAGCGCACCATCTGGCGGCGGCCGGCGTCGGGCCGGATGGGCGGCTACATCTGGGCGCCGGAGCTGCACCGCATCGACGGCAAGTGGTACGTGTACTTCGCCGCCGGCGACAAGGACGAACCGTTCCGGATCCGCACCTATGTGCTGGAGTCGCCGAACGCCGACCCGCGCGAGGGCGGCTGGGTGCTGCGCGGGCAGATGGTGACGGCGTGGGACACGTTCACCCTGGACGCGACCACCTTCGCGCACCGCGGCAAGCGCTACTTCCTGTGGGCGCAGAGCGAACCCGGCATCGCCACCAACTCGAACCTCTACATCGCCGAGATGGCCTCGCCGCTCGCGCTGAAGAGCGCCCCGGTGCGGATCGCGACGCCGACGCTGTCGTGGGAGGTGCAGGGCTTCAAGGTGAACGAGGGGCCCGCGGTGCTGGTCCGCAACGGCCGCGTGTTCGTGACGTACTCCGCGAGCGCCACCGACGCCCGTTACTGCATGGGCCTGCTGACCGCCGACGAGAACGCGAACCTCCTGGACGCGCGGTCTTGGACGAAGTCGCCGAACCCGGTGTTCACGACAAACGTCGCCACCTCGCAGTACGGGCCGGGGCACAACTCGTTCACCACGGTGGGTTCCACCGACGTGCTCGTCTACCACGCCCGCGACTACCGCGACATCACCGGCGACCCGCTGTTCGACCCGAACCGGCACACCCGCGTCCAGAAGCTCCACTGGAACGCGGACGGCACACCGTCGTTCGGCGTTCCCGTCGGCCGCGGCGGCACGATCGTGCGGCTGTCGCCTGTGGACGCGCCCTCGCTGGTGGTGCGGCACTACGAGTACCGGCTGCGGGTCGACGGCAACGTCCGCGACGTGGGCGACAGCCAGTTCCGCTTCGTGCCGGGGTTCCTCGGTGCCGGCACGGTCGCGCTGCAGTCGGTGAACTTCCCGGACCGGTACGTGCGGGTGGACGGGGACGTGATCCGCATCGACCCGTTCGAGGACACCGACGCGTACGGCCGCGCGGCGAGTTTCGTTCGTGTGCCAGGACTTGCGGACGGCGGCGCGGTGTCGCTGCGTGTCGGAGCGGACACGTATCTCGCCCATGACAACGGTCGCGTGGTGTTGTCCAGACCAGGAAGCAACCGCGACGCGCGCCGACGTGCCACATTCCGACTCGAATAAGTGGACAATGAGCACCGCGTCGAAGCCGACCTGGTGTTATCGCTAACATCACCGGCTCAGATCGAAGATCGGAGACCGCTCGTGGAGAAGACGTCGCGTGACCCCGCGATGACCGACGTGGCACGACTTGCCGGGGTGTCGCACCAGACGGTCTCGCGTGTGCTCAACAACCACCCGAACGTCCGCGAGCAGACCCGGCTGCGGGTGAAGGCCGCGATCAAGGAGCTCGACTACCGGCCCAACCGCGCGGCCCGCGCGCTCGTCACCGGCAAGACGCAGCTCATCGGCGTGGTCGCGCAGAACTCGACGCTCTACGGCCCGGCCTCGTTGCTGTCCGCCTTCGAGGAGGCGGCGGGCGAGGCCGGGTTCGCGGTCAGCGTCGGCAGGGTCAAGGTCCTCGACCGCGACTCCATCGCCGCTGCCGTGGAACGGCACCGCGACCAGCGAGTAGCCGGCATCGTGGTGATCGCGCCGAACTCGTCGGCGGCCGACGCCCTGGCCGACGTGCCGGCCGGAGTCCCGCTGGTGACCGTGGACGGCGACCCGGACCGCCCCACCCCGCTCGTGACCGTCGACCAGGCGAGCGGCGCGTTCGAGGCCACGAAGCACCTGATCGACGCGGGCCACGAGACCGTCTGGCACGTCTCCGGCCCCGCCGACTGGTTCGACGCGGCGGGCCGCGTGGAGGGCTGGCGAGCCGCACTCGACGCCACCTCGGCCGAGGTGCCCCCGGTCGTGGCGGCCGACTGGAGCGCGGCGTCGGGCTACCGGGCAGGGCAGATGCTGGCCAGGATGCCCGAGGTGACGGCCGTGTTCTGCTCGAACGACCACCTCGCCCTGGGTGTGCTGCGCGCGATGAGCGAGCGCGGCAGGAACGTGCCGCACGACGTGAGTGTCGTGGGCTTCGACGACGTGCCCGAAGCTGCCTACTTCATCCCGCCGCTCACCACCGTGCGCCCGGACTTCGCCGCGGTGGCACGCGAGACGCTCGGTCTGCTGCTCGAGCAGTTCAGTGACGGCGAGACCACCCGGCCGCAGCGGACGGTCGCGCCGAAGCTGGTGAAGCGGAACAGCGTGGCGCCGCCGCCCCGGTAGGCACGCCGACCCCCTCTGCCTGCCGCACGCGGGGCCCTTCCGTGCGGTCAAACCGCACGAAAGCTCCCCGCGTGCGGTTCGCGGCCGACGACGCTTCTGTCTCGGCCAGCGTGTCGCGGCCTCGACACGCCGTCGCCGAGCGCACGCGGGGCGCTTTCGTGCGGTTCGACGGCACGTAGGGGCCCCGCGTGAGCAGCGAATAGCGGGGGAGAGGGTGCGCGGCGGAGTTGGGTGCCCGCCAAAGGCGTGACGCTCGTGGGCGCGCGGCGGCCGGGCTCTCACGTCGGCGGGGCGCTGCGCAGCCAGGCGTTCCCCTGTGCCGCACCGGTCCCGGCGTGGACCGGTTTGTCGTGCGCTCACCTCTCACCCATTTCCCGCACTCGCAGGGAAATCACGATGTATCGGGCACATCTTGACTCCCTGATTGTTAGCGATAACACTCAGGTCGTGACTGACATGACGATCGACCGCGACGCGTGCGTGGTGGGTGTCGACTTCGGCACGCTGTCCGGCCGCGCCGTGGTCGTGCGCGTCCGGGACGGCGCGGAGCTCGGCACCGCTGTGCACGAGTACCGCCACGGAGTGGTGGACCAGGTGCTGCCCGCGACCGGCAGGCCGCTGCCGCCGGAGTGGGCGCTGCAGGTCCCGGCCGACTACCTCGACGTCCTGCGCACCGCCGTCCCGCAGGCGGTCGAGGCGGCCGGGATCTCCGCAGACCAGGTGATCGGCATCGGGACCGACTTCACCGCCTGCACGATGGTGCCGGTCACCGCGGACGGCACGCCGCTGTGCGACCTGCCGGAGTTCGCGGAGAACCCGCACGCCTACATCAAGCTCTGGCGCCACCACGCCGCCCAGGCGCAGGCCGACCGGATCAACGAGCTCGCGCACCGGCGCAAGGAGCCGTGGCTCGCGCGCTACGGCGGTCTGATCTCCTCGGAGTGGGAGTTCGCGAAGGGCCTGCAGGTGCTGGAGGAGGCACCCGAGGTCTACGCGGCGATGGAGCACTGGGTCGAGGCCGCGGACTGGATCGTCTGGCAGCTCACCGGTACCTACACGCGCAACGCCTGCACCGCCGGTTACAAGGGCATCCACCAGGACGGCCGGTACCCGAGCGACGACTTCCTCACCGAGCTCAACCCCGGCTTCGCGACCTTCGTCGCGGACAAGCTCGACCACCCGCTGTCCGCGCTCGGCGACCGGGCCGGTGAGCTGACCGCGCAGGCCGCCGAGTGGACCGGGCTGCCGCAGGGCATCGCGGTGGCGGTCGGCAACGTCGACGCCCACGTGACGGCGCCCGCCGCGCAGGCCGTCGGGCCCGGCCAGATGGTCGCGATCATGGGCACCTCCACGTGCCACGTGATGAGCGGCGACGTGCTGCGCGAGGTGCCGGGCATGTGCGGCGTCGTCGACGGCGGCATCGTGCCGGGGCTGTGGGGGTACGAGGCCGGGCAGAGCGGTGTCGGCGACATCTTCGCGTGGTTCCTGCGCAACCAGGTGCCGCCCGCCTACCACGAGGAGGCGAGCGAGCGCGGCATCACGGTGCACGAGCTGCTCTCCGAACTCGCGGCGAAACAAGAGGTCGGTGAGCACGGGCTCGTCGCGCTCGACTGGCACAGCGGCAACAGGTCCGTGCTGGTCGACCACGAACTGTCCGGTGTGGTCGTCGGCCAGACGCTCGCCACCAAGGCCGAGGACGTCTACCGCGCATTGCTGGAGGCCACGGCGTTCGGCACCCGGATGATCATCGACACCTTCACCGACGCGGGCGTGCCGGTGACCGAGTTCGTCATCGCCGGCGGGCTCATCAAGAACACGCTGATGATGCAGATCTACGCCGACGTCGTGAACATGCCGCTGTCGGTGATCGGCTCGGCCCAGGGCCCCGCGCTCGGCTCCGCGATGCACGCCGCGGTCGCCGCGGGCGCGTACCAGGACATCCGGGAGGCGTCGGACTCGATGGGATCGGTACGGCGCAACGTCTTCACGCCCGTGCCGGAGAACGTCGAGGCGTACGAACGGCTCTTCCACGACTACCTGGAGCTGCACGACTACTTCGGCAGGGGCGCCAACGACGTCATGCACCGGCTGCGCGAGTACCGCCGCGCCGCCCTGGAGGGGAAGAGCTGATGTCCGCAACGGCAGAACTGCGCCGCACGGTCGCCGAACTCCACCGCGAGCTGACCCGCTACGAACTGGTGAGCTGGACGGCGGGCAACGTGTCGGCGCGGGTGCCCGACCACGAGCTGATGGTGATCAAGCCGTCCGGGGTGTCCTACGACGAGCTGGGGCCGCACGCGATGGTCGTGACCGACCTGCACGGCAACCTCGTCGAGGGTGAGCTCGCGCCGTCCTCCGACACCGCGGCCCACGCGTACGTGTACCGGCACATGCCCCACGTCGGCGGTGTCGTGCACACGCATTCTCCTTACGCCACAGCGTGGGCGGCGCGCGGTGAGCCCATCCCGTGCGTGCTCACCATGATCGCGGACGAGTTCGGCGGCGACATCCCGGTCGGGCCGTTCGCGTTGATCGGCGACGACTCGATCGGCAAGGGGATCGTGGAGACCCTCAGCACCAGCAGGTCTCCGGCCGTGCTGATGCGCAACCACGGCCCGTTCACCGTCGGCGCGACCGCCCGCGCCGCCGTGAAAGCCGCGGTGCTGGTGGAAGACGTCGCCCGCACCGTCCACTTCGCACTCCAGCTCGGCAAGCCCGACGTGATCGAGCAACAGCACGTCGACCGGCTCTACGAGCGCTACCAGAACGTTTACGGCCAGTGAGCCCAGAAGGAGAGCACATGCCGGACAAGCCCCAGATCTGGTTCCTCACCGGCAGCCAGCACCTCTACGGCCCCGAGACGCTCGACCAGGTCGCGGCCCAGTCCCAGCAGATCCAGCGGATGCTCACCGACTCCGGCCGGATCAGCGCGGAGATCGTGTGGAAGCCGGTGCTGACCGACTCCGGCGCCATCCGCGCGATCATGCAGGAGGCGAACAACGACCCGTCGTGCGTCGGTGTGATCGCGTGGATGCACACGTTCTCACCCGCGAAGATGTGGATCACCGGGCTGGACCTGCTGCGCAAACCGCTGCTGCACCTGCACACGCAGCTCAACGAGGCGTTGCCGTGGTCCACCATCGACATGGACTTCATGAACCTCAACCAGGCCGCGCACGGCGACCGCGAGTTCGCCTACGTGCAGACCAGGATCGGGGTGGCGCGCAAGACGGTCGCCGGGCACGCGAGTGATCCCGTGGTGGCCGAGCGGATCGACGGCTGGGCCCGCGCCGCCGCCGGTCGCGCGCACCTGCGCGGCCTGAAGCTGGCCCGGTTCGGCGACAACATGCGCGACGTCGCCGTGACCGAGGGCGACAAGGTCGAGGCGGAGCTGCGGTTCGGCGTCTCGGTCAACACCTACGGCGTCAACGACCTCGTCGCCGTGGTCGACGCCGTGCCCGACGCGAGCATCGACCTGCTCGTCGCCGACTACGCCGAGACCTACCGGCTTTCGGCGGAGCTGGCGCGCGGGGGAGAGCGGCACGACTCCCTGCGGTACGCGGCCCGCATCGAGATCGGGCTGCGGTCCTTCCTGGACGACGGCGGGTTCGGCGCGTTCACCACGAACTTCCAGGACCTCGGCGGGTTGCGGCAGCTGCCGGGTCTCGCCGTGCAACGGCTGATGGCGGACGGCTACGGCTTCGGCGGCGAGGGCGACTGGAAGACCTCGGCGCTGCTCGCGGCCGTGAAGGCCATGGGCACCGGCACGGGCCGCGGCACGTCGTTCATGGAGGACTACACCTACCACTTCGGTCCGGGCACGCCGAAGATCCTCGGCGCGCACATGCTGGAGGTCTGCCCGACGATCGCCGCGGCCCAGCCGTCCTGCGAGATCCACCCGCTGGGCATCGGCGACCGGGAGGACCCGGTGCGGCTGGTGTTCGACGCGGCGCCCGGCCCCGCCGTGGTGGTCGGCCTGGCCGACATGGGCGACCGGTTCCGCCTGGTGGCCAACGAGGTCACGGTGGTGGAACCGGACGAGCCGCTGCCGAAGCTGCCCGTCGCACGGGCCGTGTGGCAGCCGGCGCCGTCGCTCTCCACGTCGGCGGAGTGCTGGCTCACCGCGGGCGGCCCGCACCACACCGTGATGACGCAGGCCGTCGGAGCCGAGGTGCTGCGCGACTTCGCGCAGATGGCCGCCACGGAGCTCGTGCTGATCGACTCCGAGACGACCCCGGCCTCGTTCCTCGACCGGCTGCGCTGGAACTCCGCCTACCACCGCCTGGCGCTGGGAATCAGCTGACGAGCGTGGAACTCGGCGATCTGCCGCCACATCGCGACGGGGTTGGAGTACATGGGGAGATGCCCGCTGTGCGGGATCTCCGCCAGCTCCACCCCGTTCGCGTCGAGGATCGGCAGGTACGACAGGCCCGCGCACTGCTCGCCGTAGAGGTACATCTTCGGGCAGGGCAGTGACAGGAACTTCTGCAGCAGGTTCCCGCGGTCGGCGAGCTCGACCATCGACCGGAAGATCGTCGGCACGGCGCCGCGCTGGACCTTGTTCGGGAGGTTCGCCGCGTACAGGCCGCCGCCGTAGCAGGGCGTCTCCCGGGTGCGTTCCGCGAGCCTGAAGAGGTAGTCACCGGGATCGCGGTGGTTCAGCGCCTCCCTGCTCAGCACGCAGTCCTCGGGGGCGAGCACGCCCTTGATGTTGACGAAGCTCAACACCCGGCCCGGTTCCTTGTGGGCCAACAGGAGCGCAGTGAGCGCGCCCGTCGAGTGACCCACCACGTGGAACCCGCCGATGCCCGCGCGGTCGAGCACCGCCCTCGCGGTCTCCGCCATGAACTGCAGGTCCACCTCACCCAGACCGGCGCACTCCGTGGCGCCGGCACCGGGTGCGTCGTAGGCGAGAAACGGGCGTCCGGCGAAGTCGTGCCGCTGGAGGACGTCGAGGTAGTCCTCCTTGCTCGTGCCGAACCCGTGCAGGAAGACGACAGGGGCGTCGACGCCCCCGCGGCGCACCGAAGCGACCTTGAGGTTCACCCCGTGGATGCGCAACGGGATCTGCTCGTGGACGACTCTGTCTGCCGATGGCATGGCTGTTCCCCGGTTCTACGCAGGTGCGGTACTGCGGAATGAGTCGAGAGCATGCCATCAGCTGTGAACGCTCACAAGTGGTTGAACTTTTTGCTTTCCCGGTCCGTACTCCACTTGTGCCGGCACAAAACGTCCCCAAGTCGTGAGGTTCGAATATGTCGAGAGCACATGCACGACCGCAACGGAGCAAGCGGGTGCTCGTGGCCGGAGTCGCCGTCGCCGCGACGTTGACCGCCGTGACCGCGGCCGTCGCCTTCGCCGGCGGGGAGACCGTCACCGGCTCGATCGCGTGCCCGCAGCCGGTCGTCCCGGCGGTACCGGCCGCGGCGCAGGCCGAGGTCCAGCGCGAGCTGGCCAACCTCGACAAGCAGATCGCGGAGGCGAACAACCGGCTGCGCACGTCGGCCGGTGAAGGCGGGCCGAACTTCGTGCAGAACGCGATTCTCGGCCCGCTGGCGAGCAAGCGGGTCGCGGCGCTGAACCGCATCGAGACCGCCATCGGCAGGGTCGCGGAGAAGCCGGAGGGCCTGGAGAGGTTCGCGACCTGCGGGCTTGGTCAGGCACCCGCCGTGTCCGCGCCGCCGACGACGACACGACCGGCGTCCACGAGCGCGGACGCAGGTACCGGTTCGGCGGCCGGACGGGCCATCGAATGCCCGCTTCCGGTGGTGCAGAACGTTCCCGCGGCCGCACGCGCCGAAGTGGACCGCGAGCTCGCCAACCTCGGCAAGCAGCTGGCCGAGGCCAACGACAGGCTCCGCACGTCGGCCGGTCAGGGCGGGCCGAACTTCGTGCAGAACGCGATCCTGGGCCCGTTGGCCAGCAAGCGGGCCGCGGCGCTGGACCGGATCGCGATCTCCATCGGCCGCGTGGGGGAGCGGCCTCAAGGGCTGGAGCGCTTCGCCACCTGTTCGCTCAAGTAACTCTCCTCGGGGTTCGAGCGTGCAGGCCCGTCTCCTCGGGGGCGAGCGTTCCCAGGGGTCCTGCCGGACGGGTGCGCCTCCGTCCGGCAGGACCTTGACGCGTCACTGGGTTATCGATAGATGTTAGCGTGAACATCGCGCGTTCAACGGAGAACCGATGACCAGAATTGTCGCTCTGCTCGCCGCTTCGGCGCTCACGCTCTCCACTGCGGTGCCTGCCACGGCCGCCGTCGAATCCGTCACGGTGAGACCGGATCCGACCTATCAGCAGGAGCCGTTCCAGGGCTGGGGCACGAGCCTGGTGTGGTTCGCCAACGCCACGGGTGGTTATCCGGACGAGATCCGCAACCAGCTGGCGGAACTGCTGTTCGGTGAGGACGGTCTCAACCTCAACATCGCCCGGTACAACGTCGGCGGCGGCAACGCCCCGGACGTGCCGGAGTACCTGCGCGCGGGTGCCGCGGTGCCGGGCTGGTGGAAGGCGCCTGCCGGCACCACCCGCACCGACACCGACTGGTGGAAGCCGGGCGACCCGCGTTTCTTCGACGCCGCCGCGGATCCGCGTCAGCGGTGGTGGGTCGACCGGATCAAGCAGGACGTGACCCGGTGGGAGTCGTTCAGCAACTCGCCGCCGTGGTTCCAGACCGTCAGCGGGTACGTCTCCGGTGGCTTCGACCCGACCGCGGACCAGCTGCGGGAGGACCGGATCGGCGACTTCGCCGCCTACCTGGCCCAGGCCACCGCCGAACTGGAACGGGCCCACGGCATCGAGTTCGCCACGGTCGACCCGTTCAACGAGCCCAACACCTCCTACTGGCGCACGACGCTCGGCCCGGACGGCAACCCGACGGGCGGACGGCAGGAAGGCGCCCACATCGGGCCAGCCCTGCAGGCGAAGGTGGTGCCCGCGATGGCAGAGGCCCTGCGCGCCAACAAGCTCAAGGCGACGGTGTCCGCACCGGACGAGACCAACCCCGGCATCTTCGCCGACGACTGGGCGGGCTATCCCGCCTCGGTGCGCGCCCAGGTCAGCCAGCTGAACGTGCACACGTACGGCACAGCGCGCCGCACATCCGCCCGTGACATCGCCAAAGGCGCGGGCAAGCCGTTGTGGATGAGCGAGGTCGACGGGCACTGGGGTTCCGGGCAGAGCTTCACCAGCATGGAACCGGGCCTCGGCATCGCCGAGCGCGTGATCGACGACCTGCGCGAGCTGGAACCGCGCGCCTGGCTGCTGTGGCAGGCGATCGAGGACTACAACAACATGACGCCCGGCGCCGAGTCCCCGGACGGCATGAACTGGGGCGTGATCCAGATCCCGTTCGACTGCGGGGCACAGGACACGCTCGCGACGTGCCCGGCGCGCGTCAACACGAAGTTCCACGCGCTGCGCAACTTCACCCACTTCGTCAAGCCCGGCGACCGCCTCGTGAAGGTCAACACCACGACCGACGTGGCGGCGGTGCGCGACACCGAGCTGAAGTCCTTGGTGCACCTGAACAAGTCCGATCAGGCGCAGTCCGTGACGCTGGACCTGTCGGCGTTCGGATCGGTGCGGCAGAACGCTTCCGTCCGGCCGGTGGTGACGGACCAGCACGGCGCGCTGATGAAGGGCGCCGCTGTGCGCGTGAAGGACCGCAAGGCGACGCTCTCCGTGCCGGCGAAGTCGGTCACCACGTTCGAGGTGAGCGGCGTCAGCGGGGTGAACCGCGCGGCGGCTCTGGGCGGCGAGTACCGGCTCACCGGTGTGCAGAGCGGCAAGTCGCTCGCGCCGTCGGGCACCTCGCTCGTGCAGCGCACCACCGACCCGGCGGCGGCCGAGCAGGTGTGGCGCGTGGAACGCCGATCCGGCGGCTACGACAACCGCGCCCAGTTCTCCATCATCAACGCCGCCACGGGTCAGCGCATCGCGGCAAGCGGCGGCAACGTCGTGCTGAGCTCCTCCGACAGCCCGTCCGCGAGATGGGTGCTCTCGTCCACCGGCGACGGCACGTGGACTTTCGTCAACCAGGAGAACGGAAGTCTGCTCGACGTGGTCGGCGAGTCGCGTGAGGACGGTGCCAGAATTGGTTTGTACCAACCGACTTCCGGCGCCAACCAGCGTTGGTCGGCGACCGCCGTTCCGCGCAGGTAGTCCACTCCGAACGGTCGATTGAACCGGGCCCGTGATCCACTAGGGTTGTTGATGGTTCAACGACAATTTGGGGTAGTGGTGGCGCGCAAGCACTGGCTCGTGGTTCTGGTCCTGCTCACCGCAGCCTGCACGGCAGGGCCGCCGTCGCCGACGCCGTCCACCCGCACGCCCTGGAAACCGCCGTCCCTCGTGAACGAGGACGCGCGGTACCAGGGCGTGCTGCACTTCGTGCGCGACGTGGTCGACGGCCGGACCGTCGAGCTGGCGGATGGCACGAAGGCCCGCATCGCGCAGCTGGCGGAGCCCCCGGCCTGCTGGGCCGAGGGTGCGCTGTCGTTCGCCACGACGACGCTGCTGGCCAGCGCCGTCCGGATCAGTCCCGTCCTCTCCGGCGACGTGAACCTGACGCTGGAGGACGGCACCGACTACGCGTTGCTCGCGGTGCGGCAGGGCGTGCTGCGGGCGCAAGGTGTCGACGGCGGTGCGCTGCTCACGGCGGAGTCCGAGGCGGCCGCGACGGACAAGGGCCTGTGGGGACCGCCCTGCGACGGTCTCGACGCGCCCCTGCCCCCTGCCACCACCGCTCTCCCGGCGCCGGGCACGACCGCGGTGCCGCCGGGACCGGCTCCCTCGACCACGGTGCCTCCCCGCCCGGCGCCCACGACGACCGTGCCGCCGAAGCCGCCCGCACGGACGTGCGCGGTCTCCTACCGCATCTCCGGCCAGTGGCCGGGTGGCTTCCAGGCGAATGTGAGCGTGCGCAACACCGGTTCCACCTCGATCAACGGCTGGACGCTGCGGTGGAGTTTCGCGAACGGGCAGACCGTCACCGACATGTGGAACGCGAAAGCACGGCAGTCCGGCGCGACCGTCAACGCCGCGAACGCCGACTACAACCCGCAGATCCAGCCCGGCGGCTCGGTGTCGATCGGGTTCAACGGAGCGGTGCGGGGCGGTAACTCCGTTCCGAGCGTGTTCGCGCTCAACGGTCAGCCCTGTTCGGTCGAGTGATCACGCGCTGTCCCGCACGACGAGAGCGGAGGGGTAGAACGTCGCTCCAGACGTGTCACGGCGGTCGAGGACGGCCTGTGCCGCCGCGGCGGCGATGTCCTCCACCGGGTGCGTGCTCGTCGTGAGCGCCGGGCGGCTGAGTCCCGCGAACGCGATGTCGTCGAACCCGGCGACGGCCACGTCCCCCGGCACCCGCACGCCCAGCGCGTGAAGTCCGTCGAGGACACCCAGCGCGGTGAGGTCGCTGAGCGCGAACACCGCGTCGGTGTCCGGCCACCGCGCCATGATCTCGGTGGCGGCCTCGGTGCCGCGGGCGGCGGTGAAGTCGCCGGTGACGACCCGGGGTTCGGCGCCGCTGTCGCGCAGCACCCTCCGGTAGGCGTCGACGGCGCGGTCGCAGCACGGCAGCCAGGCCGGCCCGGTGACCATCGCGATCCGGCGCCTGCCGGTGCGCACGAGGTGCCGCACGACCCCGTCCGTGCCGGCGCGGTTGTCCACGTCGAACGACGGCACGTGCCGTGCGCCGACCCCGACCGCGGCGACCCGTCCGCGCAGGGTCCGCGGCACGCTCTCCAGCGCGGGACGCGTCGGGTTCACCACCACCAGGCCACCGAGCCCGCGGCCGTCGGCCAGCCGGGCGAGCGAACCGGGATCGGCCAGGGGCAGCCAGTGCAGGGAGACACCGACCTCGCGCTCGGCGGCGACGTGCGCCGCCGACGTCAGGACGCGGCCGACGTAGGGGTCGTCGAGCACGGCGGCGGTGTGGCCGATGACGGCGATGGCGAGGCGCGTGCCGGTGCGGGTGACCAGCGCGCGGGCGGAGGCGTCCGGCACGTAGCCGAGCGCCGCGACGGCCGCGGCCACCCTGTCCCGTGCCCGCGGCGATGCCGGACCCTGGCCGGTGACCACGCGCGAGGCGGTGGCCCGGGACACGCCTGCGGCCCGTGCCACGTCGTCGAGTGTCGCGGTGCGTTCTCCCGTCATCTCAGCAGTATTGCGGTGGAAGCGCTTCCATGTATGGGGTGGAGACTTCGTGTATCGAGAAAGGAGGACCGGGATGTCGGTCACGGTGCCACGCAGTCAGGTCCGAGCCGCCGCCGCGGGGGTCGCGGTCACCTTCGGGCTGAACGGCGTGGCCGTGGCGACGTGGTTCGCCCGCGTGCCCGCCGCCCGTGACGCACTGGGCCTGACGCCCGGCGCGCTGGGGTTGCTGCTGCTGTCGATGTCCGCGGGCGCGTGCCTGGCGATGCTCACCGCGGGCGAGGTCACGCACCGGCTCAGGCCGAAACGGACGGTCAGCCTCTCGGCGGTGACGGTCGCCGTGGGACTCGCGGTGGCGGGCGTCGGTATCGGCACCTACCCGTCGCCGACGGTGACGGCGATCGGGATCTTCGTGCTCGGCTACGGCTCGGGCCTGTGCGACGTGGCGATGAACGTCGAGGCAGCGGAGGTGGAACGCGCCCTCGGCAAGACGGTGATGCCGCGCTTCCACGCCATGTGGAGCCTCGGCACGGTCGCCGCGGCCGGTCTGGCGTCGTTCGCGGCGTGGGCGGTCCTGCCCGTCACCGCACACCTGGCCGTGGTGGCCGTGATCGTCGCCGGCGGCACGCTGCTGGCCGCGCGCACGTACAGCCTGGCCGCCGAGGCGGAACACGGCAGCGGCAGCGGTGTCATGGCGGCGTGGCGGGAACCGCGCACGTTGCTGATCGGGCTGCTCGTGCTGGTGCTGGCGTTCACCGAGGGCACCGCGAACGACTGGGTGGCGGTGGCGTTCATCGACGGCTACGAGGTCGACCCGGCCTTGGGCGCCCTGGTGTTCGGCGTGTTCGTCACGACGATGACGTTCGGCAGGATCTTCGGCACCATCGCGCTGGACCGCTGGGGCCGCGTGCCTGCTGTCGTCCTCTCGATGCTGCTGGCCGCCTCGGGCGTGACACTGGCGGTGTCCGCCGGGTCGTTCGGCGTGGCGGTCGCCGGCGTGGCCGTCTGGGGACTCGGGACGGCGCTGGGCTTCCCGGTGGGCATGAGCGCGGCCGCCGACGATCCCGAGCGCGCGGCGGCACGGGTCAGCGTCGTCGCGGTGATCGGCTACACCGCTTTCCTGGCGGGGCCGCCGCTCGTGGGGCTGCTCGGCAACGAGATGGGGGTGTTGCGGGCCTTGCTGGTCGTGCCGCTGTTGTTGCTGCCCGCACTGGTGCTCACGCCTTCGCTGCGACAGCCCAAGGGCTGAGGTCTCCCTGATCGTCGAAGGACGAACGCCGCGATCGAGTTCCGATCGCGGCGTTCGTCTGTTCGCACTACACCGAGAGCGCAAGAATTGATCAACCGCTGATCCACCACCCCGGACGTTCGACGGTATTCGATTCGAAGAATCGTCGAACGCCGGGGCGAATCGTCGAATGAATTCACTTCGTTGACGCATGCCGGAAGCATTCGTAATACTCGGTTCACGATCGTGGACCTTGTTCAAGAATGTGAATCCTCCTTTCCGAAGGGTATTCCGTCATGCGGCTTTTCGTTGGCGCGCTGGTTCTGGCCTGCGCATCCACCGGGGTGGTGAACCTCCCCGCGCACGCCGGTCACGACCCCGCGCGGCAGGTGCTGCCCGCGGGGGACGGCTGGGCGTCGGCCGGGCCGGGCACGACCGGGGGAGCGGCGGCCCCCACCGCGAACGTGCACGAGGTGCGCACGCGCGCCGAGCTCGTCGCGGCGCTCGCGGCCCCGGCTCCCCGGATCATCAAGGTCAGGGGAGTGATCGACGCGAACACCGGCGCGGACGGGAAACCGTTGCGGTGTGAGGACTACGCGACCGACGGCTACACGTTCGCCGGCTACCTCGCGGCGTACGACCCGGCGGTCTGGGGATGGGAGCGTGAACCCGAAGGGGCGCTCGAGGACGCTCGGGTGGCGTCGGCGAAGAAGCAGGAAGCGGTCATCGCGCTGAACGTCCTCGCGGACACCACGATCATCGGGGTCGGACGCGGGGCCGGGATCACCGGGGGCAGCCTCAGGATCCACAACGCGCGCAACGTGATCGTGCGCAACCTGACCTTCCGCGACACCCGGGACTGCTTCCCGCAGTGGGATCCCACGGACAACAGCCCCGGCTCCCCGCCCGGCAACTGGAACTCCCTCTACGACTCGGTGTCGGTCCAGCGTTCCGAGAACGTGTGGGTCGACCACAGCACGTTCACCGACGAGCCGAACGTGGACAGCACCCAGCCGCTCCACTTCGGACGGCCGTACCAGGTGCACGACGGGCAGCTCGACATCACGAACGGGTCCGACCTCGTCACCGTGTCCCGCAACGTCTTCGCCGAGCACGGCAAGACCATGCTGATCGGCTCGTCGAACTCCTCCACGACCGACCCGGGCAAGCTGCGGGTCTCGGTGCACCACAACGTCTTCCGCAACGTGCTGGAACGCGCGCCCCGCGTGCGGTTCGGCCAGGTGCACGTCTACAACAACCTGTACGAAGGCGAGCAGACCTACAGCTGGGGCGTCGGCGTCAAGTCCCAGATCTACGCGCAGAACAACTACGTCAAGGGCATCGCGCCGGAGAAGATCGTCTACAACTGGGGCGGCACGGCGATCACCGACACCGGCAACCTCGTCGACGGCAAGCCGGTGAGCCTGGTGAACGCGCACAACGCGGCGTTCCCCGACAAGGCGCTCGGCACCGACGCCGGGTGGACGCCGACCCTGAACCGCGGTCTCGAACCCGCGCACCGGATCAAGCACCTCCGGGCGGGCGCGCCACCGGCAGGACACCACATCGTGGTGGGCAAGGGTTTCGCCACCGTGCAGTCCGCGATCGACGCGGCACCGGCCGGAGGCGTGATCACGCTGCCCAAGGGCGTGTACCGGGAGGTCGTCAAGATCCCGGCGACCAAGAAGGACCTCACCCTGCGGGGCGCCACCGGACGCGCCCAGGACGTGGTGATCGACTTCGACAACGCCAGCGGCACGAAGAAGCCCGACGGCACCACCTACGGCACGACGGGCAGCGCCACGGCGACCATCGCGGCGGACGGGTTCACCGCCCGCGACGTCACCTTCCGCAACTCGTTCGACCGCAAGAAGCACCCGGAGATCACCGCCACGCAGGCCGTCGCGGTCAAGGCGACCGGCGATCGAATGCTGTTCGACCGCGTGCGCTTCGAAGGCCACCAGGACACCCTGTACGCCGACACCCCGGCCGTGAACACGCGGTCGCGGCAGTACTACCGGGACTGCGCGATCACCGGGGACGTCGACTTCCTCTTCGGCCGGGCGACGGCCGTGTTCGAACGGGCGACCATCACCGCGCTGAACCGCGGGAGCGACCCCAACGGGTACGTGACCGCCGCCAGCACGCGGAAGGACAACCCGCACGGCTTCCTGATCGTCAACTCGAAGATCCGCAGCGACGCCCCGGCCGGTACGTACTTCCTCGGCCGGCCCTGGCACCCCGGCGGTGACCCGGACGCGATCGCACAGGTCGTCATCCGCGACACCGAGCTGCCCGCGGCGATCAAGAGCCAGCCGTGGACCGACATGTCCGGGTTCCCCTGGCGTGAGGCCAGGTTCGCCGAGTACCGCAACACCGGGCCGGGCGCGGGCACCGGAACCGACCGTCCCCAGCTCACCGACGAGCAGGCGCGGCAGCACACGAAGACCGCCTACCTGAGCGGGTGGAACCCGGCGTGAGGACCCGCACGTGGGCGCCGTACGCCCTGATCGCCCCGACGCTCGTGCTGATGGCGGTGTTCCTGGTCTACCCGATCGCCAGCGTCGGGTGGTTCAGCCTCCGCCAGCACACCGTCACGCAGCCGTGGAAGAACGGCTTCATCGGCTTCGAGAACTTCCGGCGGATGCTGTTCGAGGACCAGCTGTTCTGGCAAAGCCTCGTGTTCAGCGCCAAGTGGGTGGTCGTCGAGGTCGGTCTGCAACTGGTGCTGGGACTCGTCCTCGCGCTGATCGTCAACGAGACGTTCGTCGGCCGGGCGCTCGCACGGGCGCTGGTCTTCTCGCCGTGGGCGGTGTCCGGTGTGCTCACCACCGGCATCTGGATCCTGCTCTACAACCCGTCGACGGGGATCTTCCAGCAGCTCGCCCAGTGGGGCATCGGTGATCCCGGCACCTCGGTGCTCGGTGATCCGGCGACCGTGTTCCCCGCGACCGTCATCACCGAGCTGTGGCGCGGGGTGCCGTTCTTCGCGATCCTGCTGCTCGCCGACCTGCAGACCATCCCGAACGACCTGTACGAGGCCGCCTCGGTCGACGGCGCCGGGCGGTGGCGCAAGTTCATCAGCGTCACCCTGCCGCACCTGCGGGACGCGATCGTGCTGTCCACGTTGCTGCGGGCGGTGTGGGAGTTCAACAACGTCGACCTCATCTACACCCTCACCGGTGGTGGACCGGCAAACCAGACCACCACGCTGCCGCTCTACGTGGCCCGAAAAGCCGTCGACTCGCACGACTTCGGCTACGGCTCGGCGCTGACGATGGCCGGCTTCGTGATCCTGCTGTTCTTCTCCATCCTCTACCTGAGGCTGTCCAAGTTCGGGAGCAGGGCATGACCCAGACACTCAGCCGCCCGACGACGACGGTCGTGCCGCCACCGGCGCCGCCGCGACGCAAGAAGCACCGCGACCCGAGCCGGTACTTCCGGCTGCACCTCCCGCTGGTGCTCTACCTGCTGTTCACGCTGATCCCGTTCTACTGGATGCTCGTCTTCGCGTTCCGGCCGACGGGCCAGACCTCGCTCGTGCCGTGGCCGATCACGCTCGAGCACTTCGACACGGTGTGGAACGGCATCGGGTTCGGGGTGTTCTTCCAGAACAGCCTGATCATCGGGGTCGGCACGATGATCGTCGTCACCGTGTTCGCGCTCATGGGCGGCTACGCCCTGGCGCGCTTCAAGTTCCGCGGTCAACGGGTCTTCCTGCTGGCGTTGCTGTGCACGCAGTTCATCCCCGGCGCGATGATGCTGATCCCGTTGTTCGTGATCTTCAAGTCGGCCGGGCTGCTGAACAGCCTCACCGGCCTGGTGATCGCGGACACCGCGTTCCAGCTGCCGCTCGCGCTGATCCTGATGAGCGGCTTCGTGCGCAACGTCCCGATCGAGCTCGAAGAGGCCGCCATGGTCGACGGCTGTTCGCGGCTGCGCGCGTTCTTCGCGGTGACGCTGCCGCAGCTCAAGCCCGCGCTCGTGGCCGTCGGGTCGTTCGCGTTCATCGGTGCCTGGAACAACTTCCTGTTCGCGCTGATGTTCGCGAGCAAGCAGGACAAGTTCACGCTGCCGGTCGGGCTGAGCTACGCGCTGGGGGAGTTCAACACCGACTTCGGGGCGCTCGCGGCGGGCGGAGTCGTCGCCGCGGTGCCGGTCGTACTGGTTTTCGCCGTGGTGCAGCGGTTCCTGGTGCAGGGACTCAGCGCCGGCGCGGTCAAGGGATGAGGAAGAGGACATGAAGAGACTGCTGGTCGCGCTGGCGCTCGTGCTGAGCGCGTGTTCCGCGGGGGGACAGGACGGGCCCACGACGGTCACGTTCTGGGACAACAACGGCGGCCCCGGCCGCACACCCATCTACCAGGAGCTGATCAAGCGGTTCGAGGCGGCGAACCCGGACATCAAGATCGAGTACGTCGGCATCCCGAGCTCGTCGGTGCAGCAGAAGTACGACACGGCCATCGCCGGCGGGTCCACTCCGGACGTCGGCGGTGTCACGACGTCCTACCTCGCACACCTCGTCGGGCAGGACGCGCTCGAACCGGCGGACGACCGGATCGAGAACGGCGCGCTCAAGGGGAAGCTGTTGCCAGGCCTGCTGGAGACGGTGCGGCAGACCGCACCGGACGGCAAGCTCTACGCCGTTCCCGCGTCGGGCAACATGGACATCATCTGGTACCGGTCCGACCGGTTCGAGGAGAACAAGATCCCGGAACCGGTCACCTGGGACGACCTGACCAAGGCCGCCGTCCAGCTGACGAGGCCGGCGGAAAACCAGTACGGCTTCACGATCCGCGGTGGTGCGGGATCGGTCTTCCAGCTGCTGTCCGAGGCCTACTCCTACTCCGGTGTGGAGAAGTTCTACGAGGGCGGCAAGAGCACGGTCGCCGACCCGCGCAACGCCGAGCTCGTGCGCAAGGTGGCCGAGCTGTACAAGAAGGCCACGCCCGAGGCCGACGTGAACAACAGCTACACGCAGATGGTCGCGCAGTTCACCGGCGGCACGGTGGCGATGATGCACCACAACCTCGGCTCGACCGCGGACGTGATGAAGGCCCTCGGCCCGGAACGCGTCGCCGCCATGCCGTTGCCCAAGGGACCGTCCGGCAAGCGCACGGTGGTGCCGAACCCGACCGACGGTTTCGCGGTGTTCAAGGGCAGCAAGAACCGCGACGCGTCGTGGAAGTTCGTCGAGTTCCTGACGTCGGCCGAGAGCAACGGCTACTGGAACGAGAAGGTCGGCCAGATCCCGGCGAACACGGACGTGCGCGGCGCCGAGTGGATCCAGAAGAACCCGGCCGTGAAGATGGCGCTCGGGGTGCTGGAGGACCCGGCCACCGTGCTCGTGCCCGCGCCGGTCTACCTGCCGGAGTACTCGTCGATCACCAAGACCGACACCGAACCGCTCTACCAGAAGGTGTTGCTGGGCCAGATGCCCGCGCAGGAGTTCCTCGACCAGCTCGCGGCCAAGCTCACCACCGCCCAGCAGGACTGGGAGAAGCGCAAGTGATCGAACGGGTGGTGGTGCGGACGTTCAAGACCACGGCGGCCACGTCCGTCGACCCGGAGGGGCACCGGCATCCGGCGCCCGAGCACGAGGTCGTCGAGGCACTGCTGGAGATCACCGACACCGACGGCGTCACGGGGTACTGCCAGGTCCAGCCCGACCAGCTGCGGCCCGCCGTGCTGGACAAGCACGTGCGGCCGGTGCTGCTGGGGCAGGACCCGTGGGACCGCGAACGGCTGTGGCGGCTGCTCGCGCGACGGCAGCGGGGCGCGCACGGCGGGTTCACCGACCGCGCGCTCGGGTTCGTCGACCAGGCGCTGTGGGACCTGGTGGCACGCCGGGCCGAGCTGCCGGCGTGGAAGCTCGCCGGCGGCGCCCGCGACCGGATTCCCGCCTACGGCAGCACGATGTGCGGTGACACGGACGGGCTGGCGACACCGGGCGACTACGCGGACTTCGCCAAGCACCTCGTGTCGGTGGGCTACCGGGCCATCAAGCTGCACACGTGGATGCCGCCGGTGCCCGGTGCGCCCAGCGTGTCCCGTGACGTCGAGGCGTGCCAGGCCGTGCGGGACGCGGTGGGGCCCGGCATCGCGCTGATGCTCGACGCGAGCCACTGGTACTCGCGGACCGAGGCGCTGCGGCTCGGCAGGGCGTTGCAGGAGCTGGACTTCTACTGGTTCGAGGAGCCGATGGAGGAGGCCTCGATCAGCTCCTACCGGTGGCTCTCCGAGCAGCTGGACATCCCGGTGATCGGCCCGGAGGTGGCGTGGGGCAAGCACCTCACCCGCGCCGAGTGGATCGCCGCCGGGGCGTGCGACATCCTGCGGGCGGGCCCCGCGGGCAGTGGCGGCATCACCCCGGTGCTCAAGACCGTGCACCTCGCGGAGTCGTTCAACATGGACTGCGAGATCCACGGCAACGGGGCGGGCAGCCTCACCGTGCTCGGTGCGACGGATGCCGGCCGGTGGTACGAACGGGGTCTGCTGCACCCGCAGGTCGACTTCGACCGGGTCCCGCCGCATCGGAACTCCATTCCCGATCCGCTGGACGAGAACGGGTGCGTGACGCTTCCGCTGATACCCGGAATCGGCGACGACTGGAATTTCGAACACATCGGAGTTCACACTCTTGAAGTGTGGTGAGAAATGCCCCGGCCAGTGGCCGGGGCATTTCCTCTACTTGTAGGTGATGTCCGAGGACTTGAACAGGCAGTTCGTGCTGTCCGCCCCGGTGCCGATTTTCTTCGGCTCACCGCTCGTGACGCCCTGGTACTTGTCGCAGATAGCGATCTTCTTGCTGCTGTCCCCGACGATGGTGATCCTCGAGAACCGCGCGGTGTCGCCGTAGTTGGTGTTGATGCCGACCAGCGACTTGCCGGGGGAGAACGCGGTGACGTTCTCCAGCACGACGTGCCGCTTGTGCTGCGTCTTGCAGTTCCCGCAGGACCGGTAGAGCTTGCCGAAGTCGTCCACCTGGAAGTTGCGGATGATCATCGTGCCCGGCCCGTTGTGCTGGAACACTTTGTCCGACGCCTTGCGCGCGCCACCACCGCTGATGGTCATGGTCTGCGACGACGACGTGCCCTTGAACGTGGCCGCGTCCTCGCCGACGTCCTCCCACCAGACGTTGGTCAGCGTGCAGGTGCCGAGGCAGTGGACGCCGTCCGCGGCCGGCGCGCCGAGCACGACGTTCTTCAGCGTCGCGCCGTCGGCCAGCTGGAAGATCGGGCCCTGGTCCTCGCCCTGGCCGCCGGAACCGAGTGCGCCGGTGCCGTAGAACCGTTGCATGCCGCCGTCGTAGCCGCTCGATCCGACCTTGATGGTCGTGCCGACCGGTTTCGATCCGGACGGGGTGGGGAAGGTGCTGCCCGCTGCCTGTGCCTGAGGTGCGAGAAACGCGGCCAGGGCCGCGGCCAACACCAATGGTGCCATTTTCTTCATGTGCGCTCCGCTTGCAGGGGGATGCGCGGCGGTAATTAGATGGTAGAGCGAAGATCTTTTCTGTCAACCTCTAATCGAACGTTCGAATCGAATATCGTCGAACTGGTTGACCGTTTTGCCCGGTGCTGGTTGTGTGAGTTCTACCGCCGCTCACTCTCATTGGGAGCGAGTAAATGATTCCAAAGCGCACAGCATTGATTTCCGCCGTCGCGCTGGTCCTGGGTGCGATGTCCGTTCCCCAGGCGGCCGCCGCTCCGTTCGGGCTGGTCGGCTGGGCCACTCAGGGTGGTGGCACGACGGGAGGCGGCAGCGCCTCACCGATCACCGTCACCACGGCGTCCGCGTTCGTCGCGGCCGCGAAGGCGTCGGGCGCGGCCGTGATCCGGGTCTCCGGCACGATCTCGCTGTCGAGCATGGCGAAGGTCGCCTCGAACAAGACCATCGAGGGCGTCGGCTCGACCGCGACGATCACGGGGCAAGGGCTGAACATCGCCAACGCCTCGAACGTGATCGTGCGCAACCTCAACTTCCGCAGCTGGGGTGACGACGCGGTCAACGTGCAGTACTCCACCCGCGTGTGGATCGACCACAACACCTTCTCCAACGGCTACGACGGTGCGGTCGACGTCAAGCGGGCCTCGGACTACGTCACGGTGTCCTGGAACAAGTTCACCAGTCACAACAAGACGATGCTGCTGGGTCACAGCGACGACAACGGTTCTGAGGACCGCGGCAAGCTCCGGGTGACCTACCACCACAACTGGTTCGACGGCACGCAGCAGCGTCACCCGCGGGTTCGCTTCGGCAACCCGGTGCACGTCTACAACAACTATTACGGCGGTGTGACGGACTACGGCGTCGCGTCGACCGTCGAGGCCGGGGTCCTGGTCGAAGGCAACTACTTCGAGAACACCAAGGACCCGTTCCACCGCGGTGAGGGTAGTTCGCCCGGTGGGTCGCTGGTGGCGCGCAACAACCACTTCGTCAACTCGGGAACGGGCGACCAGGGCGGCTCTGTGAAGAGCCTTCCCTACTCGTACCCGCTGGACAGCGCCAGCAGCGTGAAGAGCGTGGTCACGGCCGGTGCGGGAGCCGGACGCGGCTGACGAGACCAGGGGGCGCCCGAAGTGGCGTGGGCGCCCCCACCTTCTTCTGGGACCGCTCCCAGGATTCCACTCGAAGAGAGCAGTAAGAGGAACCGGCAGAGCAACCGCTGTTGTGCTGAAAGGCGCAATCGGCAGGACTTTCTGGCCCAGATTCGGCTACACCTCTGGTCCTTTGATCGCTGTGGGCCACGTTACAGTGCGGTGAACTCTGGGAGCGCTCCCAGTTGTCGAGAGGGCGGCGGCATGACTCGACGAAAAGTGGCGTTGGCGGTTGCGGCGGTGGTGTTGGTCGGCGGAACTCCCGCCGTCGCGGCACCGGCCGCGGTGGCCTGCAGCGTCACCTACCAGATCACCAACGAGTGGAACACCGGATTCGGCGCTGCTGTGTCGATCCGGAACGACGGGGAGGCGCTGAACGGCTGGAACCTGACCTGGACGTTCCCGGACGGGCAACGGGTCACGCAGGGCTGGAGCGGCAACTTCACGCAGACCGGCGCAGTGGTGAGCGTGACCAACCCGCCCTGGGCCCCGACCCTGGCTGCGGGTGGCACCGCGCAGGTCGGCTTCAACGGCAGCAAGGGTGCGACGAACCGGCCACCGACGGACTTCGCCGTGAACGGCGTGTCCTGCACCGGGCCGAACCAGTCGCCCTCGGTGGCGCTGACGGCGCCCACGAGCGGCAGCAGCTACACCCTGCCCGCGCAGATCCCGCTGGCGGCGACCGCGCAGGACACCGACGGCACGGTGGCCAAGGTCGACTTCTACGCGGGGGACACCCTGATCGCCACCGACACCAGCGCGCCGTTCAGCGGCACGTGGACGTCGGCGCCGGCAGGTGACCACAGCATCACCGCGAGGGCGACGGACAACCTCGGTGCCACCAAGACCTCGGCACCGGCCGCGGTCAAGGTCCTGTCCGGACCGGCGGTGCTGGCCTCGCCGAGCACGGTCTCGGTCAAGCAGGGCCAGACGGCGACGTTCGACGTCTCCCTGGCCACGGCACCGAGCCAGCCCGTCACGGTCACGCTCGCCCGCAGCGGCAGCGCGGACCTGACAGCGACCCCGGCCACGCTCACGTTCTCCGGCACCGCGAAGCAGACGGTGACGGTGACGTCGGCGAACAACGGTGGCGCGCTCGGTACGGCCACGTTCACGGCCTCGGCCACCGGGTACAGCCCGGCGAGCGTCACGGTCAACGAGATCGACCCGTCCACGTCGGACTTCAACAAGGCGTTCCTCGATCAGTACAACAAGATCAAGGACCCGGCGAGCGGCTACTTCCGCAAGTTCGGCGACCTCCTCGTGCCGTACCACTCGGTCGAGACGCTGATGGTGGAGGCACCGGACCACGGTCACCAGACCACGTCCGAGGCGTTCAGCTACTACCTGTGGCTGGAAGCGAGCTACGGCCGGGTCACCGGTGACTGGGCGCCGTTCAAGTCCGCGTTCGCCTCGATGGAGAAGTTCATCATCCCGGCGAAGGCCGACCAGCCGACCAACGACAAGTACGACCCGTCGAAGCCGGCCACGTACGCGCCCGAGCACCCGAGGATGGACGCCTACCCGTCGACGCTGGACGGCACCGTTCCCGTCGGCCAGGACCCGATCGCGGCCGAGCTGAAGTCCGCGTACGGCAACTCGGACGTCTACGGCATGCACTGGCTCATCGACGTCGACAACACCTACGGCTTCGGCCGGTGCGGCGACGGCACGACGGCCCCCGCGTACATCAACACCTACCAGCGCGGTTCGTCGGAGTCGGTGTGGGAGACGATCCCGCAGCCCTCGTGCGACACGTTCAAGCACGGTGGACCCAACGGCTTCCTGGACCTGTTCACCAAGGACGCGTCCTACGCCAAGCAGTGGAAGTACACCAACGCACCGGACGCGGACGCCCGCGTGGTGCAGGTGGCGCTGCTCGCCCAGCAGTGGGCCACGGCGCAGGGCAAGGCCGGCGACATCTCCAGCGAGATCGGCAAGTCCGCGAAGATGGGCGACTACCTGCGGTACGCCATGTTCGACAAGTACTTCAAGCGCGTCGGCAACTGCAACAGCCCCGCGTCGTGCCCCGGCGCGACGGGCAAGAACAGCGCTCACTACCTGATGTCCTGGTACTACGCGTGGGGCGGTGCGACCGACACGTCCGCCGGCTGGGCGTGGCGCATCGGTGACGGTGCCTCGCACCAGGGCTACCAGAACCCGTTGGCAGCGCACGCTCTCGCGAACGTGCCGGCACTCAAGCCGTTGTCCGCCACCGGGCAGCAGGACTGGGCGACGAGCCTCAACCGGCAGCTCGAGATGCTGCAGTGGCTGCAGTCGGCCGACGGTGGTCTCGCCGGCGGTGTCACGAACAGCTGGGAGGGGCAGTACGCCTCGCCTCCGGCGGGCACGCCGACGTTCTACGGCATGCACTACGACGCCCACCCCGTGTGGCGCGACCCGCCGAGCAACCGGTGGTTCGGCTTCCAGGTGTGGGGGATCGAGCGCACGGCGGCGCTGTACCGGCTGACCGGTGACGCGCGCGCCAAGAAGATCCTCGACAAGTGGGTGCCGTGGGCGATCGCGAACACCACGACCGGCACGAACTTCCAGATCCCCGCGGACCTGGAGTGGTCGGGAGCACCGGACACGTGGAACGCGACCAACCCCGGCGCGAACGCGAACCTGCGGGTCCGCGTGGTCAACCACAACCAGGACGTCGGCATCGCCGCGTCGTACGCCAAGGTGCTGCTCAACTACGCGGCGAAGTCGGGCAACGCCGCGGCCAAGACCACGGGTGAGTCGCTGCTGACGTCGTTGCTCTCGCACCAGGACAGTTTGGGCATCGCGACGCCGGAGACCCGCACGGACTACAACCGGTTCGACGACGTCTACAACACCTCCACCGCGGAAGGCCCGTACGTGCCGCCGGGCTGGACCGGGAAGATGCCCAACGGTGACCAGATCGGTCAGGGCTCGTCGTTCCTGTCCATGCGGTCGATGTTCCGCAACGACCCCCAGTGGCCGAAGGTGCAGTCCTATCTGGACGGTGGACCGGCACCGACGTTCACCTACCACCGGTTCTGGGCGCAAGCCGAGATCGCCACGGCGTTCGCCCTGCACGCCGAGATCTACGGGTGAGGAGGCTGGAGATGAGAAAACGCATAGCGTTGTTGGCGGTCGCAGCCGCGGTGGGCGCCGTGCTGGTGCACACCGGTGGCACGGCCGTCGCGCACGGGTCGATGGTCTGGCCCGGCAGCCGCACGTACCTCTGCTACGAGGACGGCCGCGCAGGCGGCGGTGGCGGTGACCTCCAGCCCACCAACCCGGCGTGTGCCGCCGCGGTTGCCCAGGGCGGGAAGCAACCGTTGTGGGACTGGTTCGGCAACCTGATCAGCAACGCCGCCGGACGTCACCGGGAGATCGTTCCCGACGGCAGCCTGTGCGGTCCCACCACGAAGTTCTCCGCCTACAACCTGGCGCGGGCCGACTGGCCCGCGACGCAGGTGCAGGCGAACAGCTCGGTCACCTTCCGGTACAACGCGTGGGCGCCGCACCCCGGCACCTGGGAGCAGTACGTCACCAAGGACGGCTTCGACCCGACGATGCCGCTCAAGTGGTCCGACCTCGAGCCGGTCCCGTTCGACAAGGTGACGAACCCGCCGCTGGCGAACGGCGAGTACGCGTGGCAGGCCCGGCTTCCCAACAAGTCCGGCCGGCACATCATCTACTCGCTCTGGCAGCGCTCGGACAGCCCGGAGGCGTTCTACAGCTGTTCGGACGTCGTGTTCGGCGGTGGCACCGGAACGCCCGACACCACAGCCCCGTCGGCGCCCGGCACGCCGGTCGCGTCCGGCATCACCGGCAGCTCGGTGAAGCTGGACTGGCCCGCCGCGACGGACAACGTGGGTGTGACGGGATACCGCGTCTACAACGGCAGCCAGGTGGTCGCCACCTCCGCCACGAACTCGGCGACGGTCAGCGGCCTGACGGCGGACACCCAGTACTCGTTCACGGTGGTCGCGACGGACTCGGCGGGCAACGCCTCGCCGGCGTCCCCCGGCGTCACGGTCAGAACGACGACCGGTGGCGGTAGTACCGGCTCCTGCACGGTGACGTACGCGCGGCCGAGCACGTGGAGCGGCGGGTTCACCGCGAACGTGACGGTGTCCAACAGCGGCACCAGCGCGATCAGCGCGTGGCAGCTCGTGTGGGCCTTCCCTTCCGGACAGCAGCTCTCGCAGGCCTGGTCGTCGACGGTCACCGTCGCGAGCGGGCAGGCGACCGCGAAGGGGGTGTCGTACAACGCGGACATCCCGGCCGGAGGCTCGGTGTCGTTCGGGTTCAACGCCACCACGGCGTCCACGCCGGCTGACCCGACGTCCTTCACGCTCAACGGTTCCGCGTGCGCCATCCGGTGACGAGGGCCCTGGCCGCCCTCCTGGTAGTGGGTTCGGTCGCGTTCGTCCTCCTCGTCGGACGCGCCGAACCCACGCCGGACCTCAGCAGAGGCGTCGACGGTGTCGCCGCGTGGCTGCACGAGCTGACCGACGAGTGCGCGACCGTCGAGCGGGACGACGACTTCACCGACTTCGCCGGTCCGGTGCGGTCGAAGGTCTACGCGCCGTTCATCGCGGAGTGGGGGACCTGCGCCAAGCCGCCCTACGAGCGGCTCGGGCTGCTGGTTCTGCGCCCTGGCCTGGAACAGGCCTGGCGGGCGGCGCTCGCGAAGGGCGAGGTCCGGGGTGACCCGGACCTCGCCTTCGGGGACGGTTTCGCGCTCACCGGCTCGATCGGGATGGAGTACCTCGGCCTCAAAAGACTCGAGTGCACGCCCAGCGCGTGTTCGCTCGTTGAGATCAAGCACCATTGAGAGACAGGAGAACCGGAGCAATGAAGCTCTACGGACAGAGGCGGTGGGCCGCGGCGGGAGTCGTGGTCGCCACCACCGCGGCGACGGTCGCGGTGGCGCTCAGCGCGCCACCCGCGGGCGCCGCACCTGGCTGCCGTGTCGACTACACGGCGAACAGCTGGGGCGGCGGAGGGTTCGGCGCCTCGGTGAAGATCACCAACCTGGGTGACGCGGTGACGGGTGGCTGGACGCTGAAGTTCGCGTTGCCCGGCAACCAGCGCGTGGCGCAGGGGTGGAGCGCGACCTGGACGCAGTCCGGCGCGGACGTGACCGCGGCGAGCATGCCGTGGAACGGCAACCTGGGCACCAACGCGTCGATCGACATCGGCTTCAACGGCTCCAACGCCGCGAGCGGTGACGCGAACCCGACGACGTTCTCCCTGAACGGCACGGTGTGCACCGGAGCGCCGCCCACGAGCACGACGACGACCACGACCACCACCACTACGACCACCACGACGTCGAACAACCCTGACCCCGGCAACCGCGTCGACAACCCGTACGCGAACGCCAAGGTCTACGTGAACCCGGACTGGGCGGCCAAGGCGAACGCGGAGCCCGGCGGCAGCAGGATCGCGAACCAGCCGACCGGTGTGTGGATGGACCGCATCGCGGCGATCAACGGCACCACCGGTGCCCGCGGGCTGGCCGCGCACCTGGACGAGGCGGTGCGCCAGGCGGCGGGCTCACCGCTCGTCATCCAGCTCGTGATCTACAACCTGCCGGGTCGTGACTGCGCGGCGCTGGCGTCCAACGGCGAGCTCAAGGCCACGGAGATCGATCGCTACAAGACCGAGTACATCGACCCGATCGCGTCGATCCTCGCCAGGCCCGCGTACGCGAACCTGCGCATCGTGACCGTGGTGGAGATCGACTCGCTGCCGAACCTCATCACCAACGTGACGCCGCGGCCCACGCAGACGCCGCAGTGCGACGTCATGAAGGCCAACGGCAACTACGTCACCGGTGTCGGGTACGCGCTCGCGAAGCTGGGTGCCGTCCCGAACGTCTACAACTACATCGACATCGGCCACCACGGCTGGCTGGGCTGGGACGACAACTTCGGCGCGACGGCGGACCTGCTGTTCCAGGCGGCCAACGCGTCCGGCAGCACCAAGGCCAACGTGCAGGGCTTCATCGCCAACACCGCCAACTACGGCATCCTCACCGAGCCGCACTTCTCGATCGACGAGTCGATCAACGGCACGTCGGTGCGCCAGTCGAAGTGGGTGGACTGGAACCGCTACACCGGTGAGCTGCCCTACGCGCAGGCGTTCCGGCAGCGGGCCGTGCAGGCGGGCTTCGACGCGAACGTGGGCATGCTGATCGACACCAGCCGCAACGGCTGGGGTGGCTCGGCCCGTCCGTCCGGTCCTGGACCGAGGACGACCGTGGACGCCTACGTCGACGGCGGCAGGCTCGACCGGCGCATCCACCTCGGCAACTGGTGCAACCAGGCCGGCGCGGGCATCGGCGAGCGCCCGAAGGCCGCACCCGCGGCGGGCATCGACGCCTACGTGTGGATCAAGCCGCCGGGCGAGTCCGACGGCGCCAGCGAGGAGATCCCGAACAACGAGGGCAAGGGCGCGGACAAGATGTGCGACCCGACCTACACCGGGAACGCGCGCAACGGCAACAGCATGTCCGGTGCGCTTCCGAAGGCCCCGCTGTCCGGCCACTGGTTCTCCGCGCAGTTCCAGGAGCTCATGCGGAACGCCTACCCGGCGCTCTGAGCCTGAGTGTGTGAGCGTGCCCATGCGGTCGGGCTCGCGTCTGGAGTTCCGGACGCGTGGGCACGCTCCTCTTAATTGATACGGAGTTCTGTCCGGCAACTTTCCAGACGGTGCAGAATTCGTCTGGACCACCGTTGACGCGCAATGTTAACGCGCACATCTCTCTTGATGTCATCAGAAGGTGCTCCCTATGGTGTCGACACACTCAGTGAGTGAAAGTGTGAAAGGAGGCTGTGTGGTCACCATCGCGGATGTCGCGCGGCATGCGGGGGTCGCCCCGAGCACAGTCTCCTACGTGCTCACGGGCAAGAGATCGATCTCCGCGGACACGAAGACGAGAGTCCGCGACAGCATCAGGGAGCTGGGCTACCAGCCCCACGCCTCCGACCGCGCGCTGTCCACCGGCAGGACGAACGTGATCGGGCTGGTGCTGCCGCTGCGGGCGGGCACACACCTGCCGGCGGTGATGCGCTTCGTCACGGCGGCGGTGACGACAGCGCGCAGGTACGACATGGACCTCCTGCTGATGACCGCGGACGACGGCGCGGCGGGACTGCGCCGTGCCGCGAACAGCGCCCAGGTCGACGGTTTCCTGGTGATGGACGTGGAGATGGACGACGACCGCGTGCCGTTGCTCCGCCAGCTGTCCAAACCGTCCGTCCTCATCGGACACCCGGCGGCCGCCCGCGGGCTCACCTGCGTGGACCTGGACTTCGAGGCGGCGGGCGCGAAGTGCGTCGACCACCTCGCCGACCTCGGGCACCGTTCCATCGGTTTCCTCGGCGCGCCGAGCGCGGTCTACCGCCGCAGCACCGGCTTCGCCCACCGGACCATGAACGGGTTCAGCGCGGCAGCCATGCGCAGGGGAGTGGCCGCGACGGCACTGGCAGTCGAGGGCGACCACGACTCGGTGCTCAGGGCGACCAAGGCGCTGATCCGCGCGCACCCGTCGATGACCGCGCTGGTCGTGCACAACGAGGCGGCCCTCGGCTGGATCACCTCGTGCCTGCGCGCGGCCGGCCGCCAGGTCCCCGGTGACGTCGCCGTGGTCGCGATCTGCCCGGACGAACTGGCTGAGCAGACGTCCCCCCTGCTCACCTCGGTGCGCCTGCCCGCGGAGGAACTCGGCAGGCACGCGGTCGACCTGCTCGTCGCCAAGCTGGAGGGCAAGCAGCCGCCACCGCTGATGCTGTTGCCTCCCAGACTGTCCCGGCGGGCGAGCACACCGGATCACGCCGTACATCGCGGCGCGACAGGCTGACCGGTCCGCCACCGGCGGACCGGCACAAGACGGGCGGTCGCTGGGACGGCTTCTGCGCGTGCGGAAATGCGGCGCGCACACGCGGAGGCCCCCGCAGATCGTCCTGGAGGGGTGCGCGACACCACGGCGGAGCGGCCGTCGCGCACCCCTCCCCTTCGCTTTCCCGGCCGTAGACTCGCCGGGATGGAACTGGCAGAGGCTTTGGCACGCAGGATGGTCGTGCTCGACGGCGGGATGTCGACGGCCCTGGAACTCGCCGGGCACGACCTGTCCGACGAGCTCTGGTCGGCCCGGTTGCTGCTCACCGACCCGGACGCCGTGCGCGCCGCGCACCTCGCCTACTACCGGGCGGGCGCCGAGGTCGCCATCACCGCGAGCTACCAGGCGAGCTTCGAGGGCTTCGCCCGCCGAGGCATCAGCGAGTCCGAGACCGCGCGCCTGCTGCGGTCCAGCGCCGAGCTGGCCCGCTCCGCCGCGTCCGAAGTGGACGGACCGCGCTGGGTCGCGGCGTCGGTCGGCCCGTACGGCGCGGTGCTCGCGGACGGCTCGGAGTACCGGGGCCGCTACGGCCTGAGCCGGCAGGAACTGGTCCGCTTCCACGGTCCTCGCATCGAGACGCTCTGCGAGGCCGGGCCGGACGTGCTCGCCGTCGAGACGGTTCCCGACGTGGACGAGGCCGAAGCCGTGCTGGAGGTGGTGCGCGGCAGCGGGGTGCCGGTCTGGCTCTCCTACACCGTGCGCGGCGACCGGACCTGCGCCGGGCAACCGCTCGAGGAGGCGTTCGCGGTCGCGGCCGGCGTGGACGAGGTCATCGCCGTCGGCGTGAACTGCTGCGCGCCGCAGGACGTGGCGGGCGCGGTCGCCGTGGCCCGGCGGGTGAGCGGGCTGCCGGTCGTGGTGTACCCGAACAGCGGTGAGCAGTGGGACGCGGTGGCCCGGTCCTGGTCTGGGGATGGGGGCGGGTTCGCCGCGCAGGCCTTGGACTGGGTCGGCGGCGGTGCGCGGTTGGTGGGTGGGTGCTGCCGGACCGGGCCGGACGCGATCGCGGTGCTGGCGGAAAGGCTGGCGGCGGCGAGGTGAAAGGCTTCAGTCGGCTTCAGGTCGGTGAAGCCTCCACGGCCGACGTTCCGCGAGGCGGTATCGCCGAAGCGACCGGACACGCCTCGTTGGAGGCGAGGTGAGAGGGCTCCCACCGACCCGAGATCGGTGAAAGCCCTCCGTTCGGCCGAACAACGCCCCGCGATCTCGTCCTCGACGGGGCACGGGCGAAAGCCCCGGCGGCACCGCTGACACGACCAGACACGCCCGTATGAGGCCGTCCCGGCGGCACCTCCTGCAGACCTCCCGCCCGCGAGTCCCATCGAACCCGCGGGAACCCGGCCTACACCTGCGCCCAACGCTGGTTCGCACCTCCGTGGCAGGTCCACACGATCGCGGCGGTGCCGTTGGCGGTGCCGGCGCCGTTGACGTCCAGGCACAGCCCGGTCTGGGCGTTGGCGATCGTGCCGCCCGCGTTGACGTTCCACTGCTGGTTCGCGCCGCCGTTGCAGTCCCAGAGCCGCACCGCGGTGCCCGCCGCGGCGTTGGCCGGAGCGTCCAGGCACTTGCCCAGGACCTGGAGGGTCTGGCCGGTGCGGGTGAACTGCTGGTTGGCGTTGCTGTGGCAGTCCCACACGACCATCGGTGACCCGTTGGCCGTGCCGGCTCCGCTGACGTCGAGGCAACGGCCTGAGGCGTCGCCGCGCAGCCGGAACGTCGTCGGGGTGGGGGTGGTGCCGCCGGTGAAGAACTTCCAGACCTCGGTCTTCACCCAGCTGCGCGCTCCGCTCTCGCAGCCCGCGCACCCGTCCACCGGTCCCTGCTGGTGGCCTCCGTCGAACGGCGCCCAGACGACCGGGTACCCGGCTCGGCAACCGGCGTAGGTGGTGGTGATGTGCGTGCGGCTGCCTGCCGCCGGTTCCGGTGCGTTCTGGGGCTGGCAGCCGTTGTTGCGCACCCACCTGTCCCGCTGGCCGCGGCCGGAGCCGATGTTGTCGCCGATGCCGTGGATCCCCATGAACGCGACGGGCGCGGTGCCGCCCGCGCACCCGCTGATCTCGCCGGGGCTCGCGATGGCGGCGATCGCGCGGAAGACGTTCGGCCGCGAGCACGCGAGCGAGATGCTCATCGCGCCGCCGTAGCTGAAGCCGAGAGCGAAGCGCTGCGTCGTGTCGACGCAGAGGTCGTTCTCGATCCGGCGGAGCATGTCGTCGACGAACGTGACGTCCTCGCCGCCGGAGTTGGCCCAGCCGTTGCCGATGCCCTGCGGCGCCACGAAGATCGCCGTGTTGTTCGCCAGCCGCCGCAGGCCGTAGTGGGCGTAGACGTCGCCGTCGCTCCCGCCGGAGGCGACGTCGTTCATCGTGCCGCCCCACCAGTGGAAGCCGAAGACCAGCCGGTGCTGCCGGGTGTTGTCGTAGTCGTCCGGGACGCTCAGGACGAACGACCTGGTCTTGCCTCCGCTCTGGATCGTGTGCGTGCCGCTGCGCAGGGTCGGTGCCTTGCCGCAGCCCGGCGTTGCGGCAAGAGGTGCCGCGGGGTCGGCGACACCGGTGCCGGCGCCGGCGCCGGAGAAGACGAGTGCGGCGATGGCCACCGCGGTGAGCCACCACTTCTTGTGCTGGTGCATGTTCGCGCTCCCTGTGGTGGCGGTCAGGCGACTGAGCACGTGTTGCCGTTGAGGCTGTACGAGGCCGGCGCCGAGTCGTTGCCGGTGTGCGTGGCCTGGAAACCGACGGTGATCGACGCGTTCGGCGCGATGTCGCCGTTGTACTGGACGTTTCTCGCGGTCACCTGCCCGGACGTGGGGGAGTAGGTGGCGCTCCAGCCGGACGTGATCGTCTGCCCGCCGGGCAGGGTGAAGACCAGCGACCACCCGCTGACCGGCGAGGAACCGGTGTTCGTGATGGTGATGTTCGACGTCAGGCCGTTGTTCCAGGCGCTGATCACGTTGCTCACGCGGCAGGCCGCGTCACCGGGAGGCGTCGTGGTCGTGGTCGTCGTCGTGGTGGTGCTCGTCGGGCCGCCGCCGCCCGGGAATTGGGTGATGAACTTCCACACCTCACCGGACGTCCAGGTCCGCCAGCCGTCGCCGCCCGAGTCGATCGGTCCCGGCGTGTGGCCGCCGTCGAACGCGGCCCAGACGACGGGATAGCCCGCCCGGCAGCCGCTGTAGTTCGTGACGATGTGCGTCCGGCTGCCCGCCCGCGGTTCGGGAGCGTTCTGCGGCGTGCAGCCGTTGTTGCGCACGAACGTGTCGCGCAGCCCGCGGCCCAGGCCGATGCCGAGCACGTTGTCGCTGATGCCGTGGATGCCCATGTAGCCGATCGGCTGGGTGCCGCCGTCGCACCCGCTGAGCTGCGCGCCCGAGTAGGCGATCACTGCGCGGAAGACGTTCGCGCGGGCGCAGGCCACCGCGTACGACATGCCGCCGCCGTAGCTGAAGCCACCGGCGAACCGCTGGGTCGTGTCGATGCACAGCCCCGAGTCGAGGCGGTTGACCAGGTCGTCGACGAACCTCAGGTCCTGGCCGCCGGGGTTGGCCCAGCCGTTGCCGTTGCCCTGCGGCGCCACGAAGATCGTGCCGTTGTTCGCCGCGTCGGAGAGCCGTCGCAGCCCGTAGTAGGACCAGTTGTAGCCGTCGGTGCCACCGGAGTCGACGTCGTTCGCGGTGCCGCCCCGCCAGTGGAAGCCCACGAACAGCCGGTACTGGCGGTTGCTGTCGTAGTTGGGCGGCAGCCGCAGGATGAACGAGCGGTTCTGGCCACCGCTGTTGATCGTGTGCTGGCCGCTCGTGAGCGCCGGTGGCTTGCCGCACCCCGCGGTCGCCGCCGCCGTGCCGACATCCCCGGCGGTCTGGCCGCCCAGCGCGATCCCCGCCGCGCCCAGGAAGACCACGGCGCTCGCGACGGCCGCCGCGAGCACGGACCTATGCCGCGCCATGGCAGAACCCCTTGTGCAGGTGGAACATCGTCGTCCCTTCGCTCGTCAGGCTTGCTGGAGTTGGAACCGCTGGTTGTTGGAGCCGGTCGGACTCCACTGGGAGAGCCGGGCACCGTCGGCGGCCGACGCCTCCCAGACGTCTGCGGCGAGCCCGCTCTGGCGGTTGACGAGGCTGATCACGCCACCGCCGTGGTCAACCACCCGCCACTGCTGGCTCGTCGCGCCGGAGTCAGGCTGCTGGGTGATGTCGGCGCCACTGCTGGAGCTCGCGACCTGGAGCACCAGGCCGCTGTGCCGGACCCGCACGCGGTAGTGGCCGCCGCCGGAGTCGAGGAAGTCGAACTGCTGGTTCAGCCCGCTGGTCGCGGACCACTGCTGCACCAGCGCTCCTGCCGCCGTGGACGCACCGCTGACGTCGGCGCACTTCCCGCTGTGCCGGGCGACGAGCCGGTAGTGGACGCCGGGCCGCACGCCGGGACCGGAGGCCTGACCGGTCACGCGGTAGGTGCGTCCACGGTGGACGGAGAACGTGACGACGTCGGACTCCGGCTTGGCCGGCTCGATCACGGCGCCGCTCGTCGTGTCGCGCAGCTCGAACGTGCCGGCGAAGACCCGGTTGCGGATCCGGGCGGTGCCGTCGCGGTCCGGCGTCACGGTCAGGGTGGTGGAACCGTCGGCCCCCCAGATCGCGCCGACGGTGTACCCACCACGCCCGCGCAGGCCCGCGAAGCTGCCCGCGGACCAGGCCGGTGGCAGCGCCGGCAGCACGTGCAGCTCCCCGGCGTGGCTGTGCAGCAGCATCTCCGCGACACCGGAGGTCGCGCCGAAGTTGCCGTCGATCTGGAACGGCGGGTGCAGGTCGAACATGTTGGGCGCGAGGCGTTCGGTCGTCACCAGCGACCGGAGCAGGTCGTGCGCCCTGGCGCCCTCCTCCAGCCGCGCCCAGAAATTGATCTTCCAGGCCAGCGACCACCCGGTGCCCGCGTCACCCCGCAGCTCCAGGGTGCGCAGCGCCGCGGCGTGCAGCTGGGGAGTGCCGCGCTTGGTGATCTGGTTGCTCGGGTGCAGGCCGTAGAGGTGCGAGACGTGCCGGTGGTTGCGCTCGGTCTCGGTCCAGTCGTACAGCCACTCCATCACGTTGCCCCGCGACCCGATCCTCGTCGGGGCGAGCCGCTGCCGCGCGGTGCGCACCTGGGTGCGGAAGTCGGCGTCGACGCCGAGCACCTCGGAGGCGCCCGCACAGCCGTCGAACAGGTCGCGCAGGATCTGCATGTCCATCGTCGGCCCGGCGCAGACGCTGGCGTTGGTGTGGTGGTTGAGCTCCGGCGAGTTCGACGGGTTGGTGACGAGGTTGCCGAGGCTCGGCTCGGTGACGAGCGTGTCCAGGAAGAACTGCGCGCAACCCTTCAACGCCGGGTAGTACGCGCGCAGGAAGCCGAGGTCACCGGTGAACAGGTAGTGGTCCCAGATCAGCGTCGACAGCCACGCCCCGCCGGTCTGCCACATGCCCGCCGCGGCGAAGTCGACGACCGAGGAACCGCGCCAGGCGTCCGTGTTGTGGTGGGTGACCCAGCCGCGGGCGTTGTACTGCAGCTGCGCGGTGCGGGCACCGGTGACGGTCAGGTCGCCGACCATGCGGAACACCGGCTGGAGGCACTCGCCGAGGTTGGTGGTGTCCGCCGGCCAGTAGTTCATCGGCAGGTTCGCGTTGATGGTGTACTTCGAGTCCCACGACGGGGCCATCTGGTCGTTCCAGATGCCCTGGAGGTTCGCCGGCTGCGTGCCGGGGCGCGACGACGAGATCAGCAGGTAGCGGCCGTACTGGAAGAGCAGCACCGCGAACTGCGGGTCGCTCGTGCCCGCGTGCCGGGTGATCCGGACGTCGGTCGGCTGGTCCGCCGCCGCGGTGCGCCCGAGGTCGAGCGACACGCGCCCGAACAAGGCCTGGTAGTCGGCGACGTGCCGGGCCCGCAGCGTGTCGAAGGCGATGCCCTGCGCCGCGTTCAGGCGGGCGCGGGCACTGCCCTGGTAGTCGCCGTCGACCGTGCGGAAGTCGACGTAGCTGCTGCCGATGGAGATCAGCACCGTCACCGCGTTCGCGCCGGTGACGCGCAACGTCCCGCCGGAGCTGCTGACGGTGCCGCCCTCGGCCACCGCCCTGGCGAGCGCCAGGAACCGGACGGTGCCCGCGATGCCGCGCTGGGTGCCGGAGATCCCGTCCAGCCCGATCGTCGTGCCGTCCACTGTGGACGTGGTGGTGCGCTGCGGTGAGCTGAACGACGCGGTGAACGAGATCGAGCCGGGCGTCTGCGCCGTCAGGCGCATCACGATCACCTGGTCCGGCGCGCTGGCGAACACCTCCCGCTGGTGGCGGACGTTGTTCGCCGTGTAGGTCACGACCGTCGTGGCCGTGGTGAGGTCGAGCGACCGCTGGTAGGACGACGCGGTCGCGGAGGGGAACGTCAGGCGCAGGTCACCGACCGGCTGGTAGGCCAGCTGCCCGGCGGGAACGCCGAGCATGGTCTGGTCGATCAGCGACTGCGCCTGCGTCCACTGCCCGGCGAACACGAGCCGCCGGATCTCGGCGAGCGATCCGGCGCCCCGCGGGTTGGTGTAGTCGTGCGGACCGCCCGCCCACACCGTGTCCTCGTTGAGCTGCAGGCGTTCGGTGTCGGTGTTGCCGAACACCATCGCGCCGAGCCGCCCGTTGCCGATCGGCAGAGCGCGCAGCCAGTCGTTCCCGGCAGGTCCGGCGTACCACAGCGAGAGCTCGCCCGGTGCGCGTACGTCCGCGGTGGCGGGGCTCGCGGTCCACCCCGCCTGCGTCAGTGCCACACCCGCACCGAGCTTGATGAGCTGCCGGCGGTTCAGTTCGGACATGCCGGTCCTCCAGAGGTGTGCGCGGTCAGCTCACGGCGCAACGCACGCCGTTGAGCGTGAACCCGTCCGCGGCTGCGCTGTTGCCCGTGTGCGTGGCCTGGAAGCCGATCGACACCTGGGCCGAGGGCTGGATCTGCGCGTTGTAGCCGACGTTGCGGGCGGTCACCTGGCCGGTGGCGGGGGAGTAGGTCGCGCTCCATCCGCCCGTGACGGTCTGCCCGCCGGGCAGCGTGAACTGCAGCTCCCAGCCGTTCACCGGTACCGAGGACGTGTTGGTGATGGTGATCGTCTCGGTCAGGCCGGTGTTCCAGGCGTTGACCACGGCCTTCACCGAGCAGCCCTGCGGCGGTGTCGTGGTGGTCGTCGTGGTCGTGGTCGTGGTGGTTGTCGTCGTCGTGGGCGGACGATCGAGGCCGAGGAACGTGATCGCGTGCGCGACCATCCCCGCGGTCGGCACGTCGTGCCCGGTGCCCTGGGCGCTGATGCCCTCGACGACGGCCGGCGTGCCGGTGCCGTAACGAGTGCGCGTCCAGTTCGGCTGCGGCTGGTCGGTGGTCGTCGGCGTCCTGCTCACGCCGTGCACGTTCGTCCACTGGTCGAGCGCCTCACCGAAGTTCGGGTACGCCAGCGTCGTGTCGGCGGTGCCGTGCCACAACTGCATGCGCGGGTAGCGCCCGGTGTAGCCGGGGTACATCGCCCTGGCCTGGTCTCCCCACTGCTGCGGGGTCTTCAGCAGGGTGCCGCCCGAGCACTGGCTGTTCCACATCGACCCGTCCGTCGTCGCGAAGCAGCCCGCCGGGACACCGGCGAAGGCCGCGCCCGCGCTGAACACGTCCGGGTACTGGGCGGCCAGCACGTTGGTCATCATCGCGCCGGACGAGATGCCCGAGACGACGATGCGCTCCGGGTCCACGTTGTAGCGCTGGCGCGCGTACGACACCATCGACATGATTCCCGTGGAGTCGCTGCCTCCGTTGCGTCGCAACGCGTTCTGGGTCGACACGTCGAAGCAGTGCCCGTCCCTGGTGGCCTCGGGATAGACGATCACGTACCCGTTGCGGTCCGCGGCGGTGACGTAGTCGCGTCCGCCGCCGTTGTGCACCGCGCTCGCGGAACCGGTGCAGTAGTGGATCATCACGAGCAGGGCCGGGCGTTCCGCGAGCCGGTCGGGGGCGTAGACGTACATGTTCAGGCCGGTCGGGTTGGTGCCGAAGTTCGTGACCCGCACCAGGGACGCGGCCTGCGCCGGCTGGGGCACGAGTGAGAGCGCGACGGCGGCGACCAGCATCAGCACGGCCGCGACGATGCCGGCGAGGCTGAGGCCGTCGAGACTCGTCCGGCCGCGGGACTTCGAGTTGCTCATGATGGGCTCCCCCCGCTGAACTGCCACCAGTTCATGTTGAGCAGATAACCGCTGCCACCGCTGAACCTCAGGTAGAGGTCGCGCGTACCGTTCAGCCCGCTCACCGGGCACGTGACGGTGGTCCACGCCTGCCAGCCGCCGGTGTTGGGCACGGTGCAGCGGCCGGCGAGAGTGCCGGTCGGACTGCCGCTGCGCACCTCGACGGAGCTTCCCGCGACGGTGGACGCGACGCGGGCGGTGAACGTCGAGGCGCCGTTGCCGAAGGCGACGTTCTTCACCTTGATGTTGTCACCGTTGTTGATGTAGCCGACGTTCATGCCGCCCTCGCTGGAGGCCTCGGTCTCGATGCCGTTGCCCCACGCGATGGTTTCGGCTTCCTGCCGTGCGTAGGGGTTGAGGGTGTCGGCCGCCGGTGGTCCCGCCGTCGTCATGGCGAGGGACGGGATGCTGCCGTCGGCGTTGTAGCTGAACTTCTCGACGGCCACGGAGCGGGTGAAGCCGCCACCGCCGGGCAGGGCGCCGTTGTGGTAGAAGAAGTACGAGCTGCCCTTGAAGTCGATGATGCCGGGGTGGTTGGTGAAGCTGCTGCCCTGCGTGGCCATCACGGTGCCGCGGTAGGTCCACGGCCCGGTCGGGCCGGGGGAGGTGGAGTAGGCGATGAACTCCGAGCAGCACTTGGCCGCGAAGACGTTGTAGTACAGGCCGTTGCGCTTGTAGACCCAGGGACCTTCCTCGTAGAGGGTGGGCCGGTTCGGGTCGCCGGTGCGGGTACCGAAGCCCGCCGTGGTGAGCGGGATCCTGGTGATGCCGCCCGAATAGGACGTCATGTCGGCGTTGAGGCGGACGTAGGAGAGGTTGGGGTTGCCCCAGTACAGGTACGCCTGGCCGTCATCGTCGATCATGACCGTGGGGTCGATCTCGCCGTTCTCCACCAATGGGCGGCCGAGGGCGTCGCGGAACGGGCCGGTGGGGCTGTCGGCGACGGCCACACCGATGGCCGGTCGTCCGGTGGTCTTGGTGACGACGGGGACGTACCAGTAGAACTTGCCGTTGCGTTCCACGGCCTGGCCGGCCCACGCGTCCTGTTTCGCCCAGCTGAACGAGGCGAGGCTCAGGGGAGAGCCGTGGTCGGTCCAGTTCACCATGTCGGCCGAGGACCAGACCCGCCACTCCTTCATGGTGAACCAGGTCGAGCCGTCCTCGTCGTGGCCGGTGTAGAGGTAGACCCGTCCGTTGTGGACCAGCGGTGCCGGGTCAGCCGTGTAGATGTGCTGCACGATCGGGTTGTCCGCCCTCGCCGGCGCGACCACCACCATCAGGAACGAGCCCACCACCAGGGCGATGCTCGTCCAAAGCCTTCGTGTCTTGACCATTGTCGTCTCCCAGGGCAGGGCCCTCCGGCGGACGGTGACCCGTCCGCCGGAGCTTGCCGGTCGTGTGGTGCGGGAGTCAGCTGGCGGTGCAGGACGGGTTCAGCCCGTCTCCGCTCCCGTTGCCCTGGAAGCCGAACTCGGTGGACTGGCCGGCGGCCACGTTGCCGTTGTAGTCCACGTTGGACCAGTTGATGGCTCCGCTGGTGCCGCTTCGGTTGGCACTCCAGGAGCCGGTGACCGTGCCGTTCGACAGCGTGGTGGTGACCCTCCAGCCGCGCAGGGCGCTGGAGCCGGCGGTGACCTTGATCGTGGCGACGAAACCGCCGTTCCACTGGTTCAGCGACACCGTCGCGGTGCAGCCGCCCGGACCGGGGTCGTTGCTCGTGGTCGTCGTGGTCGTGGTCGTGGTGGTGGTCGTCGTCGTGCCGGGACCAGCCGAGTTGAGCGCGTCGAGCACCGAGTTGTAGGCGGCCTTCTTGTTGCCGTTGCCGTCGAACAGCAGCGGGGTGCCGGAGGCGCGCCACGAGTCGGTGTCGCGGATGCCCCACACGGTGATGCCGGTGCACCGCGTCACGGCGAGGCAGGCCCGCGTCACGCGGTCGTAGTTCGACGCCTGGGAACTACCGGAGCCCTCGATGTCCAGCTCGGTGATCTGCACGTCGACGCCGAGGTTGGCGAAGTTCTGCAGGGTGGTCTGGTAGTTCGAGGGAACCGGGCTCTGCGCGTTGAAGTGGGACTGGAAGCCGACGCAGTCGATCGGCACACCGCGGGACTTGAAGTCCTGCACCATCCGGTAGACGCCCTGGGTCTTGGCGTGCGACCAGTCGTCGGTGTTGTAGTCGTTGTAGCAGAGCTTCGCGCCGGGGTCGGCGGCACGGGCGGCGCGGAACGCGGCCTCGATCCAGTCGTTGCCGGTGCGCTGCAGGTTGGAGTCGCGGCGTCCGCCGCTGCTGCCGTCGGCGAAGGCCTCGTTCACCACGTCCCAGGCGTAGATCTTGCCCCGGTAGTAGGTCGCGACCTGCGTGACGTGGTTCAGCATCGCGTTGCGCAGCGCCGTGCCCGACATGTTCTGCATCCAGCCGGGCTGCTGCGAGTGCCACGCCAGCGCGTGCCCGCGGATTCGCTTGCCCTGGTTGCGCGCCTGGTTCACGATCCGGTCCGCGTTGCCGTAGCTGAACTGCCCCTGATTCGGCTCAGTGGCGTCCATCTTCATCTCGTTCTCGGCCGTGACCATGTCGAACTCGCGGTTCAGGATCCCGACGTAGGTCGAGTCCCCGAGCTTGTTCGCGGCCACGGCCGTACCGAAGTAACGGCCGCTTTGCTGGGCCGCCGCGCCGAGGGTGGTCGCCGCGTTCGCGACGGGAGGTGCGATCAGGGTGGCGCCGATTGCCGCGGCCGCGACCGTGGCAATGATCGGGATCAGAGCCACTGACTTCGATGTCAGTCTCATCATTCACGCTTTCGCAGGAACACCCGTTGCAGGGTGTGATGGACGGGGTCAGCTCACGAGGTCCGGTGCGCCAGTGCCGGATCCCGTTGAACGACAAGGAGTGTCTCAGCTCCCTGTTCACGCTCACAAGAACGCACTGTCGAATTCGACAGCAGGTTGACTCGATCGGCGCACAAATGTAGGGGAGCGCTCCCAGTGCGGACGTCAAACCGTTTGAGCACGATCGTCGAACGGTATTGAAACCGTATTCTGCTAAAGTTAGCGCTAACATCTTTAGCGTTGACGAAACGTTGTTTCGCAGCTACCTTGGCCCGAACTCGTATTCGCTTTTCAGCGATGCCGGTCCGAAGCGGACCGAGTGCTCGGCTGTGCGCCGCACGTTCTGCGCACTGCCCGTGAGAGCGCTCTCACGTATCGCGAACCCCTTCCCCATGGCAACGACGCTGCGAGGACCTGAATGTCAGCAACTGTTCCGTCCCGAGAAGACACGACGACACCGAGGAAGCGAGCGGCGGGCGCGTGCCTGTTCGCGTCCGCGCTCGTCGCCGGGGTCACCACCCTGGTGGTCAGCGGCGGCGCGACCGTCAGCGCGGCCGAGTCGGCGTTCTACGTCGACCCGTCGAGCTCGAGCGCCAGGTGGGTCGCCGCGAACCCGGGAGACTCGCGTGCCGCGGTCATCCGGGACCGCATCGCGTCGGTTCCGCAGGCGCGCTGGTACACCACGACCAACACCTCCACGGTGCGGTCGGAGATCAGCTCGTTCGTCGGCGCGGCGGCCTCCGCCGGCAAGATCCCGATCCTGGTCGTCTACAACATCCCCAACCGCGACTGCGGTGGCCCCAGCGGCGGCGGGGCGTCCTCCCACGCGGCCTACCGGGCGTGGGTGGACGAGGTGGCCGCGGGCCTGGCAGGCCGTCCGGCGACGATCGTGCTCGAACCGGACGTGCTGCCGCTGATGTCCACCTGCCAGACCGCGGACCAGCAGAACCAGACCAAGGCGTCCATGGCCTACGCCGGCAAGAAGCTCAAGTCCGGCTCCGCGCAGGCGAAGGTGTACTTCGACATCGGGCACTCCGCGTGGCTGAGCCCGGCGGAGGCCGCGAACCGCTTGCGCGGCGCGGACATCTCCAACAGCGCCGACGGCATCTCGACGAACGTGTCGAACTACCGCTCCACCTCCGACGAGGTGAACTTCGCCAAGAACGTGCTCAACGCGGTCGGTGACAGCCGCCTCAAGGCAGTCGTCGACACCAGCCGCAACGGCAACGGTCCGAACGGCAGCGAGTGGTGCGACCCGGCGGGACGCGCGATCGGCATCCCCAGCACGACGAACACGGGTGACGCCAAGATCGAGGCGTACCTGTGGGTGAAGCTGCCGGGTGAGTCCGACGGCTGCATCGCGCCGGCCGGTCAGTTCGTGCCGCAGCGCGCCTACGAGCTCGCGATGGCCGCCGGCCCGACCAGCACGACGACGACCACGACGACCACTACGACGACGACCACCACGAGTGGCAATCCCATCGGCGGCTGCAAGGCGACCCACCGCGTCGTCAGCCAGTGGCAGGGCGGCTACACCGGTGAGATCGTGATCGAGAACCGTGGTCAGGCGATCAACGGCTGGACCTTCTCGTTCTCCGCTCCCGGCGTGTCCGTCACGCAGGGCTGGAACGGGACGTGGACCGACTCCGGCGACGAGGTCCGGGTGACGAACACCGCCTGGAACGGCTCGCTCGGGGCCGGTGCCCAGCTGAGCATCGGGTTCAACGCGAACTACAACGGTGGCACGCCGCCGTTCTCGTCCGCGGTGCTGAACGGCGTCGCCTGCTCCTGAGGCGGTGAACGGGTCCCCGCACCGGCCGGTGCGGGGACCCGGTGGTGTGGCCTGGAAGGTTGGCGGGCCACACCACCGGCCGTTCTCAGCCGCGCAGACTCCACTGCTGGTTCGTCCCGCCGTGGCACGACCAGAGGTGGATCAGCGTGCCGTTCGCGGTGCCGTTGCCGCTGGCGTCGAGGCACAGCCCCGACTGCGCGCCGGTGATGGTGCCGTCACCGTTGACGCTCCACTGCTGGTTCACGCCGCCGTGGCAGTCCCACAGGATCGCCGCGGTACCGTTGGCGGTCCCTCCGCCGGAGGCGTCGAGACATTTGCCCTGCACGGTGAGCTGCCTGCCGGCCGTGTGGTTCCAGCGCTGGTTCGTGCCGCCGTTGCAGTCCCAGAGCCGCGCCTGGGTGTTGTTGCTCGTGGTGGCGACGTCGAGGCAGCGGCCCGACTGGCTGCCGACGACCGTGACGTTGTCCCGGCCGCCCCCGCTGCCGCCCGGACCCGCGTTGGCCATGACCGCCTGGGCGCCGGACGGCCAGTTGCCGTTTGACACCACCACGTTGCCGTTGACGACGTTGCCGCGGTCGCCGTTGGTCACGTTGGTGCTGTTGTTGGTCGACCAGTTGCCGGTGAGGGTCCAGTTGCCCATGTTCTCGCCTCCCCAATAGTTGGCGGTGGCCCAGGTGCCGGTGGAGGAGAACACGTTGCCGGTCGCACGGTAGTACTTGGAGCCCTCGTCGAAGTAGAGGCCGAACCAGCCGTTGGTGCGCAGGCAGTGGTTGCCGCTGATCTCCGCGTTCGGGTTCCAGGCGAGCGTGTAGATGCAGCCGCCGTCGGTCATCTGCTGCATGACGTCGTGGACGTAGTTGTTGATGAGCTTGTTGTTGGACGCGGTGGTGGGCGTCGAGTACCGCGGCTGGTAGTTGTACAGACCGCGGTTCGCGTAGTGGTTGCTGCCGCCCGCGTCGTTGGCGCCCCAGCCGTAGCCGAGGGACAGGCCGGAGTACGGCATGTTGTAGATCTCGTTGTGGGACACGGTCGCCGTGCTGACGTAGGTGTTGAGCACCGACACGTTGCCGCGGTACTCGACGCCGAGGTCGTGGATCCTGTTGTGGCTCACCGTGATGTCCCGGTTGACCATCCGCTGGTCGCTCGGGTGGTGCGCGTCGGCCCGCACGCCACCGACCACGACGCCGCCCGCCGAGTTGCGGGCGATCTCCGACCTGGTGATCGTGATGCCGGACGCGCCGAGTCCCACACCGCTGGCGTGCGCGTTGGCGTCGTTGCCGATGCCGATCGCGGTCTGGCCGAGGTTGACGAACTGCGAGTCGGTGAAGGTGATGCCGCCGGCCGCCGAGACCTGGACCGCGGCGGGCATCTGGAACCAGTGCGGGCGCACCGCCTCGAACTGCGCACAGCCCTGCTGGCAGGAGTTGATCCGGTCGGCGGGCCAGTTCTGGTTGCCCGCCATGTAGGCGCCGGTCTGCTGGTCGGCGAACCCCTGGTTGCTGCTGGGGCCGAGCCAGGACGTGCCGGTGAAGGTGATGCCGCTGAACGTGATGTTGCGCGCCGGAGCGTCGTAGGTGCCGCCGACGTTGACCAGTGACTGCAGCACCGGCAGTTCCACGCTGACGTTGCTCATGTTCTGCCCGGCGAGCGGGATGTAGTAGAGCGCTCCCGCACCGGGATCGACGTACCACTCGCCTTGCGCGTCGAGGAACTCGTACGCGTTCGCCAGGTACAGCGGGCCGGCCCGGTGCGGTTTGCTGAGCGTGTCGTAGCCGAAGGTGTTGTTGTTCCACGCGGGTTGTTGCATCGTGAGGAAGTTCCCGGCGATGCTCTGCACCGGCGAGTAGCGGTCGGTGAACGAGTTGACGCTCTCCACCTCGACGCGGTTCTGGTTAGCCAGGTTGTTGAGGTAGTTCAGCGCACTGTTCGAGAAGCGCATGCCGGTGTCGGTGAACGTGAAGTCGGCGCGGTTCACCTGGGCCCGCGCGCGGGTCGCGATGGCACCGTTGACGTACAGCTGGCGGCTTTCCACACCCGTGCCGACGCCTGCCCGCCAGATGTTCCTGCCGGCGTCGGCCAGCGACCACCCGGTGACCGCCCTGGCGCCGCTGATGACGGGACGTGCCGACGCGGCGGCCTGCCACAGCACGCGGTACCCGTTGCTGCCGGAGTCCGCCGCGGTGAGCCGGAACGGCTCGGTGAGCCTATAAGTGCCGCCGGCCAGTTCCACGACGATGTCACCGGACATCGAGGCGTTGCGGGACCTCACCGTAGCCTGCGCTCCCGGCAACGAGCACGGCGCCGCGGCGGAGCAGGCGGTGCCGCTGCCCGAGGGAGAGGCGTGGAGGGTCGTGGTGGCCGCGGAGGCGGGGGGAGCGGTGGCGAGGGCGGCGATCACCGCTGCCGTGGCGGCGAGCGCGATCCGCCCGCGCACAGCGGGGAACGAGGACGTGGACAAGTGACCTCCTGGTGGGTGTGGCCTGATCACCTCTCCCGCTGCGGCGGACGGGACAGCTCGTGTCCTGTGTGGACGCCCGGGTTCGTCGAGCCTGCCGGGGAACGCGCCGGCGGCCGGCCAGGACTTCGCGGCGACGGCACCGTGGAACGGGGCGTGCGGACGGGTCTCCGCGGACGGGAGGCCGGGCGTCCGGGCCGGTTCAGGACAACGCGAACGTAACTCGTATGACGTGTGACGTCAATGGTGTTACGTATACTGTCGAGTCCTCGCAACAGGGTGCGGCACAACGGAGGCGAAATGTCGGTGACACGTCCGGACCAGGATGCGGCCGCGACCCCCGGATGGACGCGGAGACCGGCGAGCCTGGCCGTCGCGGTCACCGCCGAGCTCGTGCAACGCGTCGTGCGCGGCACCTACGCCGAAGGAACCACGCTCCCGCCCGAGCCCGTGCTGTGCGAGACCTTCTCGGTGAGCAGGACGGTGATCCGCGAGGCGGTGAAGGTCCTGCAGGAGAAGGGGTTGGTGCGGGTGCGCCAGGGCGCGGGCACCACCGTCACCCCGATGGCGCAGTGGAACATGCTCGACGAGCTGGTGCTCGCCGCCGCCGTCGCCGAGGACGAGAGCCTCGCGATCCTCGACGACGTGGTGGTGACGCGCCGGTTGCTCGAGTCGGACATGGCGCAGGTCGCCGCGCGCACCGCCGGCCAGGACACCGTGGACCGGTTGCGCGCCCTGGTGGACCGGATGGACGAGCTCGTCGGCGACACCCCCAGCTACGAGGAGCACGACCGCCTGTTCCACGACACGATCATGCAGGCCTCGGGCAACCGCATCGCCCGTGGTGTGGTGCGTTCGCTGGAGAGGCAGGTCCTCAACTCCGCCGGCTACCACGGGCGCAGCGGCCGGGACATGTGCACGGCCTCCAACAAGGGGCACCGCCGCATCTGCGAACGCATCGCCGCCCGCGACGAGGCCGGTGCGGCGCAGGCGATGTTCACCCACATCACCGAGGCGTGGCTCGTGCGCCGCGGCGACGCCGGAGACCCCGGTCGCCTGAAGCGGTAGGACGCTCGTCGCCGGACGGTCCCCTCCGCCAGGGCCGTTCGGCGGAAGGCGTGTGACCACAACCAGTTCGTGGAACATCCGGCTGCGACGCGGCCGGGCCCGTACGGCTCGGGAGGCGGATCTGCGGTGGGACGAACTCGCGTGACCCTGGCCGACGTCGCGGCGGCGAGCGGGGTGTCGGTGACGACGGCATCGCTCGTGCTGACCGGACGCGCGCGCGAACTGCGCATCTCCGAGGACGCCGAGCGGAGGGTTCGTTCCACGGCCCAGGAGCTGGGTTACCGGCGCGGCACGCTGGTGAGCGGGCCGCGTCCGGGACCGTCGCGGACGATCGGGTTCGTGCTCGACACCGTCACCTCGTCCGGGTTGGCGGGCGAGGTCGTGAAGGGCGCGGTGGAGGCCGCCTACCGGCACGGGTTCATGCTGTTCGCCGGGGAGACGGGCGGGGACCCGGTGCTCGAGCGGTCGCTGGTCCAGGCGATGCGCGACCGGCGCGCGGACGGCATCGTCTTCGCCACCACGCACACGAGGGCGATCACGGTGCCGGAAGGCCTGCACCACGGGCCCACCGTGCTGCTCAACGCCACCGCCGGGGCCGGTTCGGCCATCCCGTCGGTGGTGTCCGACGAGGTGCAGGGCGGACGTTCGGCGGCACGCCTGCTCGTCGAGGCGGGGCACCGCCACGGCATTCACCTGATCGGCGCCGGACCGGGTCACTACGACGTCCCGCCTCGCAGCATCGCGGCCGTGCAGCGCCTCATGGGGCTGCGCGAGGTGTTCGCGGCAGCGGGCGTCGAGGTGGTCAGCGCGCACCGCTGTCCCCGGTGGACGCCGGAGGACGGGTACGACGCGACCAGGGACCTGCTGCGCCACCACCTGCCCAAGGCGCTGGTGTGCTTCGACGACCGCCTGGCGTTCGGGGCTTACCAGGCTCTCGGGGAGGCCGGGCTCGCGGTGCCGGGTGACGTCTCCGTGCTGGGGTTCGACGACCACCCCGTCGCCTCCTGGATGCGGCCCCGGCTGACCACCATCGCCCTGCCGCACCACGAGCTCGGCGTGCAGGCGGTCGAGGTCCTCGTGGAGGTGCTGGGACGGCGTGGGCGCGTGGTCCGGCCGCCGCTGATCCGCCGGGTGCCGATGCCGGTGCGCGAGGGCGGTTCGGTCGCGCGACCGCGGTGACGAGCAAGACTTGTTCGCGTTAACAGCGCAATGCGCCTGATTGCGGCTTGAGCGCGTAAACGAGCCGTTTTGCTAAAGGTTAGCGCTCACATTTTAGCTACATTGCTGGAAGCCGCCCCGCCGCTGACCGCTCGTCGAAAGGCTCATCATGCCGAGCCCGCTCAAAGCGCTGTGCGGTGCGCTGATCGCCACCCTGCTGGCCGCGTCGCCCGCCTTCGCCGAACAGTCCACTGTGGATGAACCGGTCCCCTTCGCCGACCCGGTGAGGGTGATGCCGCTGGGCGACTCCATCACCCAGGGCGGCTCCCTCGGCGGCTACCGCCTCGACCTCGGCACGAAGCTGCGTGCCGCCGGACGCTCCGTCGACTTCGTGGGCTCGCTCGCGGACGGGCCGGGCTCCATGCCCGACCGCAACCACGAGGGGCACCCCGGCTGGACCATCGCCCAGGTCGACGCGAACGTCGTGAACTGGCTGAGGACCTACACCCCGCGCACGATCCTGCTGCACATCGGCACCAACGACATGTACGGCAGCGATCCCGCCGGCGCGCCGCGAAGGCTGTCCGCGCTGGTGGACAAGATCACCGCTCAGGCGCCGAACGCCAACGTGTTCGTCTCGACCATCATCCCGATCCGCTTCGCCGACTCCACCGTGCGCGCCTACAACTCCGCCATCGTCCCGCTGCTGCGAGCGAAAGCCGCGGCGGGCAAGCGGGTGCACGTCGTGGACATGTACCCGGCGGTGCCGATCGCCGACCTGCCCGACGGCATCCACCCGAACGCCACCGGCTACAGCAAGATGGCGGCGGTCTGGTTCACCGCGCTGTCGTCGGTTCCCGGCAGCATCGGCGATCCTCCCGCGCCCGGCGGCGCCTGCACGGCCACGTCGAGCGTCACGGGCACCTGGAACGGTGGTTTCCAGGCCGACGTCACGGTCGCCAACCCCACCGCGTCCGCACTGTCCGGCTGGACGGTCCGGTTCACGCTTCCCAACGGGCACACCGTGTCGCAGATCTGGGGCGGTGTCGCCAGCGGTTCGGTCACGGTCACCAACGCCCCCTACAACGGCTCGGTCAGCCCCGGCGCCTCGGTGACGTTCGGCTTCCTCGCGTCCGGTCCCGGTGCGGCGGCGGTCGGAAACGCCACCTGTGCCGGCGCGTGATCTGAGCTCCTCCGCTCCCTCCGACGACGAAGGGTGATCATGTTCTTCGCACGATTGTTCACATCACGACGAGCCCGGCTCACGGCCGTCGCCGCCGTCCCGCTCATCGCTGTGTCCGCGCTCGCCGCGGTGGCGGTGCCTCCCGCCGCGGCCGCCCCGGGCTGCTCGGTGACCTACTCCGCACCGTCGCAGTGGGACGGTGGCTTCACGGCGAACGTCAGCGTCACCAACCTCGGTGACGCCGTCAACGGCTGGACGCTCACCTGGAGTTTCTCCGCGGGCCAGCAGGTGAAGCAGGCCTGGAACGCCGAGGCGACCCAGTCGGGGAGCGAGGTGACCGTCCGCAACGTCTCGTACAACGCGGCGATCCCCACCGGTGGCCGGGTCGAGTTCGGGTTCAACGGTTCCTCCACCGGTTCGACGAACCCGAACCCCACGGCGTTCACGCTCAACGGCACCCTGTGCACCGGTGACGTCGGCCCCACGACGACGACCACGACCACCACCACGACGACGACCACGACGACGACCACGACGGGCAACCCGCCCGTGGGCAGCCTGCCGTCGAGCTTCCGCTGGAACTCCAGCGGCGTGCTGATCAGCCCGAAGCCGGACGCCACGCACCCGAACGTCGCGGTGAAGGACCCGAGCGTCATCTACTACAACGGCAAGTACCACGTGTTCGCGTCGACCTACACCAACGGCTACAACCTGATGTACACCAGTTTCAGCGACTGGTCCCAGGCGTCGGCCGCACCGCACTTCTACCTCGACCGCTCCGGCATCGGCGGCGGGTACCGGGCCGCGCCGCAGGTGTTCTACTTCGCGCCGCAACGCCTCTGGTACCTCGTCTACCAGACCGGGGACAACGCGTCGTACTCCACGACCACGGACATCTCCAACCCGGCGTCGTGGTCCACGCCGAAGAACTTCTACGCCGGCGGGATGCCGCAGATCATCCGCGACAACATCGGCAACGGCTACTGGGTCGACTTCTGGACGGTGTGCGACACCGGGAAGTGCTACCTGTTCTCCTCCGACGACAACGGTCACCTCTACCGGTCGGAGACCAGCCTCGCGCAGTTCCCGAACGGCTTCACCAACACGGTGATCGCCATGCAGGACAGCGACCGCAACCGGTTGTTCGAGGCCGCCAACGTCTACAAGATCGCCGGCAAGAACCAGTGGCTGCTGGTGCACGAGGCGATCGGCTCGGACGGCCGCCGGTGGTTCCGCTCCTGGACCGCGCCCTCGATCACCGGTCCGTGGACGGGCCTGGCGGAGAGCGAGTCGAACCCGTTCGCCCGCGCGAACAACGTCACGTTCCCGGGTGGACAGTGGACCCGCGACATCAGCCACGGCGAGATGGTGCGCACGAACGTCGACCAGACGATGGAGATCAGCCCCTGCAAGCTCAGCTACCTCTACCAGGGCATGGATCCGGGCGCCGGGGGTGAGTACAACCGGCTGCCCTGGCGGCTCGGCCTGCTGACCCAGACCAACTCGACCTGCTGAGTGCAGGACCGACGCCGCCGGGCACGCGCACCGGCGGCGTCCCCCTGCGAGAAAGGGGCAACGATGCCCTCCTGGCCCAGGAAACTCACCCACCTCGCCGCCGTTCTGCTGGCGGCGATGGCGACCGTCACCGCGAACCCCGCCGCCGCGCCCGCCGCTCCCGGCAGCCCGGCTCTCACCCCGCCGCTCGGCTGGAACAGCTGGAACAGCTTCGGCTGCGGCATCACCGAGGGCCAGGTCCGCCAGGCCGCCGACGCGATGGTGTCGTCGGGGATGCGCGACGCCGGTTACCAGTACGTCGTCGTGGACGACTGCTGGTTCGACCCGCAGCGCGACTCCGCCGACAACCTGCGGGCGCACCCGTCGAAGTTCCCGAGCGGGATGAAGGCGCTGGGCGACTACATCCACGCCCGCGGCCTGAAGTTCGGCATCTACCAGGCGCCGAACGAGAAGACGTGCGCGCAGGGCACCGGCGCCCACCCCGGTTCGACCGGCAGCAAGGGCCACGAGGTCCAGGACGCGCGGATCTTCGCGTCGTGGGGCGTGGACTACCTGAAGTACGACTGGTGCTCGGGTGCCGGCACCCGCGACGAGCAGATCGCCCGGTTCACGATCATGCGCGACGCCCTGCGCGCCACCGGCCGCCCAATCGTCTACAGCATCAACTCCAACAGCTTCCACGCTCCCACCGGCGACAGGTACGACTGGAGCGAGGTCGCCGACCTGTGGCGCACCACCGAGGACCTGCTCGACATCTGGCAGAACGGCAACACCAACAGCTACCCGATGGGCGTGGGCAACGTCGTCGACATCACCGCCCCGCTCGCGGTGCAGTCCGGTCCCGGCCACTGGAACGACCCGGACATGCTCGTCGTCGGACGTCCTGGTCTCACGCTCACCGAGTCGCGCTCGCACTTCACGCTGTGGTCGCTGATGGCGGCGCCGCTCATGGCGGGCAACGACATCCGCACCATGTCCGCCGACGTCAGCGCGATCCTGCGCAACCAGCGCCTGATCGCGGTGAACCAGGACGGCCTCGGCGCGGGCGGGCGCCGGGTGCGGGACGACGGCGCCACCGAGGTGTTCGCCAAACCGCTCGCGGACGGTTCGGTGGCCGTCGGCCTGTTCAACCGCGGCGGCGGCACCGCCACCATCGCCACCACGGCCGCCCAGATCGGCCTGTCCGGCGGCAGCTTCACGCTGACCGACCTCTGGACCGGCGGCACGTCCAGCACCTCGGGCGCGATCTCCGCCTCCGTCCCCGCGCACGGCGTGACCGCGTTCCGGGTGACCGGCGGAAGTCCGCTGCAGAACACCACCTCGCGGCTGCGCGGAGCCGGGTCGAACCGCTGTCTCGACGTCGAGAACCAGTCCACGGCGGCCGGGGCCGCGGTCGTGATCCAGGACTGCCTCACGCCCGCCTCGCAGCGGTGGACGTCCTGGCCGAACGGCGAGGTCCGCGTGTTCGGCGACAAGTGCCTCGACGCGTACGACCAGGGCACCGCCAACGGCACGAGGGTCATCGTCTGGCAGTGCAACGGGCAGGCGAACCAGCGCTGGACGCTGGGCTCCGACGGGACGCTGCGCAACACCAACGCCGGTCTGTGCCTCGACGTCGAACGGGCCGCGACCGGCAACGGCTCGAAGCTGGTGCTGTGGACCTGCAACGGCCAGACCAACCAGAGGTGGTCGCGATCATGAGGTGGGCCCCTGTCGCGGCGGCGGTGTCCGCCCTCACGCTCGTGGCCGCGAGCCTCGCCGCGAGCACGACCGCACAGGCCGCTCCCGGCTGTTCGGTCACCTACACCAAGACCTCCGAGTGGCAGGGCGGCTTCGGCGCGTCCGTGTCCATCACGAACACCGGTGACGCGATCACCGGCTGGACGCTCGAGTGGACGTACGCCTCCGGCCAGCAGGTCGGGCAGCACTGGAACGCCGTGATCACGCAGAGCGGCGGCGAGGTCAGCGCGCGCAACGCCCCCTACAACGGGTCCGTGCCGACCGGCGGCAAGGTCGAGTTCGGGTTCAACGCCACGTCCGGCTCCGCCAACCCCGACCCGGTGTCGTTCCGCCTCAACGGAACCACCTGCAACGGCGGCACGGAACCGACGACGACCACGACAACGACGACCACCACGACCACGCCCCGGCCGGCGTCGTTCACCAACCCGGTGCTGTGGCAGGACTTCGCGGACATCGACATCATCCGCGTCGGTGACGCGTACTACTACTCGGCGTCGACCATGCACTACTCGCCGGGAGCGCCGATCCTACGTTCCTACGATCTCGTGAACTGGGAATTCGCCGGGCACTCGGTGCCACGTCTGGACTTCGGCGCCAAGTACGACCTCAACGGCAGCAGGGGGTACGTGCGGGGGATCTGGGCGTCGTTCCTCAACCACCGCAAGAGCAACAACACCTTCTACTGGGGCGGGTGCGTCGACTTCGCCCAGACCCACATCTACACCGCCGCGGCCGTGGACGGGCAGTGGTCGAAGCACTCGACGATCAACAAGTGCTACTACGACGCGGGAATGCTGGTCGACGACAACGACACGATGTACGTCGCGTACGGCAACACCACGATCAGCGTCGCGCAGCTGTCGGCGGACGGGAAGTCGGAGGTGCGTTCGCAGCAGGTGTTCCAGACGCCGTCCAACATCGGCACCCTGGAGGGCGCACGGTTCTACAAGCGCAACGGCAGCTACTACATCTGGCTCACCAGGCCCGCGAACGGCCAGTACGTGCTCAAGTCGTCGAGCCCGTGGGGCCCGTACACCGTCCAGCAGGTGCTGCTGAACATGCCCACGCCGATCCAGGGCGGAGGAGTGCCACACCAGGGCGGCATGGTGCAGACGCAGAACGGCGACTGGTACTACATGGCCTTCGTGGACGCCTACCCCGGCGGCCGCGTGCCGGTGCTCGCGCCGATCACCTGGACCTCCGACGGCTGGCCGCGCATCACCACGGTCAACGGCGGCTGGGGCGCGAACTACCCGATGCCGAACCTGCCCCCGCCACCGCGCCAGGTCAAACCGATGATCGGGGTGGACACCTTCGACGGCACGAGACTCGGGCCGCAGTGGGAGTGGAACCACAACCCGGACACCACGAAGTACAGCGTCAACAACGGGCTCAGGCTGTCCACCGCGACCGTCACCAACGACCTGTACAACGCCCGCAACACCCTCACCCACCGAATACAGGGGCCGACGTCCACGGCCACAGTCACGCTCGACCTCGCGTCGATGCGCGACGGCGACCGCACCGGTCTGGCGATGCTGCGCGACTCCTCGGCGTGGATCGGGGTCAAACGCGACAACGGCCGCAACCGAGTGGTCATGGTCAACGGCCTCACCATGGACAGCAGCTGGAACACCACCGGCACCGGCACCGAGGTCGCGAGCGCGAACCTCACCGGCACCCGGATCTGGTTGCGCGCCAACGCCGACATCCGTCCCGGCAGCGGACGGCAGGCCCGGTTCTCCTACAGCACGGACGGCGTGAACTTCACGTCGCTGGGCAGCGGCTTCACACTGAAGAACGAGTGGCAGTTCTTCATGGGCTACCGGTTCGGCATCTTCAACCACGCCACGCAGGCGCTCGGCGGCTCCGTCGGGGTGCAGCGCTTCGAGCTGTCCACTCCCTGACGGGTCAGAGGTAGCAGAAGAACAGCACGCCGAGCACCGCACCGGTCATGGCGGCGACGAGAACCGTCGCCGCCATGACCACGAGCCGGCGCCGCCGCACCGCCCACGCCTCCGGGACGCGCGACAGCAGGCCCCTCAGTCCCGCCAGCCCGCAGACCTCGCGCTCGCACGAGGCGCACTGCGCGAGGTGCTCCTCGTAGACGAGCCGATCCGCCGGTGGCAGGACGACGTGCCGCACCGTCATGCCACGGGCTCCCGCCGCAGTCCGTCCACATGGGACAGCAGCGCACGCCGGTCGACCTTGCCGCGGTCGGTCGTGGGCAGCGCGTCGACCGGGACGATCAACGTCGGCACGCAGTAGTACGGCAGCCGTTGCGAGACCGCCCGCCGCGCCTGCTCCGGCGTCGCGGTGCCGGGGCTGATGAACCCGACGAGCCTGCCGTCGTGCACCACGGTCGTGGCGCGGTCGCAGTCCTCCGCACGCTCCAGCGCCGCCGTGACCGCGTCCAGTTCGACGCGGAACCCGCGCACCTTGACCTGGTCGTCGGTGCGGCCGCGGTGCTCCAGCCGGCCTTCGCGCGTCCACCTGCCGAGGTCGCGCGTCCGGAACATGAGGTGGTCGCCGCCGAGGAACGGGTCGGGGCGGTACCGCTCCGCGGTGAGGTCGAGGTCGCCCAGGTACCCCGCCGTCACGCAGGCGCCGCCGGCCCACATCTCGCCGACCGCGCCGATGGGGCACGGCAGCAGGTCGTCGTCGAGCACGTACACGGTCGTGTTCGGCACCGGCCTGCCGATGGTGAGCTGCCCGGCGCCCGGTTCGTAGCGGTGCACGGTGTTGACGATGGTGACCTCGGTGGGACCGCACGCGTTGTAGAAGGCCACGCGGTGAGCCCACACGTCCGCGAGGGCCTGCGGGCAGCGCTCGCCGGCGACCGCGACCGTGTGCACCCGTTGGCACGCGGCGGGATCCAGCGTCGCCAGCACGCTGGGCGTGGCGATCACGACGTCGACCGTGCTCGCCGTCCGCGCGAGGTCGTCGCCCCGGATCACGAGCGTGCCGCCGTTCGCGAGCGTGCCGAGGATCTCCCACATCGCCATGTCGAAGGCGATGTTGAGCAGCTGGGACACCCTGGTCCCCGGTCCGACGCCCAGCGAGCCGGGAGTGGTGAGCAGGACGTTGCACAGGTTGGCGTGGGAGACCCGCACGCCGTTGGGACACCCGGTGGTGCCGGAGGTGAAGATGACGGCGGCGATGTCCGACTCCGCCGTGAAGGTGCGGCAGAACGCGCCGACGTCGGGCAGGGTGTCGATCGTGATGATGGTGGCCAGGTGAGGGGGCAGCGAGGCCGTGTCCGCGGTCGTCGTGAGCACCACGTCGACGTGCGCGGCCCGGACGATGTGCCGCAGGTGGGCCTCGGGCGTGTTGCGCACGTCCTGCGGCACGTAGGCCGCTCCCGCCTTGAGCACCGCCAGGATGCCCACCACCATGGAGATCGACCGCGTCAGGAACAGGCCCACGTGGTCACCGGGGCGCACGCCACCGCGGACCAGCAGTTCCGCCAGCAGCGTGGCTCTGGCGTCGAGTTCCCCGTAGGTCAGGGACTCGCCGAGGTGTTCCACGGCGGTCAGGTGCGGGCGGCGCGCCGCGTGCGTCTCGAAGGCGTGGTGGACGTGGTCGGACGGAGGGGTCCGGACGGGACCGGCGCCGAACACCTGGAACAGTTCGCGGTCGGCGGGGGACAGATCGAACAGGGCGGATTCCTGGAACACGGTTGTCACGACAGGTGCCCTTTCGTGAGCGGTGCGTGGGCAACCGCTTGAACGAGACAGCCCGCCGGGAAGTTCACGTCGTGTCGAATCGCCCGTCGAATCGAAAGTGCTTGTGGTGCAATGCTTTTCTGACGCCCCGAACTGCGGCGTCCCGTCACCCGGACGGGTGATCAAATGCTCCTGCGTTTGTCATGGTCGTCTGCGCATATGAGCATCTGTCCTATGACGACTGTCGAGCACGCTCCCGCGGAACTGCACCGCCACACCCACGGTCCCGGTTGCGGGCACGACGCCCTCGTGCACCGGGACCACGTCGACTACTTGCACGACGGACACCTGCACCGCGAACACGTGACGGATCGCGGCGTGCACTACGACGAGTGCGACAAGTGCAGGTGCGCGCACTGCGCGGACTCGTGCGCGCAGTGCGACTGCTCGGAATGCGACTGCCCGACCTGCAACCACGCACAGTGCGCCTGCGACGGGTGCACCGACTCGTGCGCCAACTGCACGTGTGCCGAATGCACCTGCCCCACGTGCAGTCACGCCGCCTGAGCTAAGGCCTGCGTCGAAGTCTGGTCCGCGACAGCCGCGCCGGACTTCGACACCGACCCTAGTCCGCAGTGGACAGCTGGAAGACCGTCTCCTGGTGGTAGACGTCGCCGGGCCGCAGCACCGTGCTGGGGAAGTCCTGGCGGTTCGGCGAGTCCGGGAAGTGCTGTGCCTCCAGGGCGAAGCCGGCGCCGGGGCCGTACGGGCGGCCACTGGTGCCGACCAGGTCCTCGGTCAGGAAGTTGCCGGAGTAGAACTGCAGGCCGGGTTCGCTGGTCCACATGGTCAGCAGGCGCCCGGAGACGGGGTCGCAGGCCTGCGCGGCGAAGGTGGCGCCGGACGAGTCCAGCACCCAGTTGTGGTCGTAGCCTCCCGCGATGCGCAGCTGGGGGTGGGCCGCGCGGATGCGGGAACCGATCGCGGTCGGCAGCCGGAAGTCGAACGGGGTCGCCTCGACCGGCACGGGCGCTCCCACCGGGATCAGGGACTCGTCGACGGCGCAGAACCGGCTCGCGTTGAGCATCAGCGACTGGCGGTGCACGTCGCCGCTGCCTTCCCCGGCCAGGTTCCAGTAGGTGTGGTTGGTCATGTTGAGGACGGTCGGCGCGTCCGTCGTCGCGCGGTAGGTGATGCTGAGGCGGTTGTGCCGGTCGAGCCGGTATGTCACCTGCGCGTCCACGGTTCCGGGGAAGCCGCCGTCCCCGTGCGGGCTCACCAGTTCGAGCCGCACGCCCACGCTGTCCGTCTCGTGCAGTTCGGTCGCGGACCACACCCGCGTGTCGAAGCCCGCCGGCCCGCCGTGCAGGCTGTTCGGGCCGTTGTTGAGGGGGAGCTGGTGCTGGACGTCGTCCAGGGTGAAGGCGCCGCGGGCGATCCGGTTGGCGTACCGGCCGATCACGGCGCCGAAGAACACCCTGGCCGCGTCGGGCCGGTTGTTCGCGACGTAGTCGTCGAGCGCGGGGAACCCGAGGACCACGTTGGCGGGCACACCGTGGCGGTCCGGTGCCTCCAGCGACTGGATCACCCCGCCGTAGTCCAGCACCCGCACGGTGAGCCCGCCCGGCCACGCCAGGACGTACCGGTGCACGTCGGTGTCACCGGCCCGTCCGAACAGTTCCCGGCGTAGCTCGGGTTCCCGCTGCGACATCGAACTCCTCGTATCAGTTGATCAGGGCCCGGCAGTGCTGCGGCCGGATCCGTTGTGGTGCGACGCTCTCCAGCGTCGGCGCGACCGGGACGATGGAGCCGTCGCGGCCGAACCTCATCCTGTCGATCGTGGTCTCGCGGTGCGTGCCGTCCCCGCCGGGGATGGCGAAGCGGTGGTACACGAGGTACCAGTCGTCGGTGCCCGGCACCTGCAGCATCGAGCTGTGTCCGGTGCCCTTGATCCCGAGCTTCAGGTCCTTGCTCAGGATCAGGCCGCGGTTCGTGAACGGGCCGGTGGGGCTGGGCGCGGTCGCGTACGCGACGCGGTAGTCCTCGCTGCGCGTGTCGTCGATCGACCAGCTCAGGTAGTACGTGCCTTTGCGCTCCACCATGAACAGGCCCTCCCGGAAGTCCGTCAGCCCGGTGAGGCGGGTGATCTTGGCCGGGTCGTAGGAGATCATGTCACTGTTGAGCGGAACGACGTAGGCCTCACCGTTGCCCCAGTACAGGTACGCCTGCCCGGAGCGGTCGACGAAGACGGCGGGGTCGATGGCCTGGCCACCGCCCGTGGGGTTGCGCGAGATCAGGGGCCGGCCCGAGTCGACGAACGGGCCGGTCGGGGAGTCGCTCACGGCGACGCCGATCTTGGCCTCCGCGCAGAAGTAGAAGTAGTACTTCCCGCCGCGTTCGACGATCGCGGGTGCCCACGCGTTGCGGTCGGCCCAGCTCACGCCGGGACCGAGGTCGAGGATGACGCCCTCGTCCTTCCAGTCGACCAGGTTCTTCGACGACCAGGCGGAGAACTTCGTGCCGCTCCAGCCGTCGAAGCCGTCCGTTGTCGCGTAGATGTAGTAGGTGTCGCCGAACGCGACGATGTTCGGGTCGGCGTTCAGGCCCGGCAGCACAGGGCTGCGCATCTCGTGGGCCTCGACCGTCCACACCCGACTCTCGCGGCCCGACCGCACGGTGAACTGCCGCGGCTTGCGCAGGTCGACCGGCCCGCTGGGCGTGATGGTCGCGCCGGGGGCGAGTCCGAAGTCGAGCTGGACCCGCCGCAGGTCGGTGCCCGGCCGCACGGGGAGCACGACGCTGCCCGGTTCGATGACGGCGGGTGCCTTGAGCGAGCTGTGCGCGACCGACCGGATCAGGGTCGCGTTGAACGGGAGCGCCGCCACGTCGGTGCCGGAGAGCGCCCGGTTGTAGAGGCGGACGTCCTTCATCCTGCCGAGGAGCGTCCGGTCCGCCGCGTAGACCGACCGGCCGAGGTAGTTGGCCGCGGTGATCCCGCCGCCGAGGTCGGAGGGCTTGGCGGTGACGCCGGTGTTGCGCGCCACCTCGACGCCGTCCAGGTAGAGCACCTCCACACCGCCGCCGATCGTCAGCGTCACGTTCTTCCAGACGCCGCGGGGCAGCGCACGGCCGGAGTTCGCGCCCTGCTCGGTCGTCCAGTTGCCGGTGGCGATCGCCCCCCGGTAGGTGTCGCCGGTGCTGAACAGGTACCCGTTGCCGGTGCCGTTCGGCGCGGTGTTGCCGAAGCCGTACAGGAAGTACGGCGTCTGCTGGGCCGGATCCACCAGCACGTCGGCGGAGATCGTGGCCGCCTGGGCGCCGGTCAGCATGTTGTTCGGCAGCTGGACGTGCCCGCCGCGCAGCGACAGGGACCCCTCGGAGAACGTGGCGTTGCCGGCGAGCACGCCGTCATAGCCGTGACCGGTGGCGTCGGCGGCGGAACCGGTGAGCGGCCAGTGCGCGACCAGGCCCTTCGCGTCGGCCTTCACCGGCGCCGGGGGAGCGGTGAGCCGGGCCAGCTCGGCCTGGGTCACCGGGAGCACCGTGCCGTGGCGCGGGGACGTGGGCAGGCGCGCGCCCGTGGACATCGTCCACTTCCCGGAGGCGAGGTCGGTCGTCTCGAACGGCACGTAGCCGCGGCCGCCGTACTCGTCGATGAAGAGGTACCACTTGTCCTCGGTGTTGGACTTGAACCCGGTCGGGCCCTCACCGGCGCTCAGGCCAGGACTCGTCGCGGTGGCCTTGCCGATGCACTCCGCGACGAAGTCGTACTTCGGGTTCAGCAGGTCCGCCGACTTCTCCGCGGTGATGTACTTGCTGCACGGCGAGGACGACGAGTTGTTCCGCTCGTCCTTCGTGTACCGGTAGTACGTGCCGTTGTGCTCGATGACCGTCGAGTCGATGACCGAGTAACCGGGGTCGATCCACACCTTCGCCGGGCTGAACGTCACGAAGTCGCGCGTGGTCGCGTACATCATCCGGTTGTAGCTGTCGCCCGTGTGGCCGGGATCGCTCTCCGCGTACAGCTTCGAGGCCCAGTAGACGACGTAGTGCCCGCGCTTGGCGTCCCAGAACGCCTCCGGTGCCCACGTGTTGCCCGCGGTCGGCGGCGAGACCTCGACGCTGCGCTGGCGCGACCAGTTCCGCAGGTCCGTCGACTCCCACACCATCAGCGACCGGCTGCCGCTGCGCTGCGCCGCGTCCCAGCCGCGCCCACCGTTGATCTTCAGGTCGGTGGCCAGCAGGAAGAACTTGTCGCCCTCGGGGGAGCGCAGGATGAACGGGTCGCGCACGCCCAGCTCGCCGAGGCTGGACTTCAGCACCGGCTGGCCGCCGTTGACCTCGGAGAAGTCGAGCGGGTTGTTCCCGTTGCTGGCGGCGGCGTAGATCTGCTCACCGATCGGGCTGCCCTCGCCGGTGAAGTAGAAGAAGCTGTAGCCCGCCAACGGTTCCTTGACGGGCAACGGGGCGACGGTGGCGGTGAGCGCGCGGGTGGCGCTCTGCTGCCCGCGGCTCACCTTCGCCGTCAGCACGACCTTGGCGGGCTTGCTGCCCGCAGGAGGGCGGCTCACCTCACCGGTCGGCGTGATCACCTTGCCGTTGGACGACTTCCACGTGATGGTCGTGTCGTTGGTTCCCGTGGTGGGCAGGGTCAGGTGGCCGCGGACGTCGTCGATGTTCGGGACTTCCACGGCGTTCGCCGCCGTCCGCACGAGCGGTTCGGCGGCGGCCGGCGTGACGGGGAGCAGGGCGGCCGTCACGGCCACGACGACTCCGAAATGGCGCAGGGATGACAACATCGTTGTTGTTCGCCTTCCGGGCAGGGGAGGAACTTCAGGCGCGTCGCTTGGTCCACACGTCGTAGGCGACCGCCGCGAGCAGGACGAGACCCTTCACGAGCATCACGCGTTCACTGGGCGCGCCGATCAACGACATGCCGTTGTTGATCACGCCCATGATCAGGCCGCCGGTGATGGCGCCGACGACCTTGCCGACACCGCCCTGGACCGCGGCGCCACCGATGAAGGCGGCCGCGATGGCGTCCAGCTCGAACGACATGCCCGCCGTCGGGCCCGCCTGGTTGAGCCGGCCGGCGAAGATCACGCCGGCCAGCGCGGCCAGCGCGCCCATGTTGACGAACACCCAGAACGTGACGGCCTTGACCTTCACGCCGGACAGCGTGGCGGCCTGCACGTTGCCGCCGATCGAGTAGATGTGCCGTCCGAACACGGAGTTGCCGGCCATCAGCGAGTAGCCGAGCGCGAGCGCCGCGAGCAGCACCAGCACCCACGGCAGGTTGCGGAACCGGGCGAGCTGCACCACGACCGCCATCACGACGACACCGACGCCCACGATCTTGAGGACGAACACCGGCATCGGCTCGACGACCTGGCCGTAGCCGAGCCGGGCCGCGCGCTTGCGCCACTGCGACAACGCGAACCCCACCACGAACGCGAGACCGGCGAGCAGGCTCACCAGGTCGGCGCCGCCGAGCGGCCCGAGACCGATGTTGCCGAGGTAGCCGCCCGTGAAGCCGTTCGCCAGCGAGCGGATCTCGTCGGGGAACGGCCCGATGCCCTGGTTGCCCAGCGTGGTCAGCGTGAGCGCGCGGAACACCAGCATGCCGGCCAGCGTGACGATGAACGCGGGAATGCCGAAGTAGGCGATCCAGTAGCCTTGCGCGGCGCCGATCAACGCGCCCGAGAGCAGCGTCAGGAGCACCGCCACCGGCCACGGGAGTCCCCACTGGACGGTCAGCACCGCGCAGATCGCCCCGGTCAGCGCCACCGTCGAACCGACCGACAGGTCGATGTGCCCGCCGATGATCACCAGGATCATGCCGATCGCGAGGATCAGCACGTAGGAGTTCTGCACGATGATGTTCGAGATGTTCTGCGGCTGCAGCAGGGCGCCGTCGGTCAGCACCGCGAACAGCACGACGATCAGCGCGAACGCGACGTAGATGCCCGACTGCCGCAGGTTGATCGAGAACCGCCGCGACCGCGCGGGCGGTGCGGCGGCGGGAGCGGGCGCGATCTTCGTGGTCATCAGCTCTGTCCTCGCGTCATGTACTGCATCAAGCGTTCCTGCGTTGCCTCTTCACGGCTGACCTCGCCGGTGATGCGGCCTTCCGACAGCGCGTACACGCGGTCGCACAGGCCGAGGAGCTCCGGCAGCTCCGAGGAGATCACCAGCACCGCGCGGCCCTGGGCGGCGAGGTCGTTGATGATCGAGTAGATCTCGTACTTCGCGCCGACGTCGATGCCACGCGTCGGTTCGTCGAGGATCAGCACGTCCGGGTCGGTGAACATCCACTTCGCCAGCACGACCTTCTGCTGGTTGCCGCCGGACAGCGTGCCGGTCGGCGTCGACACGGCGGCGGTCCTGATGCCCATCGACTTCCGGAACCGTTCCGCGACCGTGTACTCCTCGTTCTCGTTCACCCAGCCGCGGCTTGCGAGCTTGTCCAGCGCGGCGGCGGAGACGTTGCGCTGCACGCCCTCGATGAGGTTGAGGCCGTACTTCTTGCGGTCCTCGCTCACGTACGCGAGGCCGTGCCGGATCGCGCCGCGCACGGTGCGCGTGTCGATCTCCTGGCCGTCCTTGAGCACGCGCCCGGAGATGCCGACGCCGTACGAACGGCCGAAGACGCTCATCGCGAGCTCGGTGCGGCCCGCGCCCATCAGGCCGGCGAGACCGACGATCTCCCCGCGCCGCAACGACAGCGTGGCGTTGTCGACGACCACCCGGTCCGGCTGGGCGGGGCTGTGCACCGTCCAGTCCTCGATGCGCAGCACCTCCTCGCCGATGTCGGGCGTGCGCGGCGGGAACCGGTGCTCCAGGTCGCGGCCGACCATGCCGGAGATGATGCGTTCCTCGCTGAGCCCCTTGGCGGGCAACGTCTCGATCGTCTTGCCGTCGCGCAGCACCGTGACCGTGTCGGCGATCTTGATGACCTCGCCCAGCTTGTGGGAGATGATCACCGAGGTGATGCCCTCGTTCCGCAGACCGTCGAGCAGGTCCAGCAGGTGCTGCGAGTCGTCGTCGTTCAACGCGGCCGTCGGCTCGTCCAGGATCAGGAGGCTGACCTCCTTGGACAGCGCCTTGGCGATCTCGACGAGCTGCTGCTTGCCGACGCCGAGGTCGTTCACCGGGGTCGTCGGGTTCTCCCGCAGTCCCACGCGGTCGAGCAGCGCCTGGGCCTCGTGGTTGGTGCGGTTCCAGTCGATGAACCCGCGCCGGGACCTCTCGTTGCCCAGGAACAGGTTCTCCGCAACGGAGAGCTGGCCGCACAGCGCCAGCTCCTGGTGGATGATCACGATGCCGCGGCGCTCGCTGTCGCGAATGCCGTCGAACGCGCACGGCTCGCCCTCGAAGAGGATGTCGCCGTCGTACGTGCCGTGCGGGTGCACCCCGGACAGCACCTTCATCAGCGTGGACTTGCCCGCGCCGTTCTCGCCGCAGATCGCGTGGATCTCACCGCGCCGCACGGTCAGGGAGACCTCGTGCAGCGCGGTGACACCCGCGAACCTCTTGGTGATGCCGCGCATCACCAGGATGTCGTCGGACACAGGACCTACCTGAGCTGGTCGGCGGTGTAGTAACCGGAGTCGATCAGTTCCTTCTGGTAGTTCGCCTTGTCCACGGGGACGGGCTGGAGCAGGAACGACGGGACGACCTTGTTGCCGTTGTCGTAGTCCTTGGTGTTGTTGACCTCGGGCTTGCCGCCCTTGAGCACCGCGTCGGCCATCTTCACCGTGACGTCGGCGAGCAGGCGGGTGTCCTTGTGGATCGTGGAGTACTGCTCACCGGCGATGATCGACTTCACCGAGGCGACCTCGGCGTCCTGACCGGTGACGATCGGGTAGGCCTGGCCGGCCGCTCCGTAGCCACCGCTCTTGAGCGCGGAGAGGATGCCGATCGAGATGCCGTCGTAGGGGGAGAGCACGCCGTCGACCTTGGCACCGCCGTAGGTCGAGGTGAGCAGGTCCTCCATGCGCTTCTGCGCGGTCGCGGGGTCCCAGCGCAGGATCGCGACGGTCTTGAAGTCCTTCTGACCCGACTTGACCACGAGCTTGCCCTGGTCGATGAGCGGCTGGAGCACGGACATGGCGCCGTTGAAGAAGAACGTGGCGTTGTTGTCGTCCGGCGACCCTGCGAACAGCTCGACGTTGAACGGGCCCTCGCCCTTCGTCTTCAGGCCGGCCAGCAGCGAGTTCGCCTGCTCCACGCCGACCTTGAAGTTGTCGAACGTCGCGTAGTAGTCGACGTTCGGGCTCTTGCGGATCAACCGGTCGTAGGCGATCACCGGGATCTTGGCGTCGGCGGCCTGCTGCAGCTGCGAGGTGATCGCGGTGCCGTCGATCGAGGCGACGATCAGGAGCTTCGCGCCCTTGGTGATCTGGTTCTCGATCTGGTTGGCCTGGGTCGGGATGTCGTTCTCCGCGTACTGGAGGTCGACCTTGTACCCCTTGCCCTCCAGGGCCTTCTTGATGTTGTCGCCGTCGTGGATCCAGCGTTCGGACGACCGCGTCGGCATGGTGACACCCACCAGCGCACCCTCGCTGGAGGTGGTCTGCTGGTCGACCGTCTTCTGCGCCGAACCACAGGCCGCGAGGGTGACGGCGAGTGCGGTGGTGGCCGCGATCCTGGCAAGCCTCATTGCTTCTCCTCGATGTCACCGACAGGCAACAGTGCTGTAGGCGGCGAGTGTTATCGCTAACAACTGGCCCGTCAAGTTTCATCTGGATAACAGCAGGTAGTGCCTGTTAGCGCTCACAGAGGCCGCAAACGCCAAGCGCCCGCTGCCACCGAAGTGACAGCGGGCGCATCCCTGGTGCGCGGTCAGGCGATCTTGCAGGCCTTCCCGTTGATCGTGAAGGCGGTCGGGTCGGTTCCGGTACCGGAGCCGTTGAATCCGATGTGGACGGACTTGCCCGGCTGCACCTGGCCGTTCCACGGCATGCTGGCCGCCGTCACGTCACGTCCGGTCTGGCTCCACGTCGCCGACCAGCCGGCGGTGACCTTCTGGGTGCCGGGGAACGCGAACTCGAGCTTCCACGACGTCCACGCGGTCGTGCCGGTGTTGGTGATCTTCACCTGCGCCGACAGGCCGTCGTTCCACCTGCCGGCGGTGAAGCCGACCTCGCAGTCCGACTTCGGCGTCGAGGTCCCGGACTTCTCCGCCGCCCAGCCCGAGACCCAGGCGAGCGCGGAGTTCCAGTTCACCGCCACCTCGTTGACCGAGTAGGCGCCGATGTCGTCCACCCAGCACTTCTGCTGCGGGCAGCCGGCGAGCAGGCGCTGCGCCACCGGGTCCTGCAGGGCGCTGTTCGGGCCGCCGGAGAGCGATCCGGGCGGCGCGATCGGCAGGGTCGGGTCGTTCTGGTTGGCCCAGAACCGGTGGTGCGCGTTGCGCATCGCCTGGTCGCCGTAGCCCGCCACGTACGAGGTGCTCAGCGGGTTGCGGCCGAGGACGTAGTGCAGCGCCTCGAACACGCCGTCGCGGTACTTGGCCGCACCGGTGAAGTCGTGGGCGAGAGCGAGCACCTGGGCGTTGTTCAGGACCGCGGAGTTCGAGCCCCAGACGTACCCGTCCGTGCTGTTGTCGTACGGCGCGGCGTAGCCCATCCCCGCCATGGCGGTCAGGTGCTGGTCCGCGACGGTGGCGAACGCGGACTTGATCGCCGTGACGTCCGCCGCCGGGAGGCCGTTGGGTGCGAGGGCGAGCGTGATGTCACCCAGCGGCGCCGTGCCGCCCCAGTAGAAGCCGGCCCTGGTCAGGCCTGCCGCCTTGTAGTGCGGCGAGGCGGTGACGTCGGTCCGGTAGGCGCTGTCACCCGTGGTCGCGTACAGCTCGGAGGCGGCCCAGTAGAACTCGTCGCTGACGGTGCTGTCGCTGTAGGCGCCACCGCCGGTGCCGTCGTTCGGGTCGGCGAGCTTGGCCGGGTTGGCCTTGGCCGCGGCGTAGGCCTTGCGGGCGGCCGTGAGCAGCGTCGCCGAGTACGTGGCGTCGATGCCCTTCCACAGCCGGGACGCCTGCGCGGCGACCGCGGCCAGGTTCAGCGTCGCGGCGGTGCTGGTCGCGGACAGCCGGCGCGGCTGGTCGTCCAGTTCGGGCCTGGTCGGCAGGGCCGTCCAGTTCGCGTCGTGGATCTTGTGGTGCGCCATGCCGTCCGGTGCCTGCATCTTCAGCAGGAAGTCGACCTCCCAGCGCGCCTCGTCGAGGAGGTCCGGCACGCCGTTGGTCTTCTCCGGGATGGCGAGCGTGCCGTCGCGGTACGCGGACGCGTCACCGACGCGGGTGGCCCGCTCGTAGGAGTTGAGCAGCTGCCAGGCCGCGATGCCGCCGTTGACCACGTACTTGCCGTGGTCGCCCGCGTCGTACCAGCCGCCGCGCACGTCGAGCGTGTAGCCGCAGGCCAGGTCCGCCCGGCACGGCACGTTGTCGTCACCCTGGTTGGGAGCGACGTTGACGTGACCGGCGGGGCGCGAGTACTCGTCCCCGACGTACTGCGCCTCGATCGGGGTTCCGCTGCGCTGGTGGTAGAAGAACGCGAGCGAGTCGTAGCGCAGCTTCTTGATCGGGTCCGCGGAGATGTCGAACGGGAAGCTGCTGTCCTCGCCGACGGACAGCGTGTAGCCGGTGCCGGCCGTGTCGAACGACGAGAAGTCGATCTGGTGCACCGAGTCGCCGGACGTGGCGTCCGCGCCCTTGGGCGTGCTCTGGCCGGTGGCCACCGTCGCGCCCGCGGAGTTCTTGAGCGTCCACGTCTGCGGCGTCGTCGCCGTGGAGACGAGGGTCGCCCGCTTGGGCAGGCCCGGCACGTACCCGACCAGGTCGACCTGGACCTTCCTGGTGGGGTTGGGGTTGACGCCACCGGGCGGCTTCACGCCACCGATCACGGAGACGTTGTCCACGCAGATCGTGTTGTCGGCGGGCTGGCCGCCCAGCTGGAACGCGACCTGTCCGTTGCCCGCGTCCGGGAAGTCCAATGTGGACGTGAAGGTGAACGTGAAGCGCTGCTTCTCGGGGGAGAGCGTGAACTGCTGGCTCGCGATCCCGCGGTACGGGCTCACGCTCTCACCCGCGGCGGCCGTGATCGGCTGCGCCGTCGTGGCGCGGGCGTCGAACGAGAAGGTGTAGGACTGGCCGGTCTCGAACGGGACGCCGTTCTGGCCGATCAGGGCGTCCCACGGGTTCGTGGTGCCGCCGGTGACCGCCGCGCACAACTCGCCGCCGGTGACCCGGTTGGTCACTCCGGCGCCGGCCCACCAGGGATCGGCGGCGCCGCTGTCGAACGTGCCGTTGAGCACGCGTTCGTAGTCTGCCGCCGCAGCGGCGCCCGCGGCCTGGAGTGAGCTCGCCGTCAGCACCGCGAGCAGGGTCGCGGCGAGGAGACGTGGGGGTTGCGATCTCATGCTGTGAGGTTCTCCGTCCTCGTCGACGGGCGCTCTGGGAGCGCTCCCAGGGGGACCGTAGGCCGAGTCCGGTGACGGCTACAAGCCCCTGTTCGGTCACCGGCGTCCTTTCGACGGTCGATTCGACTCGAAGCACGGGCGCGACCGCTGTAACTCCACTGTGGACAGACAGGCGATCCGCTACGTCCCGGCGTTGAGAACGGAGCCACCGTCGCCGCGCGACTTCGTGGAGTCGTCAGACGAGTGGTGCGCGCTGGAGAGCCAGGTGATCAACATCGCTCGCTGCACGGGCCGCGGTGACCGCGCCCTGTGCGCCGCCTCGAACGCGGGCCACCGCCGGGTTTTCGAACGGATCGCCGCACGCGACCCCGCCGGTGCCGTGTTCACGCCGTATCACCGAGGCCCGGCTGGTCCGCCGCAGCGATGTGGGGGACCCAGCCGGTCAGGCCAGGAGCCGGTCGACCAGGTCGTGCCAGGCGGCCTCCACCCGTTCCAGCGGCATGCCGCGGCCGCGGACGAGGTGGTCGGTCAGCACGACGTCCACCGACACCAGCAGGGTGTGGGCGAGCAGTTCGGCGTCGGCACCGGGCAGGAGCGCCCGCACCAGCACGGCCACGTGCCGGTGGCGCAACTGCCGGGCCGGGACCGCGAACCGGCGGCCCGGTGACGGTTCGGCCGCCAGGTAGAGCTCGAGGTCGGCGTGCTCGTGGCGGAGCAAGGCCGGGCCGAACGCCCTGAGTCTCGTGGCCGGGTCGGCCTCGGGCCCGAGCGGTGGCGGTCCGCTGAGGAACGCCTCCTGGAACTGGCTCTCCGAACGGTCCAGCAGGGCCCGGATCAGGCCGTTGCGGTCACCGAAGCGCCGCGACACCGTGCCCTTGCCGACCCCGGCCTCCGCGGCGACCGCCTCCATCGTGATCGCCGCCGCGCCCCGCCGTGCCGCCAGCCGGGCGGCGGCCTCGAGCAGCAACGCCCGGTTGCGCACCGCGTCCGCGCGCAGCTGCGGCTCCGCGCGGGCGAGGTGCAGGGATGTGCTGTCGATCACCTCGGTAGCCTATCCGGAAGATAACCGGGCCGCGTCCCGTTTAGCGTGGAGAGTCGTCCGACCACACACCGAACCTGGGAGTCACGCCATGGCCGTCCGCATCCTCACGCTCGTCGGCAGCCTCCGTTCGGGATCGCACAACCGCAGGCTCGCGGAGGCGGCGGTCCAGATCGCGCCCGAGCACGTCGAGGTCGGCGTGTTCGAGGGCCTGGACACCGTGCCGTTCTACAACGAGGACATCGACGCCGAGGGCAGCGTGCCCGCCTCCGCCACCCGGCTGCGGGAGGCCGCCGCCGGCGCGGACGCCCTGCTCCTGGTGTCGCCCGAGTACAACGGCACCATCCCCGCCGTGCTGAAGAACGCCATCGACTGGCTGTCCCGTCCCTACGGCGCCGGCGCCCTGTCCGGCAAGCCGGTCGCCGTCGTGGGCACCGCGTTCGGCCAGTACGGCGGCGTGTGGGCGCAGGACGAGGCCCGCAAGGCGGTCAAGATCGCCGGCGGCGTGGTCGCCGAGGACCTGACCCTCTCGATCCCCTCGTCGGTGGTGCGCTTCGCCGATCTGCACCCGGTCGACGACCCCGAGGTCACCGAGAAGCTGTCCGGTGTGGTCGAAGGCCTCGCCGCCCGCGCCGCCGCCACCGTCTGAGCCCGGGGTCCACGTTCGACGGTCGATTCGAGTCGGACGTGGCCCGAAAGGCCCAGTGCCCCAACGGAAACGCCGACTCCTGTCGGCTCGGAACCGGCTTGGACCTGATGGCCCAGGCCGGTTTCGCCGTCATCAGGGTCGGCGAGTCGGTGTGGTCGACGTGGGAGCCGGAGAACGGCCGGTTCGAGCTCGACTGGCTGCGGCCGGTGCTCGACGGCGCACACGAACGCGGGATCTCCGTCGTGCGCGGCACGCCGACGTACGCGGTGCCGCCGTGGCTCGCCCCGCAACACCCGGAGATCGCTGCCTGCGGCCGGCGTGTCGGCTGAGGAGCCCGCCAGGAGGCCGGCTTCACCTACCGCGCCTTCCGCTTCCACGCCGAGCGCGTCACGCGCAGGGTCCGGCCGGCGTCCTTCAGCGCATCGTGACGGCGCGCCAGTGCGCCGAGTCGTCCTGGGTGCCGGGGCGGTTCTCCTGGTACCAGTCCATGATCCGCCGCCGCCCGGCGTCCGTGATGTGGTAGCCGAGGTGGTCGCCGACCGGCGCCCAGATCAGTTCGCTCTTCAGGGCGTGCTCGATGGCGTCGCGCCGGCACATGCTCTGCAGCAACCACGGCCACACCATTCCCTGCGCGGTCATCCACAGCACGCGCAGCACCGCCGTGTCCGGCAGTTCCGGACCCTCGTCCGGTGACTCGTCGAAGAATCGGCCCGCCTGCATCCGCAACCCCCGCTCTCTCTCCCACTCGCATGTCGTAATACGGCCTGGTCCTGGCTGTGGTTCAGGCCCGGGAGGAATTACTTCCGCGTCGAATGGTTCGAGTCGATTCGACGCGGGGGCGATCGAACCGTTGGCGGGCAAGCACGATCACGCGCTCGATCGGCGCACCAGTGACGTGGGCAGCAGCATGGAGTGCGGCAGCTTCTCCTCGCCGGCCAGCTCGGCGAGCAGCCGCCAGGTCAGGGTCCGGCCGAACCCCTCCACGTCCTGTCGCACAGTGGTGAGCGGCGGTACGGCCGTCGACGCGAGCACGGAGTCGTCGAACCCCACCACCGCCACGTCGTCGGGGATCCGGTAGCCGCGCGCCTGGAGCACCCGCAACGCGCCCAGCGCCATGATGTCCGCCGCCACGAAGACCGCGTCGAGATCGGGTGCCCTGCGCAGCAGCTCCTCCATCGCGAGCGCACCGCTGTCGGGTGTGAAGTCGCTGTGCACCACGAGTTCCACGCCCATGCCGTGTTCCGCCAGCCCGCACCGCCAGCCGCTCAGGCGGTCCATGCCGACCGCCATGTCGACCGGCCCGGCGATCGTGGCGATCTTCTCGCGGCCCAGGGAGATGAGGAAGCGGACGGCGCCGAGGGCGCCGTTGAAGTTGTCGGCGTCGACGAACGGGACGGAGCCGCCCGCGAGCGGGCGGCCCCCCACCACGATGGGCAGTCCTGTTTCGTACAACGTTCTCGGCAACGGGTCCTCGCCGTGCAGGCTCACGACGAGGGCACCGTCTACGTGCCCGCCGGTGAGGTACGCGATCTGGTCCTCACCGTCGAGCGGCTGGTTCATCATCAGCAGGAGCTGGACGTGCCGTCCCGCGAGCTCCGCGTGCACCCCGCGCAGCACGCCGGCGAAGAACGGGTCCGCGAGGACCCGGCTGCCCTGCTCGGAGATCACCAGCGCGATCGCGTTCGCCTTGCTGCCCGCGAGGGTGCGCGCGGCGTGGTTCGGGCTGTACCCGAGCAGCGCGATCGCGCGGTGCACCGACTGGCGGGACCGCTCGCTCACGTACTTCTCGCCGTTGATCACCCTGGAGACGGTCGACTTCGACACCCCGGCCACGCGCGCGACCTCCTCGATGCGCGGGCCGGGGCGCCGACTCCTGCTTTCCGTCATGAGACGGCGACCAGCGCGTTGTCGCGCGCGACCCTGCTGTACCACCTCGCACTCATCTTCGGCGTGCGGATCTGCGTGTCGTAGTCGACGTGGACGATGCCGAACCGCTTCGCGTACCCCTCGGCCCACTCGAAGTTGTCCAGCAGCGACCAGCAGAAGTAACCGCGCAGGTCGACGCCCGCCTCGATCGCCGCGTGGGCGGCGCGCAGGTGGGACGCGATGAAACCGGTGCGGTCCACGTCGTCGATCGCACCGTTGCCGGAGAAGTCGTCGCGGAACGCGGCGCCGTTCTCCGTGATGTACAGCGGAAGCCGCGGGTAGTCCTGGTGCACCCGCATCAGCACCGTGGTGAGCCCGTCCGGCCTGACCTCCCAGCCCATGTCGGTCATGGGGGCGTCCCGGGGCGGGAACGACGCGTGCTGCACGCCGACCCACGGCGACGGACCAGCCTCACCGTTGGGCGACGAGCTGACGTAGTGCTCGGTGTAGTAGTTCACGCCGAGCATGTCCATCGGCCCCGAGATGACACCGAGGTCGCCGTCCTTGATGTGCTCGCTGAACCCGAACGGCTCGAGGTCCTCGAGGATGTCGGCCGGGTACTCCCCGCGCAGCAACGGGTCCAGGAAGATCCGCTGCTGCAGCCCGTCGAGCCTGCGCGCGACGTCGAGGTCCGCCGGGTTGCCGGGGTCCACGGGGATGATCGGGTACATGTTGAGCGTGATGCCCACCTTGGCATCCGGCTGGGCCGCGCGGATGGTGTCGGACGCGAGCCCGTGCGCGAGCAACAGGTGGTGCACGGCGGCGACGGCCGCCGCCGGCTCGGTGCGGCCGGGGGCGTGGATTCCGCCCGCGTAGCCGAGGAACGCGGAGCACCACGGCTCGTTCATCGTCGTCCAGGTGCCGACCCGGTCGCCGAGCGCCTCGACGGTGGCGGCCGCGTAGTCGGCGAACCGGAACGCGGTGTCGCGGTTCGCCCAGCCGCCCACCTCCTCCAGCTTCTGCGGCAGGTCCCAGTGGTACAGCGTCGGCCACGGCACGATGTCGTGCGCCAGCAACGAGTCGATCAACCGCTGGTAGAAGTCGAGCCCAGCCTGGTTGACCTTCCCGCCGTCCGGGCGCACGCGCGGCCAGGCGATCGAGAACCGGTAGGCCTTGATTCCCAGGTCCGCCATCATGGCGACGTCCTGCTCGAAGCGCCGGTAGTGGTCGGCGGCGGGTTCACCGCAGTCGCCGCCCACCACCTTGCCGGGCTGACGGCAGAACTCGTCCCAGATGGAGTCTGTGCGGCCGTCCACGTCGGTCGCACCTTCCACCTGGAACGCGGCGGTCGCGGCTCCCCACAGAAAACCCTGCGGGAAAACAATGTTCTCCATTTTCACCCCTTGACGGCGCCCTGCATCACACCGGCGACGATCTGCCGCCCGAGCACGAGGAAGACGATGAGCACCGGAACCGTCGCGAGCGTGGTTCCGGCGAGTACGAGCGAGTAGTCGACGTAGTAACCGCTTTGCAGCTTCTCCAGCGCGACCTGCAGCGTCGGGTTGTCGGCGTTGAGCACGACCAACGGCCACAGGAAGTCGTTCCAGGACTGCATGAACGTGAACACGCCCAGCATCGCGGCGGCCGGCCTGGCGGCGGGCAGTGCGACGTGCCAGAACGCGCGCCACAGGCTGCAGCCGTCCATCCGCGCGGCCTCGACGAGTTCGTCGGGGATGGCGTCGAGCAGGTACTGCCGCATCCAGAACACGCCGAACGCGGTGACGAGGTTCGGCACGATCACGGCTTCCAGCCTGCCGGCCCAGCCGAACTCGGCCATCGCCATGTACAGCGGGATGATCCCGAGCTGGGTCGGCACCGCCAGCGTCGCCACCACGAACAGGAACAGCACGCCCCTGCCGCGGAAGCGCAGCTTGGCGAACGCGAACCCGGCCAGCGTCGAGAGCAGCACCACCGAGAACGTCACGGTGCCGGACACGAGGAAGCTGTTGCCCAGGGCCTTCCAGAACGGCACGGTGTCGAACACCCGTGCCGCGTTGGCGAAGAAGTTCCCGCCGGGAATCAGCGTGAAGTCGCCGGTCAGCACCGAGTTGTCGCGGCTCGCGACCAGGAACGACCAGTAGAACGGGAAAGCGGAACCGAGCACGAACGCGCCGAGGATTCCGTAGATCGCGAAGGAAGGTCGTCTCATCATCGCACGGCCCTCCTGGTGAGGAAGAAGTTGAGGGCGGCGACAATGATCACGATCATGAACAGCACCCACGCGATCGCGGAGGCGTAGCCGAGGTCGAGACCCTGGAACGCCGACTGGTACAGGTAGAGCACGACGGTCTGGTACTGGTGCTCCGTGCCGCCGCCGCTGCCGCCGGACGGCTCGAACAGCTTCGGCTCGGTGAAGATCTGCAGGCCGCCGATGGTCGAGGTGACGACCACGAAGATCAGCGTCGGCTTCAGCATCGGGAGCGTGATGCTGAAGAACTGCCGCAGCGCGCTCGCGCCGTCCACCAGCGCCGCCTCGTAGACGTCACGGGGGATCGCCTGCATCGCGGCGAGGATGATCAGGGCGTTGTAGCCGGTCCACCGCCAGTTGACCATCGACGCGATGGCGACGTGGCTGCCGAACGTGCTGGCCTGCCAGTCGATCGGGTCGATGCCGACGAGCCCGAGCACGTCGTTCACCAGGCCGTACTGCGGGCCGAACAGGTTGCCGAAGATGATCGTCAACGCCACGAGGCTCGCCACGTAGGGCAGCAGCACGCCCATGCGCCACCCGGTGCGGGCCCGCAGGTTCGCGTTCAGCAGCGCCGCGATCAGCACCGCGACGACGATCTGCGGCGCGCTCGAGAGCAGGAAGATGCTGAAGGTGTTGAAGAGCGCGTTCCAGAACTGGTCGTCCTCGAACAGCGTCCGGTAGTTCTCCAGACCGATGAACAGCGGCTCGTCGGCGCCGACCTCCCAGTCGAACAGGGAGACGTAGGCCGTGTAGAGCAGCGGGAACAACCCGATCGCCCCGAAGAGCACGAAGAACGGTGCGACGAACAGGTACGGCGACACCTTGGTGTCCAGATTGGACAGCCGGTACCGCCGCGGAGGCCGCGGGCGAGTCTCCTGAACTCGCCCGCGGTCAACCTTGGAGAGAGTGGCGGTCACTACTTGGCCGCCTTCTTCGCGCCTTCGACGGCGGTCGTCCATGCCTCGTCAGCGTTCTTGCCCTGCTCGACCGACTGCAGTGCCGGGCTGAAGACCGTCTCCTGGATCTGGCCGTCGGCCGGACCCTTGTACTGCGCGGCCTTGATCTTCTTGGCCTGCGTGGCGAACAGCTCGCCGGCCTTGACGCCGCCGAAGTAGGCGTTGGTCTGCTCCAGCAGCTCAGGCGCCTCGAGGGCCTTGTTCTGGCTGGGGAAGGTGCCCTTCGCCTTGAACGCCTTGATCTGCTGCTCCGGCGCGGTCAGCCAGGCGGCGAGCTCGGCGGCCTTCTTCGCGTTCTTGCTCTGCTTCGGCACGCTCAGGTACGAGCCACCCCAGTTGCCGCCACCGTTCGGGAACGCGTCGGTGACCGCCCACTTGTCCTTGTTCTCGGGGCCCGCCTGCGTCTCGACCACGCCGAGCATCCACGACGGGCAGGTCTTCGTGGCGAACTTGCCGAGCTTGAAGCCGGTGTTCCACTCGTTGCTGAACGCACCGAGGCGAGCCGACTGTCCCTTGGCGACGGCACCGGTCACCGCGGTCCAGTTGGACTTGATGTCGGCGTTGGTGTCGACGACCAGCTTGTCGGACTTGTCGTAGTAGCCCGTCTCGAGCTGGTTGTGCATCGCGTTGTAGACCTGCGCGGCGCTGTCGAACCACGCGACGCCCGGGACCTTGGCGACGAACTGGTCGCCGGCGGCGAAGTAGCTGTCCCACGTGGCGAACAGGGCCTTGACGCCCTCGGGGTCGGACGGCAGACCGGCCTGCGCGAACAGGTCCTTGCGGTAGCACATGGCCAGCGGACCGATGTCGGTGCCGTAGCCGATGAGCTTGCCGTCCTTGGTGGTCATCGCCTGGGTCTTCCAGTCCAGCCAGCGCCCGTCCTCGATCTTCGGGCCGATCTCCTTGAGATCGTTGAACTGGGAGGCCTTCGACATCACCTGGCTGAGGTAGCCCTCCTCGACGCCCTCGATGTCCGCGAGGCCGGAACCCGCACCCAGCTTGGTGAACAGGTTCTGGTGGTGGGGCTGACCCTGACCGGTCTTGCGCTGCGTGATCTTGACGTCCGGGTGAGCCGCCTCGTACTCCTTGAACAGCTCTTCATAACCGAACTCGTTGAACGTGGCGATCGTCAGCTCGGTCTTGCCATCCGCGGTCTGACTGGCCCCACCTGTCCCGCACGCTGTGGTGGCGGCGGCGGACACGGCGGCACAGATCAGCACGCTGATCCAACGGTGTCGCACGGGAGAACTCCTCTGGTCTCGGCGGCGGGTTCTGGGAGCGCTCCCAGACGTCGAGGAGTGTCGTCCCGGCTTCGAACGTGTGTCAAGACACACTTCGGCCCGTGCCAGGGACTTTCGCTGTCGCTCGACCGGGTGACCTCGTGGTTCATGGTTCAGGTCACAGTTTTGAAACCTGGGAGCGTTCCCGGAAATATGTCCGATGGGTTAACAGTCCGTGCTTCTCCCGGCACGCACCGCGTCGAGTCGGGAGGCGGCGGGTGGGGAGATTGTTGGGTGGGCGGGCGCGTCAGGTGAGGGGTGGCGTCGGTGGGAGACGGCGCCATTTGGAGGACTGCGTTGGGCGCGGAAGGGGTTGCGTGGGGCGGCTTTCGGGGGCAGCGACTGGGTTGGATGGAGTCGGGTGCGCACCGCGTTGCTGGGCCGTGGGCGGGCTGAGGCGGTGCGTTGGTGGGGCGGTGCGAGGCGGGTGCTGTGTCGGGTTGGGACGTCAGAGGTGCACCGCGTCAGGCAGGGCCACGCCGGGTGGAGGAGGCGGCGTCGATGGAGGCGGGGTCAGGAGGAGGCAGGGGCAGGAGGAGGCGGGGTCAGGTGCCGGCGGCCTTCGGCCGCGTGCATCGCCTCTGGCAGCCGCCGCCTCTGGCAGCCGCCTCTGGCAGCCGCCGCCCTCGACGAAGCCTGTGTTCAGTGGCCTGCGCTCTGCTGGCATCGAGTCCTAATGGCACCGCGTCCTGGGGTGGCGCCGCGCTCTGCTGGCACCGTGTCGTGCATGCACTGCCGCCCTGCTGGCGCCACGTCCTAATGGCGCCGCGCCCCTGGGGTGGCGCCGCGCTCTGCTGGCACCGTGTCGTGCACGCCCCGCTGTCCAGCAGGCACCGCGCCCTGCTGGCGTCGCGCCCCAGCGGACACCGCCGCCCAGCAGACACCGCCGCCCAGCGGACACCCAGCCCAGCCCAGCTCAGGCCACGCGCGGCATCAGGCGCTCGCGCGGAGCACCAGAGACGTCGGCAGCAGCAGCGAGGGCGGAAGACCGGCGTCGCCCGCCAGCTCGCCCAGCAGCCGCCACGTCATCGTGCGGCCGAGCTGCTCGACGTCCTGGCGGACGGTGGTGAGCGGCGGGGTCGCGGTCGACGCGAGCAGTGAGTCGTCGAACCCGACGACCGCCACGTCCTCGGGCACGCGCCTGCCGCGGGCGTGCAGCACCTTCAGCACGCCCAGGGCGATGATGTCGGCGGCGACGAAGACGGCGTCGATCCCGGGGGCGCGGTCGAGCAGTTCCGACATGGCGATGGCGCCGCTCTCGGGTGTGAAGTCGGCTTCCGCCACGAGGTCCGCGGAGAGCTTCGCCTCGCCGAGGCCTCGTCGCCAGCCGCTGAGCCGGTCGAGGCCCGCCGCCATGTCGCGCGGGCCCGCCACGGTCGCGATCCGGGTGCGTCCCAGTGAGACCAGGTGCCGCACGGCGTCGAGGCCGCCGGTGAAGTTGTCCGAGTCGACGAACGGGACCGAGCCCGCCGCGAGGGGGCGGCCGCCTGCCACCACCGGCAGGCCGAACTCCTGGAGCCGGAGCGGCAGCGGGTCGTCGCCGTGCAGGCTCACCAGCAGCGCGCCGTCGACGTGGCCGCTCGCCAGGTAGGCGAGGAGGTCGTCGTGGTCCTCCGGCCGGCTCAGCATGAGCAGCAGCTGGATGCGCCGCCCGGTGAGCTCCGCGTGCACGCCGCGCAGCACCCCTGCGAAGAACGGGTCGCCGAGCACCCTGCTGCCCTGTTCGGAGACGATCAGCGCGATGGCGTTCGCCCTGTTGCCCGCGAGGGAGCGGGCCGCCTGGTTCGGGCTGTACTTGAGGTCGGTGATCGCCGTGTGCACGGCGTCGCGGGCCTTGGCGCTCACGTACTGCTCGCCGTTGATCACCCTGGAGACCGTCGACTTGGACACGCCGGCCAGCCGGGCGACCTCTTCGATCCGCGGGCCGGGCCTTCGCTGCCGGTCGATCTCCGTCATGACGCTCATCGTAGGAGCCCGCGACGGTGATCCGGTGTGACGAAACGCTCGTGTGTCGGGTTCGTGAGAGCGCGACCGCGAGTGGGAACGGGACGGGACGCCTGTGCCGTGCAGAACGTCCCGTCCCGAAGTTCGTCAGGGCTCGACGCCCCACGTGAGGGAACCGGCCGTGTGGGCGGTGACCCTGTCGAAGTCGGTGAGTGCGTTGCTGACGCGGTAGCTGTGGTCGTTGGTCTGGTCGAAAGAGGACCAATCGGACTTCGCTACGCGCACCTGGATGTCGCCTGTGCTCGCTCCGACCGCGAGGCTGCCGGAGCTGAAGGAGACCTCGACGTACGCATCGGCGCCCGTGCGCGCGGTGGGCAGCTTGACCACCCGTGCCTGGACGGTGGCGCATCCGATCTGCGCCCAGTCGCACCACACCTGGTAGGTCGCAGACGGCGCGTCGCCGGTGAACCAGTACCTGATCGTCGTGGTGGTGAGGCTGACCGGCGCCGTGCCGCGGTTCGTCAGCTGGAGCGTGGCACCTATCTGGTTCGTCGTGGCCGCGCCGGATCCCTTGTGCTGCACCGTGAGAGTGGAGGCGACGCCGGGGAGGGTGCGCGTGGCGACCGGAGCACTGGCCGCGGACACGTTGCCCGCCGCGTCCCGGGCGCGCACCGAGAACGAGTACGGCGTGTCCGGCGTGAGGCCGGTGACCCGCACACTGGTCGTGGTCGCCGATGCCGTGACGGTAGTGCCGCTGAGCACGTCGTACCCGGTCACCCCGACGTTGTCGGCCGAGGCCGTCCAGGTCAGCGTGACGCTCGTCGGACCGGCGTCGGAGGCGGTCAGTCCACTCGGGACCGAAGGTGGTTCGCTGTCCTCCACGGCGCCGCCGGGCTCGTTGCCCCACACCGTCTTGCCGTCCTGGCGCAGCGTGATCCGGTCGGTCTGGGCGACGGTGTTGCCGCTGCCGAGGCCGGTGTGGGACCAGTCGTTGGCCGGGTCCCACGTGCCCGCGCTGGTGATGCGGAACTGGACCTCCTTGCGGAACGCGGACTGCCCGGCCGGAGCCACACCGGTGCACGGGATCTCCACGTAGTACACGGCGCCGCTGTGCTGCACCGGCGCGCCGGGTGTGCCGCACTGGTTGTAGTTCGTGGTGACCGTGATCTGGCCGGGTGTGGTGGCGCCGTCGAGCGTGAAGTAGTAGCGCAGCGTGCCGTTGAACGTCCGTGCCGGCCACGCGCTCTTGTTGAGCACGAACGCCTTGATCTCGGTGAACTGGGCGGCGCTCTGGTTCACCGACGCCTGCACGGTCAGCTCGGGGCCGTCCGGGGTCTCGGCGGTCGGGAAGGAGGCGAGCGGAGTGCCGCCGAACTCCCCGTACAGGCGGGCGAGCGCACCGGTGAAGCCCGCGTTGTAGTCGAGCGCGACCTCGTTCATCACGTAGTCGCTGCGGCTGTCGGTGTAGGCGTCGTTGTTGGTGCTGGGACCACCGACCAGCGCGCCGTAGAGCACGTGCCGGCTGACAGCGGGCTCCTGGATGCTGTCGGCCCACGAACCGTGCGCGCCCCGGTGGTGGGGGTTGCGCGGCGGGTTGGTGCCGAACCCGACGACGTAACTCGCGTTGCGCGGGTTGTCGCCGAGGGCGTAGTTGATCTGCCGAACGCCGAAGTCGTGGTAGGTCCTGGCGCGTGCGCTGTCGCGTGTGGACAGCCAGTCCGAGTAGGTCAGCGCCGCGAACGCGGTGTTGGCGGCGTACCGCAGCGAACCCCAGCTGTCGAGCACCGCCTGGCCACCGGGGGAGTAGCGCACCCGGTTGCCGTTGTAGCCGGTGGTCCAGAAGTCGAGCCAGCGGTTGGCGTCGTTGACGTAGGTCTGCTCGCCGGTCAGCTTCGCCATCAGGACGTAGGCCCCGTAGGACTTGTCGTCCCAGGCGATGGTCCACTTGTAGGAGCGTTCCGTGCTCTGCGGCTCGGTGCCGAGCTTCTGGTACTCCGTCTTCGCCTTGGTCAGGTAGCTCGCGTCACCGGTGGCGCGGTGCAGCCAGATGGCGCCCCAGACGAGCTCGTCCTGGTAGCCGCTCCAGGAGTTGTAGAAGCTCGCGGCGTCCGTGATGCACGAGCTGTACTTGCCGCGGTAGGTGTCCGCGAACGTGTAGAGCTGCTTGGCGTGCGTGAGGAGAGTGGTCGCGTAGGTCGGGTCGGTGTCCTTGAAGACCATCGACGCCGACGCCATCGCGGCCGCGTACTCGCCGGCGAGGTCGGAGCCGGGGCACGAACTGTCCACTTTGTACGAAGGACGGGCCATCGGCATGACCTCCGCCGAACCCCACCACGCGTGGTCGGGGTTGCCCGCGCCGACCTGCCCGTAGACGACGTTCGGGGACGGGTGCGCCTTGATGATCCAGTCCGTGCCGTGCCGCAGGTTCGCCATGAGGTGCGGGAGCTGACCGGAGCTCACGTAGGCGGCCCGGTTCTCGACGGCACCCCAGGCGAGCATCGACACGCTGAACGCGAAGGGCAGCCCGAACTTCACGTGGTCGCCCGCGTCGTAGAAGCCGCCGGACAGGTCGAGGCCGACGTCGGCGCCGTCGCGCAGTGCCGAGTCCCCGCGCCAGCTCACCCGGTTGTTCGCGGGCAGCTTGCCCGAGCGCTGGGCGTCGTAGAACCAGACCGACTTCTGCAGCGCCTCCCCGTAGTTGAACGCCGGTGCGGCCGCCGAAGGGGACACCAGCGGACCGGCCACCACCGCGAGCACCGCGACGAGGACGGCTGTGACAGCTCTGCGTCCGTGCACGTCAGCCTCCGAAGTCGGGAGTTCGGACGAATCTGGGAGCGCTCCCAGGTTCGGGACTGTAACGGTCACGAAAGCAGTGCGACAGAGGCGTTTCCGCGTTCGACTCGATTCGACGGCTCGTCTGTCCGCCTCGATCGCGGCTCACTACAGTCCGGCCACCTGGGAACGCTCCCAGAATCGGGAGGTGTGTCATGACCGGAAGGCGCGGCTTCGCGCTCATGGCGGCTTTCGTCTCGGTGGCCGCGAGCATCGGCCTGGCGGTCGCGGCCCCGGCCGCGGCGGCGCCGGGCTGCAAGGTGGACTACGCGGTACCGAGTCAGTGGAACGGCGGGTTCACCGCCAACGTCTCCGTGACGAACCTCGGTGAGCGCGTCGACGGCTGGCGCCTGACCTGGACGTGGCCGTCCGGCCAGCGGGTGACCCAGGCGTGGAACGCCACCGTCACGTCGTCCGGCGCCGACGCCACCGCCGTCAACGCCGGCTACAACGCGGTGATCGAACCGAACGCCTCGGTGTCCTTCGGCTTCAACGGCAGCTGGTCCGGCACCAACACGGCACCGCAGTCGTTCTCCCTCAACGGGGTCACGTGCACCGGCGACACGGGCACACCGCCGACCACCACGACGACGACGACCACCACGACCACCACCGGGAACCCGGTGCCGGGTGACGCGATGGCGCAGGTGGCGGCGATGCAGCCGGGGTGGAACCTCGGCAACACGCTGGACGCCACCGGCAGCGACGAGACGTCCTGGGGCAACCCGCGCGTCACTGAGGCCCTGCTGGACAACGTGAAGGCGCAGGGCTTCAAGAGCATCCGCATCCCCGTCACGTGGGGCCAGCACCAGAGCCAGGACCACGTGATCGAGGCGGCGTACCTGAACCGCGTCAAGGAGGTCGTCGGCTGGGCACTGGCGGACGGCTTCCACGTGATGATCAACATTCACCACGACTCGTGGCAGTGGATCGCGGCCATGCCGTCCGACCGCACCGGCGTGCTCGCCCGCTACAACGCGATCTGGACGCAGCTGGCGACGGCTTTCCGCGACTCGCCGGGCAAGCTCGTGTTCGAGAGCGTGAACGAGCCGCAGTTCACCGGCAGCTCGGGTGACGCCCAGAACGCACAGCTGCTGCACGAGCTGAACGCCTCCTTCCGCGACATCGTGCGGCGCTCGGGCGGCAACAACGCGAACCGCCTCCTGGTGCTGCCCACCCTGCACACGTCGTCGGACCAGGCACGCCTCGACGAGCTGGCCACCTCCATCCGCGGGTTCGGCGACCCGAACCTGGCCGCGACCGTGCACTACTACGGCTACTGGCCGTTCAGCGTGAACGTGGCCGGTGGGACGCGGTACGACGCGACCGCGCAGAAGGACCTGACCGACTCGTTCGACCGCGTGCACAACACCTTCGTCGCGCGCGGCGTCCCGGTGGTGCTGGGTGAGTACGGACTGCTCGGGTTCGACCGCCACACCGGCACGATCGAACAGGGCGAGAAGCTGAAGTTCTTCGAGCACTTCGGCTACTACGCCCGCACCAAGAAGATCACCACGATGCTGTGGGACAACGGCCAGCACCTCGGCCGCACGTCCTTCCAGTGGAGCGACCCCGAACTGATCGCGCAGATCAAGTCGAGCTGGACCACCCGCTCCGGCACGGCGTCGTCCGACCAGGTGTTCAGCGCCCGGTCGAGCGCCGTCACCGCCAAGACGATCACGTTGAACACCAACGGGACCACGTTCACCGGCCTGCGCCAGGGCACGACCGAACTGGTGCGCGGCACCGACTACACGATCTCGGGAGACCAGCTCACCCTGACCGCCGCGGCGATGACCAGGCTGAGCGGATCACGTGCCTACGGCACGAACGCCGTGCTGACGGCCCACTTCTCCGCAGGTGTGCCGTGGCGGGTCAACCTGATCACCCACGACACACCCGTGCTGTCCGCCGCGACCGGCACCACCGGTTCGTTCGCGATCCCGACCACCTTCCGCGGCGACCTGCTCGCCACCATGGAGGCGAAGTACGCCGACGGGTCGAACGCCGGCCCGCACAACTGGACGTCCTTCAAGGAGTTCGACCGGACGTTCGCGCCGAACTACACGACCGGCGTGACGACGCTGACCCCGGAGTTCTTCGCCGAGGTCAACGACAACGCGCGGGTGACGCTGACGTTCCACTACTGGAGTGGCGCCACCGTCACCTACTACGTGACCAAGTCCGGCAGCACGGTCACCGGGAGTCTGTGACCTTCAGGCCCCGGCGCAACGCGTCCACCTCGTCGGCGAACATCCGGCGTGAGACCTCCGCGCTCTCGACGAGCGAGGAACCGTGGAACGTGCCGGGGTACAGGCGCAGCTCGGTCGGTACACCCGCGTGCGCGAGCCGTCGCGCGTACTCGACGCCTTCGTCGCGCAGCGGGTCGTACTGACAGGTCGTGACGAACGCGGGCGGGAGCCCGGAAAGGTCGGTGGCACGGGACGGGGCGGCGTACGGCGAGACGTCGTCGCCGCCCGGTTCCGCGCCCAGGTAGGCGGTCCAGCTGTAGAGCGCGTTGGGGCGGTTCCACAGCGGGGTGTCGATGTAGTCCCGCATCGAGTCCGTGTCGAGCCGGTCGTCGAGCTCGGGGATGCCGAGGAACTGGAAGGCGAGCTCGGGGCCGCCGCGATCGCGCGCCATCAGCACGGTTCCGGCGGTGAGCCCGCCACCCGCGCTCTCGCCGCCGATGCCGAGCCGTGCGGGGTCGATGCCGAGTTCGCCGGCCTTGGCCGCCGTCCACGTGAGGGCCGCGTAGCAGTCCTCGACCGGTGCCGGGAACGGGTGCTCGGGAGCGAGCCGGTAGTCGACGGACACGACCACGACGTCCAGCTGGTCCACGAGCTTCAGCACGTGCGCCTCGAACATCTCGACGCTGCCGAGGACGAACCCACCGCCGTGGATGTAGACCAGGCCGGGGACGGGGTTCTCGCGACCGGCGCGGCCGTAGACGCGCACCCGCACGTCCGGGGCGCCGGAAGGACCGGGAACCGTCTCGTCGCGGACGTCGATCGGGTTGGCCGGCTCGTACACGGGGATGAGGTTCGCCAGCTCCGACTGCTGGGTGCGGGCGGCGACCAGTGCCTCGTAGTCGGTCATGACCACCTGCGGCAGCATGTCGAGCCAGGGCAGCAGTTCGGGATCCACGTCGTAGCTCATGGGATCAATCCTCGGCTCGGAACGGCGGTGCGGGCAGCCGACACGTGGCGGGCGATTCGGGCACTCGGCCAGCCACCTGTCGGGGCTATGGTGACGGCATGAAGGGCCTGCTGCTGAGGTTGTCCGGGCTGGACGCCGACGCCGAGAGCGCGGTGAGGGTGATCGGGTTCTTCGATCGCCTGATCACCGAACGCGCGGGCCTGGACGCGTTGGTGCGCAGCACGTCCGAACTCGCCGGGTGCCCGGTCGGCCTGCACGCGCCCGGCCAGGGCCTCCAGCTGCGCGCCGACGCCGGGGGCGCGGTCACGGCGGGCCCGGTGCCCGTGAAGGCGTCGGTCCGTGCGCTCGAAGGCGGTGTGGAGGTCTGGGTCGCCCGGCAGGGCGCGCCCGCGCCGCTGGACGACATGCTGCTGGAACGGTTCGCGATCGCCGCCGCCGTGCTGCTCGAACACTCCAGCGTGCCCCTGCCGGAACTGGGTGATCCCGCGCTGATCGAGCTCGTCCTGTCCGACGGCGTCGGCACGGCGGAACGATCTCGCGCGCTGCACCTGCTCGGCATCGCCGCCACGGCGCCGTTGCGCGTGCTGGCGGCCATCGGGGAGGTGCCCGGACGGTCGGTGCTGCTGGGGGCCGTGCGTGCGGTGCTGACCACCGAGGTCCCGGAGATCACCGGACGTCTCGGGGTAGGCCCGTCGCTGCCCGCGATCGACGCGGCCAAGTCCTGGCAGGCCGCGCGGACGGCGTTGCGGTACACATCGGACAGTGAGCCGGTGGTCTGGTGGGAAAGGCTTGGCGGCCTGGCACTTCTGGCCGAGCAGGTCGCCCTCGCGGACATCGAGGCGTTGCCCGACGTGCGCGCGCTCGACCGGCTCGCCGCGGAGCCGGGCATGATCCCGATGCTGGACGCGTTGTGCGCCACGGCTTCGGTGCGCAAGGCCGCGGCGGCGTTGCACCGGCACCACAGCACGATGACCGCACGGCTCGCCCGCGTCGAGTCGGTGCTCGGGTTCGAGCTCGACTCGGCGGCCGGCCGGTTCCGGCTGCACCTGGCGTTGATGTTGCGGCGACTGCGGGAGAACGCCGCAGACTAGGCTTGAGAGCATGATCGAGTCGACCGAAGCGCTGGAGTCCGTGGAGCAGCTCACCGTCGGGTGGCGCGCCATGGTGCTGGACCAGAACCCGGACGCGGACGTGCGTGATCTGCCCGGCATCGCCGTGCGATGGGCGGACTGCCTGTTCCCGTTCTGGAACTGCGTGACGCTCACCGAGTCCGGCATCGGCGCCGACCTGCTCGCGCAGCGCTTCGCCGAAGCCGCGGACGTCATGCGAACGAAGCAGAAGTCCGGTTTCCTGTGGGTGTTCGAGGGCCTGGCGGAGGGTGCCGACCTCGACGCGCTGGCCGACCGTGCCGGGTTGGAGTTCGCGTTTCCCGGCACCGGGATGGCGGGCGACCTGCTGCCGATCCCCGAGCCTTCGCACGCGGAGCTGACGTTCGAGCGGGTCACGACCGACGCACAGCTGCTGGTGTACGCGGACATCAACTCCCGTGCCTACGGGTTCGACCTGGAGGCCGGACGTGACGGCATCGCGGGTTCGGCGCTGTGGAAGAGCGGGGTGCACGCGTACCTGGGCCTCAGGGACGGCGTGCCGGTGACGTGCGCGGGTGCGGTCGAGACGGCCGGGCGGCTCTTCGTGGTGCTGGTCGCGACCGAGCCCGGAGCGGAGCGGCGGGGCTACGGCGAGGCGGTGACGCGCAAGGCGTTGTACGAGGCGTGGCGGGCGACCGGGATCACCCGCGCCACGCTGCACGCCACGGCCGCCGGAGCACCGGTCTACCCGCGGATCGGGTTCGAGCCGAACTCGCCGATCAGGTTCTACGCGCTGAAGGCCTAACGGCTGACGGGAGCGCGCCACAGCCCGACGAGGGCGTCGACCAGTCCGGCCGCGGCGTCGGGCCAGTTCGCCCGCGGGGTCGGGGTGCCGTCGGCGAGCGCGCGCTCGCGTTCGGCGATCATGTGCACCAGCAGCTGGCGCGCCATGTCGTGGCGTTCGGCGCGCACGTCGTCCGGCAGGTCGGCGAGGCAGGCGTTCAGGCCCGCCAGGATGCGCACCTGGGACGGCGAAGAGCGCGTCTCCTCCACGATGATCGGCCGCAGCGTCGGGTCGGTCATGACCTGCGCGCCGAACCGGGCGAACCAGGTGGGACTGCCGACCGCTTCCAGGTGCACGGTGACCGGGCGCACGAGGCAGTCGAGCCAGTCGCGCAGGCCGGGGGAGTCGCCGAGGCCGGAGACCATCCGCTGCCTGATCTCCTCGATGTGCGCCAGGTGCTTGCGCGCGATGGCCCGCACGAGGTCGGCCTTGGTGCCGAAGTGGTAGCCGACGGCGGTGTTGTTGCCCTGGCCGGCCGCCTCGCTGACCTGGCGGTTCGAGACCGCGACCACGCCGTGCTCGGCGAACAGCCGCTCGGCCGCCGTGAGGATCAGCTCGCGGGTGGCGTGCGCGCGTTCCGTCTTGGACTGGCTGTCCACCTTGTTCATGGTCACCTCCGCTTCGGACATCCGGGACATCCTCGCACCACCCGATGTTAAGTCAAGTGACTGACTTAGACTCGGTGACGTGCTCCGCGAAGAAACGGCCCCGGTGACCCGTCCGAACGTCGTCGTGGCAGTCCTGGCACTGGGCGGCATCACGGTGTCGCTGATGCAGACGCTGGTCATCCCGCTCCTGCCGAGGTTCCCCGCACTGCTGAACTCCTCACCCGGCGACACCACCTGGGTGATCACGTCGACCCTGCTGGCCGGCGCGGTCGCGACGCCGGTCATCGGCCGGCTCGGCGACATGTACGGCAAGCGCCGCATGCTGCTGGTCAGCCTGCTCATGCTGATCGCGGGCTCGGTGATCGCCGCGCTGAGCTACTCGCTGGTGCCGCTGGTCATCGGCCGCGTGGTGCAGGGGCTCGCGGTCGGCGTCATCCCGCTCGGCATCAGCATCATGCGCGACGAGCTGCCGCTGGAACGGCTGGCCGGGGCGACGGCGCTGATGAGCGCCTCGCTGGGCGTCGGCGGAGCGCTCGGCCTGCCCGCGGCGGCGTTCCTGGTGGAGCAGAGCGACTGGCACATGCTGTTCTGGACGTCGGCCGCGGCCGGTGTGCTCGTGCTGATCGCGGTCCTGGTCGTCGTGCCGGAGTCGCCGGTCCGAGGTGGCGGACGGTTCGACGTCCTCGGCGCCCTGGGGCTGTCGGTCGCGCTGGTCTGCCTGCTGCTCGGCGTGTCGAAGGCGTCCACCTGGAGCGGTGCCACCACCACGGCCCTGTTCGTCGCCGCGGCCGTCGTGCTCGGGCTGTGGGGCTGGTGGGAGCTGCGGTCGCCGCAGCCGCTGGTCGATCTGCGCACCACGGCCCGGCGTCAGGTGCTGCTGACCAACATCGCCTCGGCGGTGTTCGCGTTCGCCATGTTCGCGCAGTCGCTGGTGCTGCCCCAGATCCTGCAGCTGCCGACCTCGACGGGCCACGGGCTCGGGCAGTCGTTGCTCGTCACGGGCCTGGTGCTGGTGCCGTCCGGACTGGTGATGATGGCGACGGCGCCGGTGTGCGCGAAGATCTCGAACGCTCGGGGCCCTCGCGTCACGTTGGTCCTCGGCGCGCTCGTGGTCGCTCTTGGTTACGGCACAGGGGTTTTCATGCTGACCGCGGTGTGGCAGCTCGTCGTGATCTCGGCCGTGATCGGCGCGGGCATCGGCCTGGGTTACGGCGCGATGCCCGCCCTGATCATGGGTGCCGTGCCGACGTCGGAGACGGCCGCGGCCAACAGCCTCAACACGCTGATGCGCGCGATCGGCACGTCGGTGTCGAGCGCGGTGGCGGGCGTCGTGCTCACGCAGGTGGGCGTGCCGTTCAGCTTCCAGCTGATCATGGGGCTGGGCGCCGCGACCGCGCTGCTGGCAGTCGTGATCGCGGCGTTCATCCCCTCGGCACGTCCGGTCAGCTGAAGAACCGCGTGATCTCGCGGGCGACGACGTCCGGCTGCTCCTCGGCGAGCCAGTGGCCGGACCCGTCGACGCGCACGACCTCGAACTGGTTCGCGACGTTCGGCAGCGCGCCCAGGAACTGGTCGTAGGACGAGATCGAGGCCAGGCCCAGCACCGGCGGCGTCAGCTTGGCGTAGGTCTTGCCGTCCGCGATGTCCTGGTGGAACGCCTGGTACCAGCCGTTGCTCGCGCGGATGGCGTCCGGCGAGTTGTAGTTCTGCGCGTAGATCCGCCGCGACCGCTCGTCGATGGCGGACGGCGTGAACGCGGTGTTGGCGAACAGCCAGTCGATCAGGTAGCGGAACCGGCCGGCCAGCAGCTGCTCCGGCAGGCCCATGACCTGGTTGAACGCGAACCACCAGATGCTGAATCCGCCCGGCGGGGGCAGCAGCGGGATCTGGTAGAAGCTCTCGTCGGGGTGCAGCACGTCCATGAACGCGACCTTCTTCGTCGCGGCGGGGAAGTTGGCCGCGAAGGAGAACGCGACCATGCTGCCCAGGTCGTGCCCGACGACGTTGACCTGGTCGTACCCGAGCTTCTTGACGAGCTCGTGGATGTCGGTCGCCATCGTCTTCTTGTCGAACCCGCCCTGCGGCTTGTCCGACCCGCCCTGGCCGCGCATGTCCACCGCGATGACCCGGAACTTCGTCGCGAGCGCGGGCATGATCTTGTTGTACAACCACCAGGTCTGCGGCCACCCCGGCAGCAGGAGCAGCGGTTCGCCCCGCCCGCCGGTCACGTAGTGCAGGCGTACCCCGTTCACCTCGGCGTAGTTGTGCTTGAAGCCGGGGAGGTTCGGCTCCGGTGCCGTCCTCCCGGTGTCGGCAGCGGCGGCCCCCGTGCCCGCCGCGAGCGCGGCGCCCGCACCCAGCGCGAACACCCTGCGCCTGTTCAGCTCCATGTCCCTTGCCCCCATCCGTTGCTCGGCGCGGACATCCGAACAAGCGGCGCTCGAGCACGGGTGGAGATCAGGGAACGAGGTGGTGGGCGACCGCCGGCCAGACGCCGCCGGCCTCACCCGAGTTCGGCCGAGTCGGTGAGCCCCAGCTTGCGCCGGGCCCGCTGGTAGAACGTCGTCATCCCGAGCCGCACCACCCGCGCGGCACCGGCACGGCCGCGCAACGACACCCGCTGGCCGGGTTCGACGTACCCGGCGACCATACCGTCCACCTCCACGGCCAGGCGGCCGCTGGAGGGCAGCAGGTCGAGGTCGACCTCGTCGTTCACCGACAGCACCACGCCCCGGCTGTAGGCGGAGTGCGGGGCGGCCGGGGTGACGAGCAGCGCCTCGACGGACGGGCTGGTGATCGGGCCGCCCGCCGAGAAGCTGTAGGCGGTGGAGCCGGTCGGGGTGGCCACGATGACGGCGTCGGCGGCGTAGCTGACGAACGGCTGGCCGGCCACCCGGACGGCGACGCGGGCGCTGCCCTCGCCGGGGATGCGGACCACGGCGACGTCGTTGAACGCGGTGACCTCCTGGTCGTTGAAGCGCGCGTCGACGGCGATGCGGGGTTCGACGGTGAACTCGTGGGCGTCGATGGCGCTCAGGGCGGCGGGCAGGTCCGGGACGTCGACCTCGGCCAGGAAGCCGAGTTTGCCCAGGTTGACGCCGAGGACCGGGGCCCGTTCGCCGTCGGCCATGCGCATGGCGCGCAGCATCGTGCCGTCACCGCCGAGGCTCACCAGCAGGTCGGCCCGGCGGCCCAGTTCGTCCGCGGTGACCGGGGTGGCCTCGCAGCGCAGGCGCTGGATCTCGTCCGAGATGCCGAGGATCTCGACACCGCGCTTGGCCGCCCAGCCGAGGATCGCCTCGACGGCGGCGGCGGAGTCTCGTCGGGGGTGCAGCACCAGGCCGGCGGCGTGCACGTCAGATCGTCCTCTGTCGGGTCACGACACCAGTCTGCCGAAATCCCGCGCGCCGTGCGTCCCTCGGCCGAACGGCTGATGTCCACGCCCCTGATTCGGTCGTCCGGCGGGCGGGCGTGGCCTGGAGGAGGAGTCCAGGATGGACGCACGTTCCTAGGTTGGCCGCATGACCATCCTGCTAGCCGATCCGATCGTGCGCGCCGTCCGCGTGCTCGACAACGGGGATCCTTTGGTGCCACTGGACCACGCGCCCGGAGTGCTGGTGCGCGAAGGGCTCGCGCGGCGGCTCGACGTGGCTCGCGCGCTGCTTCCGTCCGGTGTGGACCTGCGGGTGATCGAGGGGCACCGCACGATCGCCGGCCAGAGCGCGATCATCGAGCGCTACACGGCCGAACTGCGTGAGCTCCACCCCACCGCCGACGGGGTCGAGCTCGACCGGTTGTCCAGCCGGTTCGTGGCACCGCTGGCCGTCGCTCCGCACGTCGCGGGCGCGGCCGTGGACCTGACGCTGGTCACGACGTCGGGTGCGGAGCTGTGGATGGGCACGGCGGTCGACGCCACTCCCGAGGAGAGCGACGGCGCCTGCTTCTTCGGTGCGCCGGTCGACGACGAGGCCCGCCACAACCGGACGGTGCTGGCCGGCGCGCTGGGTGCCGCCGGTCTGATCAACTACCCGACCGAGTGGTGGCACTGGTCCTACGGCGACCGCTACTGGGCGTTGCTGACCGGCGCCGGCCACGCCGTCTACGGACCGGTGGAGGTGCCTGCGTGGGCGCGCGCGTGACGAGCCTGCGCCAGGCGGCCCTGGAGCCGGCGTTGCAGATCGACCTGACCGCGGTGGCCGACAACACGAGACGGTTCGTCGCGTGTGCGCGGGGCGCTGTCATGGCGGTGGTGAAGGCCGACGGGTTCGGGCACGGCCTCGGCGACGTCGCCCGCACTGCGGTGGCCGCGGGAGCCACCTGGATCGGGGTCACGTCGCTGGCGGAGGCCGTGCAGGTGCGGGAGTCCGGTGTGGACGTTCCGGTGCTCAGCTGGCTCAACCCCGTCGACGTGGACGTGCGCACGGCCGTCCGGTACGGGATCGACCTGAGCGTGCCGGGCCTGGACCACCTCGCGGCGCTGGAGGGCGGGGTGCGGGTGCACCTCCAGTTGGACACGGGGATGGCGCGGGACGGGGCCGCGCCGGAGTCCTGGCTGTCGCTGATGTCGGCGGCACGTCGTGCGGAGCGGGCCGGGAGGGTCTCGGTCGTCGGAGTGATGGGACATCTGCCTTGCGCCGACATTCCTGGAGTGAGTGAGCCCGGCAAACGCGCGTTCACCAGCGGAGTCGAGATGGCTCGCCAGGCTGGGCTTCGGCCGTCGGTGCGGCACCTGGCCGCCACGAGCGCGGCGCTGACGGACCCCGGAACTCACCTCGACGTCGTCCGGATCGGCGCCGGGCTGGTGGGCATCGACCCGTCCGGGACCACCCGGCTGCGCTCCGCCCTGCGGTTCACGGCGCCGGTGGTCCAGGTGCGGCGAGTCGCCGCGGGCACCGGGGTCGGGTACGGGCACGCGCACGTCACCGACCGCGCGACGACGCTGGCGCTGCTGCCGGTGGGCTATGCGGACGGCCTGCCGCGCACCGCGTCGGCGCGGGCGGAGGTGTGGCTGGCCGGACGTCGCCGGCCGGTCGCCGGGGTGATCTCGATGGACCAGGTCGTGGTCGACGTGGGGGACGACGCGGTGCTGCCGGGGGACGAGGCGGTGGTGTTCGGGCCGGGCGACGACGGCGAGCCGACGGTGGAGGACTGGGCCCGCTGGGCGGGGACGATCCCGCACGAGATCGTGACGGGCATCGGGGCGAGGGTGCGGAGGAACGTCCGATGAGGGGGATCCGCGTCGCCGTGATCGGCGGCGGGCAGAACTGCGAGCACGACGTCTCGGTGGCGTCGGCGCAGTCGGTCCGCGAGGCGCTCGACCCGGCGAAGTACCAGGCCGTGGCGCTCACGATCGGCCGCGACGGCCGGTGGCACGGGCAGGACGGCCAGGTGCTCGACCCGCTGACGTCCGGCAGCCTCGCCGCCGCGCTCGGCGTCCTGACCACCTGTGACGTGGTGCTGCCGCTGGTCCACGGGCCGCTGGGGGAGGACGGCACGCTCGCGGGCCTGTGCGAACTGGCCGGCGTGCCGTACGTGGGCTCGCCGCTGCGGGCCGGCGCGCTCGCGATGGACAAGTGGGCCACCAAGCTCGTCGCCGAGGCGGTCGGGGTCCGCACGGCGAAGGGTGTTCTGGTCACCAACGCGTCCACTGTGGACTTCACCGGTCCTGCCGTGGTGAAGCCGGTGGCGGCGGGGTCGAGTTTCGGGGTGAGGCTCGTCGAGCTTGAGGAAGACCTCGAACCCGCTGTGCGCCAGGCCCTGGAACTGGACGACCGCGTGCTGGTCGAGGAGGTCCTGCGCGGCCGGGAGATCGACATCGCGGTCCTCGACGACCCGGAGGAGGGCCGCCGGACCGGTCCGCCGCTCGAGATCAGGGTTCCCGGCCTGTTCGACACGACCGTGAAGTACGACGGCAGCGCCCAGTTCGTGATCCCGGCACCGCTGGCCGACACCGAGCTCAAGGCGCTGGAACACGCGGCGCTCGAGGTCTACGAGGCGCTCGGCTGCCGCGGGCTCGCGCGGGTCGACTTCTTCCTGACCGGGGACGGGTTCGTGCTCAACGAGGTCAACACCATGCCCGGCATGACGGCGGAGTCGCAGGTGCCCAAGATGTTCGCGGCCGCCGGACTGTCCTATCCGGACCTGCTGGACAAGCTCGTGCGCGGAGCGATGCGGTGAGGCGCATCGCCGGACTGGACGTGCTGCGCGGCATCGCGATCCTCCTCGTGATGCTGCGGCACGCGTTCCCCGACGTGTTCCCCGGTGCGGGTGTCGTCGGCGTGGTCGTGTTCTTCACGCTGAGCGGCTACCTGATCACCGGTGTCCTGCAGAGGGAGCTCACGACCACCGGACGCGTCGGCTTCCAGCGGTTCTACCTGCGGCGGGCGCGCAGACTGCTGCCCGCGCTGGTGGCGCTGCTCGTGGTCTTCGCCGTCGTGACGCTCGTGTTCGACCCGCTGGGGGAGCGGGACAAGCTGCTCAAAACGGTCATCGTCCTGGTGACGTTCACCGGCAACCTGCCGATCAGCGGTGTCAGCCCGGCGGCGTTCCACGGCTGGACGCTCGCGACGGAGGAGCAGTTCTACCTGCTGTGGCCCGCGCTGCTGGCGTTCGCCTGGGTGCGCAATAGGACCGGCGCGGTTCTGGTCGTCGCGGCGCTGGGCGCGCTCGCGGCCTGCACGGCGACGCTCGTCTGGCTGTGGCCGAACGCCGACAACGCCTACGCGCTGCCGACGTCGTGGTTCGTGTGCTTCGTGATCGGCGCCGCGACCAGGCTGAAGCTGACCACGGCGCCGCGCTGGACCGTGCCGATCGCCCTGACCGGCCTGGCGGTGCTCTCGGTGGTGCCTCTCCGCGGCCACGCGCTGACCTACCTCGTGGCGGGCCCGGTGATCGCGGCCTGCACGGCCGTGCTGTTGCTGGTCTGGTCGAGGTGGGAGCGGGTGGCGACGCCGATCCGGCCGCTGGTGGCGCTGGGCGTGCTGTCCTACGGCGCCTACCTGTGGAACTACCCGCTCACCCTGTGGCTGCGCCCGGAACTGGGCGTCGCCGCCGGTCCGGTCGCGGCGCTGCTCACGATCGTGGCAGCGGCGCTCAGCTGGCGTTACGTCGAGGAACCGGTCATGCGGCGAGGATCGCGGTTGTTCACCGTTGTTTCTTCAGCTCCCGGCGTCGACCGTGAAGAACCCCCTCCCGCTACACAGGTGGCGAGGAAAGGGGAACGCAGTGAGTGACGAGGTGAAGCTGCCCAGATCGTCGATCTGACGACGGTCGTCGGCAGGGCGGGGTGAGGTCGACGTCCGGGAAGTGGCGGTTCCAGTCGGGGGCGGACAGGGGCGGCGACACCGTGGCGCAGATGCGTTCGGCGGCGTGCTCGACGTCGGCCTCCCACGCTCGGACGGTCCGGTCGCCGCCCGCGCTGAGCAGCGTGTGGCCGTCGGCCGGGAACGTCAGCGCGTAGACCCGCTCGGTGTGGCCGGACAGGGTGGCGAGCGGGCGCCCAGCACCACCCGGTGCGCGGTCAGCCGGTCGACGAACCGCCTGCGGGTGTCGCGGTCCTCGCAGAGGGTGAAGATCTCCTCGAACTGGTCGACCACGAGAACGGTGTCCTCGGCGGCGTCCCGCAGAGCTCTTTCGCACTCCTGCATCGGGCTGGGGCCGGGCGTGAACAGCGCGTCCCGGTCGCCGAGCCGAGGCATCAGACCGGCCCTGAGCAGCGACGACTTGCCTGCACCGGACGCGCCGACGACCACGACGACGCGTTCGTCCCCGGCCAGGCGGGTGAGCCGGTCGATCAGGCGGTCGCGGCCGAAGAACCGGTCGGCGTCCTGCTGCCCGAACGCGGTCAGCCCCGCGCAGGGCGCACCGGGGTCCTGCTCGGGCCGGGGTTCGGCCTCGGCCGCGGCGTGCCAGCGGCGTTCCCACTCCTCCTCCGAACCGCCGCACGCCCGCACGTACGCGAGCGTGACCGGCAGCGTCGGCCGCTTGCGCCCGGAGGCGGCCTGGGACAGGGCCGCCTCCGAGTAGTGCGTCAGCGCACTGAGCCGGCGGTAGGTCGGGCCGCCCGCCCGTTCCCGCAGCGACCTGAGCTCCCGCGCGAACGCGAGCACCGCCGAGTCGCCCGCGTCGAGCGGCCGTTCCTTGCGTGGCATCCCCGTTCACCCACCCGTGCTCCCCAGGGAGTGAACTTAGTGGCAGAAGGCGGTGATCGTGCCGGTCAGGACGTCGGTGAGCCGGTCGAGGGACGCCAGGTCGACGTACTCGGTGGCCGCGTGGGCGCCCGCGCCGTCGACGCCGAACAGCAGGCAGGGGATACCCGCGCGGTCCAGCAGGGCGCAGTCGGTCCAGAACGGCTCCGCGCGGATGATCGGCGGCTCGCCGAGCTGCGCGATGAGCGTGCGGACGATCTGGGCTTCGGGGTCGGCCTCGAAGGGGTCCCTGGCGAGGCCTCGGGTGAGGGTGGCGGTGAAGTCCGGGACGGTCGCGGTCAGGTGGTGGAGGATCGCGCGCAGCTCGTCCTCGGTCTGCTGCGGGGACTCTCCCGGCACCGTGCGGCGTTCGAGGGTGATCCGGCAGGCCGACGGGTAGGTCGAGGCCTCCTCGCCGCCGCTGATCAGCGACGCGTGGACCGTGCCGGTGCCGAGCAGGGGGTGTCGCGGGCCGTCTCGCAGGTCGCGGCCGAGCTGTTCCAGCGCCACGAGGAAGTGGCCGGCCTTGGCGATGGCGTCGATGCCGAGTTCCGGGCGCGAGCCGTGGGCGGCCCTGCCCCCGATCTCGACGTCGAACCAGACGAAACCCTTGTGCGTTAGGGTGACTTCGAGGTGGCTGGGTTCGGTGACGATGGCGGCGTCGGCGGTGAAGTGGTCGAGCACCTCTTCCGTGCCGAAGCTGCCGTGTTCCTCGTCGGCCACGCACGCGACGATGACGTCGCCGCGCAGCGGGCGTTCGGTGGCTCTGGCCGCGGCGACCATCATGGCCGCGATGCCGCCCTTCATGTCGAACGTGCCGCGGCCGAACATCCTGCCGTTCTCGACGTGCGGCTTCAGCGGGTCGCCGTCGTAGCCCGTGAAGCCGACCGTGTCGATGTGACCGTTGAGCATCAGGGACCTCCCGCCACCGGTGCCCTTCTTGACGGCGACGAGCGAGGGCCTGCCCGGCCGTCGCTCCAGGCGGTGCACCTCGAAGCCGTGGGCGCGGAACCAGGTGGCGATGAAGCCGGCGATCTCGTGTTCGCCGTTGCCGCCGGGGACGAGGCCGGGGTTGACCGAGTCGATGGAGACGAGTCGGGCCAGCAGGTCACGTGGGTTCACGGGCGTCCTTCGGTGCTGATGAGCACGACGGTGTCGAGTTGGCCGAAATCGGCACGGATGGCACGCAGTCCGGCGAGAGGTGCGGCGCCGCACGGTCCCGAGTGGACGTTCTGCGCGTGGAGGTCCTGCATCGCTTTGGTGCACTCGGATTCGGAGATGGCCACGGCGGCGTCCAGGCCGTTGAGCAGATACGGCCAGGAGGTGGCGGACGGTGTGCCGCAGTTGAGTCCGGCCATGATCGTGTCGCCGGTGGGGACGGTCCTGAGTTCGCCCGCTTTCAGGCTTTCGAGGACACAGGCGGCGCTGTCCGGTTCCACGGCGAGGAGCCTCGTGCGGGAGTCGCGGCCGCGGTAGTGGGTGATCACGGCCTGCGCGAACGAGCCGACCCCGACCGGGACGACGACCAGGTCGGGTTCGGAGTCGAGCTGCTCGTCGATCTCGTGGCAGAGCGTGCCGTAGCCCTCGACGATCCAGGCCGGGACCTCTTCGTAGCCCGGCCACCCCATGTCCTGCACGAGGACCCCGTCCGCTTCGGCGGCTCTGGCGACCGCGTCGTCGTACGTGCCCTCGACCACCGTGACCTGGGCGTTCTCGGCCCGGATCGCCTCGATCGCCGGCTCGGGCACGGTGTGCGGCACGAAGACGTGGGCGTGCTGGCCACGCAACCGGGCCATCCGCGCGACCGCCCGGCCGTGGTTGCCGTCGGTCGCGGTGGTGAGCGTGACCTGGCCCGAATGCCGTTCGAGAACGCGGTGAACGGCCCAGGACGCACCGAGAGCCTTGAAAGCGGGCAGCCCGAGCCGGGAGGATTCGTCCTTGACGAACAGGCGGCCGATCCCGAGTTCCGCGGCGAGGGCCGGCAGTGCGGTGAGCGGAGTGGGCGCGTAGCCGGGCAGCCCGGCGTGGAAGTCCCGCACCCCGGTGGGCGCGGGAGGACATCGCCAGCTGCGGGCCTCTGGCCGTGAGAACTTCATGCGGGACAGCGTGCGGGTGGTCCGGATCATCGGTCCAGCGCATGTTCTCGACCTGTATCGGTGGAAGAATCCGACGAGTTGCGGGGGGAGGAGGTGGCAGGGTGAGCGACGAGGAGCTGATCGTCGAGTTCGCGCTGACCCGCCTCGACAACCCCGGCCTCGAGCTGGAGGAGGTCGCCGCGCTCGTGGTGCGGCGGGTCGGGCCGGAGCGGATGGTCGAGTTCGCCGGGCAGACCCTGGTGCATCGTGACGAACTGCGGGGAGCGGTGTTCCCGGCGGCCGTCGAGCACGTGTTGCGGGTGGTGCTGACGTTGCGCGGGCCGCGCGACTAGAGGCCTGGGTGTGGCGGCTCCGTTGTCGCTGTCCGAAGTGGAGCGGCGATCGGCTCCACCGCGACTCGAGCGGACTTCCAGGCTCGACCGTCCATTTTTGTCGGTGGTGCCCGGTAACGTCCCTCCCATGAGTGCTGCTGGGGATCGGATTCAGGAGCTCGCCGGGCGGATCGTCGAGCTGCGTGACGCGTACTACCAGGGTGAGCCGCTGGTGGCGGACGCGGAGTACGACGCGATCGAGGACGAGTTCCGCGCCCTGATCGCGGAGCACCCGGAGCTCGCGCCGAAGGACAACCCGCTGGACCACGTGGGCGCGCCGTCGGTGCTGCACGCGCCGGTGCGGCACTCGCGGCCGATGCTCTCCCTGGAGAAGGCGAACAAGCCCGAGCAGGTCGAGTCGTTCTTCGCGCGGTTCCCCGGTCAGCCCGTCGTCGTCATGCCGAAGCTCGACGGCCTGTCGCTGGCGCTGGTGTACGAGAACGGGCGCCTTGCGCGCGCGGTCACCCGTGGCGACGGCACGACGGGCGACGACGTCACGTTCCTCACGCGCGCGTTGTGCGACGGCGTGCCGGACAAGGTCGAGGCGCCGGGGCGCGTCGAGGTGCGCGGTGAGTGCGTGATGCTGCGCTCCACGTTCGACACGTACAACGCGGCGCACCCGGACAAGCCGCTGATCAACCCGCGCAACGCGGCGGCGGGCACGTTGCGCGCCAAGGATCCGAAGGCGGTCGAGGGCCGGCGCATGCAGTTCTTCGCGTTCGACCTGACGACCGAGCCGGAGAGCGCCGACTCCGACCTCGACGCGGGCCTGCGCAAGCTGGGCTTCAGCGTCGCGGAGATGAAGCACTGCTCCACCGCGGCCGAGGCCCAGGAACTGATCAGCGGCATCGAGCAGGCCCGCAACACCCTCGACTACGACCTCGACGGCGCCGTGCTGCGCCTGGCGAACCGCGACGCGTTCGCCGCCGCGGGCACCCGGTCGTCGTCCCCGCGCGGCGCCATCGCGTACAAGTTCGCCGCCGAGGAGAAGACGACGGTGCTGAAGGACGTCGTGTGGGACGTGGGCAAGACCGGCAAGATCGCCCCGGTCGCGTGGCTCGAGCCCGTGTTCGTCGGCGGCACCACCGTCACCCGCGCGACGCTGGCCAACCAGGAGGTCATCCGCTCGCGCGGCATCAAGATCGGCGACACGGTCCTGGTCCGCCGCGCCGGCGACGTGATCCCGTTCGTCGCGGGCGTGCTCGACGAGTCGAAGCGCACCGGCGCCGAGCAGGAGATCGTCCCGCCGTCGGAGTGCCCGTCCTGCGCCCAGCCGCTGACCGAGCAGGGCAACAGCCGCGAGCTGTTCTGCACGAACTCGGCCTGCCCCGCCCAGACCGTGCGCCGCCTGATCCACTGGTCGTCCCGCGCCGCCGCCGACATCGACGCCATCGGCCAGGTGTGGATCGAGCGCCTCGCCGAGACCGGCGACCTGGTGAACCCGTCCGACTTCTACACGCTCACCAAGGAACGCCTGCTGGAGTTCGACCGCGTGGGCGAGGTCTCCGCGACCCGGATGATCGAGTCCATCGACCGCAGCCGCTCAGTGGGCCTGCGCCGCGCGCTGATCGGCCTGTCGATCCCGATGGCCTCCGAAGGCACCGCGGCCCGCCTGTGCCGCGCGGGCTTCGGCTCCCTGGAAGCCGTCGCCGACGCGGGCGTCGAGAAGCTCGTGGCCGTCGAGGACATCGGCCAGAAGGTCGCCGAGTCCCTCAACTTCCACCTGGCCCGCCTGCGCCCGGAGATCGAACGCCTGCGGGAACGCGGCGTCTCGCTGGAGGTGCGGGAGGAGGACCTGCCACCGGTGGTCGTCGCCGGCGCACCCCTGGAAGGCAAGTCCGTCGTGATCACGGGTTCCATCAGCGACCCGCGCTCCGGCGAGAAGGTCACCCGCCCGACGTTCCAGAAGATGTGCGAACGAGCCGGCGCCACCGCCGCCTCGTCGGTCTCGGCCACCACCGACCTGCTCATCACGGGCGAGGGCGTCGGCGCAGGCAAGCTCACGAAGGCGGAGAAGCTCGGCGTCGAGGTGGTCGACCAGGCCGAGATCTGGGCGAAGCTGATCGCCGCCGGAGTCGCCTGACCCCGCAGATGCGGGAAGCCCCCACGCTGCCTGGGGGAGGACGGCAGCCTGGGGGCGAGTGTGGGTGGTCGGTGCGGCGGTCGCCTCTCGGCGGTGTGCACGACGCGGTTCCGGGTGAACGGTGCTCCGCGAGGGCTGTTGTGGTGGGGCCCGGGGACTCGTTCCGCGCCGACCGTCTGGTGCAACGGTGCGGGGTTCCGTTGTGTTTCCTGGTGATCTGTGTGCTGGCTCACCGGATGGTGTTGCTGTGCAAGGGAATTGCGGAAGAGGGAAGGGCCCTCGGGCCGTCTGGGGGTGTACGGCTCGAGGGCCTTGGTCTGCTGGGCCCTGCGGCCCGTTCCACGCCGACCATCTGGTGCGGCGTAAAGGGAATGCGGTGGTGGGAAGGCCCTCAAGTCGCCGAGGGGGGTGTGCGGCTTGAGGGCGTGGTCTGTTGGTCGGTGCGGCGGTCGCCTCTCGGCGGTGTGCACGACGCGGTTCCGGGTGAACGGCGCTCCGCGAAGGCTTTGTGTTGGGGCCCGGGGACTCGTTCCGCACCGACCACCCTGTACAACGGCGAGGGGATCCGTTGTGTTCCAGGAGGGTCTGTGTGGCCGGTCACCGTCGGCCACCTCGATCTTCTTGCTGTGCAAAGGATCGAGAAAACCGGGTGGTCGGCGCGGCAGGAGAGGTCCGCGCCGACCGGACGCCCTCGAGCCGTCCGTCGGGGGAAAGTGACGGCTCGAGGGCGAGTTCGGGAAGGCCGATGCGATCGGTCGCCTCTCGGCGAGTTGCTCGACGCGGTACCGGTTGTGCGGTCTTCCGCGAAGGCGATGAGGTGAGGCCCGGGGGACACGGACCGCACCGACCAACACGTGTAACGGCCGTGGTGCCCGGAGTGTTTCCGGAACGGGCTGTGGGGTCGCTCACCGCTGTGCCGGGATCCCACTAAACCCTTTGAGGTGCCCAGGCCGATGTACGGTCTGCTTCGTGAAGATCGTTGTGCAGGTGAAGCTGCTGCTGGACGCCGTGCAGGCGTCCGCGTTGGCGGCGACTCCGCATGGCTGCAACGAGTCCGCGGACTGGGTGTCGCGGATCGCGTTCGAGCACCGGGTGTTCCGTGAGTACGCGTTGCGCAAGCACACCTACGCGGAATTGAAGGCCCGTGGTCTGGGCGCGCAGGCCGCCCAGCACGTGATCAAGAAAGTCGCGGACGCCTATGCCGCGCTGCACGCGACCATCCGCGCCGGGAACCTCGGCAAGCCCTGGCTCGAAGCGCCGGGTGAAGGCTGAGTCGAAACCGATCGGGTTCCGGCCGGATGCGGCGCAGCCGTTCGACGACCGGTGCCTGTCGTGGAACCACGACGCGGGCACCGTGTCGATCTGGACCACGGTGGACCGGATGAAGGACGTGCGCTTCGCGGGTTCTCCAGAGCAGCTCAAGACCCTGCGTGAGTACCGCAAGGGCGAGAGTGATCTCGTGCACCGCGACGGCATGTGGTTGCTGATCGCGACCTGCGAGATGCCCGAGGAGCCGCTGTTCGAGCCGGTCGACTGGCTCGGCGTGGACCGGGGCATCGTGAACCTCGCGACCACCAGCGACGCGGACGACTTCCAGGGCCGCGGGCTGGGACGCTACCGGCGCTGGCACGCCCGCGTCCGCACCGAGTTGCAGGCCAGGCGCACGAAGTCGGCGACGCGGCGGCTGAAGAAACGAGCGCGGCGCGAGCAGCGGCACTCCACCTCGCGATCAGCCCGGACGGCACGAGGTTCGCGACGGCGGGCGCCAACCGGACGGTGAAGGTCTGGGACGTGGCCACCGGTGCCGAGCTGATGACGCTGACCGGCCATTCCGCGCCCGTGGTGGCGCTGGCGTTCAGCCCGTCCGGCACCGCGCTGGCCTCCGGGGGAGAGGACGACGCGGTAGTCGTGTGGGACCTCGGCACCCGGTCGGGCACCACGCTGACCGGGCACACCGGACCGGTGCAGGCCGTGGCGTTCACGCGGGAGGACGAGCTGGTGACGGGAGCGAACGACGCGCGGATCATCCGCTGGTCGCTGTCCGTCGCGGACGCCGAGAACCGGATCTGCGCGGAGGCCTACCCGCGTTCGGAGGCCTGCGGGACCACCAGGCCCGACTCGTAGGCGATCACCACGAGCTGAGCCCGGTCGCGGGCGTGCAGCTTCGTCATCGCGCGGTTGACGTGGGTCTTCGCGGTGAGCGGGCTGATCACCATGCTCGCGGCGATCTCGTCGTTCGACAGGCCGCGGGCGACCAGCACGACGGCTTCGAGTTCCCTGTTGGTGAGGTGGTCGACGCTCAGGTCCCGTTGCAGCGGCTGGCTCACGTACCGGTCGATCAGCCTGCGGGTGATCGACGGGGCCAGGAGGGCGTCGCCGCGGGCCGCGACCCGGACGGCGTGCAGGAAGTCCTCCGGTTGCACGTCCTTGACGAGGAACCCTGCCGCGCCTGCCTTCAGCGCGTGGAAGACGTACTCGTCCAGGCCGTAGTTGGTGAGGATCACGACGTGCGTGCCCGCCAGGGACGGGTCGGCGGCGATGTGCCCGGTGGCCTCGATGCCGTCCATCTCGGGCATCTGGATGTCGATCAGGGCGATGTCCGGGAGGTGTTTCCTGGCCTGGTCGAGGCCTTCCCGGCCGGTCCCGGCCTCGGCGACGACCTCGATGTCGTCCTCGGCTTCCAACAGCGCGCGGAAACCGCGGCGCATCAGCGGCTGGTCGTCGACCAGCAGGACGCGGATCACGGCTGTGCCACGGGGAGTTCGGCCTGCACGCGGAAACCGCCTTCGGTCCGGGGCGCCGCCTGGAGGTGGCCGCCCAGCGCGGTGACGCGTTCGCGCATGCCGAGCAGCCCGACGCCCGGTGCGGTGTTCCCCGGTGCCGCCGTGCCGTCGTCGTCCACCTCGATGATCACCGTGTCCTCGCGGTAGTCGATGTGGACCCGCGCGGTCGCCGCGGCGGCGTGGCGGGCGATGTTCGTGAGCGACTCCTGCACGATCCGGTACGCCGTGCGCTCCACCGCTGCCGGCACGTCGTCGTGGCGGCCTTCGATCGTGAGCCGGGCGTCCAAGCCGGTGGCCCTGGCGCGTTCGACGAGATCGGGGACGTCCTTGATGCCGTGCGGCGGGTTCTTGTCGTCGTCGCGCAGGGCTTCGAGCGTGGCGCGGAGTTCCCTGGACGCTTCCCGGCCCGCGTCGCGGATCACCAGGAGGGGTTCGGGCACCTCCTCACCGCGTTTGCGGGCGAGGTGGACGGCGACCTCGGCCTGCAGCTTGATCACCGAGATCTGGTGGGTGAGCGAGTCGTGCAGTTCGCGGGCGATGTGCAGGCGTTCCTCGTTGGCCCGTCGTCGCGCCGTTTCCTCCTTGGTGCGTTCGGCTTCGTCGGCTCTGCGCTCGGCCTGCCTCAGCGCCTCGCCGGCGGCCGCGGCGGCGATCAGCCACGCGATCTGCAGGACGTCGCGGGTCTGCGCGAACGCCTCGTACGTGGTGAGGTCGCGCGGCGAGGCGAGTGCGGCGAGGGGGAGCGTGGCGAGCATCAGGACGGAACCGGCGAGCGTGAACACGCGGTGGCCCGCCCGCATCGTCGAGTAGACGGCGAACAGGAAGGCGATCACCGGCACGTCCGCGCCGGTGGCCTGGTAGCCGAGTGCGAGGAGCCCGGTCGCCGCCAGCACGGCTCTCGGCGACCGTGTGCGCGCGAGGAGGACCAGCCCGCTGGCGGCGAGCAGCGCGTAGCCGGGAACGGTCGCGGGGTGGCCCGCCACGACGAGGCTCGTCGCGACTCCCGCGGCGATCGCCCAGTCCAGCCAGCGCTTGCTCATCCGTGCACCTTAATCCCCCGTCCGCGCTGGTAGATCCTTCAGCGGGAGCATTGTCGGACTACTGCGCGCGCAGTACAGCGGTGTCTGCGCCCGCACGACGACGTGACGCCGGTTCGGCGGTTGGCTGGTGCCCATGTTGCTTTCCGCTGCTTATGAGATGTCCGCCGGCCGCACGTTGTCGCTCGTCGGTGTGGTCCTCGGTGTGCTCGGACTGTTGGCGCTCACACGGCGTGGTCTGTGGGCCGTCGTGCTGGGTGCGGTCGGGGCGGTGATCGGTGTCGCGGTGGTGTTGATGGCGAAGGGCGGCCCCGGTACCGGCTACGGCATCGTCGGTGGCTACGTGTCGCTCGCGGTGGGCGTGGCCGGTGTGGTGCTGGGCGGCCTGGCTATGCGAAGAGCCGCTCGGGCTGCTGCACCGCGCGCCTCGTGATCAGCCCGGCCGCACCCCGCACCACCGCGAACTCGCCGAGGGGCGAGGCGAGCAGCCGGGTGTGCCGTTCGCCGCCCGCGAGCACCCTGCCGTCCAGTTCGGACTGCACGGCTTCGCGGAGGTGGTCGTACAGCACGGCGTAGCTGCCGCCGAGCACGACCGTCGGGACGTCGAAGAGGTTCATCAGCGTCGCGATGCCGACCCCGAGCGCCTCCCCGGCCGTCCGCACGGCCGCCGCGGCCTTGGGGTCGCCCGCTTCGAGCGCCTTGCGCAACGAGTCGAGCCGGCGTCGTCCCGCCTCGCGCAGGATGACGTCGAGCCCCGCGTACCGCTCGACACAACCGCGGCTGCCACACGTGCACCGGATGCCGTTGCGCTCGATCACGACGTGCCCCAGCTCGCCCGCGAACCCGCTGACCCCGCGGTAGACCTCGCCGCCCAGCACGACGCCCGCGCCGATGCCGACGTCGGCCGTCACGTGCACGAAGTCCTCGCCCGCCAGGTGCCGCGGCCACAGGTGGGCGAGCGCGGCGAGGTTCGCCTCGTTGTCGAGCTGGACGTCGAGGCCGGTTCGCTCACCGAGCCTCTCGGCCAGTCGTTCGCCGACGAGCTTGGGCAGGTTGGGCGCTCGGACGATGGCGCCGTCGTGCACGACACCGGGGAATGCGAGTCCCACTCCGAGCAGCGTGCGCTCGGAGCCCTCGGTGACCTCGCGGATCAGTCCGGCGACCCGGTCGAGCACCTCGTCCGCCGTCGCTTTGCGCATGTCGGCGGGGACGAGACGGCGTTCGAGCGTGGCACCGTCGAGTCCGAGCGTCTCGACGGCGAGGTGGCTGACGTTGATCTCCGCCCCGACCGCGACCGGCCCGGCGGGGTGGAAGCGCAACGGCTTGGACGGCCTGCCCATGCCGGCCAGCGTGGCGGGCTCCTCCACCAGGATCCCGCCCGCCAGCAACGGCTCGGTGAGGTTGGACAGGGTGGCCTTCGTCAGGCCGGTGCGCGCCGCGAGGTCGGCGCGCGAACCGGGGCGGTCGACGAGGGCGAGCAGCACCGTGCGCAGGTTGCCGAGGCGAACCTGCCGCAGGTGGTCGACGGTGGTCATCGACTCAAGTATCGCTGTGCCGCGTCCCCGTACCGCGCCCGGATCTCCGGCACCGCCTCGGCCTCGTACCGCGTGCTGTCCGCCAGCGTCCACTCCGGAGGCGTCGTCCCGTTCGTGAGCGTCCACGCGGCCTGCCGCGCCGCACCGTTCGCCACGTACTCATCCGGCGCGGGCACCGTCACGGGCACACCGAACACCATCGGCGCGATCTCCCGCACCGCGGGAGAAACCGCTGCTCCTCCGACGAGCCGCACGCCTGTGACGTCCGCACCTTGCTCAGCGAGCGCGTCGAGGCCGACCGCAAGACCGCACAGCATGCCTTCGACGGCCGCACGGGCGATGTTCGCGGGCGTGGCGTTTGTGAGCGTCAGTCCGTGCAACGCACCCGTCGCGTCCGGCAGGTTCGGCGTCCGCTCGCCTTCCAGGTACGGAACCATCACCACACCCTCCGCACCGGGCTTCGCGGACAGTGCGAGGTCGCTGAGCCGGGCGAGGTCGACGCCCAGCATGCGGGCCGTCGCGTCCAGCACGCGGGCGGCGTTCAGGGTGCAGGCCAGCGGGAGGTAGCGGCCGGTGGCGTCGGCGAACCCCGCCACGATGCCGGACGGGTCCTCCGCGCGGACGTCGCTGGTGGCCGTGACGACGCCGGAGGTGCCGAGCGACACCACGACGTCGGTGCCGCCGCCGACCCCGAGCATGGCCGCCGCGTTGTCGCCCGCGCCCGCGCCGAGCCGGACCGGTCCGTCCACGAACTCCGCCGGGCCCAGGACACGGGGGAGCACCACGTCGGCGCGGCCGAGCGCGAGAGAGAGCAGGTCAGGCACGTACTCGTTCGACACCGAGTCGAAGTAGCCGGTGCCGGACGCGTCCGAGCGGTCGGTGACCAGGTCGGAGAGCGACCCGGTGCCGCGCAGCCGCCACGTCAGCCAGTCGTGCGGCAGGCAGACGGCGGCGGTGCGCTTGGCGTTGGCCGGTTCGTGCTGGGCGAGCCAGCGCAGCTTCGTGATCGTGAACGACGCGACCGGCACGAGTCCGATCCGCGCCGCCCACTGCGCAGCGCCCAGCTCGTCCGTCAGCGAGGCCGCGGCCGCCGCGGAACGGGTGTCGTTCCACAGCAACGCCTCGCGCACGACCTCGCCGTCCTCGTCGAGGCAGACCATGCCGTGCTGCTGCCCGGCGACGCTCAGCGCCGCGACGTCGGACAGTCCGCCGGCGTCGGCGAGCGCGGACTGCAGAGCCGACCACCAGTGCGAGGGGTGCACCTCGGTGCCGTCCGGGTGAGCCGCGCGGCCCTCCCGGACGAGCCTGCCGGTCTCCGCGTCGCGAACCACGACCTTGCACGACTGCGTCGAGGAGTCGACGCCGGCGACGAGCGTCATGTCAGCGCGCTCCCGTGAGGTGCTCGAGGGCGAGCTGGTTGAGCCGGACGAAGCCGTAGCCGCGCTCGCCCGCCTGGTCGGGGTCGAACCCGGTGTCCTTGATCAGGTCGTCGTAGGACTCGCCGGCGTTGAGCGTCGGCTGCGAGAGCTCCGCGACACCCGCCACGGCCAGCGCCTCCTGCACCTCGGGGTCCGCGCGGAACGCGGCCGCGCGGTCGCGGAGCAGCAGGTACGTGGCCATGTTCGCCTTGGCCGAGTCCCAGACGCCCGTGATGTCCTCGGTCCGCGACGGCTTGTAGTCGAAGTGCCGCGGACCGTCGTAGCCGGCGGTCTCCAGCAGGTCGACCAGCGCGAACGCGTTCATCAGGTCGCCGTGCCCGAACACCAGGTCCTGGTCGTACTTGATGCTGCGCTGACCGTTGAGGTCGATGTGGAACAGCTTGTCGTGCCACAACGCCTGCGCGATGCCGTGCACGAAGTTCAGCCCGGCCATCTGCTCGTGCCCGACCTCGGGGTTCAGACCGACCAGTTCGGGCCGGTCGAGCGAGGTGATGAACGCGAGCGCGTGCCCTACCGTCGGCAGCAGGATGTCGCCGCGCGGCTCGTTCGGCTTCGGCTCGAGCGCGAACCGCATGTCGTAACCGCGGTCGGTGACGAACTGCGTCAGCAGGTTCATCGCCTCGCGGTACCGGTCGAGCGCCGCCCGCACGTCCTTGGCCACGTCGTACTCGGAGCCCTCACGCCCGCCCCACAGCACGAAGGTCTTGGCACCGAGCTCCGCCGCCAGCTCGACGTTGCGCAGCACCTTCTGCAGCGCGAACCGCCGCACGCCGCGGTCGTTGCTGGTGAAGCCGCCGTCCTTGAAGACGGGGTGGCTGAACAGGTTCGTCGTCACCATCGGGATGACGAGACCGGTTTCGGCGAGCGCGCCCTGCAACCGGCTGATCTGCTGGTCGCGGTGCGTCGCCTCGAAGCCGAACAGGTCGTCGTCGTGGAACGTCAGCCCGTAGGCGCCCAGCTCGGCGAGCCGGTGCACCGCCTCGACCACGTCGAGTTCGGGGCGCGTGGCCTCGCCGAACGGGTCGCGGCCCTGCCAGCCCACGGTCCACAGACCGAAGGAGAACTTGTCCGCCGGAGTGGGCGTGCTCATCATCCACCTCATTCGTTCAATGCTTGAACTTAGTGCGGACAGTACGACGCCGCGGCGTTGATCGCAACGCCGGAGACGCATGGTCGTAATCGTTCAGACGCCTCGCCGGTCCGCGGCGGCCTCGACCGCGGGTGCCAGAGCCTCGGCGATCGCGCGGTAGCCGGCGGCGGACGGGTGGAAGCGGTCGGCGGCGAACAGCGAGGGATCGGCGGCGAACCGGGGCGTGACGGCGCGTTCGACGTGGGCGACGACTCCGCCGGCCCGGATGACGGCCTGCTGCTGCACCTGGGCGTAGTCGCGGCTCACGGCCGACACGACGTCGCGCAACGCGGGCGGGACGTGCGAGACGATGCTCAGGTCCGGTGCCGTAGCGACGACGACCTCGGCCCCCGACGCGCGCAGGTCCGCGACGGCGTCGTGCAGTTGCCGGGCACCGACGTGCGCGGGGACGAACCTGGTCAGGTCGTTCGCGCCGATGACCACCACCGCGATATCGGCTCCGCTCGCGACCGCGGTGCGCACCTGGGCGCGCAGGTCGGCAGAGCGGGCGCCCGCGAACGCGTGCACGGCGAGGTCGACCCGGTGTCCCGCCTTTCGCAGGCGTTCGGCGAGCAACGGGCCGAGCGTGTCCTCCCGGCGCGTGCTGCCCACTCCGGCGGCGATCGAGTCGCCGAGCAAACACAGGCGCATACCTGGTGAACGACGGGCGTCGTGGAGGTGTTCCGCCTCAAATGCGTTGTGAGGCACCGCTCATGTGTCTACACTCCACGATCATCATCACCGAGGCGAGAGGAGACCGGCCGTGCGTACCGCCGCCGTCGTCCTCCCGTCCCGTTTCGACGTGATCCTCGTGTCCTCGTGCGCCGGTCGCCTGCTGCGCGCCGGGCGCCGGACTGTCTGACGAACTCCCGAGCGGAGTTCGCCGGGTCATCGCGCTGACCCCGTAAGTCCTTGACACCAAAGGCACGAAGCCATGCGCACGACCACGTTGAACGCTGTCCGCAACCTCGGCATCCTTGCCCACGTCGACGCGGGCAAGACCACGCTCACCGAACGCGTCCTGTTCGCCACCGGCAGCACCCACAAGCGCGGCGAGGTCCACGACGGCACCACCGTCACCGACTTCGACCCGCAGGAACGCGACCGCGGCATCACGATCTTCGCCGCGGCCGTGACCTGCACGTGGGACTCCCATCGCATCAACCTCATCGACACACCGGGACACGTCGACTTCGCCGACGAGGTCGAGAGATCCCTGCGCGTGCTCGACGGGGCCGTCGCGGTGTTCGACGGTGTGGCGGGTGTGGAGCCGCAGAGCGAATCGGTGTGGCGGCAGGCGGATCGGTACGGCGTGCCGAGGATCGCGTTCGTCAACAAGCTCGACCGGGCGGGCGCGGACCTCGACCAGGTCGTCGAGTCGATCCGCACGCGGCTGCACACCGTGCCGCTCGTGGTGCAGCTGCCGATCGGCGTGGAGGACGGGTTCCGCGGTGTCGTCGACCTGGTGCGCATGCGTGCGCTGATCTGGGACGACGGCATGACCGAGGGACCTGTGCCGGAAACGCTGCTGGCAGAGGCACAACGGCGTCGTCGCCTCCTGGAGGAGGCGGTGGCGGAACTGCATCCCGAGGCATTGGAGGAGTTCTTCGCGGGAGGCCTGTCCGAGCAGACTCTCGGAAACGCTCTGCGGGAACTGACCCAGCGAGGTCAGGCCACCGTCGTGTTGTGCGGCTCGGCGTACCGCAACCGCGGAGTCGAGGCGTTGCTGGACGCGGTGATCGCGTACCTGCCGTCCCCTGTGGACGTTCCGCCGGTGCGCGGCGTCGACGGCCAGGAACGGCAGCCGGATCCGGACGCGCCGTTCGCGGCTCTGGTGTTCAAGGTGAACGCCACCGCCACCGGACGGCTCGCGTACGTCCGCGTCTACTCGGGCACCCTCCACAAGGGAGAGACGGTCCAGGTGGGCGGCCGCAACGAACGCATCGGCCGGATCCTGCGCGTCCAGGCCGACCGGCACACGCCGGTCGACCAGGCCGTCGCGGGCGACATCGTGGCGCTGGTGGGGCTGAAGTCGGCCCGCACCGGGACGACGTTGTGCGCGCCGTCGGCTCCGTTGCTGCTCGAACCCGCGGAGTCGGCCGATCCGGTCGTGTCGGTGGCCGTGGAGACGCGGACCAGCGCGGACAACGCCCGGCTGACCGAGGCGCTGGCGCACCTGGTCGACGAGGACCCGTCCCTGCGGTTCGGGACGGACCCGGAGACCGGTCAGACGGTGCTGTCCGGCCAGGGCGAGCTGCACCTGGAGGTCTCGGTGGAGAAGGCGCGCACGCTGCACCGCATCGAGCTCACCATGGGACGGCCGCGCGTCTCGTACCGCGAGACCGTGGGCACGGGCGTCACGGGATTCGTCTACCGGCACGTCAAGCAGGACGGAGGGCAGGGACAGTTCGCTCACGTCGTGCTCGACACCGAGCCGCTGGAGACCGGTTTCGAGTTCCGCTCGGCCGTCACCGGCGGGCGCGTGCCGCAGGAGTTCGTCCGCGCGGTCGAACAGGGCTGCCGGGACGCGCTGGCCGAGGGACCTCTCGGCCACCCGGTGACCGGTGTGCGGGTGACGCTGACCGACGGGTCCACGCACGTCAAGGACTCCTCGGAGATGGCGTTCCGCACGGCGGGCCGGCTCGGGCTGCGCGAGGCGCTGAAGGCCGGCGCCATGACGTTGCTCGAACCGATCGCCGAGGTCACGGTGACCGTGCCGGAGGAGTACCTCGGTGGCGTGCTGGGTGATCTGGCGACGCGCCGGGGCAGGATCCTCGGTTCGGAGGCCAGGCCCGGTGCGACCGTGGTGACGGCGAGCGTGCCGTTGGCGGAGATGTTCGGCTACGTGACGAGGTTGCGGAGCCGGACGCAAGGCCGTGGCAGCTTCACCGCCACCCCGACCGGTTATGCGCCTGCGTGAATGTTGGGGGAGTCGACATGCTTTTCGTCGACTCGCCCAACATTCGCTTCCATCTTGTGTGATTCAACGTAGGTAAACGCAGGCCCGCCCTGATCCAGGGCGGGCCTGTGCCATGATCGGCCGAGTGGACCCTTTGAGCGTCATGTCCTTCAACCTCCGGTATGCCTCGACCGCCGAGCCGAACTCGTGGGCTGCCCGACGTCCGGTCATGGCCCAGTTCCTGCTCAAGGAACGGCCGGCCCTGCTCGGCACGCAAGAAGGCCTGTATGGACAGTTGAACGACATCGCGCACGACCTGCCGGACCACTACGACTGGATCGGCCTCGGCCGCGCGGGCGGCAGCCACGACGAGTTCATGGCGATCTTCTTCGACACGCTCCGCCTGCAACCGCTGGAGTTCGACCACCACTGGCTCTCCGCCACCCCGGACGTCGTGGGTTCCCGATCATGGGGCAACAACGTGATCCGCATGGTCACGTGGGTCCGGTTCGCGGACCGCCTGACCGGCAAGCAGTTCGTGGCCGTCAACACGCACTTCGACCACGAGTCGGCGCACTCCCGCCTGTGCAGCGCGGAGTTCGTCCGCGACCGCCTCCAGGCCCAGACGCTGCCGGTCGTGGTCACCGGCGACTTCAACGACGTCCCCGGCTCACCGGCCCACACCACCCTGACCTCCGCACTGGCCGACACGTGGCTCGCCGGCCCGCGGACGACCCCGGCGTACGGGACGTTCCACGGGTACGGCCCGCTCGTCCCGGACGGCCCGCGCATCGACTGGATCCTCACCCGCGGCGCCACGGTCGAGGCCGCCGCGATGAACGCCTTCCAGCTGAACGGCCAGTACCCGTCCGACCACCTGGCCGTCCAGGCGTTGATCAGTTTCTAGGCGCCCACTCCGGTGGCAGGTCGTGGGAACAGGTCGGCGCACCGGCTGCCCGCGCCTGCCGCAGGCCGAGGTACGGCCCGGCGATCTGCGCACGCGGCAACGGGGCCAGCGCCGTGATCGCGTCACCCGCGGCCAGCACCTGGCGTCGCATGCGGTCGTGGTCGACGGCAGCCGATCCGAACGAGGGAGCCCAGAGCGTCCACGGCCCGGAGATCATCGCCATCGTCGGGATCAGGTGCGAGTGGAAGTGCGTGCCGATGCCGCCGAACGAGCACTGCGGCGGCACCCGGCCCGGTACCGGCGGATCACTGCCCGGCAGGACGAAGGTGCGGTCGACCGAACGCCCGGCCAGCGCCGTCGCCGCCGTCCGCGCCAGTACCGGACTGCCCGCGAACCAGCCGGACGGCTCGGCCAGTCCCGTCGGCAGGAGTGCACCGTCGCGAGGCAGGAACTCCCGCGTCCCGAGGTGTTCCAGCACGAACGCGAAGGCGACGGAACCCGAGTCGTACTCGGCGTCGAGCGCACGGGCGCGGAACTCGCTGCCCTCCGCCGGGCGGTGCAGGTGGCCCGTCGCGAAGACGAACTCGAGGGTGCGCGGCCGGCAACGCACCGGCAGGCGCGCGAAGTGCTCGGCCAGCGCGAGCAGCGCGACGGTGCCGTTCTCCTGCACCCACCCCACGCCGTCGGTGTTGGTGTCGAGGACGATCCGTTCGCTGCTCAGGCCGGGCAGCGTCGCGACCAGCGAGCGCGTGACGGCCGGGAGGCGCGCGGCGAGGACGCTGATGGTCGTCCGGGTGCCCGGCACGAGCCTCGCGGCCGCGTCGGAGCCGACGAACGCGCCCGGCACGCGGTAGTGGGTGCCGACGTGCGGGTCCCAGTAGCCCTTCACCTGCTCGTGCGGGAACGGGAAGGCGACGACGACGCCAGCGGCGCCGGCCTTGCCCGCGTCGACCATGTCCCGGTCCAGCAGCGGTTCGGCGAGGTAGCCGCGGTCGAGGACGGGGAAGTCGCGCAGCACGACCCTGCCGCCCGCGTTCGCGGCCGTGATCGGGGTACCGGCGGGCAGGCGGACCAGCTCGCCGGAACGCAGGCCGGGATCGGAGTACGGGATCGCGCCGGCGACCGGCACGACGCCGCCCGAGAACAGCAGACCCGGACCTGGTTGCCAGCGCTCGATCGCGAAGGGCTCGGACCGCACGGACACCCCCGGCAGCCGGTCCACGCGGTGTTCCAGCCAGGAGATCAGGCGGTGGTGAGCAGGGCTGCCGGTCGCACGGACGCCGAACCCGGCGACGGTGGCGTTGAGAGCGCGGAGCTGGGGAGCCGTGGCGAACGACCGCTCGTCGACAGTGGGGGAGCAGTCGGCCGACGCCAGCGCCGGAGTGGCCAGTTGGAGGGCGAAAACCGTTACGACACCTATGGATGCGATGCATCTGGCGGGCTGCACGAGGCTCACTGTGTCCCTCGCGCGCAGCCCTCACAATCCGCTGTCCAGGTAGCCAAGTGAGACCCTGTCAACGGTGAACGGAAATGGTTTAAACCAATCTCCGCTACGGTCCGCCAGATGCGCTTGAAATCGACGTTCGGCCGCGTCGCGGTGATCGCGTGCGCGGTGCTGTTCACGCTCAGCTCCACGGCGGTGGCGAACGCCTCGCGCGGCCGCGAGTGCGCCACCCCGTCCATCGACCGGTTGCAGCAGTGGATCGCCAGTGGTGAAGGTGCCACGGAACCCGCGACCGGCAGCATCCTCGTGCCCAGGGGACGGCACGGGCACACGGCGAAGATCAAGTTCCTGGCCGACGACTGGGCTGTCATGGTCGTGTGGCTGGGCAACAAGTTCGAGGCCGAGGCGGACCTGTCCGAGTCGGCCGGTTTCTGGATGACCTACCGCGCCACCGACGACCTCCACGTTCAGCTGCGTCCCGCGTCGTTCTGGAGCGGTGGCGACAAGTGGGTCACCAAGGTGCCGTCCACCGGCGGCAGGCTCGTGAAGCGGTTCTTCAGTTTCGAGACAACGGACTGGACACATCTGCCCGCGCTCGGCAAGCCGTCCTACCCGCTCGCCGACGCGCTCGACGACGCCCGTGGCCTGGTGTTCGTCGGCAACACGAAGAACGAACTGGAGTTCCAGGGCCTGAAGATCGACGGTTACCGGCCACCCTGCGTTTACTGAAACCGGTTAGGGTCCCGGGACGTGAGAGCGCTCCCGGTCTTCCTGGTCACTGTCCTCACCGCCGCGCTGGCGACTCCCGCGAGTGCGGCGGTGAGAGACGACACCCGCTACGTCGACCCGCTGATCGGCTCGGCGGGCGGCGGCAACACGTATCCGGGCGCGGTGCGGCCGTTCGGGATGATCTCGTGGAGCCCGACGTCGACGCGCGGCGACCAGACGAACACGGGCGCTGCCAACGGTTACGCGTACGACGCGACGAGGGTGCGCGGGTTCAGCCTCACGCACGTCAACGGCGCGGGCTGCCATCCCGGTGCCGCCGGGGACATCCCGATCATGCCGCACGTCGGGGAGATCACCTCGTCGCCGACCGCGGACACCAGGGACCAGATCTTCGCGAGCGACTTCTCCCACGCCGACGAGAAGGCCGAGGCCGGCCGCTACCGGGTGGGCCTGAAGTCCGGTGCCACGGCGGACCTCTCCGTGACGACCCGCGCGGGCATCGGCGAGTTCACCTTCCCCGTCAACGGATCGCTGCTGTTCCGCACCTCGAACTCGCTCAACGGCAGCGAGGACGCCGACATCACGATCGACCCGGCGACCGGCTCGGTCTCGGGTTCGGTGCTGACCGGCGCGTTCTGCGGCAGGCGCGCGAACGGCGGCACGAACAACCAGAAGACCTACTACCGCCTGCACTTCACGGCGTCGTTCGACCGCCCGATCTCGGCTCACGGCACCTGGGTCGACGGCGAACTCAGGCCCGGCAGCACGACCGCGAGCGGCGGCGAGGGCTACCTGACCGGAAGTGCGCGCGCCGGCAGGGGATCCGGCGGCTACGTGTCCTTCGCGGACAAAGAGGTGAGGATGCGCGTCGGCATCTCCTACACCAGCCTCGACGCGGCCAAGCGCAACCTCGCGGCGGAGATCCCGAAGCGCGCGACCGTCGCGGACGTGGCGAAGGAGGCGAAGAAGGCCTGGGCGAAGCAGTTGCGCGCGGTCGAGATCGACGGCGGCACCGCGGACGAGCGCACGATCTTCTACACCGCGCTCTACCACACCTTCCTGCAGCCCAACGTGATCAGCGACGTGGGCCGGACCACCCGGTACGGCAACTTCTCCGGCTGGGACCAGTACCGCGCCCAGACCCAGCTGCTGGCCCTGCTCGCGCCGGACGTCGCGAGCGGGTACGCCCAGTCGTTGCTGCAGACCTCGCGCGAGAACGGTGACGTGTGGGACCGCTGGGTCCACATCACCGGCCCGACGCACGTGATGACCGGCGACCCGTCCGCCCCGGCCATCGCGGGCATGTACGCCATGGGCGCCAAGGACTTCGACGTGCGGGCGGCCTACGACTCACTGCTGCGCCAGGCGACCGTCCCGCACCCGGACGGGCTGTCCGACAAGGGCTGCCCCGGTCAGTGCGAGGGCCAGCGCCCGAACCTCGCGGAGTACATGCGCCTCGGCTACGCCCCGCACGACACGTGCCATTGCTGGGGAGGCGCCGCCGAGACCCTGGAGGACTCCGTCGCCGACCAGGCGCTCGCCGACCTGGGCCGCAGGCTCGGCCGCCCCAGCGAGGAGATGCAGAAGCGCGCGGGCTGGTGGCGCAACACCTTCAACCCGGCCACCGGCTACCAGCAGGCCCGCAAGGCCGACGGCACCTGGGTGACGCCGTTCAACCCGGCCTCCGACCTGGGCTTCGCGCAGGGCAGCAGCGCCACCTACACGTGGATGGTGCCGCACGACGTCCAGGGCCTGGCCGAGGCGATGGGCGGCAAGGACGTCGCGGCTTCCAGGCTGGACGGGTTCTTCAAGCGCGCGGACGGCTCGTGGGCGACGGGCGGCGACGCGCTGCGGTACGACCCGACGAACGAGCCGGGCATCCACACGCCGTGGATCTACAACGAGCTCGGGCAGCCGCGCAAGACCCAGGAGACGGTGCGGGCGATGGCGAGGCTGGTCTACCGCACCGGCCCGTCCGGCCTGCCCGGCAACGACGACCTCGGCACCATGTCGGCCTGGTACGTCTTCGCCGCGCTCGGCCTGTACCCGCGCACGCCGAGCAGCGCCGAGCTGCACGTCTCCAGCCCGATGTTCCCGAAGGCCCGGATCACCGCGAAGAGCATCACGGTCCTCGCCACCGGCACACCGGGTGTCCACGTGCAGGAAACGCGGTGGAACGGCCGCAGGATCGACCAGCCGTGGTTGCCCGAGTCGTTCGTCAAGCACGGCGGGGTGCTCGTCTCCCGTCTCGAAGACTGATCCGGCCCATCGGCACGCTTCGTCCTTTGTCACGAACATCGTCCTGAAGGCGGTTCTCGACGTCACCTGAACGGGTATCCGGCAGCACAGGCCGACACCCGGAGGAACCATGCCCGCACGCAAGATCGTCGTCACCGGAGCGAGTGGCAACGTCGGAACGGCGCTCCTGCGCAGGCTGGCCGAGGAACCGGACGTCGAAGTGCACGGCATCTCGCGTCGCCCGCCCGGCGACGCCCCGCCGTACCGGGGTGTGCCCTGGACGCCCGTCGAGATCGGGCGTGCCGGCGCCGAGGAGGTGCTGCGCACCGCGTTCGAGAAGGCTGACGCCGTGGTGCACCTGGCGTGGCTCATCCAGCCCTCGCGGGACGAACGGCAGCTGTACCGGACGAACGTGGCCGGATCCGCCCAGGTCTTCAGCGCGGCGGTGAAGGCCGGTGTGCCGCACCTGGTCCACATGTCGTCGGTCGGCGCGTACTCACCCGGCAGCAAGGACCGTCGTGTCGACGAGTCGTGGCCCGTCGACGGCGTGAGGACGTCCTTCTACAGCAGGCACAAGGCCGCCGTGGAGCACATGCTCAACAAGTTCGAGTCCGACCTGCTCATCTCCCGGCCGCGGCCCGGCCTCATCCTGCAGTCCGATGCCGGATCCGAGATCCGCGACTACTTCCTCGGCAGCCTGGTGCCGAGAGCCGTGTTCCGGCACCGGATTCCCGTCCTGCCGATTCCGCGCGACCTGGTGCTGCAGTTCGTCCACGCGGACGACGTCGCCGACGGTGTCGCGCGGATCCTGAAGCAGCGGCTGCACGGCGGGATCAACCTCGTGGCGGACCCCGTCATCACTCCCCGGGCGCTGGCCGAGGTGCTCGGTGGCCGGCACGTGTCCGTTCCTCCGAAGCTGATGCGGTCACTGGCGAACGTCTCCTGGAGGCTGCACCTGCAGCCCACGCCGCCCGGATGGGTCGACCTGGCCCTGAAGTCACCGCTGCTGGACGCTTCGCGCGCCAGGACGGAGCTCGGCTGGAAACCGGAGTTCGACGCGCAGGAGGCGCTCAAGGCGATCGTGCTGGGGCTGGGACAGGGGCGGGAGGTTCCGGCCAGCCCGGTTCTGGGTAGATGAGCCACATGACAGGTGAGGACGAATTAGACGAACTCGACGAGGACTCGCTGCACAACAGCGAGGCGTTGCCCACCAGGCGTCCGCACCCGATCATCATCGCCGTCAGCCTGACCGCGCGGGGTGGCCTCCTGTGGCTGCCCGTCGCCGGACTGCTCGCGTTGTGCGGCAAGAAGAAGACCGCGAAACGTGCGCTCACGGCGGCCGTGGTCGCCATGCCGCTGGGGCACCTGGTGAGCGTGGTCGTGCACCGGCGCCGGCCCGTGGTCGCGAACATGCCGGCGCGGCAGGCCTTGCCGGAACACCCGGACTCGTCGTCGTTCCCGTCCAAGCACGCGACGACGGCGGCCGCGTTCGGCACCGCCACCGCGCTGGCGGACCGCGACGCCGCCTTCTTCGTGACACCGCTGGTGTTGCTGGTCGCCTACAGCCGCCTCAGGACCCGTGTGCACTGGCCCACGGACGTCCTGGGCGGCTTGGCGATCGGCGCGGTCGTGGCGCTGGCTCAGGCCGGGATCGGGCGTTCCGCCAGGGCCAGGGCGACGGCGTGCAGGTTGGCGGCCATGGTGCGGGCGGTGTTCTCCGACCACTCGTGACCCTCGTCGGTGTCGGCGTAGCTGGGACCAGGGCCGGGGCCTCGGTTCCAGTACGTCCACGCCTGGCCGGGGATCGTGTAGCCGATGTCGCCGAGACCGCCGCAGATCTCGCTGATCACGTGGTGCGCGCCGTCCTCGTTGCCGGTCACCACGACGCCCGCGACCCGGTTGTAGGCCACCGGCCGGTCCTGGTCGTCGGTCTCGGAGATCATGGCGTCCATCCGTTCCAGCGCCCGTTGCGCGAGCGACGACGGACGGCCGACCCACGTCGGGGTCGCGAACACCAGGATCTCGGAGTCGAGCAGCAGCCGGTGGACGTTCGGCCACTCGTCGCCGCCGCCGAGGTCGGTCACGACGCCGGGCGGGATCTCGTGGTCGGCCAGCCGGAACGAGGTGACCTCGACGTCCTTCTTGGTCAGCTCGTCGATCACCACCTGGGCGAGCAGATCGGTGTTGGACTGCTCCGGTGACTTCTTCAAGGTGCAGTTGAGCACCACGGCACGCATCAGGTCTGCCTCCACTTCTCGTCGGTCATGAGCTGGCTCGCCTGAGGCCCCATCAACGACATCCCGCCGTCCACGACGAGCGACGCCCCGGTCACGTAGCTCGCGGCCGGGGTCGCCAGGAACGCCACCACGGCGGCGACCTCGTGAGCACTGCCCGGCCTGCCGAGCGGCACGCCCGGACGGGCCTGGGTGTGCGGGTCGACGTCCTCCTGGCCGGTCATCGGCGTCGAGATCTCGCCCGGTGCCACCGAGTTGACCGTGATGCCGTGTTCGGACAGTTCGAGTGCGAGCACCTCGGTGAGCGCGCCGAGCCCGGCCTTCGCGGCGCAGTAGGGCGCGGCGCCCACGCGCGGCAGGTGTTCGTGCACGGACGTGATGTTGATGATCCGTCCGCCGCGTCCGGCCTGGATCATGTGCCTGGCCGCGCGCTGGCAGCACAGGAACGCGCCGTCCAGGTCGACCGAGAGCACCGACCGCCAGGTGTCGAACGGCATGTCCAGCGCCTTCTGGCTGCTCCCGGTGCCGGCGCAGTTCACCAGGACGTCGACGCCGCCCAGTTCGGCGGCCAGCTCGTCCACGACGCCGGCCGCGTCCGGCAGGTCGGTGAGGTCCAGTTGCCGCACCGCGCAGCGCACACCGGCCTCGCGGACCTCCCGCGCTGTCTTCTCGGCTCCTCCGGCGTCCTCGTGGTACGTGATGCCGACGTCGACGCCACCGCGGGCCAGCGCGACGGCCACGGCCTTGCCGATGCCGGAGTCCGAGCCGGTCACCACGGCGTAGCGGGGTGTGTTCATGACACGCGAGTACCCTTCGGCTGGGCCGGCATGCGGATGCCGAAGTGGTTCAGCGTGCCCGGCAGCGGAGCGCTCAGGGCAGGGAACGCGAGGTGCTCGGAGAGCGTGTCCAGCATCGTCGCGGCGGTGGTCAGCACCAGGTCGCGGCCGGGGCACTCGCCGGGCCCGGCGCTGAACGGCACGATCGCCGGGTCGCGCGGCTGGTCCCAGATCTCCGGGGCGTACCGGTCGGCGAACGGCAGCCTGTCCGGGTCGCGGTGGAAGAACGGCGTGAACACGACGAACTCGGTGTTCTCCGGCAGCCACGTGCCGTGCCAGCGGGTGGCGATCGTGCTCTCGCGCAGGATCACCGGCGTCGTCGGCCACAACCGCGCGGACTCCAGGACGCCGTTCATGCCACGCGCCCCGATGGCCAGCGCACGCAGCGTGACGATCCCGGCCGCGTCGAACGCGAACAGCCAGTGCGGCACCTGACCGGACAGGTCACCGGGCTGCGCGGCCAGACTGCCCTCCTCGCGCCGGGCCAGGTGTTCGTCGAGTCGGCGCTGGAAGCGTTCGCGCAGGTCACGCTGCTTCGGGTGCAGGAAAGCCCAGTTGGCGTTCTGACGCAGCGCCTTCAGGTCGTCGGTGAGCTGGTCGTCGCCGCGGGCGCCGTTGCCGAGGACGATCCTGCGCGCGATGCGCCACCACGCCTGGTTGAACGCCTCCCACGTCAGCTCGCCGGTGCTCATCACGTGCCGGGTGAGCAGGTCGGCCTCGTCGCGCACGATCGCCTCCACCGGCACGTTCTCCGGTCGCAGCGCGCGTTCGTTGAGCCGGCGCAGCCGATCCCGTTCCGGGCCCTCCGAGATGAGCACCCCGTGCGGCTGGAAGTGCTTCAGGGCGGCCTTCTTCTCCTTCGTGGCCAGCGCGAACGGTTCCGGCGACCCGGCGAGCAGCCTGCCGACGTCGGTGGGGTCGACCAGCACCGCGACGCTGCGGCCGGTGATGCGCAGGCGCACCGGTTCCGGGCCGTAGCGGTCGCGCAGCCTCCGCATCGTGTCGATGGCCCTCGTGTCGGACTGGACCTTCTCAGCTGCCGCCATCACACCGGGCCTGCGGACGATGACGCCCTTGGCGAGGGTGGGCAGCAGCACCGTCGCGAGCACGCGCGCGGTGTCGAGTCGGGAAGAGATCGCCATGACCCCGGCTACCCTATCGATCGGGTGTGAATCGTCCTGACCGGGGGTATTCGGGACCAGCATCGAGTCAGGAGGTCGTGATGCCCGCGGGATCGAGTGCGAAACGAGAACGCCAGTACGAGCACATCAAGGACTCCGCCGAGGACCGAGGCGCCTCGCCGAAGCGCGCGAAGGAGATCGCGGCGCGGACGGTGAACAAGAACCGGGCCCAGGCCGGTGAGTCGAAGACTGCGAGCAAGTCGTCCACTGAGGACATGTCACCGCAGAAGCGCGGCGGACAGCGGTCGGGCACCAACCGCCCGAAGGGCCTCACCAAGGAACAGCTCTACAGCGAGGCCAAGAAGAAGAACGTCAAGGGCCGCTCCACGATGACGAAGAAGGAACTTGCCCACGCGCTCGGACGCTGACGTGCCGGAAGTGGACAAGACGTCGGCGCTCACGATCCTCACGATGGAACACAACACGTTGCAGATGATCCGCACGGCGACGATCACCGACGCGACAGGACGAGCGGGCCACCTGCTGACGACGATCTCCGCGTCCATGATCGCTCTCGGGTTCGTCGCACAGGTGGTGCCGCGCACCGTGCTGCTCACGTTGCTGCTGGTCGTCTTCACCGCGCTGTTCCTGATCGGGCTCGCCACCCTGTTCCGCACGGTGGAGCTGACCATCGAGGACGTCCAGGCAGGTCTGGGGATCAACCGCATCAGGGCCGTCTACGCCGAACTCGAACCGTCCACAAGGGACGTGTTCGTCCGCCAGCTGCACGACGACACCCTGGGCGTTGAGGTCGACGCCGGCCAGACCGGCTGGCGCAACGCCCGGCGCCCACGCCTGATCGGCACCGCGCTGGGAGTCGCCGGACTCGTGAACCTCGTCAACGGACTCGTCGCCGGCGTGATCGCCGGTGCGGCCTCCGGGCTGCTCGGCACCACGCTGACCTGGTCGATCGTCATCGCCGTGGTCGTCGCCATCGCCGTGATCACCGCTTTCGGCGTCGCGCTCGGCCGAATCGGACGGCGCGGCATCGCGCCCATCTCCACGCGCTATCCGAGGAATCACCCGAACTGAAGGAGAACCACCATGCAGTACGACGTCGTCGACCTGATCATGCAGGACCACCGCGAGGTGGAGCGCCTGTTCGACGAGCTGAAGAACCACCCGGAGAAACGGCCGCTGCTCACCCCGGTGCTCTGCGGCCTGCTCGTCGCCCACAGCCGCGCCGAGGAGGGTGAGGTCTACCCGGTCGCCAAGGACGCGGGCGGGGAGGACGAGGTCGAGCACAGCCAGGAGGAGCACGCCGAGGCCGAGCAGCTGCTCGCCAAGCTCCTCGACACCGACTACGACTCGCCGCAGTACGAGAAGGCGCTGCAGGACGTCGTCGACTCCATCACCCACCACGTGGAGGAAGAGGAGAAGACCGTCCTGCCGGGCATGCGCCAGCGGCTCAGCGCGGAACGCCGCTACGAGCTCGGCGAGGCGTTCGCGCGCAGCCGCGCCGACCACCTCGGCGAGATGCCGGGTCAGGCCACGCGCGAGGAACTGCTCATGCAGGCCAAGAACCTGGGACTGGACAACGTGTCGAGCATGTCGAAGGAGCAGCTGCGCAAGGAGCTGCAGAAGGCGGCTTCCTCCTGAGCGTCTTCAGTGCACACGATGGCGGGGTCGCGGTGCAGTACCGCGGCCCCGTCCGTGCGTCTGGCGGCCGTCAGCCAGCCGATCCCTGTCGCTTCCTGAACGACAGCGCGGCCAGCGCGGCGACTGCGCGCTGACGAAGGTTCCTCTGCGAGAGGGGGCCTTCGCTCAGCGCGCGGGCCAGGTCCGGGTCGGAGACGCGCAGGTGGTTCCCGATGTCGACGAGCCGCTGATGTTCCTCTCGACTGAGCATGGTGTGCTCCAGAGTGAGGTCCGGCAGTGACACGACGCCTGTACCCGGTTTTTCGCCGTTCACACCACTAGATCGGCCTGGGTTCCGGCGGCAGCGGGTCGGGGTCCGGTCCGGGCGGGCGCAGGGGATCGGGATCCGGTCCTGGCGGCTGGGGCTGGTCGGGTCCGGTGGGGCGTGGCTGGTCGGGGCCCGGCGTGGTCGGCACGGGCTCCGCCGGCGGTACTGGTTGGCTCATGACGACGGGGTACCCGCCGGTCAAACCCCGCTCCCCGGCAGGTCAGCGTTCCGTCCCCAGCACCGGCTTGACGTCCACGATCGGCGTGCCGTCGACGGCCTCCAGGTGCGCCACCCGCACGCCGAGGCCGTCCACCGCCGTGATCCGGACGTGGTGCAGGCCGATGGGGTTCGGCCGGTCCGGCGACCGCGTGGAGAACACGCCTGTCTCCGGCCGGGCGGGGTCGCTGCGGGGATGCACGGCCAGCACCGACCTGTCGGCGCGGTCGAGCCAGGTGAGGACCAGGACCTCCTGGCCCGGTCGGAGTTCCCGCATCGCCCGTGCGTACTCGGGCGCGAACACGAGCAAGGCCTCGGGCGCGCCCTCGTCCGCCTGCTTGGGCGCGGCGGAGCGGTCGGTGAGGGGCGATTCGACGTGGCCGATCGGCTGCAGCTTCATCAAGTCCCGCAGTAGGTCCGGTAGGTGGCACTGAAGTCCTGCGGCGCAGGAGCCGCGAAGTATTCCAGGCCGGGCCGTTCGCCGAACGGGGAGGTAACCGCTTTCAGCAACCGGTCGAACGGACCCATGTCCCCGTCCGCCCCGGCTGCCAGCGCCTCCTCCACGAGGTGGTTGCGCGGCACGTAGACGGGGTTGACCCGGTCCATCGCCTCGCCGTCCGGCCCGAGCTCCCGCCAGCGCGCGAGCCACGCGTCGATGGCCGCGAGGTCCAGGAACAGGGAGCGGGCCGGTTCCGCGTCACCCCGGGCGGCCTTGCCGAGCAGGTGGAAGAACGACGTGAAGTCGACGTGGTTCTCGTGCATCAACGCGAGCAGGTCCTTGAGCAGGGGCAAGACGTCACCGGACACGCCGAGCTTCGCCCGCAGGCCGGCGATCCAGGCCTCCTCGAACTGCGCGTCGAACGTCCGCAGCGCCGCGAGAGCGAGCGAGACGGCCTCGTCCTGGTCGTCGGCGAACAGCGGCAGCAGGGCCTCGGCGAGACGGGCGAGGTTCCACTCGGCGATGATCGGCTGGTTGCCGTACGCGTAGCGGCCCTGATGGTCGATGGAGCTGTACTTCGTCGTCGGGTCGTAGGCCTCCATGAACGCGCACGGGCCGTAGTCGATGGTCTCGCCGGAGATCGTCATGTTGTCGGTGTTCATCACGCCGTGGATGAAGCCGACGAGCATCCACCGGGCGACCAGGGACGCCTGGGCGGCGACCACGTGCGAGAAGAACTCCAGGTAGGTGCTGCCGGGGTGGTGGCGGGCGATCGCGTGGTCGGCGAGGCGGCGCAGCAGGTCCAGGTCGCCGGTGTTGCGGGCGTACTGGAAGCTGCCGACGCGCAGGTGCGAGGCGGCGACCCTGGCCAGGACGGCGCCCGCCAGCGGTTCCTCGCGCTGGACGGCGTGGCCGGTGGAGACGACGGCCAGTGCTCGGGTCGTGGGGACGCCCAGGGCGTGCATGGCCTCGCTGACGACGTACTCCCGCAGCATCGGGCCGACGGCGGCCAGTCCGTCGCCGCCGCGGGCGAACGGGGTGCGGCCGGAACCCTTCAGGTGCAGGTCGCGCAGCCGCCCGTCGGTGTCGGTCAGTTCGCCGAGGAGCAACGCGCGCCCGTCGCCGAGCCGCGGTGAGTAGCCGCCGAACTGGTGACCGGCGTAGGCCTGGGCGACTCCGCGGCCGCTCACCAGAAAGGGCAGACCGTCAGCGCGCAGCCAGGCCGGGTCGAGGCCGAGTTCCTCCGCGAGTGGCTCGTTGAGTGCCAGGAGTTCCGGTTCCGGGACGGGCGTGGCCTCCCACGAGACCGCCATCTCCGGTACCGCGTCCGCGAAGTCGCTGCTCAGCCTGATGTTCACGCCTCCAACGGTACCGGGTGAGCTCCGCGGTGACTGTGACCGCGCTCTCACCTCGAACCCGGCTGAACCGTTCGGGGAGGCCGTACGTGATGGGGGGTGAACAGGTTGACGACAGTCCACTCAGGAATGAGAAAAACAATGCGTCGCAAGCAAGTCGGGTTCGTTGCTGCCCTTTTCGCGGTCGGTGTCGTCGCTCTGACGGCCTGCGGTCAGGGTGCCGCGCAGTCCGGTTCCCCTGCGCCTTCCCAGGAACAGGCCCAGGAGCAGAACGCGCCGGACGCGTCGGCGGAGACCGACCCGCAGTCCGGTGTGGACCTCGTGCGCGGATCAGCGAACTCCAACAAGGCCGACCAGAACACCGGTGACCGGGCTCCGGCCACCGCATCCCCTGAGGTCAAGCAGAAGTGGGTCGAGCTGCGCGTCGCCAACGCCGGCGGCCTGGAGCCCGCCGTCGTCAACGGGAAGGGACTCTCGGTCTACTGGTTCAGCGACGACCCGGTGAACGGCGGAGTGTCCAACTGCAACGGTGACTGCGCGAAGACGTGGCCGCCGGTCACGGTCGCCAAGGGCACCAAGCTCTTCTTCCCCGGCATCAAGCGGGAGAACATCGGCTTCGTCAAGCGCCAGGACGGCGCGACCCAGGTGACGATCGGCGGTCGCCCGATCTACCTGTTCAGCAAGGACGAGAAGGCCGGTGACATCAAGGGCCAGAACGTCGGCAACAAGTGGTTCGTCATCAACCCCGAGGGCAAGCGCGCCGTCGCTCCCGCCGAGGCCCCTGTCGCCCAGCCCGCTCCGCCGGCTCCCGGCGCCAAGCCCGCGAACGCGGTGACCTTCTTCTCCGGCAAGAACTTCGACGACTTCAACGGCGACAACTTCTCGACCCGCGTCAAGGTCGAGGCCAAGTGCGCCGACTTCCGCAGCGGCTTCAAGTCGCTCTCCCCGGACGGCGCGGTGAAGATCTGGTCCGAGCCGGGCTGCAAGGGCAAGTCCGCCGTGGTGAGCGAGGACGTCGTGGACACGGCCGCTGTCGGCATCCCGGACGGCGTGAAGTCCTACATCCGCCCGTGAACCTGATCGGGTGAACGACGAGGCCGCCAGAGCATCCCCGGCTCTGGCGGCCTTTTTGTCTCGCTACGCTGCTCGGCATGCGCTACTCCGCCATTGCGCTGGCTTTCCTCCTGCTCGGGTGCGGTGCCGGGACGTCGTCCCTGCCCAGGATCACCCCGGCCGTGACCTCGGCCACCGGCTCACCGCTGCCCGACCTGCAGCCCAGGCTCGACGCGATCGGCGTCCTGCTCACGGACTGCGCCGCCCGCCTGCGCGGCGAACCCGTCGCCCCGGCCGACAACTGCAGCCACGTCATGCCCGACGTGACAGGGGTGATCGACGAGGTCGAGAAGCAGGCAGCCAAGCTCCCGCCCGCGGGCCAGGCCGCGCTCTCCGACGTGCGCCGCCAGCTCGCCGAGATCGGGCCGTGCGAGCCGTGGTTCGCGGCTGGTGGGGTGAGCGAGGACGGGCAGCTCAACGCCCGCTGCAAGAAGGCGTGGGACGCGCTGTACAAGGGGTACAACGCCGTTCGCAACTCCGCTTAGGCCCGCTACTACAGTCTCCGCATGCTCGAGATCGTGGTGGAGACGGAGACCGGGGAGCGGCACGTGCGCGTGTCCGCCGAGACGCTGGCCGGTCTGGTGCGACGCATCGGCGGCGAGGGCGACCGGTTCCTGGTCCTCCAGCGGGTGCCCGACCTGCCCGGTGTGTTCGCGCAGATCTGGCACGAGAACGGTGGCGACTACTCGGTCGAGCACCGCGACGGTGGCGCCGACCGGCACTTCACGGCGACGGCCGGGCTCCACGGCACCATCGCGGCCCTCACCGGCTGGGCGCGCCAGGACGCCGGGTGGGACAGCGGTCTCACCTGGTCGCCGCTCGGCCTGCCACCCGAGCCCGCGGTGCCGCCGCTCGAGCTCGGTGCCGCCGACCGCGAGCTGCTGGAGGACCGCGTCCGCGAGGCGCTGACCGGTGGTTACTCCTCCCGCGCCCAGCTCGCGGAGCTCGCCGAGGAGTACCTCGTCACCGAGGACAGCCGGCCCGTGTCGCGGGAGCAGGCGGCGGCGCTCGTCGACCGGTTGTGGCTGGAGCGGGTCGCCGAACAGGCCACGTGGCGGGGCGAGACCGATCCCGAACGCCTCACCCGCGCGTTCGCCGCGCTGGAGCAGGCCGGCATCACGGCCCGCGAGAACTTCACCTGCTGCCGCAACTGCGGCCAGGCCGAGATCGGCGGCGAGAGCGCGCCGGGTGCGCGCGGCTTCGTCTACTTCCACAGCCAGTGCACGGACTCCGCCGCGGCCGGTCACGGGCTGACGCTGCTGTACGGCGGGTTCGACGGGTCGGCCGAGACCACGACGGCCATCGGTGACGAGATCGTCGCGGCGCTGGCGGCGGCAGGCCTTCAGACGAGGTGGGACCGCGATCCCGGCCGGTCCATCACCGTCACGCCTCTGGAGTGGCGACGGCGTCTGGTGGGGTGACGAAGCGGGCGGCCAGCTCGGCCGAGATCTCGTAGTGGCGCACCAGGAACGTGCGCTCGTCGAGCTTCTTGCGCCGCAGCCAGCCCGTCACCTCGGCGTTGCACTTGCTGGCGTTGCACGATCCGCACGCGGGTACGACGTTGCCCAGCGTGTAGCGACCGCCGCGGGAGATGGCCTGCACGCAGTCCTTCTGCAGCGAACCGGCGGGAGCCGCGCAGTACGCGCAACCGCCCCACGAGGTCTTGAGGGCGTCCCACTGCGCGTCCGTGAGGTCGTGGACGACGCGGGCCATGCGCTTCTTGCGCTTGCGCGCGGCGCGAACCTGTTTGCTACCGCCGGTCGGCACGGTGGGTGAGAGTACGCGTCGCGATGGTCAACAGGTCGGAGGCGGGTCCCCGGGGTGTCCGGCCGGACGGCCAGACCGCTCTCAGCGCGCGGTGCAGGTCCACGTCGCCGACCTCGACGCGGACGAGCGTGCGGGCGGCGAGGTCCGCGGCCACGGTGTGCAGGCTCAGCACGGCCGGGCCGATGCCCCCGATCGCGGCCGCCTTGATCGCGGTCGTCGACGACATCTCCAGCAGCGGCACCGCGGACTCGATGATGCCCGCGATCTCCAGCGCGTGCTCCCAGGCCTGCCGGGTGCCCGAACCGGACTCCCTGCTGACCATCGGCGTCGCGGCGGCCTTCGCGGCGGCGACCCGGCGGCGCCTGGCCCACGGATGGGCGGGTGCGACGACGAGGACGAGCTCGTCCGTGGCGACGACGCGGCTGGCCAGGCCCGCCGGCACGTCGGTGCTCTCGACGAACCCCAGGTCGGCCTTGCCCGCCAGCACCTGCTCGGCGACGTGCACCGAGTTGCCCGCGGACAGCACGGTGGCGGTGTCCGGGCTGACGGACCGCAGCGCGATCAGCCACGTCGGCAGCAGGTACTCGGCCACGGTGAGGCTCGCGGCGATCCTGAGGTGGCTCTGCCGGTCCGCGCGCAGGCTGGTGATGCCGGCGTCGAGGTCCGCCGCGCGGACGATCACCTGCGCCGCCCAGCCGGCCACGAGCTGACCCGCCGTGGTGAGCCGCGCGCCGCGCGAGGAGCGTTCCAGCAAGGTCACGCCGACGCGGGCCTCGAGCGTCCTGAGCCGCTCGCTGGCGCTGGGCTGCGACATGCCGTGCGCCTGGGCCGCCCGGCCGATGCTGCCCAGCTCGGCGACGCTCAGCAGGAGGTCGAAGCTGGTCAGGTCGGTGACCCTGGACGGGAGCGGCATAGGGGCAGCCTATGTCCACATCGGCGATTGGTGCCTACCGAGGCAGGCTCCGCGCGAGGATTGTCATGTCGTGACCGCTCTCGCACCTCGACCACACCGTGCCCCAGAGGTGCGACGAGCGGCGCCCTTCGGCCCGAACCTCTTCGCGTCCGTGATGGGGACGGGGATCGTCGCCACGGCCGGTGCCTCGATGCCCGGCCTGCACACCGCCGCCACGTACGTGTGGGCGCTGGACGCCACGCTGCTGGCCTTCCTCGTGGCCGCCGCCCTGCGGCGCTGGACGTGGACGACGGTGCGCGCCCAGCTCGCCGACCCCGTGATGGCCCAGTTCTGGGGCGCGCCGCCGATGGCGCTGATGACCGTCGGCACCGGAGCGCTGCTGCTCGGGAAGGACTGGATCGGGCTGCCCGCCGCACTGACCGTCGACTGGACACTGTGGACGCTCGGCACGGTGCTCGGGCTGGCGACGTCCGTGCTGGTGCCGCTGCGGATGATCGGCAGCGGCGAACGCGCGTTCGCCGGATGGCTGATGCCCGTGGTGCCGCCGATGGTGTCCGCCGCCTCCGGTGCCCTGCTGGCGCAGCACCTGCCGGAGGGCTCGTCGCGGCAGGCGATGGTGCTCGGCTGCTACGCGCTGTTCGGCGTCAGCCTGTTCGCGACGATGGTGATCGTGCCGCAGATCTGGCAGCGGCTGGTGCAGCACGGCCTGGGTGCCGCCTCGGCCGTGCCGACGCTGTGGATCGTGCTCGGGCCGCTGGGTCAGTCGATCACCGCGGCGAACCTGCTCGCGGGCGTGCACGTGGTGCCGGGTCAGACCGCGTTCGGCGTGTTGTACGGCACGATCACGTGGGGGTTCGCCCTGCTGTGGGTCGCGCTCGCGGCGGCCGTCACCGTGCGGACCGCGCGGCGCGGGCTGCCGTTCGCCCTGACGTGGTGGAGTTTCGTGTTCCCGCTCGGCACGCTGGTGACCGGTACGAGCGCGCTCGCGGTCCAGGTGCCGTCGGTGATGTTCTCTGGGGTGGCCGTGGTGTTGTACGGCGCGTTGGTGGCCGCGTGGGCCACGGTGGCCGTTCGGACGCTGTTGCAGCGGTAGAGTGTCCGGGATATGGGGGACTACTGCGCCAGCGAAGAAGATCCGAACGTCCGTTACGTCGTCATTCACGTTGACGGGCAACGGCTTCCGCTCGCCGTCGTGCGGCTGACCGGTGAGGCCGAGGAAGCCTTCACGCACGACCTGCGCTGGGAGCCGTCGGATCTGCTGAGCCGCGTTCCGTCCGAACCGGACTGGCAGGCCCGTGACGCGAACGCCGGTCAGGCCAACGGGTTCCTGGTCGAGATGACCAAGACGATCCGTGCGCGGGCGTACGAGTCGGAGCTGACCGACTACAAGTACTACGCGTCGTTCAAGCAGGCCCTCGGTGTGCTCGATCTGACCACTGTGGACCGCTTGATCCGCCGGCCGGAGGGCCAGGTCGAGGAGGAGTACGCCGGGCACGAGACGTGGGAGCCCAGCGACAAGCTCCACCGCATCGACTCCGGTCACGACGCGCACGAGGAGTACATCGCGCTGAGCCTCACCGAGGCGGCGTACGTCAAGCGGCTGGTCGACGCGCAGTGGGACCGCGGCTGTTCCCACCACGTCGTCCTGGTGGACGGCCTGCCGGTGGCCGCGGTCACCAAGGTGGTGGACGACCCGGAGGGTGAGCTCGCTGAGCTGGCCTTCACCGGTGAGCCGGAGCCGCAACCGTCACGACTGCTCGACCAGGCCACCCGCGAACCCCGCATGACCGCCGTGCGGACGTCCATGGCGAGCGTCGTCGAGACGATGGCGCGCCTCACCCTGCGCCGGCGGAACCGGCCGCGGGCGGAGGAGACCGCCGGGTACGCGGTTTTCCACCGGCTGAGCGACGTCCTCGACCTCGACTCGGCGTACGACGTCGTGCCGAAGCTCAAGCCCCGGCACGAGTTCTCCGTGCCGCTCGACAGGTCCGAGCGGGACGACCTCGCCGCGCGCCTGCGCGTCCGCAACGCCCGCCGCGCCGCCCAGCCCATCGGCGGCCACTTCTACTTCGCCGTCTTCCGGCGGCTGCGCGGGGTCACGAACCTCGACGACGCGTACTCGCTCCTCCGCGTCCCCGCTGACGGCTCCGAGCGGTGGGAGATGTTCCTGCGCGAAGGCCAGTGGCTGCGCACGGGCAAGCCGCGGGAGCTGATCACCCTGCCGCTCACCAGGTCCGGCCTCCAGCGCGTCACGCGCAAGATCACCTCGACGGAACCCCGCTTCGTCGAGATCCGTGACGAGCAGGGCCGGGTCGCGTTGCTGCGTCTCACCGGAAGCGTCGAGGAGGCCTCGCAGGGCTCCGGCTGGGTGCCGTCCGACTTGCTGGGGCGGTGGCAGGACGAACCCGGGTGGGTGATCTCCGCAGCGGAGTCCGCCGGCACCGAACCACATCCGCGGCTCAGTCAGGCGGAGGCGGAGCAGCTGACTCGCTGAGCGTCCGGTAGCGCTCGTGCAGCCGTTGCAGTGCCTGTTGTTCCGCCTCCAGGGCCGGAAGTTCCGCGAACCGCCGGGCGCGGCTGAGACAGAGCTTCAGGAACCGCAGTGAGCCGAGCAGGTCGGGAATCACCCACGTCTGCGATTCGCGGACGCAGCCGCGTTGGAGCGTGATCGTCCCCCGGATCGCGTTCTCGGCCTCGCTCCAGCGGTGCAGGTCGGCGAAGCAGAGGGCCAGCGCTCCCGTGGCGGTGGCGCACTTGGCGGCGTAGGCGGATGGGAACCGCTGCACCAGCGCGTACAGCACGCGGGTCGCGGTGAGGTAGCCCTCCAGCGCGTTGGCGTGATCACCGCGGGCGGCCAGGCGGTTCGAGAAGTTCAGCACGACCTGGGCGTACTGCGGGCCGTACGAGTCCGGGTCCTGCCGGTGCAGGTCCTGGATCAGCAGCAGCGCCTGCTGGCCGACGTCGAACGCGTCCTGGCCGGCCCGGTCCAGCGCGGTCGCGTGGATGTCGAGGGCGGCGACGTAGCGCGGGAGGTGCCGGGCGGGGTCGCGGTCGGCCAGCTCGCGCAACAGCGCGACCGACTCGGCGGCGAACTCGGCCGCGCGGCCGGGCTCCCCGGTGTGCACCGCGCACGCGAGGCCCAGTGCGGCGGCCTGGTCGCTGGGTTGTAGTTCGCGGGAGAGTTCGAGGACTTCGAGCGACACGGCGGCGGCCCTGGCGTGGTCCTGCACGGCGTCGTTGCTCGTGACGACGCATTGCAGCGCGTCGAAGAGGAGGATCTCGTGGCCCAGGCCACGAGCGATGGCCACGGCCTCGTCCGCCTTCTGCCGGGCGTACCAGTGGTGGCCGAGAGCCGCGGACGCCTGGCACAGCACGACCAGCGCCCTGACTCGCAGCTCCGGTGGACCGGCGTTCCCGGCGGCACGAAGGGCGAACGCGGCGGCGTCGTCCGGCCGATGGCCGTCGAGCATCCGGACGGCGAGCTCGATGTCGATCAGGGCGGAGGGCTCGTGCTCCGGATCGGGTTCGGTGGCCTCACCTCGGCGGGTGATGAGGTCCAGCGCGACCTCGGCGGCGGCAGAAGCCAGCCGGGTGTCGTGCCGGGGCAGGCTGAGATAGGTGTCGAGGGCCGTCTCGTCGCTCACGACCGGAAAGGCCTGTCGCAGCAGCGCGATGAGCCGTGCGGTGTCGGTGACCGACGCCGACGCCCGCGCCAGTGCGGGCAGGTAGTCGTCCGGGGTGTCCGTCAAAGCCTGTGACAGAGCCAGATCGGCGGCCTGCGCGGCGACGTCTCCCGTCCCGCAGAGCCGGAACAGTGCTTCCAGTGCGTGCGGGCGGTCGGCCGGAGCGACGGCGCGCAGGGCGTCGGCCAGCACGTCGGCGCCCCTGTCCGCTTCCCCGTAGGCGTTCAACGCTTCGCGCACCAGCTCGTCGCCCGGCTCCGCCGGCGCGAGCACTTCGGCGGTGCGGTGGACGTCGTACCTCCGGGCGGCGAAACCCGGCAGCGCGGTGAGCAGCGCTTCGGCCGATCGCCTGTCGCGGAAGGGGAACAGGGCGGGCAACGCCAGCGTCAGCGCCAGCGTGATCGGGTCGTCGGCGAAGCCCAGCCCGGCGTCGCGGACCTTCTCGCGCCAGCGTTCCAGCTCCTCCGGCATGGGATCATGTAACCAGTTCTCGTGCGTGCGGGAGTGCCGATCGGGGGATGCCGGTGGAACCGTTGGCGCGTCTGGCGGAACGGCTCTGGCGGTTCACCGCGGGCGGCGATCCGGGTCCCCTGCTGGAGGACGCCGCGGTCGACGAGGCCCAGGCGGTCATCCAGGTCGCGCTGCGGACCGGCCCCGGCGGGGACGAGGTGCTCGACCGCGAGGCGGTCGCGGTCGTGGCGCTGGTGCACTGGTGCAGGTACACCGTGCTGCCGAAGGGGAAGTGCGAGGGCGACTACCTGTACAGCCGCTCCCTGGCGCAGGCCGCCGGCTTCGACCACCCCGACCAGATCACCGTCGGGCTGAAGTCCGGGGGAGAGGTCGCCGGGCTCGACACCGTGCAGGTCGTCGCCGAGTGGGCGCGCCAGGTCGCCGCGCGGTTCGACGCGTCCGGTGACCAGGAGGTGCTGGACTCGACGGTCGACCACCTGCGCGCCCGGATCGCGGTGCGGCCCGATCCCCGGTTGCTCGACGCGTTCGTCTCGCTGGTGTACCGGCAGTTCCTCGCCCGGCCGGACCGGGTGTGGCTGCTGGAGGAAGCGGTCGCCACCGCCCGCCGCGTGCTCGCGCTGACGCCCGAGGACGACCCGCTGCGTGATGCCCGCACGTACGCGTTCGGTGCGGTGCTGGACGCCCGGACCAGGATCTCGCCGCCCGGCGAGGCCGTGGAGTCGTTGCGCGCACTGGTGTCCCGGACCGCGGACGACGACCCGGCCCTGCCCGACTACCTGCTCGCGCTGGGCAGGGGCCTGACGGACGCCGACGAGACGTACGCGGTGCTGTCCAGGGCGATGGAGGTGAGCCCTGAGCCCGGACTGGAGTTGCTCGTGCGGTACGTCGGCGTGCTGCCGTCCCGCGAGCCGGAGAAGGTGCTCGACGTGCGGCGGGCGATCGTCGCCCGGATGCCCGCCGACCACCCCGATCGGCCCATGCACGTGGTGGCGCTGGCGGATCTGCTGTGCCTGGCCGGCCACCCCGACGAGGCGATCGGGATGCTGCGTTCCGCGAACGTCGAGGGGCCCTGGCGGGCGCGGGCGCTGTCGGTGCTGAGCAGCGCCTTCGGCGCGCGGTTCGAGAAGCGGGGCGACGTGGCGGACCTGGACGACGCCGTCGCGCACGCCCGCGAGGCCGAAGGCATGGGCGTCCACGTGACGGACCAGGCCACGCTGGGGCTGGCTCTGCTGCGCCGGTTCGAGCACCTGCGCGTCCGCGCGGACGTGGAGGAGGCGGTGCGGCATCTGCGTGAGGTCGTGGCCCGCGCGCCGGAGGACTACCCGGAGCGGTCGTCGTGGCTGTCGAACCTCGCGGCGGCGCTGGCGTTCCAGGGCCCGGAGAACGTGGACGAGGCGGTGGACCTGCAGCGAGCCGCGTTGCCGGGAGCGGTGAACCGGGGCGAGGCGTTGTCGGGACTGGCCGTGGCGCTGGTCCGGCGCGGCAGGCTCGCGGATCTGGACGAGGCCGTCACGCTCCTGCGCGAGGCCGTCGAGACGGCGCCGACCCCTGTGCGGCTGTGCAACCTGGGCGAGGCTCTCCGCGTGAACGCCGAGCGCCGCAACGATCCCGCGTTGCTGAACGAGGCCGTCGGGGTGCAACGGGAAGCGCTGGAGCGGTGCGCGGAGGGAGCACCCGAACGCGCGTGGATGCTGGGGAGTCTGGCCTCGTCGTTGCTGGACAGGTTCGCCCGCACGCACCATCCCCGGGATCGCGGCGACGCCGTGACCGCCCTGCGCGCGGCCGTGGACCACACTCCGGCGCCGGTGACCGAACGCAGCGGGTCGGCGATGCGGCTGGGCCGACTGGGGGCGGAGATCGGGGACGCGGAGGCGGCACTGGCCGGCTTCGGCGGCGTGGTCGACCTGCTGCCCCGGCTCGCCGCGGGGGAACTGCTCGGCAGCTGGCAGTCGCTGGGCAACGACGCCGCGGCGTGGGCGGTGTCGGCGGGCAGGCCGGACCGCGCGCTCGACCTGGTCGAGCGGAGCCGCCTGCTCCTGTCGGGCGGGGGAGAGGTGTCGCTGGACGTCGGCGACCGGACCGTCGTCGTGATCAACGTCAGCCGGTACCGCTGCGACGCGCTGCTGGCCGGTCCTGGAGGAGTGCGCGCGGTTCCGCTGGCAGAACTGGACCACGCCGAGGTGGCCGCGCGGGCCCACGTGTTCCTGGGCGCCCAGGCGAGACTGGAGTCGTGCTCGCTGCCGTTGCCGGAGAAGGCCACGCTGGTCGGCCAGGTGCGGGAGACGCTCGACTGGCTGTGGCGGACGGTCGTGTCGCCCGTGCTGGACGCGCTCGGCCCGCTGCCGTCCCGGATCTGGTGGAGCCCGACGAGGCTGCTGTCGGTGCTGCCGTTGCACGCGGCCGGCGCCCTCGGTGGCGAATCGGTGCTGGACCGGGTGGTGTCGTCCTACGCGGGCAGCCTGCGGATGTTCGCGCGCGAAGGCCTGGAACGGCCCTGTCGCCGCGTTCTCGTGGTGGCCGTGCCGGAAGCGCACGGGCTGCCGGCGTTGCTGGGAGTGGACGACGAGGTCCGTGCGGTCCGGCAGGTCACCACTCCCACTGTCCTGAGAGGATCAGAAGCGACACTTGCGGCTGTCACGGCCGCTCTTGCGGAGCACGACGTCGCACACTTCGCCTGCCACGCCACCCAGAGTCTCGTCGATCCGGTCGAGTCCGGCATCGTGCTGCACGACGGCAGGCTCGGCCTCGCCGCGATCGCCGCCGTGCCGGGCGGCGCGCACCTGGCGTTCCTGTCGGCGTGCCGCACCGGCGTGGGCGCGGTGGACCTGCCCGACGAGGCGCTGCACGTGGCGGCGGGCTTCCAGGCGGCGGGTTTCCGGCACGTCGTGGGCACGCTCTGGTCGGTCGAGGACCAGTCCGCGGCGGAGTTCACGGCGGCGGTGTACGCGCGGCTGAACGACGGCACGGGACTGGATCCGGCGCGCACGGCGGTCGCGGTGCACGAAGCGACTCTGTCGGCACGCGAGGAAGACCCGTACGACCCGATGCGGTGGGCCCAGTGGTTTCACTCGGGGCCCTGATCCTCCGGTGCCTCGTGCCGGTACTCGAACTTCACAGGCGTGCCCTGCCGCCAGAACGCCGACAGCCGCCGGTTGTCCTGCTTCTCGGCCTCGATGTCGGCGGGCAACGGCAGGTGCAGCGCCTGGTACAGGTCGAACCGGTGCAGGTCGAACGCGGCCTCGACCGCCTCGCCGTACGCCAGCGCCGCCTGCACGCACCCGCGATAGGCCAGCCGTGCCGCGAGCAGCAGCCCGAGCGGCAGCAGCAACCACCAGCCCGTCCGGTGCAGCAGCGCCGCGCTGACCACCGCCGTCAGACCGAGCGTGACCGACAACCGGGCCGCGAGGTCCATGCTGTCGCGCCGGTCCGCGACCACCGCGCGCACCTGCTCGCCCAGCACCGGGTACAGCCGCGGCCACACCACCACGGCGTCGAGCCCGTACGGGCGACCGGCCTGGTCCTCCATCGCCGTCAGCACGTTGCCCAGCGCGGTCGGCCGCACGAGGTGTTCGGCGTGCGGGAACCGCCGGCGCAGCAGGTCGGCGGACTGCCCGGCCCGTTGCACCTCGGCGGGCTCCTCCGACGAGACCTCCGCCGAGCGAGCCAGTCGCGCCCGCCGCTTCCGCTGCCACCAGCGGAACGGCCCCGCGGTGAAGCGCGGCCACGCCCCCTCCAGCAACCGGACGAGCGCGAGCTGCAACGGTTGCACGAGCAGGGAGAGCAGCGTCACCGCGAGAACGAGGACGAACACCTCGCCGGCACCGACCTTGCCCGCGGTGCGCCAGGCCGCGCCGAAGTCCAGCCGCGGACCGGGAGCGCCCGCCCACACCAGCACGAGCACGCAGACCGCGCCCGCCGCCGTGGGCAGGTAGTTCACCAGGACGAACCGGCCCGACATCGCGTCGTTGAGCGGGCGGGCGAGCTGTTCGAACTTCATGCCCGCAACTCCATCGCCCCGTGCTCCGGACAGCCGGGCAGATCCCGGTCGTCGTAGGTGAGGCGCACCGCCCGCCGGTCGCACTGAGGGCAGGCGAAGCGAAGCAGCTCGAACCGGGTGGAGACGCCGGGCTGCGCGGCCCGGTCGGACTCGCCCAGCCGGTGCAGCGGCTCGCCGGACCGCCGCGCGAACCACGCGCGCGTGCAGGCACCGATCGGCCGGCCGCCGACGGCGATGGTCACCTGGTCCAGGTCTTCTTCGGCGCGGTACAGCACGACGAGCGCCTCCGCGACCGCGGCCGGTGCCACCTCCGCGTCGCCGACGTCGAGCACGGTGCGCCCGTCCGCCCGCGCCCGCGGGTCCAGGAAGTACCCGAACTGCGCTCGTCCCGCGTCCATGCCGACGATCTTGGCAGACCACACCCTCCGGACGCGCCTGCTTCCGCGAGGTAGAGCTCTCCTGCTGTTCCGCGCCGCACGCGGGCCCCTTTCGTACTGTCATGCCGCACGAAAGCGCCCCGCGGGCGGTTGAAGCACGGCGCGAATGAGGTGACGTGCTACTGGTAGAGCGACTTCAACGGCGAACTCGCGGCGCGGCGGACCAGGGCCTGATCCGACACCTCACCGTACGAACGTTCTGAGAAGCGTTTGGCCGACACCCCGCGTGGGTATCCGACCTGGGCATGACTGGGTGTGTACGGCTGACGGAGGCACGGCTCGCATGGACCGCGACATGACGATCGACTTCGGCTTCGACTTTCCCTTCGACATCGACTTCGACGACTCGGCGGCGCTGGAGGTCCAGCGCTACGTCCGCGACGTCGTCTCCGAGCTCGGACTGCGCGGCGACAGCTCGTGCGTCGAGATGACGCCGCGGGTTAGTGCGTACGTGGCGCTGGACGGGCGCCTGCCCGACTTCCCCGATCACTACGTGGCTCTGGTGTGGCACGAGCAGAGCGGCTGGTCGGTGGCGGTCGAGGACCGGCTGGGCGAGCTGGTGGACGTGGCCAGGCTCGACGGTGACCCGCGCCCGGCGCCGGCCGCGGTGGCCGCGTGGGTCGACCGCGTGCTGCACCAGGAGCAGGTGCGGGAGCAGGTCAACCGCGACTTCGCCGCCTTCGTGCCGGTGCAGCGCGCCAACGTCCTGTCGTAGCCGCGCTCGAAAAGCTGCCGATCGGTGGTTTGGCCGCTGGACGGCGCGGGTAGCCGGTGGCGCGTCAAGCAGTCGGCGCGCCCTGATCCCGACTGTCGGCAAGGCGGAGCACATGAACACCAACGCATTCGACCGGGCCATCTGCGACGCGCTCGTCCTCCTGCGCACCACGGCCGGAGCGGATCTCGCCGAGCAGGCGGAGCAGGCGCGGAAGTGCCTGGCGCAAGCCGTGATGAACGCACCGGACGTGCCCGCGCGGGCGTTGGAGCACGTCGCCGCCGCCGATGAGCACCTGGAGTACGGCGAGCTCATGGAAGCGCGGATGATGCTCACCGCGGCGCGCGGGTTCCTGCCCGGCAGGCGGGCCGTCGTACCGGCCCGCGCGTGACGCCCTACTGGTCCATGCCGCCCTCGTCGTGAGGCTCTGACTCGTCGCGTCCCCGGTGCGGTCCGCCGGGGTTCTCGTCGGCGTAGGTGGGTCTGGTGTGCTCGCCGCCGATGTCGGCGTCCTCCAGTTCGCTCTCCGCCGTCACGCGGTCGGGTTCCGGCGTGCTCATCGCCATTCCTCCTGCCAGTCGTGGTGGGTGTCGTAGGCCTCGGCGAGCAGGCGCAGCAACGCCCCGTCTTCGCTGTTCTCGACCTCGGTGCGGAGCTGGGTGAGCTTCTCGGGGAACGGCACGGGGTTCCGTTCCTCCGCCGCCTGGATCGGACCGGGCAGCAGGAGCAGGCCGGAGCCGTCGTCGGAGCGCGTGATGCGCAGCCTGCCCCGGCCCTCGGCCTCGTCGAGCAGCGGCAACTCGTCTCGTGCCAGGCGCTGTTCGTCCTCGGTCAGCCGATCGAGGACGAAGCGCCGGAGTTCCTCGTTGTTCATGGACCGGGGGTATCCACTGGACGGCCGGCCATGCCGGCCGCGCTCAGTCCGGCGGCTCGCTCTTGTCGTCGGTCGTCTCCTGCGTGACTTCGGGCTCCTCGGTCTCCAGGTCGTCGAGGCTCGGGGTGCCCGGCGAGTGGGGTGCTTCCGGGTTGACGGGATCGGTCATGTCTCGCGGTTACCCGCGCCGCCCGGCCTCAAGCACCGGAACGGGAAGGCCGGTGTGCCGGACACCGGCCTTCCGCTCGGTCACGCGGGCACGGTCCACCGCTGGTTGGCCCCGCCCGTGCAGGACCAGATCTGCAGCTTCGCGCCGTCGGCAGTGTTGTTGCCGATGACGTCCAGGCACTTGTTGCTGCCGACGTTCACCAACGTGCCGCCGGAGGCCGTCCACCTCTGGTTGGGCCCGCCGAAGCAGTCCCAGAGCTGGACCGGCGCACCGTCCGCCGTCCCGTTGCCGGTCACGTCGAGGCACTTGCCGAGGCCGCGCACGGTGCCGTCCGCCTGCAGGGTCCACGTCTGGTTCGGGCCGCCGAAGCAGGTCCACATCTGCGGCAGGGTGCCGTTCGCGGTCGAGCCGTCGGTGACGTCGAGGCACTTGCCGCTCAGGCCCGTGATGGCGCCGGTGCGCCCGCCGGGCTGGCCGGGGTCGAGCGTGCCGGGCCACGTGAACGTCGCCATCGCGCCGGCCGGGAGGTGGTAGCCGAACGTCTGGCCGTTGTACGAGACGCGGAAGTCCTGCTGCCCGCCCGTGTTCAGGGCGACCAGCACGATCTGGCCGTTCGGGTTGCGGAAGGCGACGTTCTGCACGCCACCCTCGCCGAAGCCGGTCGAGTCGATGCGGACGGCACCGGGCTGCACGAACTTCGACAGGTGGCCGAGGACGTAGTACTCGGCGTTGTAGGTGACGTTCCCGCCGTTGGTCGTGACGACGCCCGTGCAGTTGGTGCAGCTGCCGATCACCGGACCGTTGTTCTGGTCCAGCGCCATGTTCCAGATGGCGACGGTCCGCGCGTGGTTGCGCGTGGCACCGATCGCCAGGTTCATGCCCTGCCAGCGCAACGTGTCGCGGAACGTCGCGGCGTCGTCGGCCGACCTCGTGCCGGAGCACTCGGTGAAGAAGACGTCCTTGCCGGGCTGGTTGTTCTTCACGACGGACTGCCGGCCGGGGTCACCGCCGTAGCAGTGCCACGCGGACCCGATCACGTTGCCGCCCGCGCCGTTGTTGACGGTCTGCGCGTAGTCGACGTTGTCCCAGTTGTGGTCGTAACCCAGCAGACGGGCCTGCTCGCCGGCGGCGCGCAGCTTCGGCACCAGGGTGTTGATGACGTTGACCTGCTGCTGCGGCGACATGTACATGCCCGGATAACCCGGCGGCTCGAAGAGCGGCTCGTTCTGCACGCTCATGTAGTCGATCGGGATGCCCGCGGCCTTGTACGCCTGGGCGAACTTGACCAGGTAGTCGGCGTAGACCCCGATGCGGCTGTCGTCGAGCGAACCCCGGATGAGGTTGTTGTTGTTCTTCATCCAGGCCGGCGCGCTCCACGGCGTCGCCATCACGGCGAGCTGCGGGTTGATCTGCTTGGCCTGCTGCAACAGCGGCAGGATGTACGGCCTGTCGTGGTCGATCGAGAACCGCGACAGCGACGGGTCCGCCGCGCCGTCGTTGTAGGTGTAGAAGCTCCTGGAGAAGTCGGTCGCGCCGATCGGCTGGCGGAGGAAGCTCATGCCGATGCCGGTGTTCTTGTCGAACAGGTTGGTCATGATCTCGTTGCGGCGCGGTGAGTTGAAGATGTTCCACGCCGCCGCGTCCGTGAACGACGCACCGAAGCCCACCATCGACTGGTAGGTGGAGTTCGGGTTCACGGTGATCGTCGACCCGGTGCCACCCGAGCCGAACGTCACGTCCGCCTTCCTGGTCAGTGCGTTCGACTTGTCGGCGGTGGTCAGCCACACGCTCGCGTTGGTCGCCGCGGTGGCGGCGGGGGAGACCAGTGTGCTTCCCGCCGTCACCACGACGGCCGCGATCGCGATGCCGCGCCAGCGTTGTGTCGCCTTTGACATAAGCGCTCCTTGCAGGGGTTTGGGCGCCCGATAGCAGGTTTTCAGTTGTACAAACGGAAGTCGGCGATGCTCCACCAGTTGCTCGCGGCACCGGTGGAGGTGATGCGGACGTACCGCGCGCTCGTGCGGCGGACGTCGACGGTGGTCAGCTGGCCCACGCCCGCGCCGGACGCGATGGCGTGCCAGCTCGTGCCGTCGTCGCTGACCGAGAGCTCCCAGTCGCGGGCGTAGTCGCCGAGGTTGCCACCGGAGTCCACGGCCACGCGGCGGAAGTCCTTGCGGCGCCCCAGATCGACCTGCAGGAACTGACCGGGAACCTGGGCCCCGCCGTTGGACCAGCGGGTCGACGCGTCGTCGTCGATCGCGAGCGCACCGTCGGGAGTGGCGGTGGCGCCCTTCAGCGACACGGCGTCGAGCCTGCTGCGGAGCTGGCTGGTCCAGGTGAACGTCGCCAGCGCGCCGCCGGGCAGGGTGTACTCGAACGTGCGGTCACCGGCGTTGACGGCGAACGAACGCGGGTCGTCGTGCTGGTTGTGCACCACCAGGGCCGTGGACCCGTCCGGGTTGCGGAACGCGGCGTCCATGATCTGGCCGTTCCAGCCGGTGGTGCCGAACGACGTGCTGGCGATGCGGCGCGCGCCGGGCTTCACGAACTTCGAGAGGTGGCCGATCGTGTAGTACTCGGCGTCGGTGACGACCGACCCGTCCGGCCGCACGGTGACGAGGCCGGTGCAGGTGCCGCAGCCGCCGTTGTGCGGGCCGCCGGTGCTGTCGAGCGCGATGTTCCAGTTCACCGCGCTCCGCGCCCAGTTGCGGGTGGTGCCGAGGACGACGTTGCGGGCGTGCCAGCGCAGGGTGTCGCTGAAGACCTTGGCGGGCGGGTCGGTGGCGCCCTTGGAACCCGAGCACTCAGTGAACCAGATCCCCTTGTCCGGGAAGGCCTCGCGCAACGCGGTCTGCGCGCTCGGGTCGCCGTAGTAGCAGTGGTACGCGGTGCCGGCGAGCCACTTCGCGGCCCCGCTGTTCAGGATCTGGTACGGGTAGTCGGCTTCCGCCGTGCCGTCGTTGGGGTGAGTGGCCCAGTTGTGGTCGTAGCCCAGGATCCTGGTGCGCGGGCTGGCGAGCTTGAGCTTCGGGCCGAGCGCCTCGATCACCTCGATCTGCGCCGCGACGGGCATGTCCGTGCCGGGGTAGGCGTCGGGCGTGCGGTTCTGCGGCTCGTTCTGCACGGACAGGAAGTCGACCGGCACACCGGCCCTCGCGTACGCCTGCACGAACTTCACGAGGTACCGCGCGTAGGCGTCGTAGACCTTCGGGTCGTCCTTGAGCCTGCCGCCGACGAGCGAGTCGTTGTCCTTCATCCACGCCGGCGGGCTCCACGGCGTGGCCATGACCTTCAGACGCGGGTTGAGGCGCTTCGCCTCGCGCAACAAGGGAAGGATCTTCGCCTCGTCGTGACGGATGCTGAAGTGCCGGAGCGGGAAGTCGGTCTGCCCGGCCGGCACGTCGTCGTAGGTGTAGTGCTCGGCCGCGGCCGTGAAGTCGGACGAGCCGACGGGCTGGCGCAGGAAGCTGACCCCGATGCCGTGCACCGGGTCGAAGAGCTTGCGCATGGTCTCGGCGCGGACGGCCGGGGCGAGGCCCGCGAGCAGTTCGGCGGACGAGTCCGTGATGGACGCGCCGAAGCCGTCGACCTCCTGGTAGCGGCGGCCGGGGTCGACCACGATCGTCGGATGCGCCGACTCGCCGGTGCCGAACGTGACGCGCGGCCGTTCGTGCATCAGCTCCGCGCGATCAGGCGTGGTCACCCACACCCGCACCTGAGGCGCGCCGGACGCCTCCGCAGCCGGGACAGCGGTGAGCCCCACCAGCAGGGCCGCGATCGCGGTTCGTCTCATGTAACACCCAATCATCAGTGTGAAACATCGGCTTCCAGGATGAAACACCGGGTCGTGGTGACGGTCAATGGTCTGGAGGATTTCCGGTACATTGACCTGGTGGAACGCAAGATCGAACACGTGAAACAGCGCGCGAGTCTGCGTGACATCGCGGCGGAGACAGGCGTGTCGGTCGCGACCGTGTCCCGCGTGCTGAACGATCACGTCAACGTGGCGCCGCGGACCCGTGACCTGGTGCTCCAGGCCGTGGAACGGCGCCGGCAGGAGACGCCCGCGAGGCTCAGGACCGTCTACGTCCGGTGCCCGTACGTGCTCACCGACTACTTCGGCCTGATCGTCTCCTCGATCGCCGAGACGCTGAAGCTGCACGGCCTGCGCATGCTGCTGGACGCGGGGGAGTCGGGCCAGCACAGCGACGCGCTCAAGGCGTTGCCGCGCGAACCCGGCGTCGACGCCGCGATCCTCATCCTGCCGCCGGAGGAGGGCGACGAGCTCGTCGCGTTGTCCGAGTCGGGCTTCCCGTTCGTCGTGGTCGACCCCCGCACCCCGCCACCGCCGGACATCGCCGCGGTCTCGGCCGCGCACTCGTCCGGGGCGCGGGCCGTCGCGGACCACCTGATCGGCCTCGGCCACCGCGACATCGCCGTGATCGCCGGACCCGAGGAGTGGCTGGCGGGCGACGCGCGCCTGGCGGGCCACCGTGCGGCGCTGGCCAAGGCGGGGGTTCTGCTGACACCGGAACGGCTGCGGCACGTGGAGGCCACGACGGCGCACGGCAAGCGCGCCGCGGCGGAGTTGCTCGACCTGGACCCCCGCCCCACCGCCGTCGTCTGCTTCAACGACAAGGTCGCCGTCGGCACGTTGCAGGCCGCGCGGGAACGAGGGCTGCGCGTGCCGGAAGACCTGTCGGTGGCCGGATTCGACGACATCGACCTGGCCGAGGCGACCGATCCCAGGCTCACGACGGTGCGGCAACCGTTGCAGGAGATGGGAAGGATCGCCGTCACCCAGCTGATGCGCGTGCTGGACGGCCACCAGCCGGAGGCGTTGCACCTGGAGCTGGCGACGACTCTGGTCGTTCGGGACTCGACCGCCGCGATCTAGTGCCCAACGTGCGTTCCAAGGTGTTGATCAGCGCCCGGACCTGCGCGCCGATCTCAGGCTGCCCACGACCGCGAACCGAGCCGATCCACCTCACGGGCGAAGCGTGACCGGCTGCCCCTCGCGCAGGCGAGCGCGGGCTTCGCGTCGTCCGAGGTCTGAGGTCAGGGCACCACGAGAACCGGCCAGTGACCCGACCTGATCAGCCGCGTCGCCACCGACCCGGCGAACCGGTGCCCCGCCTGCTGCGACGCCCCGACGACCACCATGTCGGCCTGGCACTGGTCCGCCGAGTCGCGCAGCACCGTGTACGGGTCGCCGAACGCCTTCGCGAACGTCACCGGCACGTCGAGCTCCTCGGCCAGCGACCGGACCTGGTCGCTCAGTTCGGCGTGCAGCCGGGCCGTCGCCTCGTGCTCGAAGACCGAGGCGACGGCGGGGCTCAGCGCCGCCAGGGACGACTGGCACGCCACGAACGTGACGACCAGGCGGGCTCCCTGGCGGCGGGCCAGGCCGAACGCCGCGGCGGCCGCGCGCATGGCGGTGTCGGTGCCGTCGATCCCCACCATGATGGTCCGCGAGGACGGCAGGGGAGCGGGACCGAAGCAGTCCACTGTGGACTGAAAGACGTTGTGCAGGCCGGCGCCCATGGTTGCTCCTCGGTTATCGTGCGACCGCTGAGTCTGCTTCTTTCTTCTCGAGATCGATCGTCGTGCGCAACGTGATCGGCTTGAGCAGCAGTGCCGCGATGATGCCGACGACGCCGACCGCGGCGGAGATCAGGAAGATGTGCGCCGTCGCGTCGCCGTAGACGGTGTGCACGATCGTCTGCACCTGGGGCGGCAGCGCGGAGAGGTTCAGCGCGCTGGTGCTGCCAGTCGACTGGCCCGCCGGCACGTGCAGCGCGGCGGAGAGGTCCGCCGTCACGCGGTTGGCGAGGACGGCGCCGAGCACCGACACGCCGATCGTGCCGCCCAGCGAACGGAAGAACGTCACGGACGCCGAAGCGGCGCCCAGTTCGCTCAACGGCACGCTGTTCTGCACGGCGAGCACGAGGTTCTGCATCGTCATGCCGACGCCGATGCCCACGACGGCCATCGCGACGCCGACGATCCACAGCGCGGTGGCGTGGTCGACGAAGCCGAGACCGAGGAAGCCGAGCACCAGGATGATCGTGCCCGCGACGATGTACGGCTTGATCTTGCCGGACCGGCTGATCAGGCGGCCGGAGATCGTGGACGACAGCAGCACGCCCGCCATCAGCGGGATGGTCAGCAGGCCGGCCTCGGTGGGGCTGTAGCCCCGGCCGATCTGGAAGTACTGGCCGAGGAACACCGCGCCGCCGAACATCGCCATGCCCACCGAGAGGCTCGCGATGATGGCCAGGGCCGGGGTGCGCTGGACGACGATGTGCAGCGGCACGACGGGTTGCTCGACCCGGAGCTCGACGGCGATCGCCGCGCCCAGCAGCACGAGTCCACCGCCGACCATGGCGCCGGTCTGCCACGAGATCCAGTCGAACGAGTTGCCGACGAACGAGACCCAGACCAGCAGCACGCTCACACCGGCGGCGATCAGGGCGGCACCGAGGTAGTCGATCTTCACGTTCTCCCGGCGCACGGTCTCCAGCTTCAGCGTCGCCTGCAGCACGACGAATGCCAGTGCGGCGATCGGCACGGCGACCCAGAAGCACCAGCGCCAGCCGAGCCACGACACGTCGACGATGAGACCGCCGAGCAGCGGGCCGCCGACCGTCGCCACGGCCATGACCGCGCCGAGGTAGCCGTTGTAGCGGCCGCGTTCGCGCGGCGGGATGATCGCGGCGATCACGACCTGCACCAGTGCCTGCAGACCGCCGACGCCGAGGCCCTGGAACGCGCGGGCGGCGATGAGCTGACCGGTGTCCTGGGCGAAGCCGGCGAGCAGCGAGCCGATCACGAAGATCACGATCGCGGCCTGGACCAGCGTCTTCTTGTTGAACAGGTCGGCGAGCCTGCCCCAGAGCGGGGTGGTGGCCGTCGCCGTGAGCAGGGTGGCCGTGACCACCCAGGTGTACTGCGTCTGCGTGCCGTTCAGCGAGCCGATGATCCGCGGCAGCGCGGTGGACACCACCGTGGAGCTGACCATGGCCACGAACAGCGCGAGCAGCAGTCCGGACAGCGACTCCAGCACCTGCCGGTGCCCCATCGCCCGAGTTTCGATCTTCACGTCCCGCCCCTTCGTCACCACAATTCTTGCGCGCCGTGCAAGTTTGCGCAATGAGCAACTTACACCCGCTACGCTGAACGGCATGGAGACCCTCACCACGCGGCGGGAGCAGAACAAGGCGGTGACCAGGCGGTCGCTGGCCGGAGCGGCGTTGAGGCTCGCCATGGAGCACGGGCTGGACGGGGTGACGGTCGAGGACATCGCGGACGCGGCCGGGGTCTCCCGCAGGACGTTCTCCAACTACTTCACCAGCAAGGAAGACGCCGTGCTGGACGCCGACCGCGAGCGGCTCAGGGCGCTGGTCGCCATGGTCGAGGCGCGTCCGGCCCGCGAAGGCGCCTGGCAGGCCCTGCGCGCGTCCACGGCCGAGCTCTACCGCGCCCGGCCCCTGCCGGACGTCGAGTGGATGGCCCAGCTCCGGCTGCTGCGCCGGCACCCGTCGCTGCTCGCACGTCAGGCAGGAGACCAGGTCACGCTCGAACGCGACCTGGCCGCCGTTCTCGTCCTGCGCGAACCGGACGAGGAGGCCGCCCGGCTGATGGCGGCGACCTTCCTCACCACGATCCGCATCGGCATCGCGCTGTGGCTGGAGGGAGCCGGGGCGGAGGAGCTGCCCGACCTCGTGGACCGCCTCCTCGGGAGGCTCCAGGTTCAGGGCACGTAGACCTGCCCGGTCTGCCGTCCCTCGATCGACCGCACGTAGGCCTGCGCCACGTCGGCCAGCGGCACGGGCTTCATGCCGGGGAAGTAGTCGCCGTACACGTCGAGCGCCTCGGTGAAGACCGTCGGGCTGACGGCGTTGACGCGCTTCGGGGCGATCTCGATGGCGGCGGCGCGCACGAACGCCTCGACCGCGCCGTTGGCCAGCGCCGCGGCGGCACCGGTGACGATCGGTTCGCGCGCCAGCACGCCGGTGATCAGCGTGAACGATTCCGTCACGTGGGCGAGCCCTTCCCGGACCAGCGCGACCTGGGAGAGCACCTTCCCGGTCACCCCGGCCTGGTAGTCCGCGATCGTCAGCTCACCGAACGGCTTGAACGGCACGTGCCCGGCGGCCGACGCGACGGCGTCGACCTGGCCGACGGTCCGGTAGAGATCGGCCACCTGGGCCGGGTCGGTGACGTCGTACTGCAGGTCGCCTCCGGTGCGTGCGACGGTCACGACGTCGTGCTTGCGTTTGACGAGCACCTCGTGCACCGCGGTGCCCAGCAAGCCGGTCGCTCCAACGAGCAGGATTCTCATGCCGTCGACGCTAGGTGCGGTCTCGTGAGGTGAGAAATGCCGTTCGTGCAGCACTTATGATCGGTGGTCATGAATGTCGAGCTGCGTCATCTGAGAGCACTCGCCGCTATCGGTGACCACCGTTCGATCACCGCGGCAGCCCAGGCGCTGCACGTCACCCAGCCCGCGCTCTCCCGCACGCTCGAGCAGCTGGAACGACGCCTCGGCGTGCGGCTGGTCGAACGCACGACCAGGCACGTCGCCCTGACCGAGCCCGGTCTGCGCCTGTGGGAGCACAGCCACCGCATCCTCACGTCACTGGACGCGGCCCTGGCCGAAGCCGCCCAGCCGCAGCCGATCCGGCTGACCTTCGCCTGGGCCGCGCTCGGCCGGTTCACGATCCCGTTCCTGCGCGAGTGGCGCGCCGAGCACCCCGACGTCCTCGTGCGCATCCGCCAGGCCGACGACCCGGAGGCGGCACTGCGGCGCGGTGAGGCGGACGTGGCCGTCCTGCGCACCGAACCCGCCGGCGCCGGTCTGGGGCACGTGGCGCTCATCGAGGAACCCCGGATCGCGGCGGTGGCGGACGACCACCCACTTGCGGCCCGCGACGCCCTGGTGCTCGACGACCTCGCAGGCGAGTGCGTCGCGGTGTGCGAGACGGCGGCGACCACCGGTGCCGATCTCTGGCCGGCCGGAGCGCGCCCGCGCACGGTGGACGTTCCCGGCGTGGTCGAGTGGCTCACGTCGATCGCGACCGGCACGACGGTCGGGGTCACGGCGGCCGGCACCAGCCACCACCACCCCCACCCCGGCGTGACCTACCTGCCGCTGACCGACGCCGAGCCGATCGTCGTGCACCTGGCGTGGCCGGCGGCGACGGCGCACCCGTCGACCGAGGAGTTCATCGCCCTGGCGCGGCGCCACCTGGCCGCCACAACCGGAGCTGCAGCATCGCCGCGAACCGCGCGTCCGGATCGCTGAGGTCGATCTCCCCTACCTCCGACAGCCGCCGCAGCCGATAGCGGAAGGTGTTGGGGTGCACGAAAACGGCGGCGGACGCGGCGGCCACGTCACCGAAGGCGTCGAGCCACGCGCCGAGCGTCTCGACCAGGCACGCGCTGTGCTTGCGGTCGTACGCGATCAACCGCGCGACGGGCCCGGTCAGCGTGTCACCGCGTTCGGCGATCAGGTCCGACAGCTCCAGCAGCAACCCCTCACTGTGCACATCGGACACCCGAGCCACCGGCCGTGACGCGCGCCCGGCCCGCAACACCCGCAGCACCAGGTCGGCTCCGGCCCGCGACCGCGACAACGTCAGGCCGTCGGACACCTCGCCGACGCCCACCAGCACGTGGTTGCCGATGCGGTTGCGGAAGTCCGCGGCGATCCGCAAAGCCCGGTCGTCCGACTCCGCGGGCAGGATCGCGTAGGCGACATCACCGATCAACGCGGCCGCGGCACGGGGATGCACGGCCGTCAGGTGCATGGCGAGCGCGTCGGCGACCTGCTGCCGTTCAGCCAGCAGCCGGGCGTGCGCGGCCGGGTCGTCACCGTGCGAGTGGGCGAGCGCCAGCGCCAGCACCACGCACGCCTGGTCGGCGAGTCCCAGCCGCCGCACCGCCTCCGTAGCGCCCGCGCCTCCCTCGACCGCGGTCGACACGAGGTCCGCGCGCAGCCGCCGTTCGACGTCGGCGCCCGCCCGCTGACGCATCATGTGCAACGCCACGAGCTTCGCCGCATCACCGAAGGCGGTGGCACTGTCCGGCGACAGCGGCGCGCGGACGGCGGCCCAGATCGACCCGAGGAACTCGTCGCCCGCGCGCACCGCCACGGCGAGGCGGGGCAGGCACAACGTGCCGTCCTCGGCGGGCAGGTCCTCGATGTAGACGGGCTGGTCGCTGCGGTAGAGCTGCTGGAACACCCCGCGCGCCTCCAGCATCTGCGTGTAGCGCGCAGGCACCTTCCTGCCCAGGATGGTCTCGACGCGCGAGGAGTCGGCCTCGTCCTGGCGCCCCGAGAACGCGAGCACGCGCGAGCTGCGGTCCTCGATCGTCACCGGGGCGCTGATCAGCGACGCCACCGCGTTGGCCAGCGCGAACAGGTCCCCAGCAGGCACGCCGCCGAGCGTCTCGGACGGGTCGACCTCGCCCTCGGCCAGCAGGGACCGCAGCATCGCGGCGAGCTGGGTCCACGACGCGCCCGGCGCCAGGCCCAGCAGGGTCACACCGGAGCCGTCGACGGCCTCGGAGAGCTCCGCGGTGAGGACGATCGGCCCGCGCACGACCAGCGCGGCCGCCCCGGCCTGACCCAGCAGGGCCAGGAGCGGAGCGGGTTCGCGCACGCCGACGCCCAGCACCAGCGCGGACGGCGGCAGCACCTGGTCGTCGTCCGGGTCGTGGATCACCACGCCGCCGATGTCGGTGGCACGGCCCGGATCACCACGCACGAGGTCGATCAGCGTGGTGCCCAGGTCGTCCAGCACGCGGGTGAGGCCTGTTCGCGGGCTCATGCCACCACCTTGCCAACCGTCTACTGAGGAATCCGTTAAGTGATCAACGATGGGAGTCTACTGACGCACCAGCGCGTTCAGGCTGGTCAGGTGCCCTTCGGTGGCTCCGGGTGCCCAAGCGTTCGCGCAGGTTGGGAGCAGTGTGGGAGCACGAGTGATGAACTCGTTCGCGATGCCCAGGTGGCCACCTGGCTTCGTCCGGTCCCTCCATGATCCGGGACCACCCGCCGTCCACTTCCCAGCGGCGCTGGAGTTGTTCGAGCAGACCGTTCCCCGCTTGAGCGGACCCAGCCGAGCGCCTGTTGCCCGCGAGGGCAGGCAACCAGGAGCGGAGCCGGAAGTTGCACCGGCGGTGCAAGACGCGCCGCAAGCATCGAGCACGTCGCGTCGAAGGCGTTCACCCGCGGACGTACTACGAGGAGAAGGAGATCAACGAGCGGCTCGCGGCGTGGTGCGACCGGGGAGAGGTCGACCACGTGACCATCCGCCGCTACCTCGTCGACTTCGGTTCGCTGGAGCGGGGTGGCGGCCTCTACCAGGCTCAACCCCTGCCGATGTAGCGCATGTTCGCACCGTCGAGGTCGTCGAGTTGCTCACGCACTCGCGAGGCGCCGTCGTCCTTGCCCTGCTGCCGGTACAGCTCCAGCGCTTCCCGCCAGGCGTCGCGAGCCGGAGCGTGTCTGCCGAGAGCCACGAGCGGATGGCCGATGCGGTCGAGGGTGTCTGCGATCTCCGTGGTGTCGTCGAGATCGCGGAAGATGGCGAGAGCCTGCTGGTAGTTCTCGACCGCCTCGTGGTGCCGCCCGCTGTGGTGCTCGATGAAACCCAGGCTGTCCAGCGTGGACGCCACGTTCTCCCGGTGCCCGTGGCGGTGGTGCAGGAAGAGGGCGGCCCTGCAGTGCTCGCGGGCGGTGTCGTGGTCGCCGAGCCGAGCGGCGAGCCAGCCCACCAGGCTGAGCGCGTCGGCCTCCCGCGTCGGCAGGTCCAAAGCGCGGAAGAGGTCCAGGGCGCAGGTCGCCTGTTCCAGCGCCCGTCGGTCGTCCCCGCGCTGTTCCCACGCCCACGCCAGGGACCGGAGGGTGAGGGCCTGCTGCAACCGGTCCTGGTGACGTTCGGCCAGCGCGAGTGCCTGGTGCAGATGTTCGGTGGACTGCTCGTGCTGCCCCAACGCGGCATGGGCCTGCCCGAGGCGCCGGTGGGCCGTGATGCTGCTGGCGGGATCGTGCAGGTGTGCGGCGGCGTCCGCGGCGGCCAGCCAGACGGCCAGCTGATCGTGGCGGTGACCCCGCCACCAGTGGAACGTCGTCATTGGCCAGGCCAGCTGCCACACGGTCTGATGGCGCTGGTCGCTGGCGGCGCAGTGCTGGGCGGCCAGCAGATGGGGATGGTTGGCGTCCATCCACGCCAACGCCGCGCGGTGGTCGTCCAACGGTTGCGGGAGCGCGCCGGGCGCGGGCGAGTCGAGCTGGACCGGCGGGTTGTGGGGACTCAGCAGGCGTTCGGCGGAGTGGGCGGTGTGCAGGTAGAAGTCCAGCACGCGGTCCAGCGCCGCTTGCCGCACGGGTTGCGGGAGTTCGGTGCGGGCGGCGTAGGCGCGGACCAGGTCGTGCATCGAGTGGCGGCCGCCGGGCACGGGCGTGACCAGGGAGGCGTCGGCCAGGCCGCGCAGCGCGGCGTGCACGTCGCGCGCCGGTAGCCCGCTCAGCGAGATAGCGGCAGGCAGGTCGATGTCCGGACCTGGGGAGATGCCCAGCAACGCGAACACGGTGCGTTGCTGCTCGGTCAGACTCCGCAGGGACCACGACAGGACGGCGGGCAGGCTCGTGTCGGGGTCGTCGGAGTCGAACATGTCCAGGCCCAGCTCGCGCAATTCGGTGACGATGTTGTCGAGCAGATCGGGATGAGTGCGGATGCGGGCGGCGATCAGTCCGAGTGCCAGGGGGAACCCACCGCACAGAGCGATCAGTTCGGTGACCGCCTCACTGAGTGCCCCGCTCCCGAGCGCGGTGGTGAACAGCGCGCGGGCCTCGGCGTCGGAGAGCACGTCGACGTGCACCGGGTGGGCGCCGTGGCGGGTGAGCAGTGCCGGAAGCCGGTTTCGGCTCGTGACCACGACGGTGCAGGTGGCGCTGCCGGGCAGCAGGGGCACGACCTGATCAGGGGTGGCGGCGTTGTCCAGCAGGATCAGCATCCGCTTGCCGGTGGTGTGGGTGCGGTAGAGCGCGGCGCGGGCGTCGGGGGCGGACGGTTGATCGTCGCGGTCGACGCCCAGCGCCGCGAGGAAGTCAGCCAGCACGTCGGCCGCCTGCTTGGGCTCGCCGGGGCTGAAACCACGCAGGTCCGCCGACAGTTGCCCGTCGGGGAAGTGGTGCAGGTTGCGGTGCGCCCAGGTCAACGCGAGCCAGGTCTTGCCGATGCCTCCCGTGCCACCGATCGCCGAGATCACCACCGTCGCACCGGAACCGTCGACGGTCAGCGCGCGGTCGAGTTCGGCCAGCTGGGACACGCGGCCGATGAAGAAACCCGGTGCCGACGGCAGCTGAGCAGGTGCCACCACCGCTGTCGCTGCTGGTGTCGCCGGCGGCCTCGCGGACAACGCGGGATCGGCGGCCAGAATCCGTCGGTGCAGGTCCTGCAGCGGCGCGCCAGGATCGGTGCCCAGCTCCTCTACCAGCCGTTCCCTCAGGCACCGGTAGTGCTCCAACGCGTCCGCAGTGCGCCCGACCTGGTACAGGGCCAGCACGTACTGGCCCGCGACGCGTTCGTCGAGCGGGTGTTCGGCGACCCGCCCCGCCAGCTCGACCACCAGGTCACCACCCCGGCCAAGCCGTAGCCGCACGTCGGTCAGGTCGTGCTGCGCGGTCAGCTGCTCCCGCGCCAGCCGCTCGCGTTCGGCCTCGGCCCACTCCCCGTCGATCCCGGTCAGGGCCTGCCCTCGCCAGTGCCCCAACGCCTCGGCCAGCAGCCGGGCCCGTTCGTCGTCGCGAGCGCCATCGGCGGTGGTGCGCAGTGAGCGGAACTGGTGCAGGTCCACCGCCGAGGTGAGCAGGGCGTAGCCGCCGGACCGGCGCTCGATGGTCACGCCGGGCAGCACGCGGCGCAGCCGGGAGATGTAGCTGTGCAGCGTGGCCCGCACCCGCGGGGCCGCATCCGTTCCCCACACCCGCTCGACCAGCCGATCCAGCGGCACGACGCGTCCGGCGTCGACCGCCAGCGCGGCCAGCACGCACCGCTGTCTGGGCGCGCCCAGGTCCACCGGCTGCCCGTCGATCTCAACGCCCACTTCCCCCAGCAAACGCACAATCGCCACGCCAACGCCCCCTTGACCAGCGCAATGCAGAAACCCTGCAAGAGATCCCCACGACCCCACCCGCATCGTTCCCGTCATCAACACCTCAAGGGGGAGGAAACGCAAGATGCGAACGAAACAACTACTGGCGGGACTGTTCGTCCTGCTGGCGACGTTGACCAGTACCGCGGCGGCGGCGTCGGCGGACGAGGCGCGGTACTGCGTCACGGACCTGGCCACCGGCACGGAGGAGTGCTACACCAGCAGCGAAGCGGTCCAGCGCGACCTGGCGGCAAGCGAGGCGGTTCCCGTTCTCTACGCCTACCAGCACATCAACTACAACCGTGATGAAGACGGCTTGCTCACGATCTTCACGTCGCCGACCACGTGCACCACGGCGTATGACAACGAGCTGAACAAGAAGCGGGCCACCCTCGTCCAGCACAAGATGATCAGTTCGTGGGCCACGGCTGATTACTGCCGGGTGCGGTTCTGGGAAAACCAGAACTTCGTCCTGCCACAGAGCGCACTCTCCCACGTCGGCACCGACTGCCCGGACATGCGGACCTGCTTCGGTTCGCAGAACTGGAACGACAGGGCGGCATCGCTCGCTCTGACGTGATGAGCTGACGGCGGGCCTCAGACCGGGGCCCGCCGTCCCAGCAGGACCCCTCAGCCCCTGCCGATGAGCGGCATCGTTGCAGGCGCAGAACCCGTTGAGCCGCGCGCTCATCGGATCCTGGGCCGGGCTGGAGGGCCGGGACGCGAACGTCACGTGGCGGTGGTTCACCGAACCGAGTTCGCGTGCACTCAACACACCCGAGGAGCATGCGGAGATCGGCCGCGGATACGCGGCCGATCTCCGCGCCGCCACCGCACGGCTCGGCTCCGATCGCACCGCGCAGCGGCTGGTCGACGACCTCCTCGACGCCAGCGCGGCGCGCCCCAGGCCTGCGCCGCGAGGAACTCGCCGAGCTCGCCGGCCTGTCCGTCGAGTACGTGCTGCGCCTGGAGCAGGGCAGGGCCACCAATCCCTCCGCGCAGGTGGTCCTGGCCGTCGCCCGCGCCCTGCGGCTCACACCAGCCGAACGCGACCAGCTCTTCCGCGCAGCCGGGCTGCTCCCACCGCGCGACCGCACCGTCGGCACTCACGTGCCGCCGAGCATCCGCCGCCTCGTCGCCCGCCTCGGTGATCTTCCGATCGGTGTGTTCGCCGCTGACTGGAGTCTGTTGTGGTGGAACGACATGTGGACGGCCTTGCACGGCGATCCGTCCGGCCTGCCGCCGGCCGAACGCAACCTCGCCCGCGCCCTCCTCGGCACGGGTGAGGGTCGCTGGCACCTGCGCCCCGTCTCGTCGGCGGCCAGACCGTACGCGTTCGAGACTGCCATCGTCGCGGACCTGCGCGAAGCGGTCGCCCGCTATCCGGCCGACCCGGAACTGGCCGCACTCGTGAACGGGTTGCGCGCGGCCTCGCCGTTCTTCGGTGAACTGTGGGCCGCGGCGGGCATGGAGCAGCTGACCAGCGGCCTGAAGACGATCAGCCATCCCGAGCTGGGCGAGGTCACCCTGGACTGCGACGTGCTGACCGTGCCCGGAGCCGACCTCCGCATCGTCACCTACACGGCGGCCCCGGAAACCCGCGGCGCCGCCCAGCTCGATGTCATGCGCGCCTCCCGGCTCAGCGAAGCCCGCTGACGATCGGGACGGCAACCACGATCCCTCCGGCACCCGGCCGGCTCCCACACCGGCGCACGACAACGACTGCCGGGCGATCGAGACCTGTCGATGCGAACTTGCAGCGCTGGCCCCGCTCTGGTGGGCATCGACGATCCGATCGTGTCCGTGCCGGACGCGGGCCAATGGGCGCGGCACATCACCGAGTCGTTCGCCCTGGAGGTGCTGCCCGTCGACCTCCAGGACGACGCGCCGTCCGTGTGGCCAGGTAGGTAGCCCCACAGTCGCTTGTAGAGGGACCGCTTCGCCTCGACAGCGTCATCGATGCCTTGGGACTGTTGCCACCACTGCTGGAGGTCGCGCCAGCGCAGCCCGGGGTCGAACCGAACTCAGCGCCAGAGCACGCACGACCCACGACCACGGTGCCGACGAGGGCGGCGACGACACGGTGGAAAGCGGGCGACCGGCGTGGCTCCGGCGCTGAGGCGTCCGGCTAGCGTTGCAACTGGCCACGCACCGCGCCCGCCGGGTACTCGGCGTTGTGCACGTTCACGTAGAACTGACCGGGCTTGTGCGCGATCTCCCTGGTGAGTGCGCGATCGACCTGGACGCAGCTGTAGCTCGTCCCGTCGGACGGTGCCGCCAGGTTGACCACGACAGGTCCAGCAGTGCCCTTTGCACCGCGGTGGATGTGCGCGGCAGTCGCCGGCTGGATGTTCCGCACCGTCAGGCTGACGCACAGCTTGTCACGCGAGATCCGCACGGAGGCCTGACCGCGCCCGTCCGGATCGCCCGGCCCCGGTACCTCCGCCTTGCCGGTGAGCTGGGAGTAGCGGTACTGGCCGAGACCCAGCCCGAGGTCCAGGTCGAGACCCAGACCCAGGCTCAGCCCTGTGCCGGACTCACCGCCGTGGTGGGAACCGTCGTGGGCGAGTGCTGCCGGGGCGGCGCCCGCGAACACGAGTGCCGCGGCGGCGGTGGACACGAAGAACAAACTCAGTTGACGCTTCACCGAAACCTCCTGGTCGGGTAACGACGGTCGAAGGTGATTCGAGGAGCGGAGAGAATCGGATTGGTCCGCCGGCCGCCGGGAGGGTGACTTCCGGCCACCCAAGCGCGGCTTCGCCGGTCAGGCTCGCTCGGCCTTTTCCGCGGACACGGCTCGCGCTCCGTCCGGCGTGACGCTCACCGAGAGGACGGTGTCGGTGTGACCGGTGAACGTGCGCAGACACCGCCCGGTCGACAGCTCCCAGAGGCGAACCGTCCGGCTGGATGTCAGCGAGCAGGGGATGGGAGAAACAATTCATTCGAAGGTCGAGCCTCGCGACCTGCCTGGGACCGCCGGGGCGCCGGTGAAAGTGCCTCGTGCGTGGCTTGGAGATCGCCCAAGACCTGTGCGAGTGTCGCCGCGAGCTGGTGTGCGGGCGGTCAGCGGACGGCCCGCACGGGACCGCCTAGTTGCACGCGAGCTGGGAGAGCGGATCGTCCTGATCGGTGATCAGCTCCAGCTGCTGATCCACCTCGGTGACCTCGAGCGGCCGGAGAACGGCGTGGTGGGCGGCCACGACCGGCAGCCGGATACCCGAGCTCGTAGCGGTCATGTGGTTGCCGATCAACAGCCTGATCCCGGCCGAGCCCATGAACGTGACCTTCCGCAGATCGATCACCAGCAGCGGCGGGCGACGGTCGAGCTGGTCGCTGATCTCGGCCTGAATGACGTCCTCATTGCTCAGGTCGATCTCGCCGGTGACCGCGACGATCGGGATGTCGTCCTTGGCACGGATCTCGACGGTGAAGGGTGCATGCCCGTGGAGCTGTGGGTCCATCGGCGGCTCTTCCCGCTCGAGCACACGCGGCATAGCCCGACTGGCTGTTGAATCTGGCCACATCCGCCTTGTAGGCGACCGCATTGCGCATGTCAGTCCCACGGTAGGCGCCTACCCGGTTAATCCACAACCAACACACGGCATCTTCTGGGAACGCCGCCCACGGGGCCTGTTGCGCTGGTCATGTGTATCCTCCTGCCGAGATCAAAGGCACATCGATGGTTCGCCGTACGTACCCTCGCCTGACCGCCACAAACCGAGGCCTGCGATCCTGCCCGTGAGTCGGTCAGAATGACGCGGAGCAAGCCGGCAGCTCGTGGTGCGATCAGCTCGAATTCGGGCTTGGCGACGGCGCTTTGGCACAGACGGCGCCGGCGCGGTGGCGCTTCGAACACCCGCATGTCCTGGGCTGCCGCGCTGCACGAGGCAACGGCGACCGCCTCAGAGCGAAACCAAGGTAGACAGCGAGACCGTCCTCGGTTTCGTCAAGCGGTTCGTCTGACGACGTCCCAGTACTTGGTGGGCTGGCCGAAGTGCTGCGTCATGTGATGAGTCAGCCCTTGCCCTGGTCGTCTCTGCCCTTGTTCTTGTTCTTGCCCGGCTCCTGGGCCTTGTCGCCGCCACCCTTCCCCTTGCCTTTGTTCTCGCTGTCCGTGTCACGGCCTGGGGGCTCGGCTTGGGCGGGTACCACTGCGGGGGCGACGGGGGACTGGCCGGCCGAGACCGCCGGCGGGATCGCCGTGCTGCTGACGGGTGGCTGGGCACTCGTGCTGGCCGGGGGCGCGGATTCGGCGGGTGGAGATTGGTTCACCAGCGCTGCGGCGATGCCGGCGGCGATGAGCACCACGAGCACTGCCGACGCGGCCAGCAACCGGACTGGTGGACGCGGGCGAACAGCCGGTCCGGTCACAGTCGGAACCTCGTCGGGATGACGCAAGGCATGCGCGCATCGCGCGGCCGTCGGGCGGCGGTGCGGCGAGGGTGACGTCATCGAGGTGAGCAGGCGCCTGAGGTCCTCAGTCACCACGTCGGGCACGGCCGGCTGACGGTGCAGGCGGGCGACGGCGGCCTCGATGTCACTGCCCTGGTACTCCCGTTGCCCGGTCAAGCACTCGAGCAGGACCAAACCCAAGGCGTAGATGTCGACCGCGTGATCGATGTCTTCGCCGCGCACCTGTTCGGGGGCGAGATAGGCGGCGGTGCCGACCAGCTGATCCGCTCTGGTGAGCCGGGTTGAACCGGTCAGCCTGGCCAGGCCGAAGTCTGCCAGGTGTGGTCTGCCGTGGTGGTCGAGCAGAACGTTCGACGGCTTGATGTCACGATGCACGACCCCTCTGGCGTGCACGTACGCCAACGCGTCGGCGAGTTCCGCGCCCAAGCGGCGGACGTCCGCCACTGGTAGCGGACCGTCCGCGATCCGGTCACGCAGGGTTCGTCCCTCGACGAGCTGCAGAACGACGAATGGCGAGTCATCAGCCGTTGCCGCATCGTGCACCTGCACCAGTCCTGGATGGGACAAGGACGCCAGCGTGCGGATCTCGTTCTCGAAACGCCTGTCGTCCGCGGTGTCCGATCCGGACCGGAACAGCTTGACCGCGACGTCGCGCCGCAGACGCGTGTCCCAGGCGCGGTACACGTCCGCCATGCCTCCGGCGCCCAGCAACTCGCCCACCTCGTAGCGCCCGGCGAGCAGTCGGTCCTGTGCGGAGACGGACATGGCGGCCTTCCCTCGACGGTCACAGTCGCCTTCTGGATGCCCGTCCGTGGTGGATGTGAATCGCTTGTTCACGAAGCGGAGCACGCGAGCTGACCGCGTCAGGGGCTGCTTGGGCAGCCCAGAGGTCGATGTGAACGGACCGCGTGCGGCTCGGGTCTACGGCGTGCACCCGGGCGGATTCCACGGCACCGACGTGCGCCAAGTGGCTGGGCCGAGAAAGGTCCCTGTTCAGGCTGTCCAGCGCGGCCACGTGAGAAGGCGTTCCGCAGACCTGATCTTGGTCAGTTGCGCTAGCTTTCTCGGGGCGCACCGGAGGGGGACCGGGGATGGGCACGACGTTCGGCGAACTTCTGCGTGATCATCGCGTCGCGCTCGACCTCACCCAGCAGGCGCTCGCGGAGAAGGCCCGGCTCAGTGAGCAGGCGATCGGCGCGCTGGAACGCGGTGAGCGGCGCTACCCGCACGCCGTCACGGTGGACCGGCTGACGAGTGCGCTCGGACTGGCCGGACCGGACAGGGACGCGTTCGTGCGAGCCGCGGCGCGGAAGGGCAAGCCCCGGCGGCAGGGCGTCACCGTGCCGCGGCAGCTCCCTGCGACCAGCACGCACTTCACCGGCCGCGCCGAACAGGCCGAGTTCGTCGCGGAGGTCGTGTGCGACCCGGCGGCGGCCGCGGTCGTGTCGATCACCGGCATGGGTGGAGTGGGGAAGACGGCGCTGGCGGTGCACGTCGGCCATCTGCTCGCCGCCGAGTTCCCCGACGGACAGCTCTACCTCGATCTCCAGGGGCACGGGGACCGGGAGCCGGTGCCGCCGCGGGAAGCGCTTGGGGTGTTCCTGCGCGCGCTCGGGGTGGCCGGCAGGGACGTTCCCGGCACGGTCGGCGAGGCCGCGGCCAGGTTGCGGACCGAGCTCGCCGGTCGCCGGGTGCTGCTGGTGCTGGACAACGCCGCGAACTCGGAGCAGGTCGCACCGCTGCTGCCGGGGACGGCGGGGTCTGCCGCGATCATCACCAGCCGCCGGACTCTGCTCGCCGCGCGCCAGGTCCGGCAGGTGCACCTCGAGGTGCTGGGAGAGCCTGACGCGATCGCTTTGCTCGCGGCGACGGCGGGAACGGCGCGAGTGGAAGCGGAGCCGGAAGCGGCCGCGGCCGTGGTGCGCCGCTGCGGCCGGCTCCCGCTCGCCGTTCAGCTCGCCGGCGCACGCCTCGCGGCCAGACCGGTCTGGCCGGTGTCCTACTTGGCGGAACGTCTGGCCGGCACGGCTCGGCGGCTGCAGGAGCTGGACCAGGACGAGGCCGGTGTGCGGGCCTGCTTCGGCCTGTCGATCGATGTGCTGGCGGATGGCGAGGACGCGGCAGACCGGGCGGCTGCTGCGGCCTACCCGTTGCTGGCCTGGCCGGATCTGCCGGACCTGTCCGTCACGGTCGCGGCTCGGGTGCTGAACCTCGACGAGGAGAACACCGGGCTGTTGCTCGAGAGGTTGACCTCGGCCTGCCTGCTGGAGGCTCCGGCGCCTGGGCGGTACCGGTTGCACGACCTGCTGCGGGTGTACGGGGCTGGTCTGGCGACCTCCTCCGTGCAAGCCGGAGTGTCGACGCGCCTGCTGGAGCTGTACGGAGCTGTCGCCCGTCTCGGACAGGCCGAGGTCGATCCCACCTCGCCACGACTGGACTCGACCCCGCACACCGGCGTGGCACCGAAGTCCGTGGACCCCGCTGCCGCCTTCGAGTGGCTGGAAGGCGAGCGCGCACACGTCGTCGCCGCGGTGACACAGGCGGCGGCGCATCCGGAGGTCGACCGCGACCTGATCGCCGGGCTGGCCGTGGGGATCTTCTCGTTCTACCGGACGCGCGGACTGTGGCGGGACTGGCGCCGGGTGTGCGATGCGGCTCTGCTCGAGCTGGGTGACCGGCTGGCCCGCGCCCGTCTGCTCCTGGACCGAGCCTTGGCGGAAGCCGAACTCGCGCAACGCGGCGATGGTGACTTCGGCGTCGCAAAGCAGTACGTCCGGGACAGCATCGCGCTGTTCGAGGAGCACGGCGACGACGACGTCACCGCGAGAGCCCTGAACAACGCCTGCTACGTGTTCCGTCTCAGTGGTGCTGTGGAGGAAGCCATCGCATTCGGCGAGCGGGGCCACGCCCTGTACTCGCCGCAGGGCGGTCAATGCACGGCACACGGCATCACCCTGGTCAACCTCGCCGAGTTGTACGGGCAGGCCGGCGATCGGACCACCCAGCACCGCTACCTCGTCGAGGCGATGGCCGTGCTGGAGCCCTTGGACGACGCCCACGGCATCGCTTACGCCCTCGTCGTGCTCGGCTTGGCCCACAGAGCGGACGGGCGTATCCCGGAAGCGATCGCGACACTGCGCCGCAGCGCCGCGCAGTGGCGCCGCATCGCCGACGCACCCGGTGAGGCGAACACGCTGGTGGACCTGGGCGAAACCCTCCTGACCGCCGAACGGCCCGGTGAGGCGCGCAAGGCGCTGACCGACGCGCTCGCGCTCATGAAGCGGTACGGCGACCCGGTGAAGGAAGAAACGGTCACGGAGTTGCTGCGCCGGTCCGAATCGACCTGTGTAGGCGAAATGTAGAGGTTGGCGCGGGCACGACGAGAACGGTCCGCTACACCGCGGCCGCCAACAGCGCGCACGTCGAGTGCGGCGGCAAGCCGCAGTGGGCAGGCCTGATCCGCCGGACCTCGCCCGCAGCCGCACCGGCATCGGGTCCCGCCCTGCCGACGACCAGCACCATCGCGTTCAACTACCTGCTCACGCCCGCCGTTGTGGTCGACACCTCGGGACCGGTGACCCGCACCACCACGACCGGCTTCCTGGCCGACGGGCGCGTCTCCTGGACCGAGACCAAGACCAACGGCCTGGCGGGCTCAACGTCGAACACGAAAAAGGAGAACGAGTACGACCCCGCCAGCGGCACCCTCACGAAGGTCACCGCCCGCAACCCGGACGGCTCGGTCGCGGGCACGGCGATCACGGCCTACGACGCGTGGGGCCGCAAGACGTCCTACCAGCCTTCCGGCGAGGCGCCGCCGAAAACGTTCTACGACGTGTCGGGTGCGGTCGCCTCCGTCACCGACGCGAACGGGTCGACGAAGTACACCGACGCGGCAGGCAAGACTGATGCTGTCCGTCAGGTCATGGCGCCCCAGTGCTGGGCAGTTGGCTCGCGGGCGAGCCCCGCTTCCTGGTCAACGACGCGAATCACACCGTGGCCACAGGCCCGGCATCACCCAGACCCTCACAGGCCTCAACATCCTGCCCGCCTCTGTGAGATGGCAGCGGTAACATCGAAAACGAGATTGATCATTTTCCAAGAACTGCTGGGCCGTTCGAGTGACAGCACGCGACGCGCCGTCGGTGATCAGATCGTGGGTCTGCTTTGACCGCGCCCTGTTCCCACGCCCACCGTCACCGCCGCTGGCCCGCACGACTCGGCAGCGCACACTGTGCGGACGCCGCCGCGACGTTGCTCGGCTGCTCGGCTAGCGTGCGGGCATGATCACCCCGGCCAGGTATAGCGACGGCGCCATCCACGCTCCGGGCGAGGTCGCCTTCCCTGTGGCAGCTGCGCCGAGGGAACAGGCGGTCGCGCCGGACCTGACGAGCGCGGTCTACACGACGGACAACGAACTGGTGTGCGTGGACCGTGCCGGCGTGGTGCGGTGGCGGCACGCGTTCGGCGCGTTCCAGGAGAAGGTGCGCGGTGTCCTGGCGGGATGCGCTTTCTCGCTCGACGGCAAGGTTGTATGGCTGTTCCGGCCGGACGCGATGGGCACTGGAACGACAGCAAGGACACCTGGCACGTGCTGGACGCGGCCACCGGGGCGGTGCTCGCCAGCGCCGACCTGGGCACCGTCGGCCACGGCGGGCACCAGCACGTCCACCCCAACGGCACCGACGTGCTGGTCGACGTGGGCGAGGGGCAGGACGGGTCGTTCCTGTTCCGTGGCAGGCTCAGCGACACCGCGCTCGACGTAGTCCCGTACCCGTGGGAGGACCGCGTGCTGGTAGCGCTCGCGGCGGACGGCCACCACTTCATGACCGTCCACCACGACAGGGTGACGTCGCGTTCCACACTTACCCGGATGGCGAAGTGGTCATCCAGATAAGTGTGGCGGACCTCGGGTACGACGAGAACGCGTGGCTGGAGTGGGCGGGTGGCTACCTGGACGCCGATACCGCATTCGTGGTGGCCGGTGGTGAAGGCAATGACGAGGAGTGGTTCCGCCATCACGTGGTCGACGTGCGCACGGGCGCGCACCTCGGCACCTTCGACGCGCGCACCGAGGACGCGTACGGCGTGATTCCGGCCGACGGGGGTGCGTGGCTGACTTTCAACGACGGTGTGTTCCGCCACCACGTTCGCTGACGCCGCTCGTCAAACCGCGCCAGAGCAGCGCCCACCTGTTGCGCGGCGTGGCTTCAGGACAGCCGCGCACGTACAGCAGCCCGGAGTGCAGGCCATCGGGCCCGATCGGCCTGACAGGCGTTGTACATCGCCGATGCGAGCGCAACGGACGGATCTCGCTCCTGCAGCGCGAGGCCGGCCGCGATCGCGTGTGCGCAAGCCTCGGCCGCGCGTTCCTCCAGCGGCACGGTGTTCCGGCGGGCGACAGCCGCGTGGAGCTGTGCGATGCGGTCCATCGCAGGGTCGAGTGGCCGGCTTCGTTCCCACCGCAGCTCCAGCACCCGCCGGTACGCCTGCGGCAACGACGCGCCATCGGTCTCGAGACCCTCGCACACCTGGGAAACCACCATCTCCGTGGCCGATCGAACATCATTCGCGTCGGCAACCGCCAGCGCCGCGAGCACCTCCGGCGCGTTGACGTCGAGCCAGCCCACGGCATCGGACTGGTGGAACCGCCAGAGGTCCCCAACAGCCGACGCGGGGTGCCTGCCGGTCGCCCACTCCGCCGTGAGCCGTACACCGGAAACCCGTTCCACGAACGCGAGCGCCTCCGCGGTCGCGCGGTAGGGGTCGGCGAACTCCAACCCGTCCAGATGCGGCACTAGCGCGGCCGGCCGCTCACGGCCGATGACGAAGTCGAACGCGGCGAGCATCTGTCCGTCGCGCGCAAGGCTGATCATGCTGTGCCGGTTGACGTTCCAGAACGCCGACGCGACCACCGTGCCCGCCGACATCCTTTGCAGCACCGAAGTTTTCGCTCCGTGCCAGCCGTTGTTCTCCGCCAGGAGAACCCAGCCGTCCACCTCGTCCGCGATGACGGTCGGAAGTTCATCCGGGTACACGGCGATTGCTCGCTGTCCCAACTCGGCCAGGTCAGCAACAGCCCAACCGGGATAGCCGTCGAAACGCTCAAGTGCCTCGTCAACGGTCAGGCCCTGCACCGCCGTGAGACAGAACGCGTCCGATGGCAGCACATCCGCGGACAGCAGCCCGAAGTAGTGATCGACAACGGATTTCACGTCTCGGAAGGGTAGACACCAACGCGCGCGGACGGGCCCGGCTGACTTCAACTGATCAGACCACAAGCGAGCATTACCTGAGGAAGTGACACGACCACTGAGACTGATCACGGTGCCATCGCCGTGAGACACGAGTAGATCCGCAGGTCAAACAAGATCGACATGTCACGCGAGGCGAGACCCTACAAAGGTTCAGGGACCGACATGGACGCAGACCGGTTCAAGGACTCGACGCCGCTGCCGGACGACCTTGCCGTCTACGACGGAAAGGTGAGCGAGCTCAGGGTGGACGGGCGACCGTGTGGTTACGTCCACGTCCGGGTCGACTCGATGTACGAGGTCACCAGGGTCCTCTTCCAGCGGAGGACCCCGGCTCAGGACCGGATCTTCCTCGACGTGGTGCTGCTGCGGCCGGATGGTTCCCTGCTCGAGTGGATCCCGGACGGGCCGTTGGACGAGCGTGAGGCACGCGAGCAGCTCGGCACCGAGTCGATGGTGATTCGGGGGTGCCGCACCAAGTCACGTTGCTCGAGGGCAGACAGGTGGACGAGGTGCTGACCGAGCACTTCGACTGAGCGATCCTCCAGGGCGTTGCTCGAACGCCTGCTCGCACGCTGGTTCTGCCCGGCCGGTCTTCGGTGGCCGGCGACGGAGGCGCGAGCGCCGACCGGTCAGGGCGGGATGACGAGATCGTGGCGAGTGGTGGGCCGGCTGCCGCGCGGATGCCGGTCGGTCCGGTGTGGAACCGGTCCTCGACAGCAGAACGCGTCTCACATCGCTTGGAACGTCACGAGATCACGCGCTGAGCCGGCGCACCAGTGAGGTGGGCAGCAGGACAGACGAAGGCAGCTGTGTTTCGCCGGCGATTTCGGCGATCAGCCGCCAGGCCATGGTGCTCCCGAACTGTTCGATGTCCTGGCGCACCGTGGTGAGCGGAGGGCTGGCGTCGGCGGCCATCGCGGAGTCGTCAAAACCGATGATCGCGACGTCGTCGGGGATCCTCTTTCCTTTGGCGTGCAGGACGTCCAGGGCGCCCAGCGCCATGATGTCGGCGGCGACGAAGACAGCGTCCAGGTCCGGCGCTCTGTTCAGCAGCGCGTTCATCGCACGGGCACCGCCCTCGGAAGTGAAGTCGCTGTGCACCACCAGATCCGTCGGAATGCGGTGCTCGCTGACGCCGCGCAACCATCCACTCAGCCGCTCCATGCCGACCGCTGTGTTCCTCGGGCCGGCGATGGTCGCAATTCTGTTGCGGCTCAGTGACACGAGATGACGCGCCGCTTCCAGTGCTCCGGTGAAGTTGTCGGCATCGACGAACGGGATGTCGCCACCCGCGAGCGGCCTGCCGCCCATGACGAGAGGAAGGCCGCTTTCGCGCAGCATCCGGGGCAGCGGGTCGTCACAGTGCAGGCACATCACGAGCACACCGTCGACATGTCCGCCGGTCAGATAGTTCGCGAGGTCCTGGTTGGCGGTGTGTTGGCTGGTCATCAGAAGCACGTGGATTCCCCGTCCGGCAAGTTCCGCGTGCACACCGCGAAGCACACTTGCGACGAACGGGTCGGTGAGCACATGGCTGCCCTGGTCCTGCACCACCAGTGCGATCGCGTTCGCCTTGCTGCCCGCGAGTGTCCGAGCCGCGTGGCTGGGGCTGTAGCCCAGGCGTTCGATCGCCCGCCGTACGGCGTCGCGGGACCGTTGGCTGACATGCGGCTCGTCGTTGATCACACGGGAGACGGTGGACTTTGAGACACCGGCCGCGTGCGCGACCTCGTCGATGCGCGGACGAGAGCGCCGGACTTGTGCACCCATGGTCATGACACCGCGACTCAGGCCTTCGGCCCAACGGCGGTGGCGCACGAGAGAAACTCCGATGGTCGCGGTGGACGAGTTCTGGCAGCGCTGCCGAGCACGAGTCTGGCGCGGCGCTCAGAGACACGTCAACGAGCCCTGACTGTTCCGCAACCAAAGACACGGGTGATCACCAAGAAGGTTCCGGGACGGATCAGTCCGAGTGAGTGCGGCTCTGGGGGCGGCCGCGAGTCGTGGCGCAGCAGGTGCGAGAGTTCAGTCCACGATGGAGGGTCTTGGCCGTAGGCCGGCGACGAACTCGCCGGCCTCCGCTGACCTGGTGGGAGTTTTGTTCGTGAACGAGATCCGCCGCAGCAAGCTGATCAACTACTTCGCCGCCGTGATGCTCGTGGCCGTGGCGGCGATCGTGCCCGCATCGGAGATCGTGCGAATCCCGGCATGGCTGCCTGCCTGGGTGGTCGTCATCGTGGTGGCGCTGCCACTGCTGGAACTGATCTGGCGCTCCGGCCTGCGCCCCCGTCTGATGTGGAACGACGGCGGACTGACCGTGGTGCGGTGGTTCACGATGTCGGCTTATCGCTGGCACGCGATCGCGCTGTACCTGCTTGCCGTGCCCGCCGCGGTGCTCGGTCAGCTGCTCGTGGGCTGGTAGACCGGTTGCGCCGCACGGGATGCGTGGGACGGCGATCGCGATGACGAACAGGAACGCGGCGAGCGCGGTGAGGGTGCGCACGACGTGGAAGATCGTCCACCGATCGAGGTGCATCGCGTAGCCGGCCGGTGGTGTGCTGACGGCCCACGCCTTGGTCCGGCCGTTGATCGCGCGGTCGAACCGTCACTGTTCGCTGATCATCATCGGGACGAAGTCGCGGTTCCCGGGCACGGGTCAGAGCGGGTCTGGATGTCGTCGGGTTGTTGCAGGGCTACCTCGACCTTCGTCGGTCAGCTTGCGGCAGCGCGAGCTCATACCTGCGAACCTCAGCATGCCAGTACGTCCCTCAACGAATTTGAGTGGAGCCGCACTGACCTGCGGAATCATATTTCCGCAGGTCAGTGCGGCTTTTATGCCACAGGAATCCACTCCGTCTTCACCGTGACCGCGTCCAGGGCGTCCGGCAACGGCGTCACACCCAGGCCCGGACCGGTCGGCACGGTCAGGTGCCCGTCGTCCAGCACGAACGGCTCGGTGATGTCCATCTGGTAGTAGCGGTCCGACGCCGAGGTGTCGCCGGGCAGCGTGCAGCCGGGCAACGCCGCCAGCGCCACGTTCGCGGCACGGCCGATGCCGGTCTCCAGCATTCCGCCGCACCACACCGCGATCCCGTGCGCCGCGCAGACGTCGTGGATGCGGCGGGCCTCCAGGTAGCCGCCGACCCGGCCGGGCTTGATGTTGACGATCTGGCAGGCGCCGAGCTTGATCGCGTCGGCCGCCGACGACGCCGAGGTGATCGACTCGTCGAGGCAGATCGGCGTCTGCACGACCTTGGCGAGTTCGGCGTGCGCGAGCAGTTCCTCCTCGTCCAGCGGCTGTTCGATCAGCAGGAGGTCGAACGGGTCGAGCTTCGCGAGGTGCCGGGCGTCGCCGAGCGTGTAGGCGGTGTTGGCGTCGACCTGCAGCAGCACGTCGTCACCGAAACGCTCGCGGACGGCCCGCACGGGGTCGAGGTCCCAGCCCGGTTCGATCTTCAGCTTGATCCGCACGTACCCCTCGTCGACGTACCCGCCGACCGCGTCCAGGAGTTCCGGGATCGAGTTCATGATCCCGACCGACACCCCGCACGGCACGCGATCGCGGACAGCGCCCAGCTCACGGCCGAACGACACCCCGCGCGCACGCAGTTCGGCGTCCAGGACGGCCATTTCCAGCGCGGCCTTGGCCATCCGGTGCCCGCGGAACCTCGCAACGCGAGGGGCCACCGAGATGCCGTCGATCGGCCCCGTCAGCGCCGGGATCAGGAACCGCCGCAACACGTCCGCGCAGCCCTCCATGTACTCGGTCGAGTACACCGGGTCGGCCATCGCGACGCACTCGCCCCAGCCCTCGCCCTCGTCCGTGACAGCGCGCAGCAGCAGCAACTGCCGCACGGTCTGTGTGCCGAACGAGGTGCGGAACGGCGACTTCAGCGGCATCTCGATCCAGCGGATCTCCACCCCGTCCAACTTCACGAACTGCTCCTTTCCACTACGTACCAACCGGACCTGTCGAACCCGATGACGCGGGCGCCGCTCGCGAGCAGCCCGCCGAGCACCTCCCGCACGGCATGACGCCACTCGGTGGCCGCGGCCGGGTTCGTGACCCGCAGCGCCTCGATGTCCGGGGGCACGGCTACCAGCACGGTGGAGCCCGTGCACGTGCCTCGCACGGGCATCGAGCTGTCCGAGATGCCCAGGGCGACCCCACCCGTGGCGCTGACGACCCTCGGCTGACCGGCACAGGCGGCGACGACCTCCGGGGCCTCGACCCGCCAGCTGACCAGCAGCCTGTCGCTCTCGCCGCCGGCGTTGATGTCGTCGTGCATCAGGCCGTAGAAGTCCGGCAGGTACTCGGTCGCGTCCGCGCCGAGCTTGCCCAGGTTGAAGTAGGCGTTGCGGCGCACCAGCGGGTCGAACGTCCAGGTGACCTCGCGCAGCCCCCGTTCCAGCGCCCACGTCCGCTGGTGGAGCTTCAACGCATAGCCGACGTTGCGGCCCCGCGCGCCCGCCGCCACCCCGGCGATGTGGCTGTGCAGGGCGCCCGCGTCCGGCGGCGAGCAGAAACCGATGCACGCGCCGATCAGGTCGTCGCCGTCGAACGCGCCCGCGACGTAGCTGCCCGCCTTGGTCATCGCCCGCAGCAGCTCGGCGGTGACCGGGGGAGTGTTGCCGTTCGACCGCCAGATCGACTCGTACAGCCGTTGCGTGGCAACGAGTTCGGTGAACTCGGTGAGCTGGCGGACGACGACGTTCTGTGCCACCAACGTCATGTCAGCTCCCTCACCAGGGCCGCGAGCAGCCGGGTGCGCGGGACCAGTTCCGACACCAGCACGTGCTCGTGCTCGGCATGTGCCCCGCCGCCGACGGCGCCGAGCCCGTCGAGCGTCGGGATGCCCAGGCCCGCCGTGAAGTTGCCGTCGGACGCGCCACCGACCGCCGCCTGCGTGATCCCCGGAAGAAGTTTCGCAGCCAGCTCGAACAACGCCGAGGACGCGGAGAGCTCCATCGGTGGGCGGTTCGGGCCGCCGTCGACCTCGACCTTCGCGCCGTCGAGCACGGGCTGCAGTGCCTTCATGTCCTCGTCGACCCGGAGCTGCTCGGCGAGGTTCCGCACGCGCACGTCCACCATGAACTTCCCCTGCGCGGGAACGGTGTTCGTCGTCGTGCCGGAGGACAGCACGGTCGGCACCACGGTCGTGCCGGCAGCGGCGTCGGCCAACCGGGAGACCGCCAGGATCTGGTGCGCCGCTTCGATCGTGGCGTTCACGCCGCGTTCGGGTTCGAGCCCGGCGTGCGAGGCGCGGCCGTGCAGCGTCACCTCGTACATCGACGTGCCCTTGCGTTCGGTCTTGAGCGCGCCGCCGTCCGCCGACCCCTCGCAGACGAGGACCGCCGCGTGCTCCACCGCCTCGGTCTCGATCAGGCCGCGCGACGACGGCGAGCCGATCTCCTCGTCTCCGGTCACGAGAACCGTGACGCCGTCGGGAGAACCCAGCGACGCGACCGCGTGGAAGATCATCGCCACGCCGGTCTTCATGTCGAAGCAGCCGGGCCCGTGCAGGACGCCGTCCTGCACGCTGAACGGAATCCGTTCCAGCGTCCCGATCGGCCACACCGTGTCGTGGTGGCCGAGCAGCAACACCTTGCGCGGCCCCGAACCCAGCCGCCACCGCAGGTGGGTGCGGCCGTCGAGCACGATCCGTTCCGGCTCCGAGCCGAGCAGTGCGGCACCCACCTCGGCGGTGACCTCCGCACTGCGGGCCACCGCCGCCAGGTCGGTGGACGGCGACTCGCAGGACACGAGCCGCCCGATGTCGTTCAGCAGGTTCATCAGGACACCTTCGGGGTGGCGCGGACACCCATGTGCACGTACTGCTCCCCGGTGGGCAGCGAGTAGAACACCAGGGAGGACCAGCTCTGGGAGTCCGGCCACAGGTAGAGGAAACGACCGTCGCCGGCCGGGACGAGGTCGACCACGGGCGGCTTGGGGAACATGTCGGCCATCGGACCGGTGGGCGTCACGTCCAGCTGCAGCCCGCTCTCACCCTCGACGATGTCGAGGATCATGGAGGCCCGCTCGTACCTGCCCAGGTAGAGCGCGTTGTCCACGGCCGGCGGCTCGGCGGCCGGCACCCGCGGCATCGGCATGTCGAGGTCCGCGAGTTCGGCGAAGATCTCCTTGTACAGCTCCAGGTACACCTCGCGGGCGGTGTCGCCGTTGGTCAGCAACGTGACCGCGAGGTCGTGCCCGGGAAGGATGCGCAGGAACGCGGACTGCCCGATGGTGTTGCCGTCGTGGCCGACCAGCCGCTGCCCGTCCCAGCCGAACCGGATCCAGCCGATGCCCCACGAGTCGCCCAGCGCCTCAGGGTCGGGCACGTCGGTCTGCTTCTCGGTCATCGCGGCCGCCGACGCCTCCGACAGCACCCGTGTGCCGTCCTGCGCCACACCGCCGTTCAGGTGCATCGCCGCGAACTTGAGGACGTCCCCGGTGCTGCCGAAGATCGTCCCGGCCGGGCCGACCGAGCGCGGCAGCATCCACACCGGCGCCGGTTCGAGCTTCTCGTCCTTGGTGACGTGGCCGACGGCGGCGCGGTGCAGCAGCGCCTCCTCCGGCAGCGTGCCGGTGCGGGTGAGCCCGAGCGGGGCGAAGAGCTTCTCCCGCATCGCGACGTCCCACGTCTTGCCGGTGAGCTTCTCGATCACGCGCCCGGCGAGGACGAAACCGGCGTTGCTGTAGGAGAACGTCGCGCCGAGCGGGTGGTTCTGGGCGGCGTCGGCGAGCAGCTCGGTGTAGCGCTCCAGGCAGTCGTCGCCGCGGCCGGTGTCGGTGAAGTTGTCGCCGTCGATGCCGCTGGTGTGCGTGAGGAGGTGCCGCATGGTCACCTTCTGCTCGACCACCGGGTCGGAGAGCTTCAGTTCGGGCAGCACGTCGACGATCGGCGCGTCGAGGTCGAGCAGGCCCTCGTCGACGAGCCGCATCACGACGGTCGTCGTGAACACCTTGCCCATCGAGCCGATCTGGAAGATCGTGTCGTCGGTGACCTCGACCCCGGTCGAGAGGTTCAGCACGCCGTGGTGCGCGAGGACCGTCTCGCCCTTGTAGAGGATTCCGAGTGCGGCGCCGGGCAGGTCGTGCTTCTTCGCGAGTGCGGAAAGCCTGCGCTGCCAATGCTTCTGGTCTAGCGTCTTGCGACCCTCCGCGTGCTCGCGCACCCAGTCGACGACGCGGCGGTTGAAGTCCTCGCGGTGCGACGGCTTGCCGCTCAGGATGAACAGGTGCGACTCGTCCGGGTAGAGCACCAGCTTCGCGGGCACGCCGTTCTGGCGCAGTGCCGTGAACCACTGCTCGGCCTGGCCGACGGGGCACCTCTCGTCGCGCGCGCCCTGGTAGATCAGGGTGGGCGTGCGGACGTCGGCGACGTGGGTCAGCGGGGAGAGTTCGGCGAGGTGCTCGCCCGCGCCGCCCAGCTCCAGCTCGGTCATGTAGTGACCGCCGTCGGACGTGCCCGCCATGCTGGTCAGGTCGCTGACAACACCGCCCGCGACGGCGGCGGCGAACCTGCTGTCGCGGCTGGTCAGGTAGCAGGTCATGTAGCCGCCGTAGCTGTACCCGGTGACGGCGAGCCTGGCCGGATCGGCGAGCCCCTCGGCCACCAGCTGGTCGATCGGCTCGAGGAAGTCCTTGGCGTCGGCCTTGCCCCACGCGCCCAGCGCGGCCGTGTAGAACGCCTCGCCGTAGCCGTCACTGGCGCGCGGGTTGAGGAGCAGCACCGCCCAGCCCTGCTGTGCCAGGACCTGGTGGTAGAGGTGGACCGGGTCGGCCGTGCCGTTCCACGCGTTGTGCGGGCCGCCGTGGATGTCGAGCAGCAGTGGCGCGGGACCGGTGCCCGCGGGGTCGCGGACCAGCCAGCCGTGCACGACGGTGCCGTCCGAGATCGTGAACTCGCGTTCCTCGCGGACGAGGACGCCGACGGTGTTGTGTCCGGTGTGGACGGTGACCTCGCCCGTGGTCAGGTCGACGGTGGCGACCTCGCCGTAGGAGGTCGGGCTGCTCAGGACGACGGCCGCGGTGTCTCCTGCGACGGAAAGCCCTGTCACGACTCGGGAGTCGCCGCCCAGGACGAGCCGCGGCTCGCCTCCGCCGAGGTCCACGGAGTAGAGCTGGGTGCAGCCCCGGTCGCGGGCGCAGAACACCACCGAGTCCCCGTGCAGGGCCGGCAGGCCGCCGGGGTAGCCCGCCATGCCGGGCATGACGTTGCGGTCCAGCGGCGCCGACAGGTCGCGCACCTCGCCGTCCGCCGAGAGGTGCAGCAGGCTGAGGTGTCCGGAGGTCGCGGTGATCCGTCCGACGACGAGCATGCCGTCCGGCGCCCACGTGATCGTCCCGGCCTGTCCCTCCGCGAGCCCGGCCAGTTCCGGCTCGGACCCTCCGTCCACGTCGGCCAGGTGCACCGCGGCCCGGAACGTCAGGTCGGCGTCGTCCTCGCGCCCGGCGGTGAACGCGAGCTTCGTGCCGTCCGGTGACCACGCGAGCGAGCCGGCGTGCCAGTCGCCGTCGGTGATCTGCCGGACCTCACGGGTGCCGAGGTCGAGCACGTGCGGATGGGAGCGGAGGCTGCGCAGGTAGCCGGGCCCGTCGGCCTTGTAGTCGAGGCGGCCGGCCACGATCGGTGCCTTGGCGTCCGCGATGTCGACGGGTGCGGTGAACGCGAGCTTGGTGCCGTCCTCGCTCCAGACGGGCGCGCCCGCGCCGTGCGGCAGGTCCGTCACCTGCTCCGGCTCGCCTCCGCCGGCGGGCAGCAGCCAGACCTGCGCGGGACCGTCCCCGGCGCGCAGGAACGCGATCCGCGTGCCGTCCGGGGACCAGGCCGGAGCGTTGTCCGACCTGCCCCTGGTCAGCTGCCGGGCCTCGCCACCGGGGGACACCCGCCACAGCGCCCGTTCGTCGCGGTCGTTCTCGCGGTCGGTGGTGCGCAGGACGTACACGACCTCGGACCCGTCGGGCGAGATGGCGGGCTGTTCCGGCAGCGCGTGGCCGTACAGGTCCTCGATGGTGGTCACGATGCGGATCCCCTCAGTTCGGAACGGAACAGGTCGAGCACGTTCAGGCCGAGGACGCGGACGACGTCCTCTTCCGGCCAGCCCCTCTTCTGCAGTGCCTCCGTCACCAGCGGCAGTCCCGCCGGACCCTCCAACCCTGGCAGGAACCGGTCGGTCGGGACGCCCTCGATCAACTGCGCCTCGCAGCACGGCGGTGTGACGTCCTCGAGGACCTCCTTGACGAAGTCCGGGCCGAGGCCGACGTGGCGCACGCCCATGACGCCCGCGATGTGCTCGATGTGGTCGACCAGGCGGTCGATCGTGAAGTCGGACTCGTGCAGGAACGGCGCGAAGAAGTTCACGCACACCACGCCGCCGTTGTCCGCGATGCCCCTCAGCTGCTCGTCGGTGAGGTTGCGGTGGTGATCGCGCAACGCCCGTGCCGACGAGTGCGTCGCCATCACCGGACGGGACGAGAGCTCCAGCACGTGGTCGACGCCCGCCACGCCCAGGTGGCTGACGTCGAAGATCATGCCGAGGCGTTCCATCTCGGCGTGCGCGGCGACGCCGGCCCTGGTCAGCCTGCTGCCGGTGGCGTCCTCGCCGCTGCCGTCGGCGAGCGCGGTGCGGCCGAAGTGGGCGAGGGACGCGATGCGCACGCCCAGCCGGTACAGGGTCTGGAGGAGCTCCACGTCCTCGCCGACGCCCGGTGCGCTCTCCAGCGCGAGCACGAGCGCGATCTGGCCGCCGGCCAGCGCCTGGTCGATGTCGGTGCCGTCGAGGCAGAGCCTGGTCTCCGGGCTCGCCTCGGCGATGCGGTGCGCCGCCTCGACCATCCGCAGCGTCTGCCTGAGCGCGCCTTCCGGCCGGAACAGGTCGTCGACGAACACCGGCAGCACCTGCAGGTTCACCCCGCCCTGCTGGAGCTGCGGCAGCCACCGGTCGCGGAAGTGCGGCACCCACCGCTCGACCGGGCGGTGGACGATGGCGTCCAGCAGGTCGTTGTGGGCGTCCGCGACGACGCTGCGCCCGTGCAGATCGTCGATCATGAAGCCTCCAGCCTCTTGTGCCGTCTCGGCGCGGCCGCGAGCAGCTCGCGCGTGTACTCGTGCTGCGGGTCTTCGAGGACCTGTCCGGCCGGACCCTCCTCCACGATCCTGCCCGCCTTCATCACCGCGATGCGGTCGCTCACGTACCGCACGACGGCGAGGTTGTGCGAGATGAACAGCATGGAGAGGCCGAGCTGTCGTTGCAGGTCCCGCACCAGGTTCAGCACGGCGCCCTGCACGGACACGTCGAGCGCGGACGTGATCTCGTCGGCGATGACGACCCTGGGACGTCCGGCCAGCGCCCTGGCGAGCGCGACCCGTTGCCGTTGCCCGCCGGAGAGCCTCGCCGGCAGTGCCGTGGCCCGGCCGGGGTCGAGGTTCACCAGGCCGAGCAGCCGCGCGACCTCGGCCTTCTTGTCGGTGCCTCGCGGCATGGCCTCGGCGATCGAGTTGCCGATGCTCATCCGCGGGTCGAGCGACGAGTACGGGTCCTGGAAGACCATCTGGACCTTGCCGTCCGCGCTGATGTGGCCCGAGGTGGGTGTGCGGAGACCGACCGCGGTGGCGGCGAGCGTCGACTTGCCCGACCCGGACTCGCCGACCAGGCCCACGACCTGCCCCGCCGGCACGGTGAGGCTGACGTCGTCGACGGCCGTGTGGTGGCCGAAGCGGACGGTGACGTTGGTGAAGACGAGTTCGCTCATCGCACACCTGCCAGTTCGGTCTCCGACTTCCAGCACGCGACCCGGTGGTCCGGCCGGAGGGTCGTGAGTTCGGGTTCTTCGGTGCGGCACTGGTCGTCGGCGAGCGGGCACCGCGGCGCGAACGGGCACCCGCGGCCGATCTCGCCGGGCTCCGGTGGCCGTCCGGGGATGACCGCGAGCGGTGCGTCCCGGTCCGTGTCGAGGTCCGGCACCGCCTTCAGCAGCGCCGTCGTGTACGGGTGCCGCGCGGCCGTGAAGAGCTCGTCCGTGGGCAGTTCCTCGACGATCCGGCCCGCGTACATCACGAGCACGCGGTCGCAGGTCTGCGCCACGACGGTGATGTCGTGGCTGATGAGCAGCACCGCGGCACTGCGGACCTCCCTGATCCTGGCGAGCAGCTTGAGCACCTCGCGCTGCACGGTGACGTCGAGCGCGGTGGTGGGTTCGTCGGCGATCACCAGCTGCGGTTCGCCCATCAGTCCCATCGCGATCATCGCCCGCTGCCGCATGCCGCCCGAGAACTCGTGCGGGTACTGCTTCGCCCGGCGTTCCGGCTCCGGGATCCGCACGGCGTCGAGCCGGTCGACGGCCTTGCGCGCCGCGGCCCTGCGGTCGAACCCCTGGTGCACCTCGGACACCTCGGCGAGCTGCCGGCCGATGCGCTTCGTCGGGTTGAAGGACGTCGTCGGGTCCTGGAACACCATGGCGAGCCGCGTGCCCAGCTCACGGTCCGGAGTCCGGTCGAGCGGCTTTCCGTTGAACTCCAACGTGTCCGCGGTGACCGAACCGGGATGCTCCACGAGCCGCGACACGGCCAGCGCGGTGAGGCTTTTGCCAGAGCCGGACTCGCCGACCACGCCGATCATCTCTCCGTTGTGGACGGTGAACGACACGCCGCGCACCGGCGTGATGCCGCCTGGGAAGGTGACGTGCAGGTTCCGGACGGTCAGCAACCCGCCATCTGTTGGTACGCCGGTGGTCTTCGGCGGCGGAGTCGCCGAGCGGTGTGACCGCTGACGATGGCCTGCCGCGGCGGCCTCCCCGAACAGGTTGAACGCGAGCCCCGCGAGCACCACCGCGACCGCCGGTCCGAGCGCGGGAGCGGGGGAGATGTAGATGCGGTTGAGGCCTTCGCCGAGCAGCCGTCCCCAGTCGTAGGAGGGCGCCTGCACACCGATGCCCAGGAACGACAGCCCGGCGAACGCGGTCAGCGCCGACCCGGCCGCGAGCGTGGCGTTGATGACGAGGGGTTCGGCGATGTTGGGCAGGACGTGCCGGGTCAGCAGCCGGAACCGGCCCACCCCGCACACCCGCGCGGCCGCGATGAAGTCCCGTCCGCTGACCGAGGCCGTCAGCGTCTGGGTGAGACGCGCGAACGACGGCGTGATCGCGAACGCGATGGCCAGCACCGCGCCGATCGTCCCGGTGCCGAAGATGACGGCGAAGAACAGCGCCAGCAACAGCCCGGGGAACGCGACCGCGATGTTCACCGCGGACGTGACGATCCGCGCCGCCCACCTCGGCAGCACCGAGGGCACGGAACCGAGGACCAGGCCCGTGACGACGCCGATCACCGTCGCCAGCAGCGCGAGGCCGATCGTGAGCCGGGTGGCCACGAGGACCCGGAAGAAGATGTCGCGGCCGAGCTGGTCGGTGCCCAGCAGGTGGTCCGCGGACGGGCCCTGCTGGAGTGCGTCGGTGTCGATGGCGGCGGCACGGTCGCCCCAGAGGATCGGGGCGAAGACCGCCAGGGCGAGGAGGACGGTGAGCAGGACCGCGGAGGCGGCGCCGACGGGGGAGCGGAGCACGGTCAAGCGACGCATGCCGCCTCCCCTGCGGCCGGTGGTGCGAGCGGGCGCATCACGCCTCCCTGATCGTCGAACGCGGATCGAGCAGTGCCAGCACCACGTCCACCACCAGGTTCACCAGCAGCACCCCGGCCCCGTACACCAGGACGATGCCCTGCACGGCCGGGTAGTCCTTCTGCTGGATGGAGCCGACGATGGTCGACCCCAGTCCCGGCCACGCGAACACGTTCTCCACCAGCACGGTCCCCGCGACGAGGGCGGCGAGCATCATGCCGCCCAACGTCAGCGTGGCGGTGACGGCGTTGGGCAGCGCGTGCCGCACGTACACCAGCCGTGCAGGCAGGCGCTTGGCCCGTGCGGTGCGCACGTAGTCGTTGCCCAGAACGGAAAGCAGCTCCACCCGCACGATCCGGGCGAGCACCGCGGCCGGGCCGATCGCCAGGGCCAGCACCGGCAGCACCCACGAGCCGGCCGCGTCGTTGCCCGCCACGGGGAACAGGCCGAGCTGCACGGCGAACAGGCCGACGAGCCCCACGGCGAGCAGGAACTCCGGGATCGCGGCCAGCACCACGCTCGTCGACGTGAACGCCAGCTCGCCGCCGCGCCGGCGGCCGCCCTTCGTCAGGACGGCCATCACGACGCCCACCGGCACCGCCACGGCCACGACCACCAGGAAGGCGAGCACCGCCAGCTGCACGGTGGCGGGCAGGCGGTCCCCGATCAGCGACGCGACCGGCGTGCCGCTGATCAGCGACGTGCCGAACTCGCCGCGGAACAGGCCGCTGAGGTAGTGCCAGTACTGCACGGGCAACGGGTCGTCGAGGCCCAGGGCGGCGCGCCGGGCGGCGACGAGGTCCGGTGGCGCGGCCAGGCCCAGTGACTCGCGGACCGGGTCGCCGGGGATCAGGTGGATCATCAGGAAGGCCGCGGTCACCAGCACCCACAGCGAGGTCAGGAACCGGAGTGCCCGCCGCCGGGCGAACGGGGCCCACCCGGTCATGAGGCCAGCATCCTGATCGAGGCCGGGTCGATGCTGTCGCTGATGCTGAACCGCGCGCCCTTGACGAAGGTCGGCACGACGGCGTCGAAGTACGGCACCAGGCTGGTGTCCTTCACCAGCGCGGCCTCGGCCCTGTTCCAGTGCTCGCAGCCGTCCGCACCGGCCAGTGACGCGGCCTGCTTCGACTCGGCGGCGAACTCCGCATTGGTGATGTGGGCGAAGTTCACGCCCTGCGGCGGCACCGGGCCGGACGCGAACGGGACGAGCTGGCTCGGCAGCGACAACGTCACGGGCGCCATCGACACGTCCCACGCGCCGGTGCCGAACAACGTCTGGTTGATGCCCGCTGCGTCGACGGGCTGGATCTCCACCCGCACGCCGATCGCCTGCCACGCCTGCTGGATCAGCTCGGCGGCCGAGGTCACCGTCGGGCCGAGGACGGTCGGCTGGAGCAGCTTGACCGACAACGGTGTGCCGTCCTTCGACCGCACGCCGTCCGATCCGGCACGCCACCCCGCCGAGTCCAGCGCACCGGTGGCCGCGGCCTTGTCGAACGCGAGCAGGTTCGGCCCGACGTTGTCGCCGGTGCAGGGACGGGGTTCCACGGTCACCAGGCTCTTGGACGGCCTGCCCTTGCCGTTGGTCATCACCTTGCCGACCTGGGCGAGGTCGAGCCCCTGGACCAGCGCGCGCCGGACGGCGGGATCCTGGCCGGGGTGGCCCGCCGCCTGGTTGAACCACAGCGTGCCCAGCGGGGTCGCGATGTCGACGTGGTCGATCTTCTGGCCGAACAGGCGTTCCTGGTCAGGTCCGGCCACGGTCGCGGCGGTGAGCTGACCGGACAGCAACAGGTTCACGGCGGTCGTCTCGTTCGCGATCACGCGGACGACCACCTTGTCCGGCAGGCCCTGCTGGTCCTTCTCCCAGTCGCCGGGACCCCACGCGAAGTCCTTGCGCCGTACCAGGGTGTAGTGGTCGTTGGGCACGATCTCGGAAACCGTGAACATGCCGGTGCCCTGCTCGCCCTTGGCGAGCAACGCGCGGTCGCTCAGGCCCTTGGCGCACACGATCGGCAGCGTGCCGACGTTGGTCAGCAGGAACGCGTCGGGCCCGCCGCTCGTCACCGTGACGGTGCGGGTCGCCTCGTCCGCCGTGGCCGTCGTGCCGGGGGCGACCTGGAGCCCGGTCAGTGGTGAGTTGTTCTTGGGATCGCCGACGAAGGTGATGTTCGCGGCGACGTCCGCGGCGGTCAGCGGAGCACCGTCGGCGCACGTGATGCCTTGGCGCAGCGTGAAAGTCGCCGTCGTGACCGTCGCCTCCCACTTCTCGGCGAGACCGGCCACGATCTCGCCGCTGGACGTGCGTTCGATCAGCCTGCCGTAGAGGAACCGGCCGACCTGCCGTGCCACCGACAGGACGGTCAGCGCGGGATCGAGCGAGCCTGGATCAGCACCGACGGACATCGTGAACGTCTTGCCCTCGGCCAGGTTCTGGCCGCCGGAGTTCGCCGAGGTGCCGCACCCGGCCAGGGCAACGGCCGCCAACAGGGCCACCGCACGCTTCATGACGTCCTCCGGAGTTGGTCGACGGCGAGGCGTCCGGCGCGGCCGATCACCGCGTCGGCGCCGGGATTGCGCAGGTCGAGCGACTGCGAGCGGGTGAACACCGCGACGGCGTAACTGCGGCCGTCCGGGTAGGTGACGACGCCGGCCTCGTTGCGGACGCTCGGCAGCGTGCCGGTCTTGGCGGCGACCAGGACGTCGGCGGGGAAGCCCGACGAGAGCCGGTGCGGCCAGATCTGCTGGGCCATGATCGCCCGGACGCGCTCGCACGCCTCGGGTGCCGCGGCGCGATCGGTCCAGATCGCGTCGAGCAACGTCGTGATCTCCCTCGGCGTCGAGGAGGTGGTGCGCTCGGGATCCACAATGGACAACTTGCCGACCAGCTCCCACGTCGGCTCGGCGAGCACCTTCTCGATCTCGTCCGCGCCGACGTCCGCGGCCACCGAGTCGAAGAGGTTCTCGCAGCAACCCAGGATCCGGGTCCGCGGGAGGTCGGCCACCACCGCGTCGACGGCGGCCTGCCCGACGCGGTGGAAGATGACGTCCGTCGCGGCGTTGTCGCTCATGGACATCATGAACAACGCCAGGTCGCGCCAGCTCATCTCGACGTCGTCGCGGCACCCGGCCGTGCCGATCCCGCCGATGCGGTAGCGGGGCGTGACGCGCGTCCGCGCCGTCTCGTCGAGCCGTCCCGCCGCCACCTCGGCCGCGTAGGCCACGGCGACCGGGATCTTGAACACCGACGCCAGCACGACCTGTTCGTCGGCGCCGTGCCCGGCCTCCGGGCCGTCCACCCCGATCTCACGGGCGTGGACGAACCCCTCCACGCCCGCTTCGGCGAAGGCCTCCGCGATCACCGGACGACCCGGCGGTCCGCGCGGCCGGTGTGCAGGAACAGCGCCCGCCCGTTCCCGTCGTCACCGACGAACGCGTGCGGCATGTGGATGCCCATGACGGGCTCGGCGGCGACGAGCGTGTCGTCACGCCACGGCACCAGCTCGGTCTTGCCGGCGGACTCCGGGCTCAGCTCGGCCATGATCCCCTTCGGGATGACCTCCATCCAGATCCGGCCGTCCTCGTCCTGGGTGACCACGCGCTCGCCGACCGCCGACACGTACACGCCGGTGAACCGCTCGCCGTCGACCCGAGGGGGTTCCGCCGCCGGCTCGGGCATCGCGGGCAACTCGACGCCGGTGAGCTCGCGCAGCACGTGCCGGAAGATCGCCTGGTACAGGTCGATCGTCTTGCCGCCGTTGGTCAGCAACGCGACGGTGACGCCGTGCTCGGGAACCAGGCGCAGGAAGGCGTTCTGCCCGATCGTGCCGCCGTCGTGCCCGATGACCGTCGCTTGTGGATAGTGGAACAGCTCCCAGCCCAGGCCCCAGGCGTCCCCCATCAACGCCAGGTCGGGCACCTTCACCTGGACCTGCCGCATGGCCGCGACGCTGTCCGGCGACAGCACCCCGGCGCCGTCGTTCATGTGCATCCGCGCGAACTTCAGCAGGTCGCGGGCGCTCATCGCGAGCATCGACCCGGCCGGCGAGTTCGACCGCACCAAAGCCCAGATTGGCGCCGTCTGCGGCCCGGCTGCCTCGTCGTGGGTGAGGTGCCCGGCGGCGGCGCGGTGCAGGATCGCCTCGTAGACGTCCGCGGCGGCGTGCGTCAGGCCGAGCGGGGCGAACAGGTGCTCGCGCAGGCAGTCGTCGTAGGACTTGCCGCGCATGACCTCCACGATCCGGCCGAGCACGCAGTAGCCCGCGTTGTTGTAGCTGAACATCTCGCCGGGCGCGAAGAGCTGGGGCGTGTCGTGCAACGTGGCGACGTACTTCTCCACGCAGTCGTCGCCGCGGCCGGTGTCGGTGAAGAGATCACCTTCGAAGCCCGACGTGTGGTTCATCAACTGCCGCACCGTGATCCGGGCGGCGGCGTCCTCGTCGGCGATCCGGAACTCCGGCAGGTAGTCCCGCACGGGCGCGTCGAGGTCCAGCAGGTCCTCGTCGACCAGTTGCATCGCGAGCGTCGTCGTCCAGACCTTGGTGATCGACCCGATCTGGAACAGCGAGTCGGTCGTCGTCTCGACGCCGGTGTTCTTGTTGAGCACCCCCGCCGCCGCCTCGGCCACCTCGTCGCCGACGCTGACGGCGACCGCGGCGCCGGGCACCCCGTGCTCGGCCACCAGTCGCGGCAGGTTCTCCTGCAGCCAGTCGTTGATCTCGTTGAGCTTGGACATCCGCGCCCCATCCAGGTCGACGTGACTCCGGTCACCGGCAACGCTAGGTTCGGCGGCCTCACGGACACCTCGTCGCAGCCGACGAATCTGACCTCCCCGATCTGTCCGCGCCGACGAACCCGGCCGGTGGTAGAGCCTGCTCCACCCCGTTCCCGGCAGCCTGCGTGATCGTTCCGCACCGCCTCGCAGAACTACCTTCTTGCTCAGAAGTCGTTGCGAGCCAAGGAGAACGTGATGAGTGCAGACGCGCTGTCGCTGCAGGCGGTGCGGAAGGTGTACGGCTCAGGGGGTGGTGCCGTCACCGCGCTGGACGAGGTCACCGTCGGCATCCGGCGGGGCACGTTCACCGCCGTGATGGGACCGTCCGGCTCGGGCAAGAGCACCTTCCTGCACTGCGCGTCGGGCATGGACCGGCCGACGTCCGGGCGCGTGCTGCTCGGCGACACCGACCTGGGCCGCCTGAAGGAGGCCGCGCTGACGCGAGTGCGCCGCGACCGGATCGGGTTCGTCTTCCAGGCCTACAACCTGCTGCCGTCGCTGACCGTCGAGCAGAACATCACCCTGCCGCTGCGCCTCGCCGGTCGCACGGCGGACCGGGGATGGCTGCACGAGATCGTCGCCAGGGTCGGGCTCGACGGACGGCTCGACCGGCTGCCGTCCGAACTGTCGGGAGGCCAGCAGCAACGTGTCGCGATCGCCCGCGCGCTGGTGGCCCGGCCCGAGGTGGTGCTGGCCGACGAACCGACCGGCGCGCTGGACTCCAGGACCGCGCACCAGGTGCTGACCCTGCTGCGGTCCATTGTGGACGACATGGGGCAGACGGTCCTGATGGTCACGCACGACCCGGTCGCCGCTTCGGCCGCGCACAGCGTGCTGTTCCTGGCGGACGGACGGCTCGCGGGTGAGCTGGCCGGCCCGACGCCGGAGCGGGTCGCCGAGCGCATGACGCACCTGGGGGACTGGTGAGCGTGGGACAGGTCCTGACCGCCGAGTTGCTGGCCTTCACGCTGGTGATCGCATGGAGGTTCGTGGGGAGTGACCGGCGGTGCTGAGCCTGGCCTGGCAGACCGTGAAGGCCCGCACCGGCGGGTTCGTCGGCGCGTTCGTCGCCATCCTGTGCGGCACCGCGCTCGTCGCGGCCTGCGGGATCCTGATGGAGTCGGGCCTGCGCGGCGGCGTGCCGACCCAGCGTTACGCGGCCGCCGACGTGGTCGTCACCGGTGACCGGACCGTGCGGCCGCCCGGCGGCGACGTCATGGCGTTCGAACACGCCTCCGAACAGCCCTCCGTTCCCGCGGCGCTGGTCGCCGAGATCGCCGCGGTGCCGGGTGCGCGGGCCGTTCCCGAGCAGACGTTCCCCGCCGTCGTGGTGGGGCAGGACGGGCAGCCGCTCGCGAGCAGGTCCACGTACGGTCACAACTGGGACTCCGCCGTGCTGGCGCCGTTCACGCTGAAGGACGGCACCGCGCCGAAGCCGGGCGAGGTGGTCCTGGACTCAACGCTGGCGGCCGAGTCGGGCGTCGGCGTGGGTGGCGAGATCAGGATCATGACCCGGTCCGTCCCCGAGACCTATCGCGTGGCCGGAGTCGCCGAGGCGGCCGGACGCGCGCGCCAGGCCTCGGTGTTCTTCAGCGAGACGGAGGCGGCCGCGCACTTCGGGCGGTCCGGTCAGCTGAGTGCCATCGGCGTGCTGGGCGCCGATGCCCGGCAGGTCGAGAAGGCACTCGCGCACGACCACGTCACGGTGTCGTCCGGCGCCGACCGCAGCGCCGCCGAGTTCGACGACGTCAGCCAGACCAAGTCGATCCTCACGATCCTGTCCGCCTCGTTCGGCGGGTACGCGGTCCTGGTCGCGATCTTCGTCGTGGCCAGCACCCTCGCCCTGACCGTCGAGCAACGCCGCCGCGAGTTCGCCCTGCTGCGGGCCGTGGGCGCGACGCCGCGGCAGGTCCGCAAGCTCATCGGCGTCGAGACGACGGTCGTCTCGGTGGTCGCCGGCGTGATCGGCAGCCTGCTCGGCATCGGGGTCAGCCAGGGACTGCGGGCCGCGTTCGCGCGGATCGGCGTGGTGCCGGACGACTTCGCCCTCTCGATCAGCCCGATCCCGCTGGTGGCGGCCCTGCTGATCGGAGTGGGCGCCGCACGCCTCGCGGCCTGGAGCGCGTCGCGCAGGCCGTCGTCGATCAACCCCGTCGAGGCGCTGGGCGAGGCCGCGGTGCAGAAGCGGGACGTCGGCAAGGTCCGGCTGGCCATCGGGTGGTTCCTGACCGCGATCGGGCTCGGCGCGACCGTGGTGCCGTTGTTCATCGGCGGGCAGATCGGCGCGGCGATCGCGGTGTCGGCGGCACTCGTGCTGATCATCGGGCTGGCGCTCACCGGGCCGAGGGTGATCGGGGCGGCCGTCCGGGTGATCGCGCCGGTGCTGGCCAGGTCGTTCGGCGTGAGCGGCTACCTGGCCTCGGCGAACGTGCTGAAGAACTCGCGGCGGCTCGCGGCCGCGGTGACGCCGCTGATGCTCGCCATCGGGTTCGCGGTGGTGAACTTCTACAGCCAGACGACGGTCACGGCCGCCGTGCACCAGCAGACCGAGCGGTCGATCACCGCTGACCACGTGATCACCGGTGTGACCGGCGTGCCCGCCGAGGTCGTCCGGCAGATCCCGGGAGGGACGGCCACCTCGCTGGTGCGCACCCAGGTGATCACCGCGAGCACGACCGGTGACAGCGTCGAGGTGCAGAGCCGTCCGGCCAACGGCCTCGACGCCACCGCGAGCGGCATGGTCGACCTCGGCGTCGTGTCCGGCAGCATCGACGACCTCCGGACGGGCACGGTCGCGTTGAGCGACGCGCACGCCTCCTGGGAGGACAAGTTGATCGGCGACATGGTGGAGTTCTGGTTCGCGGACGGTCAGCAGGCGAAGCTGAAGGTCGTCGCGACCTACGAGCACGACCTCGCGTTCGGCGACTACGTGCTGTCGGCCGCGGACGCCCGTGCCCACACCACAGCCGGTATGGACAGCGCCGTGCTCGTGAAGGGCGCGGACGCCACCGCGCTCAACGACCTGACCAGCCGCTATCCCGGCCTGAAGGTGACCGAACGGGTAGCGGCGCAGGACCGGAGCGCCGAGCGGACCCAGTTCCTGCTCAACCTGGTCGCGGTCGGCGTGATCCTCGGCTACGTCGCGATCTCCGTGTCGAACACGCTGGTCATGTCCACGGCCGCACGCCGCCGCGAGTTCGCCCTGCTGCGGCTGGTCGGCACCGGTCGCCGCCAGATCGTCCGGATGATGCGGACCGAAGCGCTGCTGACGGTCGGACTGGCCGCCGCGCTGGGCTCGCTGGTGGCGGCGGTGCCGCTGGCCGTGCTCGCCCTCGGCCTCACCGGCAGCCCGCTGCCCGCCGGGTCGGTCCTGGTCTACCTGGGCGCGCTCGCCGGCGCCGCGGTGCTCGGCCTGGTGTCGATCGCGGTGTCCACCCGGTTGTCGCTGCGCGCCCAGCCCATCGACACGATCGGCACGCGGGAGTGAACGTGAGAAAAGGCCACCCGGTCCGGGTGGCCTTTTCTCACGTCTTCATCAGCCCACGGGCGGGGCCATGTCGAACCAGTTGAAGCCCTCCACCAGCACCGTGGTGGTCGACGTCGAGCCCGCCGTCGTGAGCTGCCAGCGGGTCACCGTGCGGTAGGTGCCCGGCGTGAGGCTCTCGTCGGTGTCGGTGTCCGGGTTGTCGGTCACCGGGCTGTACTCGTAGACGGACCTCTTCGTCAGCGTCGCGGTGACCGTCGCGTAGGTGGACTGCGTCTTCAGGTAGTCACCGACGCCGTGGTCGGCCGCCTTGGCCGGGTCCATGTAGCGGACCTGCACGGTGTTGCCGCCGAACGACCCCTCGACCGCGGTGACCGTGACGAGGTGCCCGCCGCCGCGCTGCAGGCTGTTCTGCGGACCGGCCGAGTAACGGCCGTAGAGCATCTGCAACGGCCCGCGGGCGAGTTTCTTCGCCATGTCACCGCCGAAGTCCGCGTTCCCGTGCGGACTGATGCCCTCGGTGGCGGTGCTCCAGCCGGCGTCACGGGCGGGCTTGGTCGCGATGGTCCACGCGGTCCGCAGGGTGCTCAGCCTCGTGCCCTTGCTGGTGTACTGCGCGTCCACACCGATCCGGCCGACGGAGTTGGTGATGATGTTGTGGTCGGCCGGGTCCTTCGGGTCGAGGTTCTTGACCTTCGTGGTCAGCCACCCGACCGGCGCGTTCCTCTCGTGCGCCCAGTGGTGCAGCACGTTGTACAGCGACGACGGCCCGCAGTAGGAGCCACCGTTGTTCTCCAGGCCCGCGCGGTACTGGTCGACGTCGCTGATGCCGCACTGCTTCACCGAGAAGTCGGCACCGGCGAGGTCGGCGACCTTCACGCACGGCACGGGCTGGCCGATGATCGGGTCGGCGGCGGCGACGGCCGGGAGCGCGATGGTCGAGAGGGTGGCGGCGGCGATGATGGCCTGGCGGATCATGGTCTCTACCTTCCGTTCGCGGAATGCGTTGGTAGGTAGAGACTGTTCGAGCACGAACGCGAAGGCATGAGGGATGAACCCTCAACCCCGACTGCGAGAAGTTGGGTGTATCAGGCCATCCCCCACCCGACTCCGTTAGAGAACCTGCTGGATCGGACTGGGCTGCGCGCCGAGGTGCATCGGCATCGAGTGCAGCCCGTAGACGATCGAGAGCTTGCGGAACGACAGGTCGCCCGGCGCCACCGCGAGGCGCATCTCCGGGAACCGCTTGACGAGCGCCGGGTAGGCGATCCGCAGCTCCATCTTCGCGAGCTCGGCGCCGATGCAGCGGTGCGCGCCGTAGCCGAACGCGAGGTGCTGGCCGGCGGCACGCTCCGGGACGATGACGTCCGGGCTCGGGTACGCGCTCGGGTCGCGGTTCGCCTGGGACAGCGAGCACGCCACGATGTCGCCCGCCTTGATCTTCGTGCCAGCGACCTCGATGTCGTGGCGCGCGATCCGCAGGAACGCCACCGACACGACGCTCAGGTGCCGCAGCAGCTCGTCGACCAGCCCGTTCACGGCCTTCTCGTCGCCGAGGGCCTGTTCGCGCAGGCCGGGGTCGCGCAGCAGCGCGAGGGTGCCGAGCGAGATCATGCTCGCCGTCGTCTCGAACCCGCCGGTGAGCAGGCCGTCCGCGAGGCCCGCGAGCTCGTCGTCGCCCAGGTCGTCGCCGTGCTTGCGGACGAGTTCGCCGAGCAGCCCGTCGGTCGGGTTCAGCCGCTGGGACCGCACGAGCTCGCGGAAGTAGACGATCGACTCCGACACGGCCGACAGCGAGGTCGTGGCCGCGCCACCGAGGTCGAACCGCGAGACGCTGCGGCGCTGGAACTCCTCGCGCTCACTCGCGGGCACGCCCAGCAGCTCGCAGATCGTGAGCGCCGGCACGGTCATCGCGAAGTGTTCGACGAGGTCGACGGGACCGTCCTTCATGGACATCAGGTCGAGCTGGTCCGCCACGATCGCCTCGATCCGGGGCACGAGCCGGGAGAGGCGGCGCATGGTGAACTCCGGCGTCAGCACCTTGCGCAGTCGCGTGTGCTCCGGCGGGTCGCTGAACCCCAGCCCGCCCGGTGCCTCGTCGGAGAACAGCCCCAGCTCGCGCAGGTGCCCGAAGTCGTTGCTGAACGCCTCGGAGTCCACGAGCACCTGCTTGGACGCCTCGTAACCCGTCACCAGCCACACCGTGACCGGCAGCGGCAGCCGCGTCACCGGCCCGTGGGCCTGCATCCGCGCCAGCTCCGGCACGGGGTCCAGGCCGTTGCGCCGCAGCGGAGCGAGCACTCGCGACGGCACGAACCAGGACGACTCGAGGTCGAACCCGGTCTTGCTGAGGTGCGCGAGGAACCGCTTCCCCATCCACTCGGTGACGCGCGACCGGACGTCGGTCGCTGACTGCAGAACTTCCCACATGACGCGGCTGTCCCTCCGGCGGAAAGGGGGTTTACGGGTTGATGATGTGCAACGGAACGGACAATAACGACGTGACCGTCCGTTCGCGTCATACCTGGGCCTAACGCGCCGTCATACTTTGGTCCAGACGTCCATCAGAACCAGTGCAGGCAATGCGGAGGGCGTTCGGCACGGAACAGAGCGTCAGCATTGACGGTGCAGCCGTGTGCCAGGACATGTCCGGCGCGGACGAGAGTACTGGGTGCCGTCCCTCCCAGGTAGATCGAGCCCAGGTCACGCACGTCCAGCGACAGGTCCGGAGCACGGGTCGTCCCCACGCATTCGGCCTTCCCGTCCTCGACGGTCAGCAGGTAGCGGTGGCGCTCCCCGAGGAACGGGTCGTCGACGTCGAGCACGATCTCACCGTCGGTGAGCCAGCCTCGCGCGGTCAGCGCCCTCGGCACGTCCAGCAGCCTCACCCAGAGCCAGTCCATCTCGCCGCTCGTCGGCCCCGCGTTGAAGTCCGCGAGCATCCACCGCAGCGGATGGTCCGTGGGGACGTGCTTGAACACCACCTCCGTGACCAGGTCGTGGTCCAGCGCGAACCGGGCGAGCGCCGCGAACACGGCGTCGTCGGCGGCGATGGTCTCGTCGATCGTCAGCGTGCCGCCGTCGAGCACGTAGGTGGCATATCCGTCCGGAACGCCGTGAGCGTCGCGGTGCACGGCGACGTAGCGCGGCGCCGGCGCGACGGGAGGCATGCCCGCTCCCAGCGCCCACCAGCGGTGCGGCCTCGACAGCGCGCCGGGCTGGGTGCGGCGGTAGCGGTCGTAGACCTCCTCCAGCACCTCGGTGGCCTCGGACCGGGGGAGGACCTCGATCGCTCCCGCGCGGACCTGAGTCCTGAACGCGCTCTGGCCGCGCTGCACGGTCACACGGCGCGTGAAGGTCGCCGGGCCGTAACCGAACCTGCCGTAGATCCCGCCCTCGGTCGCCAGCAGCACGGAGAGGAACTCGCCACCGTCCCGCAGTGCGCCGAGCTGGTACCGCATCATCGCGGTGAGGACCCCGTGGCGGCGGTGCGTCGGCAGCACGCCGACCGAGCTGATCCCGGCGGCCGGGACGACGACCGCGCCGGGCAACGTGAGTTCGAACGGGTACGAGATCGCCGTTCCGACGAGCTTGCCCCCGGTCTCGGCGACGACACCGCGGTCCATCTCGACGGCCGACCACCAGAGGCCGCCGCCGTTCTCGTCCGGTGTCTCGGGGAAGCGCCCGAACGCGGTGTGGACGGTGCGGACGAAACCGTCGAGGTCCTGGGCGGTCGTGGCACGGATCTGCACGCGCCACAGTGGACCGGGCCGAAGCAGCCGGGCGCAAACGCGTTTTCTGGCAAGGTCTGCGCCGTGACGAGTGCAGAGGACTTCGACCGCTGGTACGCCGATCGGGCCGCCTCGCCGCTGGCCGACGACCTGGTGCGGCGGACGCTCGGCCTCCCGCCGGGCCTGGAGTCGACCAGCCTGCTGGGCGGGCAGGGCCTCGACGAGGTCGTGCCGGCGCTGCGCCTGGCGCAGGGCCGGGTGCTGCTGGACCTCGCGTGCGGCCGGGGCGGGTACGGACTGGAGATCGCGCGCCGCACCGGCTGCCGGCTGGTCGGTGTGGACTTCTCCGCCGTGGCCGTCAAGCAAGCCAGGCAGCGCAGTGACGGAGGCGACTTCCGGGTCGGCACGCTGACCGCCACCGGCCTGAGCGCCGGTTCCGTGGACGCGGTGCTGATCGTCGACTCCGTGCAGTTCGCGGAGTCCAAGCCGGACGCGCTGCGGGAGTGCCTGCGCGTCCTGCGGCCCGGCGGGCGGCTCGTCATCACCTGCTGGCAGGCTGCCGAGCCCGGGGACGAGCGCGTGTGGCGCCGCATCCGCGAGCTCGACCTCGCCCGCCAGCTTCCCGAGGCCGGCTTCACCGACGTCGAGGTGGTCGACCGGCCGCAGTGGCGTGAGCGGGAGAAGCGGATGTGGGAGGAGGCCCTCGCCACCGACGCACCCGGCGACCCCGCGATGGTGTCCATGCAGACGGAGGCGCGGAGCGTCCTGGCCGGTTTCGACCAGAAGCGCCGCGTTCTCGCGACCGCGACCAAACCCCGCTGATCAGTGGCAGTGGCCCTGCCGCCCCAGCGTCTGCACGGGCGTCGCGCCCGGACGGGTCCACTGCGGCACGGGCCTGCTGTCCTCGCCCCAGCTGGACTCCCCGCCGGCGTTCGTCCGCCAGAACCACCCCGCCTGCCGTGACTCGGGCCAGCCCTCCGGGTGCTGCTCCCAGACCTCGCCACGCCCGTGCACGGTCATGTCGAGCAGCGCCAGCGACCCGTTGACCGCCTCACAGCCGCGCGCGGTCGTGGAGTAGGTGAGGAACGTGCGGTCGCCATCGCGCAGGTAGCTGGTCAGGTACCCCATGTCGCCACCGGCGGGACCGTCCACTCCGCGCACGGAGTACCAGGGCTGGGTGTAGCCCATGAACTCCACGAACGGCGCCACCTCGTCCCAGGCACCGGTGGTCAGCATCGCGAACGAGACCCCGCGCGCGTTGAGGTAGGCGGCGTCGCCGAAGTGCCACGGCACGTGGGTGCAGCCCTCGCACTGCCCCTGGTGCGGCGCGCCGTCCCACCACATGTGCTTGTAGACGACGAGCTCGTCACGCCCCTGGAACAGCTCCACGAACGGCACGGGCCCGTCGGCGCCGACGACCTCGACCTTGCCGTCGAACTCGACCATCGGCAGCTTCCGGCGTTCGGCCGCGATGGCGTCGCCCTCGCGGGTGTGGGCCTTCTCGCGGACCAGCAGCGCGTCGCGGGCCTGCTGCCAGGTGGCGAGGTCGGCGACGGGCGGGCGTCCGGTCATGATCAGTCCTCCGTGGTTGCGCGAGTGTCCTTGCACAAGCACGTCGAAGCTATTTCCGCCGTCTCGACATCTCATGCCGGGTGACGTTGTCGTCCAGCCGAAGTTTCCTCGGACGGCACGGCAACGGATCGTGGCGGAGGTAGGGCTCCCACTGCCCGCCGGTCCTCGGCAGGTACGGCGGCTTGTCGTTCGCCAGCCAGAGCCACAACTCGGCCGAGATCGGTACGGCCGTCCCCGGCACGGGCCAGGGCTCGCCGGTCTGCGGATGCCGGGGCACCATCAGGAGATCGGCCCGGGCGGTCAGGCCCGGCCCGGCCAGCGCCAATGTCCGCGGAGGTCGTCCCGGCGGTCGCCACGAGTCGAGATGACTCTGGAAGAGGTCGTGGACAGGTCCGTCCGCGGCGAGCACGGGCGCGTCCTGCGCCGCGAGCAGCACGCCGGCGAGCGCGGCCCCGGCCGCGATCCCCACGCGTCTGGGCCACCACAGCTCGCTCTCGGTCAGCGACACGCCGTCCCAGTCGAACGCGTCCCACGGCCGGACCGGATCCGGCTCACCCGAAGCCCGGACCGCGCCGGGTTCGAACCGCACCACCTGCCACCGCGAGCAGTCGTCGACCCGTGTCGCGACCGCCCGCCCGCACGCGCAGGCGAGGTTCGGGTCGGCGCTGTCCACTCCACAGCACCCGCCCTCGGGGTGGTCGTCCACCCAGGACAGGCCTCGTACGTCCCCAGGCCCGACGAGGAAGTCGCCCTGTGCGGCGTAGGTGCCGTGCGGCAGAAGAGCCGGGGTGAAGCTGGTCTTCCTGTCCCAGTGGTAGTGCTCGTGATCGGGCCGGTCGACCTGTCTGAGCGGAACGGTCAGCGCGGCACCGCACGCCACGCACTCGAACACCACCATGAGAACCCCCGGACCATCATCCGGAACCTGTCCAGCGAGTTAACCCGATCTCGGCGCCCTCCCAACGGTTGCGCAGCCACCGGTCGTGGCTCGCGAGCACGATCGCGCCCGGACCCGGCCCCAGCGCGTCCTCCAGCTCGTCGCACAACGTCGGCGACAGGTGGTTGGTCGGCTCGTCGAGCAGCAGCAGGTGCGGCGGGTCCGCCACGAGCAACGCCAGCGCGAGGCGGCGTTGCTGGCCCACGGACAACGCGCCGACGGGCTTGCCCAGGTCCCACTTGTGCAGCAGTCCCAACGATTCCAGCGGCACCTGCGCGATCCGTTCGGCGCCGAGCGCGCGGCCGTACGTGGCCCGTGCGGTGAGGCGGGGGTTCGCGAACGACGTGTCCTGGTCGAGCAGTCCGATGCGGACGCCGGGCTGCCGCCGCACACCCCCGGCCGGGAGGTGGCCTGCCAGCACGTGCAGCAACGTCGACTTGCCCGCGCCGTTCGGGCCGGTCACGAGCAGGCGGTCGCCGTCGCGCACGTCGAGGAAGTCGAGCGCGAGGCGGCCGGGCACCCGGACCTTCCGCAACGACACCAGGTCCCCGGCCCGCAGCGCCACCGAGTCCGGCGCGAACCGCAGCGGGCGCGGGGGAGCGGGCACGGCGTTGCGCTCCAGCTCTTCGAGGCGCCGGGTGGCGTTGCGGACGCGGCGGGAGATCTGGCTCTGCACGCGGTTCGCCCGCACGCCGTAGCCCATCTTGTCGCTGTCGCGCATGGCCCGGTTCGGCGCGACGCGGCCCGCGATCAGGCCGAGCGAGTCGCGGACCGCGGCCAGCTCCTCCTGTTCCTCGGCGTATCGACGCTCCCAGCGGTCGCGGTCGGCGCGCTTCTGCCGCAGGTACTCGCTGTAGGTGCCGCCGAAGCGGACCGGCCCGTCCACCGCCGGATCGAGGTCGACGAGGTCGGTGCACACCGCGTCGAGGAACGCCCTGTCGTGGCTCGCCAGCACGACGATGCCGGGCAGCGCTCGCAGCTGCTCCTCCAGGAACGCGGCCGCGTCGTCGTCCAGGTGGTTCGTGGGTTCGTCCAGCAGCAACGCCGACGGCCGCCGGATCACCAGCGCGGCCAGGTCGAGCCGGCGCCGCTCACCGCCGGACAACGACCCGAGCGTGCGCTCGTGGGCCACCTCGCCGAGTCCGAGTCCGTTGAGGACGATGCCCGCCCGGCGGTCCGCGTCCCACGCTTCGTGCCGTTGCGCGAGTTCCAGCCGTTCCGAGTACTCCTCCAGGTACGCGGGGTCGGCGACCAGCGCACCCAGCCGTTCCAGCTCGGACAGGTCCTCCCGTGCCTCGGCCAGCGCGTCGTCCAGCACCTGGGCGACGGTCGCCGAGTCCGGGAACGGCATCTCCTGGCGCAGGAAACTCAGGTCCGGCGGCCGTGTGACGACGCCTCCGTCGGGCTGGTCGACGCCCGCGAGCAGCCTCAGCAGCGTCGACTTGCCCGCGCCGTTCTCGCCGATCAGCCCGATGCGGTGGCCGGGGGCCGCGGTCAGCGACACCCCGTCCAGCACGCGCCGGCCACCGAATCCGCGCACCAGTTCGGTGGCGACCAGTGCCTCAGCCATGCGCGGCCTCCAGCAACTTGCCGCCGTCCAGGCGCAGCCGGCGGTCGATCCTCACCTCGCTCAGGAACCGCTCGTCGTGGCTGACGACGACGAACGCGCCCTGGTACGCGTTCAGCGCGCTCTCCAGCTGTCCGACGCTGACCAGGTCGAGGTTGTTCGTCGGTTCGTCCAGCAACAGCAGCTGCGGCGCGGGTTCGGCGAACAGGACGCACGCCAGTGTGGCGCGCAGCCGTTCGCCGCCGGACAGCACCGCGACCGGCAGGTGCGCGCGCGAACCGCGGAACAGGAAGCGCGCCAGCAGGTTCATCCGCTCGGCAGGGGGCATCGCCGGGGCGAACGCGGCCAGGTTCTCCGCCACCGTGCGGGAGTCGTCGAGCAGGTCCAGCCGCTGGGACAGGTACGCGACCCGGCCGTCGGCCCGTTTCACCTCACCGCTGTCCGGCGTCAGCGAACCGTGGACCACCCGCAGCAGCGTGGACTTGCCGGCGCCGTTCGGAGCGGCGAGCGCGATGCGTTCCGGCCCCCGGATCACCAGCGAGAGGTCGTCGAACAGGTCCCGCACCCGGATGTCCGAGCCGAGGAACACCGTGCGGCCCGCCGGGACCGCCGTCCGCGGCAGCTCCAAGCTGATCCTCTGCTCGTCCTTCAACGCCCGTTCGGCCTGGTCGAGCTTCGAGCGGGCCGCGCCGAGCCGGGCCGCGTGCGTGCCGTCCGCCTTGGCCGCCGACACCTCCGCGTTGCGCTTCATGTTGCCCGCGAAGATCCTCGGCAGGCCCGCGTTCGAGAGGTTGCGTTGCGCGTTGGACGCCCGGCGCGCGGCACGTTCGCGGGCCTGCTGCATCTCGCGCTTCTCGCGCTTGACCTCCTGCTCGGCGCTGCGGACGTTCTTCTCCGCCACCTCGCGCTCGGCCGCCACCGCCTCCTCGTAGGCGGAGAAGTTCCCGCCGTAGAAGCGGATCTCGCCGCCGTCGAGCTCCGCGATCCGGTCCATCCGGTCGAGCAGCTCCCGGTCGTGGCTCACCACGAGCAGGCACCCGCGCCAGTCGTCCAGCACGTCGTAGAGGCGGTGCCGGGCGTCCAGGTCGAGGTTGTTGGTCGGCTCGTCGAGCAGCAGCACGTCCGGCTGCTTCAGCAACTGGGCGGCGAGGCCGAGCGAGACGACCTGCCCGCCGCTCAGCGTGCCGAGCACCCGGTCGAGCGCGAGATCACCGAGCCCGAGCCGGTCGAGCTGGGCGCGCGTGCGTTCCTCCAGGTCCCAGTCGGTGCCGATGGTGGTGAAGTGCTCCTCGCCGACGTCACCGGACTCGACGGCCGCGATGGCGCGCAGCACGTCCGCGACACCGAGCACCTCCGCCACGGTCAGCCCGGCGGTCAGCGGCAGGTCCTGCGGGAGGTGGCCGAGGACGCCCTCGACGGACACGCTGCCCCCGGACGGCGTCAAAGCGCCTGCCACGAGCTTGAGGAGCGTCGACTTGCCGGCACCGTTCGGGGCAACGAGACCGGTGCGCCCGCCCGGCACCGAGACGGACAGGCCGTCGAACACGGGGGTGTCGTCCGGCCAGGAGAAGGACAGGGACGACACGACGATGAATGCGTCGGACATGGGTGTGAGACCTCGGAGATGTGCCGCGCGCGGAACGACCACGCGTGTGGAAGAAGGGGACGACTGAACGGCCATCGCGGACGATGGCCTGTCACATCCAGGGCTCACCCTGAGATGTCGTCTTCACCCACCAGCACGTCGAGCTCCTCATCGAGGGCGGTTGATCTCACTTCCACATTAGCAGCGTGGCGGAAGGTGCGCGGATAGGGTTTCGGGCATGACGGTTCTCGAGTTGCTGCGCGAGCGCAGGCGGCAGCAAAGCGTTCCAGGGCAACGGAACGACGACGCGCGGCTCGTCCTGCTGGTCGAAGGCGGGAGCTCGCGCGGCGTCTACTCCAGCGGCATGACCGTCGCGATCGAACGGCTCGGGCTGCTGCCGCTGTTCGACGCCGTCTACGGCAGCTCGGCGGGATCGCTGAACGCCGCCTGGCTGCTGTGCGGCCGGGCGGACAGGAGCAAGCACGCCTGGTGGGACCCGGCCGTCATGCGCACCACCATCAACCCGAGGCGCGCGTTCACCCGGCGGCCGGTCGTGGACACCCACCACCTCGTCCACACCATCTACACGGAGGTCCACCCGATGGGCTTCCAGGAGATCCTCGACAACCCCGTCGAGTTCCACCCGATGGCGACGGACGGTCTCACCGGTGAGGCGACCGACCTGCACGGCCACGTCCGCGACACCCTGAGCCTGCAGACCGCGCTGCGGGCGTCGACCGCGATGCCGTTCCTCGCGGGCGACCCGGTGATGATCGACGGCCGCCCGTACGTCGACGCCGGGCTGAGCGAGACGATTCCGGTGAGGACCGCACTCTCCCAGGGCGCCACGCACGTCGTCGCCCTGCGCACGCGGCGCGAGGACGAGTTCCTGGGCGTGCCGCCGTCCCGTGGCGAACGCTTCGTGCTGTCGCGGTGGTTCGCCCGCCACGCGCCGGGCGTCGTGACGGCCTGGTTGCAGCGCGAGGACATCAGGGCGCTGGACGAGAAACTGCTCGCGTCCCATCCCGCCTGCCTGCAGATCCGGCCGCCGCTCGGCAGCGCGACGATCGGCCGCACCGAACGCCGCCCGCGCGTCATGCAGGCCGCCCTCGACGTCGGTGTGGAGGCGGCGATGAACGACCTCGCGGGGTGTCTCGTGTCCTGACCCTTGTGGACGTGCACCCGCACCCCTGTCGCTACAACTCCTCTCTGCCGGTGATGCGGGGCCGAGCAGTTACCTTGAGCGCGTGGACTTCGACGAGTACCGGAAGTACGACGCCACCGGGCTGGCCCGGCTCGTCGCGGACGGGCAGGTGTCCGCGGCCGAACTCCTCGCGGTGGCGAGGGAACGCGCCGCGGAGGTCAACCCGCGGCTCAACGCGATCGTCCGGGACGTTCCGGCCGAACCGTCCGACGACCTCACCGGCCCGTTCGCCGGGGTGCCGTTCCTGATCAAGGACCTGGGCCAGGACTACGCGGGCCTGCCGACCTCGAACGGGTCGCGCTCGCTGAAGGCGCTGAAGGTCGCCGCGCACTCGACCGTCGTCCAGCGCTGGATCGACGCCGGCCTGGTGATCTTCGGCAAGACCAACCTGCCGGAGTTCGGGGCCAAGGCGATCAGCGAGTCGGCCGTCTGGGGTCCGGCGCGCAACCCGTGGGACCTGGAACGGACGCCCGGTGGTTCGTCGGGCGGTTCGGCGGCCGCGGTCGCCGCCGGGATCGTGCCCTGCGCGGGTGCGAACGACGGTGGCGGCTCGACCCGGATCCCGGCGGCCTGCTGCGGGCTCGTCGGACTGAAGCCGGGACGCGGCCTCACGCCGTTCGGGCCGGAGACCGCCGAGATGATGCACGGCGCCGCGGTGCAGGGCGTCGTCTCGCGCACGGTCCGCGACACGGCCGCGATGCTCGACGTCATCTGCGGTGGTGAGCCGGCCGGGCCGTACTCGCCCGCGATGCCGCCGGAGCCGTTCGCCTCCTACGTAGGCCAGGCTCCCGGCAAGCTCCGGATCGGCGTGCGGGTGCCGTCGGCGATCAACCCGGACCCGCATCCCGAGGCGGTCGCGGCCGTCGCGTCGGCCGTCCGCGTGCTCACCGATCTCGGCCACCACGTCGAGGAACTGCCGCAGGCGCCGTTCGACGACGCGGTGCTGGCCAAGGACTTCCTGCTGACGTGGTTCGTCAACCTCGCGTGGAAGGTCGCCGACGCCAAGCGCCTGACCGGGGCGCCGGACGTCGCGTTCGAACGCGACACGCTGCTCATGGCCGCCCTGGGACGGGCCACGAGCAGCGTCGACTACGTGGACGCCGTGCAGCGGCGGCACGAGCACACCCGCCGCCTCAGCACCTTCTTCGAGTCCTACGACCTGCTGCTGACGCCGACGCTCGCGACCCCGCCGCCCAAGGTGGGCCAGTTCGACCTGCCGGTGTCGTTGCAACGGGCGACCGACGTGCTGCTCAAGACCGGCACGGCCCGGTTCCTCAAGCACACGAAGATCGTCGACGACATGATCGGTGAGAACCTCGGCTGGGTGCCGTACACGCAGCTCGCGAACATCACCGGCAGGCCCGCCCTCTCGCTGCCGCTGCACTGGACGGCGGACGGGCTGCCGCTCGGCGTCCAGTTCGTCGCGCCGCTCGCGGGGGAGGCGTTGCTGATCAAGTTGGCGGCGCAGCTGGAAGAGGCGCTGCCGTGGTCCGATCGCATGCCGCTCATGAGGTGAGGAAGCGCAGCAGTTCGGTCGTGACGAACTGCGGATTCTCCTCGACCAGCCAATGTCCCGCCTTCGGGACGTCGAGCGCGCGCACGATGTTCGTCATCCGCGGTGCGGCCGTGCCCTTGATCGCCTCGGCCTGGCCCTCCGCGGCCATGACCAGGGCCGGGGCCCGGACCGGCCGGGCGGCCTCGGTGTCGCGGACGTCCTGGTCGAGCGCGCGGTACAGCTCGAAGCCGTTCGAGAGGGCTGAGCTGTAGGTGCGCGCGTACTCGTCGATCTCGTTGTCCGCGAACGGATTCTTCGTCGACGTGCCGCCGAACGCGCTGCCCTGGTAGGAGACCTGCGGGTAGAAGAGCTCGAGGTAGTCGCGGACGTCGTTCTGGACGATCGCCTCGGGGACCTGGGGCTGCGAGTGGAACGCGATGTGCCAGCTGAGCGTGCGGTACGTGCGCGCGTCGATCGCCGGGCCCGGTAGCGGCAGGTCGAGATAGCCCAGGCGCGCGGTGTCCTCCGGGAACTGGCTGGCGTACTGGAACGCGACGGCCGCGCCGAGGTCATGCCCGACGACGGAGGTGTTGCGGAGACCGAGCGCGCTGGTCAGCCCGTGGACGTACCGCGCGAGGGTGGCCTTGTCGAAGCCCCGGGGCTTGCCGGTGCTGTCGCCGAGTCCGGGCAGGTCCAGCGCGTAGACGGTGTGGTGTTCGGCGAGCGCGGGCATGATCGGCCACCAGCCGTACCAGGTCTGCGGCCAGCCGTGGATCAGCACGACCGGGCTGCCGCTGCCGCCGGTCACGTAGTGCATCCGCACGCCGTCGACGTCGGCGAACTCGTGCCGGAAGGTCTTCTGGAAGGCCGGGTCGTTCTGGGTGACGGCGGCGTGCGCCGGAGTCTCCTGGGGCGTGGCACAGGCTGTGACCAGGAGCAGCAGGGCGAGGACGAGGCGTTTCATGCGGCCAGCTTGGGCGGCGGTTGCTGATTCTGGCACGAAAACTTGCCACTGTGGCAAGCTCGGGCCCGTGAACCGCGAAACCGAAGACGTTCTCGACGGGGTGGGCGCGCGGCTGCGGACGTTGCGCCGGCACCGCGGCATCACCCTCGCCGACCTCGCGACGACCACGGGGATCTCGGAGAGCACCCTGTCCCGGCTGGAGAGCGGGCAGCGGCGGGCGACCCTGGAACTGCTGCTACCGCTGTCGCGCGTGTACGACGTGCCGCTGGACGACCTCGTCGGTGCCCCGCGGACCGGCGATCCGCGCATCCACCTCAAGCCGATCCACAAGTACGGCATGACGTTCGTGCCGTTGTCGCGGCGGCCGGGCGGGGTGCAGTCGTTCAAGATGCTCATCCCGGCCGTGCCGCAACCGCTGGAACCGACACTGCAGACGCACGACGGGTTCGAGTGGCTCTACGTCCTGAATGGACGGTTGCGGCTGGTGCTCGACGACCTCGACCTGACGCTGCCGCCCGGTGAGGCCGCCGAGTTCGACACCTCGAAGCCGCACTGGCTGGGCAGTGCGGACGGCGGCGCGGTCGAGCTGCTGATCCTGTTCGATCCGCAGGGGGTGCGCACGCACGTCCACGCCGGCCGGATCAGCTCCGGTTGAGCCGCACCATCGCGACCACGCTGATCAACGTCGCGATCGCGACGACGATCCCGTAGCCGATGGCCATGGACGACGCGCCGACGACACCGACGAACAGGCCCGCGAAGGAACTGGAACAGGCAGGCATCGTGGAGCGCCAGGTCGCCCCGGCGCCCGCCCGAGGCGTCGTCTACGCGCTGACCCCCGTCGGCCAGTCGCTGGAGCCGGCCCTGCTGTCGCTGGCACGCTGGGGTGCGACGCAACTGGGCGAGCCGCAGAAGGGCGACGTCGTCACCCCCGAGGGCATGGTGCTGAACCTCCGCGTCGTCTTCCAGCCGGCGCAGGCAGCCGGTCTAACGGCGTCGTGGGAGATCCACGTCCGCGACGTGGTGGTGCACGCGGTGGTGGACGACGGCGAACTGCTCACCGGCCTGGGCCCCGCACCGGTAGGCCCCGACCTGACCATCACCGTGGAACTCGCCGACGACGAACTGGCGTCCTACCGCGCGATCGTCAGCTCGATGCGGGACGGAACGGTGGAGCTGGCCGGCGACCGCGAGCTGCTGGGCACCTTCCTGCGCGTGTTCACCGTCCCGCGCGCGGCCTGAGCGCCACCGAGCCCGCCGGGAGCAGTCCGGCGGCGGGCAACGTGCGCGGGCAGGCCTGTGCGGGCAGGTGAGGGTCGCCGCCCCTGGATGTTTTCGCTTCCGCACCGCATGTCCGCAGCGACCCGTGTGGCTCGACCGGCGTGATCGCCTGCGCGGGCCGCGGCTCTGGCTAGCCGCCGCCGCTGCTGCCGCCCACCGCCGCTGCCGCTGCCCGCCACCGCCTGCCACCACCACCGCCTGCCACCACCACCGCCTGCCACCACCACCGCCTGCCACCACCACCGCCTGCCACCACCACCGCCTGCCACCACCACCGCCTGCTGCTGCCGCCTGCCGCTGCCGCGCGCTGTCTCTGTGGCGCCCGCCGCCACTGCTGCCACCTCCGCGTGCAGTCGCCGCTGCCACCGCCGAGCACCGCGCCCCAGCTTGCCGCTCCCGGTGTCGGCGCACTGGGGCGCGGTGCCGAAGAAGAAGGAGCCGTTCTACGGCGTGGCCGGACTCGTGATCACCCGCGTCCCGAGTCCGCTTCTCACCTTCGACTACCCGGCCGTGGCCTGATCAGCGGACTGGCCGAGCTGGGCGATCCCCCTCGCCACACCCAGCTCGACCAGGTCCTGCGGCCGCAACCGCAACTCCTCCGCAGTCTGCCGCGCCCGAGCCGGGTCCCGTTTCAAGATGGCGTTCGCCAGCTCGGGTGAGATCACCGCGAAGTAGCAGTCCGGCGTCACCCACATCCGATCCGGTGCGGCGAACGCCAGCGCGCCACCGGATCCGCCCTCGCCGATCACCAGCGTCGTCACCGGCACCCGCGCTGCCGCGATGGCGGTGAACATGTCCGCGATCGCGGCACCCACCCCGGCCTTCTCGGCGGCCTCGTCGTTGGCCGCACCCGGTGTGTCCACGAGCGTCAGCACCGGGATCCCCAGCCGGTCCGCGAGCCGGACGAGCCGGGCCGCCGTGCGGAACCCCGCGGGCCGGGTCGCCGTGCCGCACTGTGCCGCGTAGGCGACGGTCTGCCCGTCGCGATGCCCGAACCCGCACAGCACTCCTGGATCGACGCCACCGCTGCGATCCCCGCTGATCGGTTCGTGCCACTCGAAGTAGGAGGCGAGGTACTCCTTGGCGCGCGGACGGCCCAGAGTGCGGGCGCGCACCACCGCGTCCCAGCCGGTCTTCGGCAACGTCGTCTGTCCCAGCGCCGGTGGCACGGGGGCAGAGCCGCCGGACGTGGTGAGCAGCCGCAGCCAGCGCTCCAGGCGGTCGCGCAACTCCTCCGGCGGCACGAGCTGGTCGACGAGACCGGCTGCGAACTGCTGCGTCACCGAATACCCCGGCGGACGCACCCGTGAGCCGGCGAAGCCGACCTGCGCGCCGCGCAGTCCCAGCACGACGTCCGCGCCCGCCCCGAGCGTGGCCCAGCCGCCTCCGGTCGTGGGATCGCGCAGCACGGCGATGTGCGGCAGCCCGGCCTCTCGGGTCAGCGTGAGCTGCCGGGCGATCCTGGGCAGCTGCATCAACGCGAGCGTGCCCTCCTGCATGCGGCTGCCACCGGTCGCGACCAGCGAGACCACCGGCAGGCCGAGGTCGCGGGCGTGCGTGAAGGCCTGCTCGATGCGCGCGCCGGTGCGGGTCCCCAGTGAGCCGCCGAGGAACCCGAACTCGAACGCCACCACCGCGGCCGTGACGCCGCCGATCTCGGCGACCCCGCAGACCACGGACTCGTCCTCACCGGTCGAGGCGGCCGCCCGCGCGAGCTGGTCTCCGTAGCCCGGCCAGCCGAGGGGGCCGTCGCCGATCGAGGGGCCCAGGTCGTCCGGCAGCTCGGCGAACGACGACGCCACCCGCCCGATCACCTCACGGGCCGACTCACGCCCGTAGGGCACGCTTCATCACCTTGCCCATGTCGTTGCGCGGCAACGACTCCACGAACCGCACCACCCGCGGCCGCTTGTGCGGGGTGAGCAGGCGTGCCACGTGGTCGGCCAGCTCGTCCGGGGACGGCTCCGTCCCGGCGGGCACGACCCAGGCGACGATCCGCTCGCCCAGGTCGTCGTCGGGTTCGGCGGTCACCGCCACCTCCTTCACCCCGGGGTGTTCCAGCAGGGCGTTCTCGATCTCGCCGGCGCCGATCTTGTAACCGCCGCTCTTGATGATGTCCGTCGCCTTGCGCCCGACGATGCGGTAGTAGCCGTCCTCGTCGCGCGTCCCCACGTCGCCGGTGCGGAACCAGCCGTCCGCGAACGCCTCGGCGGTGGCGTCGGGCCGGTTGAGGTACTCGGTGAACAGGTTCGGCCCGCGCACCTGGATCTCGCCGATCGCACCGGCGTCGTCCAGCGTCTGCCCGGCGTCGTCGACCAGCCGCACCTCGACGCCCGGCAGCGGCACGCCGACCGCGCCCGGCCTGCGGTCGCCGTCCGCGCGGACGCTGGTGTTCATCAGCGTCTCGGTCATCCCGTACCGCTCGACCACGCGCTGCCCGGTCGCGGCGGCGATCCGCTCGTGGTCGCGCACCGGCAACGCCGCCGAGCCCGACACCAGCAACCGCGCCCCGCTCAACGCGTTGGCGAGCTTCAGGTCGTCGCCCACTTCCTCGGCGATGCGGTGGTACATCGTCGGAACGCCGAACACCATCGTGCCGTCACCGTCGAGAGCCCGCGTGACGGCGTCGGTGGAGAACTTGCCGAGGTGGTGCACCGTGCCACCTCGTCGCAACGGGCCCAGTACGCCGAGGATCAGCCCGTGCACGTGGAACAACGGCAACGCGTGCACCAGCACGTCCTCCGCGGTCCACTCCCAGGCCTCCGCGACCGCGTCCAAAGTGGACACGATCGCCCGGCGCGGCAGCACGACGCCCTTGGGCGCGCCGGTGGTGCCCGAGGTGTAGACGATCAACGCCGGGGCCTCGCCACCGGGATCGGCGAACGGCGCGGCGACCCCGCCGCCGAGTGTGACGTCCAGGCGGGGCACCGGCTGCAGGCCTGGGGGAAGCTGGACTCCGGGAGCGGCGAGCACCGCGGCGGGCGCGCTGTCCGCCACGATGTGCGCGAGTTCCCGCTCGCCGACCTTCGGGTTGAGCGGCACGGCGGGCACTCCGGCGAGCAGGGCCGCGACCACCGCGACGCACGTCTCGATGGCCGGGGTCGCCCAGATCGCCACCCGAGGCAGGCCGGACAGCTGCTGTGCCAGAGCCCCGGCGCAGGCGCCGAGCTCGGCGTGGGTGAGGGTCCGGTCGCCGAAGCGGAGGGCGACGCGGTCGGACTGCAGAGCGAACATCAAGGTCACCAGATTCCCGGGACGACGAGGGCGAGCCAGACCAGCGGCGGTGCCGCCGCGACCATGATCCCGCCGTAGACCATCAGTTGCTTGAAGAACTTGTCGCGGTCGACGTCCTGCGCACCGGCCAGCACCAGGGCACCGTTGGTGGAGAACGGACTCACGTCGACCACGGTCGCCGACACCGCCAGCGCCGCGATCAGGCCGATCGAGCTGACCTCGCCCAGCAGGAGGAACGGCACCGCCAGCGGGATCAGCGCACCCATGATGCCGACGGACGAGGCGAACGCCGACACGATCGCGCCGATGTAGCAGATCAGCAGGGCGGCGAGCAGGGGAGCACCGACACCGGCGACCGAGTCGCCCGCCCACTTGATCGTGCCCATCGTCTGCAGCACGGCGACGTAGGTGAGGATGCCGCAGATCAGCAGCACCGTCGGCCACGTGATCTGGGTGATCGCGTGCTTGGAGGTCTCCGGCCACACCACGCTGAGCAGCACGGCCACCGTGATCGCGGCGAGGCCGACGTCGAGGTCGAACACCAGCGCGGCGATCACGAGGGCGGCGAGACCGAGGAGGGTCGCGATGCGGGGCGCGGTCAGGGCGACGCGCTCTTCCGCCACGTCAGTCACGTCGCGGGTGTCGTCGTCGCCGACTCCGCCGCCGAGAGCGTCGTCGCCGCCACCACCGGTGCGGGCCAGCGCGGGCGCCTCCAGGGGTTGCCTGGCGAGCTTCATGCCGCCCAGCACCACGAACACCACGGCGGCGATCAGCAGGTTCACCACGAGACTGGCCAGGAACAGCACGATCTCGTTGCCCGGCAGGCCTTCCTTCGCGACGATGCCGTTGACGATCGTGCCGTAGATGCTGATGGGGGAGAACCCGCCGGCCTGCGCGCCGTGCACGACCATGACGCCCATCAGCAACGGGCTGATCCGGTACCTGGCCGCGAACCCCATCGCGATCGGCGCCACGATCGCGACCGCCGCCGGACTCACCGCGCCGATCGCCGTCAGCACACCCGTGATCGCGAACATCACCCACGGCATCAACGCGATCCGCCCGCCGACCAGCCGGATCGCCATGTGCACCAGCCAGTCCGTGGTGCCGTTGGCGCGGGCGATGGCGAACAGGAACGTCACCCCGACCAGCACGACGAACAACGAGCCGGGGAAGCCTTTGAAGATGTCGTCGGTCTTCATGTCCGCCACCAGCGTGCCGACCCCGAAGGCCGCGGCGAAGGCGAGCGCACCCATGTTGATCGACCTCGTCGTGGCGATGACGAACACCACGACCAGCACGAGTATCGAGATCAGTTCGGCGGACATGCGGGGCTCCCGTCGTTGGGGCTGTCCGGGTGGATGGCCTGAGCTGGCTCAGTGGTCAAGTGGTTCAGCCACTTTCCGCCCACGGTCCAGCCGCTGTCAAGAGGTGGCCTAGTGGCTGAGCCACTTGACCGGTTATCCTGGGACGATGTCCGAGGCACTGCGGCCCATGGTCAAGTCCCGCCTGTACGAGCAGGTGCTCGAACGCCTGCGCGCGCACGTGGTCGAGGCGGGCCTGAGCGCGGGGGACAGGCTGCCCGCCGAACGCGACCTCGCCGCGAGCCTCGGCGTGAGCCGCGCGTCCATCAAGCAGGCGATCGTGGTCCTGGAGGTCCAGGGCCTGGTCGAGGCACGGCACGGCGGCGGCACGTACCTGGTCCGCGACAGCCTCGACGTCGAACCGGTCGAGCAGCTCGTCGAACGCCGCAAGCGCCTCCCCGAGGTGCTGGAGGCCCGCGAGGCGCTGGAGACCAAGCTCGCCGAACTGGCCGCCGAACGCCGCACCGACGCCGAGCTGGAGACGATCCGCGAGGCGCTGGACTACATGCGGGACGAGATCGGCGGCGGTGACAACGGAGTGGAAGGGGATCGCCGCTTCCACGCCGCCGTCACCGCCGCCGCGCACAGCTCGCTGCTGGCCGACTTCATGAAGACCATCGCCGGTCAGATCACCGAGAGCCGCACCGAGTCGCTGCGCCAGCCGGGACGCCCGTCCCGGTCACTGGCGCAGCACACGGCGATCTACGAGGCCATCGCCGCGGGGGACGCGAAGAAGGCCGCCGCGGCGATGCGGAAACACGTCCGCACCGTCGCGAAGGTCAGGCTGCTCACCTGGGTGCCCGAAGACTGACCACCGCCGGCGAGTTGCGCGCCTGCACGACGTGGCTGGACCCGTCCGCCTTGTGCACGACGAACTTCCAGTCCCGCTTGGACACCTTGCCGGACAGCAGGACGATCGTGTCGCCGTGCTGGATGATCCGCGTGCGTCCGCCGTCCTCGTACAGCGTGAACTCGCCCTTGGCACCGGCCGTCACGTGCACGGTCAGCGGGCCGGCCGGGTTCTGCACGTCGTTGGCCACGTTCTCCGACCGCTCCACCACCATGCCGCCCGCGCGCATGAACACCGGCATGGTGTCCAGGCCCGCGCTGACGGTCGCCCAGGTGTTGCCCTGGTAGACCTGCCCGGTGAAGTAGTCGGTCCACTGCCCCGGCGGGAACCAGACGCGCGTCGAACCGGTGTCGCCGGGCGTCGTGATCGGCGCGACCAGCACGTCCGGCCCGAGCAGGAACTGGCTGTCCACAGTGGAGTAGGCCTCCGGACTGCCCGGGTACTCGAGCCACGCCGGCCGCTGGATCGGCACGCCGGTGCGGTTCGCCTGCTCCGCCAGCGAGTAGATGTACGGAACGAGCCGTTCGCGCAGGTTCAGGAACTTCGTCGCCGAGGCTTGCGCGGCCGCCCCGTACTGCCACGGCAGCCGGTCGCCGTGGTTGCTGTGCAGCCGCGTGATTGGCTGGAACGCGCCCAGCTGCACCCACCGCGCGTACATGTCGTCCGGCATCTTGGTGGTGTAGCGGACCTGGCCGTTGTCGAGGTAGGTCTCCGAGCCGCGCAGCCCGGTGGTGTCGTTGTGGCCGCCGATGTCGTGGCTGATGTTCGACATCCCGGTCGCCACGCCCTCGGCCGAGGTGTAGCCGATGGTCGCCTTCAGCGTGCCCCACGTCGACGACGTGTCGCCGGTGAAGTGCAGGGTCGAGCGCTTCTCCGCCCACGGACCGGTCGGCAACGGCCCGGAGCCGCTGTACCCGCCCGCCTGCAGCGAGCCGAACCCGCGCGAGAACGCGAACGCGCCGATCTTCGCGTACTGCTCGTTGATCCACGAGTCGGGCGTGACCCCGCGCAGCGACGAACCCGAGCCGTCACAACACCAGTCGAGCCACCAGAAGTCGGTCGGCATCTTCTGGTGCAGCTCCAGGTAGGCGCGCAGCTGGTCCGGGTCGCCCCAGTCGAACACGTAGCAGTTCGTGCAGGAACCCTTGGCCAGCTTGCCCTTCGCGGTCGCCTGCGCGCGAGCGAAGTCGGGGTCGTCGCCCTGGATGCTGGGGTGGATGTTGAGCGTGCTGTGCAGCCCTTCACCGTGCGCCCAGTCGAGGAAGCCCTGTGGATCCGGGAACTTCGTCTGGTCCATGCGCCAGCCGTTCCACAGGTTGTGCCCCTTGAAGTCGGTGTCGACCACCAGCACGTCCAGTGGTACACCGTGCTGCCGGAACGCCGGCAGGATCCGGTCGCGGAAGTCGGCTGCGGTCCGGTCGATGTACTCGGAGTACCAGACACCGTAGGCCCAGCGGGGCAACAACTTCGGCCCGCCGGTCAGCGCCGTGAGATCTCCGAGCGCCGCCTTGTAGTTCTGGCCGTAGCCGAACACGTAGCCGTCCTGGTACGGCTGCGCACCCCGATCCACGCGCGGAGTTCCGTTGCGCAGGGCGGAAGTCGTGTCGTCCAGCAGGTACCAGCCGTCGCGGTACATCAGGCCGGGCGTCAGCTGGGGATCACCGCTGTTGCCCGTGTAGCCGTCGAGCGAACGCCGGTAGCCGCCGAGCGCCAGGTGCTGGACCGGGTTGTTGATCCCGACGGTGTCCAGGTTGACGTGGCAACCCGCGTCCGGGCACGTGACGGTGAGGTCGGAAGTGCCCGCGGGCAGGGAGACCTGTGCCGTCGCGGTGGACCACGTGGCCCAGTTCGCCGTGACGGGCAAGCTGATCGCCTGACCGTTGATCAGCACGGTCCGGGCCTCGTGCTTGCCGTCGCCGCCGACACCGTTGGCGTAGCGCAGCACCACGGGATACGTGCCCGCCGCCGGAACGCTGGTCACGCGCTGGCTCAGCCGCGTGCCGCCGACGAGTTCGGCGACGAACCCGGTGCCCGCGAACCCCGCGTGCTCGACGGCGATCTTCGCACCGGTGATCAGGCCGTTCTCGGCCTCGCAGCTCGTGCCGAACCGGCAGTCGTCCACCGCTCGCACGCCGGGGTACGACTGGTCACCGCTGAGCAGAGCAAGGCTGTCAACGTTCACGTTGCCCGAATCGGCGGCACCGCGCGTCAGGGAGACGCGGTGTTCGCCCGCGGACAGGTCGACGTCCGTGGACACCTGCTGCCAGGCACCCCAGTCGGCGGTCGCGGGCAGGGTGATCTGACGGGGAGCCTGCCCGTCGACGGCGAGCCCGAGCGTGCGGCTCTCGTGCTTGCCGTCGCCGCCCCGGCCGTTCGCGTACTTGACGACCAGCCGGTGCCTGCCGGCGCTGACAGCACGCACCGTCGCCGTGATCCCGTTGTTGGCGTAGGAGAACCCGGCGACGAACCCGGCACCGGAATGGCCGGGATGATCGGCCGCGACCAGCAGGCCTTCCCGTTGCTGGTCCTCCGCCTCGCAGAGCTGCCCGGTCGCACAGACCACCCGCCGCCACGGGGACGCGGTCGTGCCGGCCGTCTTGATCTCGAGGTTGTCCGCGCGGAACGGCCCGGACCCCACGCGGTACCGCACGGTCATGGCCGACGTGGTGATGGTCAGCCAGCCGTCCTGCACGCGCGAGGTGTAGGCCGTGCGGGGGAAGGTGCGATTTACAACGTTGTAAGTGCCCTGGTCCTCAAAGCGGCGGTCCCCGGCGAATTCGGAACGAACCAGGGTGGGGGAGAGGATCTGGAACCTGGCCTGCCCGGAGACCACCGTGCCGCCTGGCTGGGCGGTCGCGGGTGCGGGGAGGACCAGGCTCAGGAGGGCTAGCAGAGGGACGATCGTCGTGCGTTTCCGCATTCGTGCTCCTCGTCTGACGCCGTCGGCTTCCGAGGTGTTCAGGGACCTGAACCTTCCTCACCTTGGCCTGACGATGTGGAGCGATCAAGAGGCCATTCAGCGCACGACGCGATACGTCACATGCGTGAAGGAGGCCCCTGCGCGGGAGTCGATCTGTTCGAGGTTCAGTCCGGGAACGCCGTCGAACAGCCGCGACCCGGCGCCGAGCGTGATCGGCACGATCCGCAGCCGGAGCTCGTCGATCAGGCCCGCGGTCAGGTACTGGTTGACCGTGGTGGCGCCGCCGTGGATGGAGATGTTGCCGTTCCCGGCCGCCTCGCGGGCGAGCTTGAACGCCGCCGCGATGCCCTCGGTCACGAAGTGGAACGTCGTGCCGCCCTCCATCGGCTGGGGTTCGCGCGGGTGGTGGGTGAGCACGAAGACCGGCCCGTGGTACGGCGGGTTGTCGCCCCACCAGCCGTTCCACGGGCGGTCCCAGGAGCCGCGGACCGGGCCGAACATGTTGCGGCCCATGATGAAGGCCTTCGTCTCGGCCATGCGGTCCAGCTGCCACTTCTGCTCGGCGGGGTCCTCGAACCACGCGTGCAGCTCGCTGCCCCAGCCGTCGCCGCCGTCGTCGCCGAACGGACGGTCCTCGGACTGGCCGGGCCCCGCCGCGTAGCCGTCGAGAGAGATCGAGAGGTCGCACGTCACCTTGGTCATGAACCCAGCCTGGCTCGCCTGACCCATGACGTCCAATGCCAAAAGCACGCGCAATTCATAGATAGCCTTGATGAATGTTCAGCCTGGTGCACCTGAAGGTGCTGGCGGCGGTGGCCCGGCACGGCTCGGTGACGGAGGCCGCGAAGCAGCTGCACTACTCGCAACCGTCGGTGAGCCACCACCTGGCGAGGCTGGAGGCGGCCACGGGCGTGAAGCTCGTGCAACGGATCGGCCGCGGCATCCGCCTCACTCCCGAGGGCGAGCTGCTGGCCAGGAGGGCCGCTGAGATCGTCGGGCGGGTCGACGCCGCCACCACCGAGCTCGCGGCCCAGGCCGGGCTGCGGTCCGGCCGGGTCAGGGTGGCCGCCAACGCCTCCACGGCCGCCACGATCGTTCCCAGGGCGGCCGCCGCGCTGGCGCGTGAGCACCCCGGCCTCGAACTGAGCCTCTTCGAGCGGCATCCGGTCGAGGCGTTGGCGATGCTGCGGCACGGCGAGGCCGAGGTCGCCGTCGTGTTCCGGCACCCCGGCACGCCCGTGGAGGAGGGCATCCGCTTCGTCCACCTCGGTGATGATCCGATCTACCTGATCAGCACGCGGCCGGACGACAGCCTCGCGCACCACCGGCATTCGGCCTGGATCGGCGGGTGCGACGCGTGCCAGGCGGAACTGGAGACCATCTGCCGGAGCGAGGGCTTCGCGCCGCGCATCGCCTCGCACAGCGACGACATGGTGGTGGTGCAGGCACTCGTGGCCGCGGGCGCGGGGGTGGCGGTCCTGGCCGGGCTGGGGTTGCAGGCGCACCGCCGGCCGGACGTGCACGCCACTGAACTCGTGGGTCTCCACCGCGAGATCCACGCCGCGACGTACGGCGACCCGCCCGATCCGCCGGGCGTGGCCGCCGTACTGGCCGCGTTGACGCGCTCGTTCAGCGCTTGAGCGTGAAGGTGAAGTCGCCGGAGACCTTGCCGGTCAACCGGATCGCCGACACGACCTTCCCTTCGGCGATCAGCCGTTCGACCTCACCGCGCGACAGCCCGCACGCGTCCGCGATCAGCCGCACCGGCCGGACCGGGATCCGTGCCGTGAACCGGACCGACACGTCGACCACCTCCTGGTCCAGGTGATCGGACCCGCCGGTGTCGAGCCGCCACGCACCCTCCCAGTCGAGGGAGATGTGGTTGCGGCGCTGCAGAACGGTGTCCTGCAGCAGTTCCGCGACCAGTGACAGGTCGTTGGCGTGCAACCGGTCCAGCAGCGCGGGCCGCACCGCGCGGACGTGAGTTCGTTCGAAGATCGTGAGCTTGGCCGTGTCCCCGCAGCCCGTGCACAGCACGAGGAGCCAGGCGTCGAGGACCTTGTGGTTGGCGTTGACGCGGAACTTGCCGCTCGCCCGGAAGCGGTCGGCGGCGCACACGTGGCAACGACGGCGGACGAGGGGAAGACAGGTGGGCACGACGGCCCAGGTGGAGAGCACAGAGGTACACCGTTCGGTGAGAAATCCGCAGCAAGGGGAGCGCGCTGCTCAGAGAGCGGCGCGCAACGAAGACCAGTGCGTGGGAGAACTCAAACGGTGTACAACGGCACGTCCTCACCCAGGGATCAGTCCGGCAGGAACGTAACGGCCTGGCGCCGCGCCGTTCCACTCAATTTCGGGGAACGCGTACAGGAAGCTCTGGTAGTGGTCGAGGTAGAACACCACGACGTCGTCGGTCAGCGCCGTCGCCGAGGTGGTGCGGGCGTTGAAGAACATGTCGTAGTGGCCGAGCAGTCCGCCCGGGCCGAGCACCGACCGTTCGCAGATCCCCCCGAAGTCGATCTCGACCTGCCCGGAGGCGACCAGGAACACGCCGTGCGCCGCGTCGTCCTCGTGGAACAGCGTGTCGCCCGCCGCGTAGGGGATCTCGTCGAACATCGAGGCGAGCGTCTCCAGTTCGGAGTCGGCGAGCGCAGCGAACAACCGCACGCCGTGGGGATCGACGCTGCACCGCAGGCACGCGACCCGCTCGGTCAGTTCGCGCTCGGTGATGTGGTCCATCCGCATCCGCACGAACCGCAGCATCCGGTCGGTGTTGCGCGACTGGGCGCCGGACTTCCCGGCGCTGGGCGGGGTGTAGAGGTCCGAGTCCCCGCTGATGCGCGCGGCCTCGCGGCGGCCTGACTCGTACGCGCCGTGCACACAGCCCAGTGGTACGGGTTCGTGCCCTCGCCTGCGAAGAACAGCTTGTCGCCCACCGGTTCCGCGAGCGTCGCGATGTCCTTCGAGGACGAGTCGACCCCGATGCAGGTGTACGACCCCAGCGCGTACGGGTCGGAGGACCACGTGGTGCGCGAGATGCCGGAAGGAGGCGGCGCGTCCGCACCGAAGAGGTCCTGGACGACCTCGGCCGCGTACGCCGAGACGGCCTCCTCGGACCAGATCTCCACCGCACGGCCGAGAGAGGCGCCGAGCAGCATCACCAGAACCGGTTTGCCGTGCGACTTCCACATGCTGATGACGACGGTGGGGTAGCGGTCCGTGTCGCGGCAGAGGTGAGCGTGCCGGACCCGAGCCGGGCGATCGCCGACCGCTTGGCCTCGGGCAGCGGCGGCACGAACTCGACCGCGGCGGCCTTCAACACCCCCAGTGGCACCGTGACGAGCACCTTGTCGGCCTCGAACACGCCCTGGTCCGTGGTGACGCGTCCGTCCTCGACGCGCGTGACGACGTGGCCGAGCCGGATGTCGAGCCCTTCCGCCGAAGCGTCCACCACGGACTGGTAGCCCTGGTGCAACGTGCTGTCGCCGTAGCCGTAGACGAGGTAGCCGTCCTCCCAGTGCTTCAGGGTGAGCTTGTCCGGGTCTTCCGCCGCAGGATCACGTTCAGGTGGTACCGCACGGCCTGTTCGTCCTCCGGGGACAGCCGGCGTTCGGCCATGACCTGGCGCATCGCCTCGCCGAGCGGGACGTCCGGGTGATCGTCCTTGCGTGCCACGGCGGCGCGGTGTTCCAGCTCGTGCAGGACGTCGTCGGCCAGGTGGAGGGTGCGGCTCTTGTAGCGGTGGTTCACCGCCCGGCGGTCCGCACCGAACAGGTCCAGGCTGTCGAACCCGCCCGTGCAGGCGCTGTCGCCGCCCACGTAGCTGTACGGAATTCCCAGGTCCTCCACCAGTTCGGTGATCGGGTTGCCGTCCGTGCCGTGGATCCGGTGCGCGCCCAGGTCCACCCCGTGCGCGTCGGTCCAGATCCGGCCGCCGACCCGGTCGCGGGACTCCAGCACGGTCACGGGGTGGCCCAGCTCGCGCAGCGCCCGTGCCGCCGCCAGGCCGGAGATCCCCGCACCCATCACCAGGACGCTCGGTCTCGCGTCCTCACCACCATCAGATACCGAGGGCATCACTCGGTTGTCGGACGGCCACGCGTGTCCGGACATTCCCGAATCGTGTGGTCGTACTGGGCCGTACGGGTTGTCCGCACCGTCTCCGGATCTCGCTTCCGAGACGCTCACCTGCGTCGCGCACCTGGGCGAACCGGTCCTGCCAGATAGTGACTTGATCTCCAACCGCAGGTATAACTTGTTCTCATGAGCCCACAGTGAGGAAGATCACATGACCCAGACAATGACGTCTGACAACGGTTTCAAGGGTCCTTCACGACGTTCGTTCATGGCTGGAACAGGTTCTATTCTCGGAGCTGTCGCACTCGGTGGCGTCACGCCGGTGGCACAGGCGGCGGCGTCGATCGCGGACGCGGCGGTCGTTCCCGCCCTGGTGATCGGCACGGGGTACGGCGGAAGCGTGGCGGCCCTGCGTCTCGCCCAGGCCGGTGTCGACGTCCACATGGTCGAGATGGGCATGGCGTGGGACACCCCGGGCGCGGACGGCAAGATCTTCGCCAACACCACGACCCCGGACCAGCGGTCGTTCTGGCTGCGCACCAAGACGAAACAACCGCTCAGCAACTTCCTGGGCTTCCCGATCGACAAGGCGATCCCGCGCTACACCGGCATCCTCGACGCCGAGGAGTTCGCCGGCATCACCGTCTACCAGGGACGCGGCGTCGGCGGCGGCTCGCTCGTCAACGGAGGCATGGCCGTCACGCCGAAACGGGAGCACTTCGGTGACGTCCTGCCGACGGTGAACCCCGACGAGATGTACGGCACCTACTACCCCCGCGCCAACGCCGAGCTCGGGGTCAACATGATCCGTCCGGCCTGGTTCGAGACGACCGAGGCCTACCAGTACTCGCGAGTGGGCCGGAAGCACGCCCAGCGGTCGAACTTCCCGTACGTCTTCGTGCCCACCGTGTACGACTGGAACTACATGGAGCAGGAGGCCGCCGGGACGGCGCCGAAGTCGGCGTTGGTGGGAGAGATCCTCTACGGCAACAACTACGGCAAGAAGTCGTTGCAGAAGACCTATCTCAGCAAGGTCAGGGCGACGGGACGCGTCACCATCTCGCCGCTGCACCGGGTCGTCTCGGTCGTCCCGGCGACGGGCGGCTACAAGGTCACCATCGAGCAGCTCAACACCAACGGCGACCCGATCGCGGTCAAGGAGGTGACCGCGGCGAAGGTGTTCTTCGCGGCGGGCAGCGTCGGCACGAGCAAGCTCCTGGTCAAGCTCAAGGCCACCGGCGCGCTGCCGAACCTGAACGGCGAGGTCGGCAGGGGCTGGGGCGACAACGGCAACGTCATGTGCGGCCGCGCGAACCACATGTGGGACCCGACCGGCAAGCTGCAGTCGTCCATCCCGACCCTGGGCATCGACAACTGGGCTGCGGGCGGCGCCTTCGCCGAGGTGGCACCGCTGCCGACCGGCATCGAGACCTACGCGTCGTTCTACCTGTCGATCACGAAGACCCCGAACCGCGCCCAGTTCACCTGGAACCCCGCCGCGGGCAAGGTCGACCTGAACTGGCAGACGGCGTGGAAGGAGGTCTCGATCAACGCCGCGAAGACCATCTTCGACAGGATCAACTCAAAGGAGGGGACGATCTACCGGACCGACCTCTTCGGCGTCTACAAGATCTGGGGCGACCACCTGACGTACCACCCGCTCGGCGGCGCGGTCCTGAACAAGGCCACCGACAACTACGGGCGCCTGCACGGTTACCCGGGCCTGTACGTGATGGACGGGTCGCTGATCCCGGGCACCACCGTGGTGAACCCGTTCGTCACGATCACGGCGCTGGCGGAGAGGAACATCGAGAAGATCATCGCCACCGATCTCTGAGTCCGGTGTGGACGTCAGAACTTCGGTAGCACGCACAGGGCGTCGAGGCCGAACACCCGGTTCAGCCTGCCGAACACGAGCCAGGCCCCGATGCTCATCGTGAGTTCCACGATCTCCACCTGGCTGTAGTGCCGGGTCATGCGCGACCAGAACTCGTCGTCGAGACCGTGGTGATCCAGTGCGTACCGCTCGGCGTACTCCGCGGCCAGCCTCGCCCGGTCGTCGAAGGCGTCGGTGGTGCGCCACTGGGTCACCGCGTCGACGAAGCCGTCCTCGACCTTCACGCCGTCGCGTTCGGTCCGCCAGTCGAGGCAGAACATGCAGCCGTTGATCTGCGCGATCCGCAGCCGCGCCGCCTCGAACTCGCGCAGCCCCAGCGTGGTGTGCTGGTACACGGCCAGCGAGAGGTTCGCGGCGGCCATGCCGATGCCCGGCACGAGCTCACCCCACACGTAGCCGATGGGATCCTTGCCCTCGGGGATGTCGATGTTCACGGCTTCCTCCTTCCGAGTTTGCCGGCCGCGGCGCGCAACGGGACGTCGAGCGCGTCGTAGAGTCCCGGCTCGGCCTCGGCGAGCCAGTCGATGGCGTTCACGATGCGGCCGACGGCGGTCGCGTTGCCGCCCGCGGAACGGTTCTCGCCCTCGTCGGCGGACTCGACGGAGACCTCGATGCGCGGCCTGCCCTCGATGATCACCTTGTGCGTGCCGTCGCCGGACGGGGGCATCGGCCAGTCCGTCGCGCAGGAGTTGTGGATGCGCGTCACGTGCTCGATGACGATGAGCGGCTCGCCGTCCACGATGCCCTGCACCTCGAACCGGATCGCGCCCTGGGTGCCCTTCTCGAACTCGCCCATGGTCCGCGTCGTGACCGTCTCGTCGAGCGCGCGCCGGTCGACGGTCTCGCGGATCTCGTCGATCTTGACCCCGAACGCCCTGGCCATCAGCCGGATCTGCCCGCCCCAGACCATGGTCGGCACCGTCGGCATCAGCATCGGCGCCTGGTAGTCGAGCGGCTGCCCGAACCCGATCAGCCACCGCACCGCGTCGGGCTGGTCGTAGGTCGAGTAGTCGAAGATCTCCTGGCAGCGCACCGCGTCGACGGTGTGGCCGAGCCCGCTGATCAGCAACGGCAGCACGTCGTTGCCCCAGCCGGGGTCGACGCCGGAGACGAACAGCGACCCGCCGCCCTCCTTGATCGCGGCTAGAACCGGTTCTCGAAGTTCAGGCGGTGCACTGCGGGGGTCGTACAGCGCGTACAGCGACGGCGTGACGACCACCGCGCCCGCGCGGATCGCCTTCGTGATGTCGGCCAGCGCGTCGTCCGGCCGGATGTCACCCGACGCGGCGTACACCACGGCACGCGGACTCGTGGCGAGCACCGCGTCGATGTCGTTCGTGGCCGCGACTCCGAGCTCCTGCTCGATCCCGGCGAGATCGCCCGCGTCGCGGCCGACCTTCTCCGGGTTGTGGACGACCACGGCCGTCAGCTTCAGCGCCGGATGGGCATCGACGGCGCGAATGGCGGCACGGCCGACGTTGCCGGTGCCCAACACCACTGTGGCGATCATGTGGTGCAGATTACCTAGAACACGTTCTAGTTGTACAGCGCCCATCCGGCGAGAAGCTGCCTGATCAGGTGTGGAGCCGCAGTCCCGACAGCTGACCCGCGGGCCAGGCCGTGTTCCCGGTGAAGGTGAGCCGGACGTACCGGACCTGGGCGCCGGGCAGCGTGGCGGTGGCCGAGTTGCCGGTCGCGGGGTCGAAGACGTACCCGGCCGCCCCGGCGAGCGGGACGAACGACTGGCCGTTCGCGCTGCCCTCGATCGTCACGGTCTGGGTGCGCCGGCCCCACGCGGGGTTCGGTGGGAGGGTGAGCACGGCCCTGCGGAGGGCGTGCACCGCCCCGAGGTCGACCTGGGTCCACTGCGGGAAGGCGTTGTTCGCGCTCTCCCAGTAGGAGTGCGGATCGTTGTCGACGGCGAAACCGCTGCCGTAGTGCTGGGTCTGCGAGCTCTGGGTCGTGGGACGCCCGGCGGCCGGTCGACGTCCGGGGCAGGCGGACCGCCGATCCACGGTTGGGTGGGCCTGATCGCGGTCAGGGCGATCTCGCCCTTGAGCATCCTGCCGCCGTCGCCGGTCAGCCTCATGTAGTAGTCGGCGGAGCAGCGGGTGCCGTCCTCGTCCAGTGCGAGGTAGCCGGATCCGACCGGCACGTCGGCCGGCGTCTCGGCCGTCTTGCAGATCTGGTTGCCCTCGTTGAACTCGTCGAACATCGAGATGTAGATGCCCTGCGCGCCGAGGCGGACCATGTTGTAGAACTGCCGCCACATGAAGTCGCCGTGCAACCGTTGCCGCGACCCGACATCGCCCGGCAGCACGCACGGCTGGTAGTCGATCCCGCGCGCGTTGCACTCCGCCTGGTCGGGTGTGTTCACGTTGGTGTGGAAGCGATCCGTGTCCGCCGGGGTGCCGATCCGGCCGACCATCCACGGCGAGATCATGTCGAACGACCGGTAGACGGTGCCGAAGCCCCGCCGCGAGTCCTCGATCTCCAGCCGCCAGTGGGTGGGGACGCCGCCGATCACGTAACAGCCGCGCGCCTTGAACCAGTCGACGACGTCCTGGCACGCCTCCGGTCCGAACGGCCGGCCGGGGTCGTTGAACCCGAAGCCCCAGACGCACACGACTGGTTTGCCGTTCTGCCGTGCGTACGCGGGGGAGGACGTGTACGCGGACATCTTGTCCAGCCAGTCGGTCTTGATCTCCGACCGCATGTTCGTCCAGTTCGTGACGTCGTACATGATGTAGAACTTCCGCCCGGTGGCCTCCGCGGCCGGCCGGACGTGCGCGGTCACCGCGTCGCGGATCGGGCCCTCGCCGCCGGTCGGGTCGAACCGCTGCAGGGCCGCCGTGTCGATGTTGTTGTCGCGCATCCACTGGAAGTGCACGTCGACGGTCTGCCGGTCGTAGTTCGAGAAGAGCGTGGCGGGCCGGCCGTCGCCCAGATCGGCGAACGCGGTCGGGTACGTGTGTGCGTAGTCGCGGACGTCCGGCCACGCGACGATGGAACTGGTGGGCGGTGCGGGAGGCCGGCTCCAGTCGTCGTTCCAGTGCCACCAGCCGTCGATCGGGGAGTTGTCCCCGCGGCAGGCGAACCAGCCCTGGTACCCGACGGTGATCTAGCCGACGACGTCGCCGGGAGGGCTGACCGCCTGCGCGGGGGTGGGCAGGAACCCCAGCGCGGGAGCGGCGAGCGCGGTGCTGAGCAGTGTTCGGCGTGACAGGGACATCGCGAACTCCTTTGTCGGCGACCCGACTCTAGAGTGCAAGATGTCAACAGAACCACGCAAGAATTTGACGGACCGGAACTTCAGCCGTCAGTACAGGCGCAGGACGCGGGCTCAGCGGTTGGAGGTCGGGAACCGGCCGTCCGTGCTGCCGAGAGCCACCAGTTCGGTGTACTGCTCCTGCCAGGACCTCTCGGTCGCCAGCAGGTCGGCGAGCCGCTGCACCCATGCCTCGTCCACCGTGCGCGCGGCACCGGTGGCCAGGTGGCGGGCCGTTTCCTCGCGGGCCTTGAGCCATTCGGACAGCGTGGGCGCGAGCGCCGGTCCACCTTGGTCTTTTGGCATGGATCGACGATACGCGGTGCTCGTGGTGCTTCGCGCTGGTCATTGGGCTACTGTGGGTCAGGTTGGGGTACCAGCCGACGGCAACCAGCCGCTGCGGTCCCCGATCCCGTCCGGTCCGGTGTCTCCGGCCGGAGAACGGAGCACCGGCTTGCAGCCGGAATTCCCGACTTCACCCTCGTCTCTCCGGTTCGGCAAGCCGCGTCACGCGGCTCAGGACTTCGCGCAAGCGCGACTGGACGCCGAAATCACCGGGATCAACCACCAGCGTCAGGCCGCCAAGATAGTGGCGGGACGTTCCCATGACGCCGGCGATTGCCGTGAACTGCTGTCCATGCTCGGCCTGGCGAACCTGCCGGCCTCCACCGCACTTCACGCATGAGGGGCACACCGGTGACTCGAGGAACTGTCAAGTGGTTCAACGGCAGCAAGGGCTTCGGCTTCATCGCGCCCGAGGGCGGCGGGCCTGACCTGTTCGTGCACCAGTCCGAGGTGCAGGACTACGGGCATCACGGCATCGCCGACGACCAGGCCGTCGAGTTCGAGATCGGCGAGGGGCAGAAGGGGCCGCAGGCTCGCGCCGTGCGCCTCGTCTAGACCTGATACGTCCACTGTGGAGTGATCGGCCATCGGCCGGTCGCTCCACGGTGTTGTGTGCGGACCAGGTGATCAGTCCGGCAGCAGCGGCACGGAGATGCCGGGATCGCGGCCGAGCAGCGTCGCCCGCGTCACGGACGCCGACCCGAAGCGGTCGCGCACGTGGTCCAGCGCGGCGTCCAGTGCGGCCGGTTTCCGCTCCTCGAACGGCAGCGCCAGCTGCATCGGCGCGTCGTTCTGGAGGTTGGTGAGCGAGACGCCCAGCAGCGTGATGCCGCGGGTCTCGATCATCGGCGTCGCGGTGCCGAGCAGCTCCCTCGCTGTCGCCAGGAGCACCTCCGTCTCCGTTGTCGGGTGCCTCAACGTGTGCGAACGCGTGGCGCGGGTGAAGTCGGCGAACCGCAGGCGCAGCACGACGGTCCGGCACGCGCGCTCGGCCGTGCGCAGCCGCCGCGAAATGCCGTCGAGCAGCGAGGCGAGGACGGCGTCGAGCTCGTCGCGGGTGCGATCCCGGCGGCCCAGGGCGCGTTGTGAGCCGATCGAGTGGCGGCGCTGTCCTGGTTGGACCGGACGCGGGTCGTGGTTGTGCGCCAGCGCGTGCAGGTGCCGGCCCGCCGCGCGGCCGACCATCGAGACGAGCCCCGCCTCGCCGAGCCCGGCGACCTCACCGACCGTGCGCAGGCCCAGGGCGTGCAGCTTGGCCGCCGTCACCTCGCCGACGCCCCACAGCCGTTCGACGGGCAGCGGGTGCAGGAACTCCAGTTCGCGATCGGCGGGCACGACCAGCAGTCCGTCCGGCTTCGCGACCCCGCTCGCGACCTTGGCCAGGAACTTCGTCCGCGCCACCCCGACCGTGATCGGCAGGCCGACCTGCGCGAGCACGTCCGCCCGCAGTCGTGCGGCGATCACCTCCGGCGGGCCGGCGATCCGGTGCAGGCCACCGACGTCGAGGAACGCCTCGTCGATCGACAGGCCCTCGACCAGCGGCGTCGTGCCGCGGAACACCTCGAACACCGCCTTGCTCGCGGCGGCGTAGGCCGACATCCGCGGCGGCACGACGATCGCCTGCGGGCAGAGCCGCCGTGCCCTCTCGCCGCCCATCGCCGTGCGCACGCCGAACGCCTTGGCCTCGTAGCTCGCGGCCAGTACCACTCCACCGCCCACGATCACCGGACGGCCGCGCAGGCTCGGATCGTCCCGTTGCTCGACCGCCGCGTAGAACGCGTCGAGGTCGGCGTGCAGGATCGGGGTGCTCACGAACACATGTTCGCATCCGTCACCCGTTCAGAACAGTGCTGTCAGGACATGAGTGCCCGCGCGATCGGCCAGGCGCCGGGGGAGGTGTTCGACAGGACGGTGATGGTGGTGCCGGTGTGCGGGTCGTGAGTGGACTTGAACGACGCGCCGGCGTCGTACCCGGCGAGGATCACGGTGTCGCTGGTCTGGTGCAGCCAGAACCCGAGGCCGTAGCGCAGCGACTCCTCGGGCACGTCGTGGCGCGGCCTCGTGACCAGCTCCGCGTCCCCGCTGGCGAACAAGGCGCGCCAGAACTTCGACATGTCGCCCGCCGTCGTGTGGATGCCGCCGTCACCGGTGGCCAGCACCGGCAGGTGGAAGACGTTCGAGCGGTCGAGGCCCTCCAGATAACCGACGGCGGCGTCGCCGGGCAGTTCGTCGGAGCGCAGGAAGCCGGTCCTCGTCATGTCCGCCGGGCGGAGCACCCTGGAGCGGACGAGGTCGTGGTAGCCCTGCCCGCTCGCGCGCTCGGCCAGCAGCGCCAGCACCACGTAGCCGCCGTTGCAGTACCCGAACCGCTCGCCGGCCTTGAACTTGGTGGGAATCCCGTCCAGCAGCGGCAGGAATGCCTCCGTCGTGGTCAGCAAGTGCACGGCGCCGATCACGTAGTCGTCGGCCTGCCAGTCGCCCTCCTCGTCGAGGTAGTCACCGATTCCCGACGTGTGCGTGAGCAGGTGCTCGACCGTCACGTCGTCGGCGATCAACGGCAGGTCGTCGCCGAGCAGCGAACGGGCGGTGGTGTCGAACGCCAGCTTCCCCTCGTGGATCAGCGAGAGCACCGTCAGCGCGGTGAACCCCTTGCCGCCGCTGGCGATGCCGAACCTGGTGTCCACGGTGTTGGGCACGCCGTACGCGCGGTTGGCGAGCCCGTAGGCCTTCGCGAACTCGATCTCCCCGGCGCGGTCGACCTGGACCACGCCGGAGAAACCGGTGTCCTCGGCGATCTTGTCCAGCTCTCCCAACGGCATTCGCGCAGGCTAGACCTGTGTGACCGCCTCGCTGAAACGAATTTCCGCTGCCGGGACGACGTCTCGCAACGATCTGCGGCGGATCCGTGGAGCAACCGATCCGGCGGGCATCCCGTTTCGGGAAGTGTCGGGTTGGTTCATCCACGGGAGAGGACCGAGCGGTCTTGTCGCTCGCCACGATCCAGCGCCCCGCCGGCGTGTCGCCGCCGCCGGTGCCGGTGAAAGCACCGCGGCGCTGGCTGTTCGCGCTGGCCGCGGCCGTGCTGCTGGCCCAGATGGCGATCGCGATGATCACCACCGCGGTCGCGCAGACGCCGACGATCGACGAACCCGTGTACATCGGCACGACGGTCGTCCAGCTGCAACAGCACAGCCTCCGGTACAACCCCGAGCACCCGCCGCTGGGCAAGCTGATCATGGCGACCGGGCTCGCGTTCGCCGACGTCCGGCTCGACCCCGGTTTCCAGGGCGACCAGACCGAACTGGGCAGGCACCTGCTCTACGAGTCGGGCCACGACCCCGGCGCACTGCTGCTGGCGGCCCGGTTGCCGATGATCGTGCTGACGCTGTTGTTCGGGGTGGTCGTCCTCCTGTTCGCCACCGACGTCACGAACAGGTCCGGCGGGCTCGTCGCGCTCGCGCTGTACACGTTCTCGCCCGACCTGATCGCCCACGGATCGCTGGCCGCGCTGGACGTTGCGGCGGCCGGGTTCCTGCTCACGTCGGCCTGGCTGCTGTGGCGGGCGCGCACCGACCCCGGGCCGTACCTGCCGCTCGCCGGACTGGCCCTCGGCGCGGCACTGGCGACCAAGATGAACACCCTGGCCGCGGTGCCGGTGCTGCTGTTCCTGGCCTTCTGGCAGGCCCGCGCCAAAGCCGTGCTCGTCATGGTGCTGATCGCCGTCACCGTGGTGTGGGCGTCGTACCTCGCCGTCGACCCGTTGCTCCGCTGGGAGACCCCGCCCGACCTGCCGTCCGCACCGGTCGGTCTGCTGCCGTTCCCCGAGCCCTACCTCGACGGGATGCGCGTCCAGCTGGGGTTCGAGAACCGCGTCTGGGGCGGCTACCTCTTCGGCACGCACTACGAGGGTTCGCACTGGTACTACCTGCCGGCCGCGTTGCTGGTGAAGACACCGCTGGGAGCCCTGCTGCTCTGGGCGGCCGGAGCCGTCGCGATGGTCAAACGCCCGGCGGCCGCGTACGTCCTCGCTCCCGCCGCCGTGCTGCTGCTCTTCGCGATGACCGGCAACCGCGACCTCGGCGTCCGGTACGCGATCTTCGTGCCGATGTTCCTCGCGGTCGCCGCCGCGGTGGTCGCGCACCGGCGTTACGCCGTGCTCGCGGTCGCGCTGGCCGCGGTCAGTTCACTGTGGACGTTCCCCTACTACCTGCCGTACTCCAACGAGGTGTTCGGCGGCCCGTCCAAGACCCACCTGCACCTGCACGACTCGAACGTCGACTGGGGCCAGGACCTGGGCAGGCTGGCCGAGCGTCTGCAGCGGTACCCCGGCGAACAGAAGTGGCTCGTCTACAAGGGCTCCGGCGTGCCCGAGCACTACGGCATCAGTGCCGCCGACCCGCGCGAGGTGCCGCCGGACCAGGTGCACGGGCTGCTCGTCGTGTCCAACACGGCCATCGCCAAGGCCGACGACGTGCTGCGAGCCCTGATCGACACGAGCGCGCCGATCGACGTCGTGGGGCACTCCATCACGATCTTCCGCAGGTCTTAGGTACGTGAAAGTTCCGTACCCCTACGGATGCGGACCCTGATTGTTCCGCGCGTGCGGGGCTCCGACAGTGATCGCAGCGAACGGCCGCCGTCCCTGCCCTGAGGTGGGCCGTTCCGAGATCCGGAGAGGAACCAACGTGACGAGAACACCACGGTCCTGGGGCCTGCTGGCCCTGGTCGCGGCCACGGTGCTGACGCCGGTCAGCATCGCGCACGCCGCACCGCCGAACGCCCCTGCGGCGAACTACCTGGGGGACACCGTCCCCGCCAACCTCGGTGACGCCTCGCCCATGTTCGTCGGCGGGCAGAACGCCACCGTGAGCGAGTTCCCCGGCATCATCGCGGGCATCCGGGCCGGTGGCACCCGGCCGGAGGGCCAGACCTGCACCGGCACTGTCCTGGCGCCGCGCAAGATCCTGATCGCGGCGCACTGCGCGGATGCCCAGGGGGAGAAGAAGTTCGTCTACGGGCTCGACGACCTCAAGGACTACCAGGGCGGCGCCGGCACCGGGTTCGCCGTGAACGTCGTCAGCTACAAGAAGCACCCGAAGTACGTCAACTTCGACCAGGGTTACGACGTCGCCGTCGTGACCGTGGACCGCGACATCGCGTTGAAGGGTGGTGCCGCGTACCCGAAGTTCGCCACTTCCGCGGACGCCGGTGGCGCCGCGCCGGGCAAGACCGGCCTCGGTTTCGGCTACGGCAAGAAGGACTTCAACGACAACTCGCAGGACGTCACCCTCGACAAGGCGAGCCTGCCGGTCGTCAACGGGGACAGCGTCTGCCAGGGCGTCGGCGCGGGCTTCAAGTCGGCGACCATGATCTGCGCCGGGTACTCCGACGGCCGGATCTCGATCCTGCCCGGTGACAGCGGCGGCCCGCTGATCCTCGACGGCAAGATCTACGGCGTCGCGTCGTGGAGCCGGTCGGACTTCAAGTGGTACTCGATCTACGGCCGCCTCGACAACGAGATGGGCGACTGGGTCAGGACCGAGGTCGGCGAGCAGCCCCCGGTCGGTGACTTCGGGCTGACCGTCGCGCCGGGCAGTGGTTCGGTCGCCGCGGGCAAGACGGTGTCCGCGGGCATCACCACCACGGCCGGTTCGGGTGGCGCGGAGAACGCCACGCTGTCGGCCAGCGGCCTGCCCAGTGGCGTGAAGGCGGTCTTCCAGCCGACGTCGGTGACCACCGGCAACTCGGCCAAGGTCACGTTCGAGGCGAGCACCTCCGCTCCCAACGGCACCTACGAGATCACCGTCGGCGGCACCACGACGAGCGGCAAGACCGCGTCCGGCAAGTACTCGCTGACCGTCACCGGCGGCGGCGACCCGCAGCCGGGCGACTTCACCCTGGGAGCCTCGCCGAGCAGCGTGAAGGCGGCCAAGGGGAAGTACGTCTCCACCACGATCTCCTCGAGTGGCGACGGCCGGACGATCACCCTGTCGGCCTCGGGCGTGCCCAGCGGCGTGAAGGCCACGTTCCAGCCGTCGTCGGTGGGTGCCGGCAGCTCGTCCAAGCTGACGCTGGACGTCTCCAGCACCGCGACCGCCGGCACGTCCACCATCACGGTGACGGGCACGGACACGGGCGGGAAGACCGCCACCACGACGGTGTCGCTCACGGTCGAGGGCACCGACCCGCCGACCGGTGAGGTCACGGTGACCGCGTCGCCGTCGTCGGCCAGCGTCAGGCAGGGCATGCTCGCCCAGACCCTGGTGAAGGCCGCCGGCGGCACCGGCAACCTGACGCTGACCGCGTCCGGTGTGCCCACCGGTGCCCAGATGTCGTTCAACCCGGCCACGATCGGCCAGAACGGCAGCAGCAACGTCTGGGTCTTCACGAACTTCTCCACCCCGCCCGGGACCTACCCGATCACCATCAAGGCCACCTCGGCCGACGGGAAGACCGGCACGACCACGTTCACGCTGACGGTCACCCGCTAGCCCCCAGGGGAACAGGGAAAGGAAGAGCCCCGGAGCTACGGCTCCGGGGCTCTTCACTGCGGTGCGAGGACTCAGACCGTCAGAGTCCAGGTGTCGATGTTGCCGGTGTCATAGGTGTAGACGTCCTTCACCTGCAGCTTCCAGGTGCCGTTGCGCGCCTCGGTGGACAGGTCGACGGTGTAGGTCTCGTGGACACCCGCCGACGACGAAGTGCCGCCCGCCTTCTTGAGCACGTAGGACTTGCCGGACGGGCTGACCAGGTCGATGGCCAGATCACCGGTGTAGGTGTGGAAGATGTCGACCTTGACGGTTGCCGAGGCCGTGGAGTTGCCGGTGCAGCCGGAGATCGTGACCGGCGACGAGACTGCGGTGCCGGTGTCCGGAATGGACACGTCGTCGCCGTTCGTGCCGGGGCCGCACACCGGGTCGGGACCGCCGCCGATGAAACCGCTGTACAGCAGCTTGTTCGGCGAACCGGTGCCAGGGTTGGTGACCTTGCCGTCGGTGGCGTTGTTCACCAGCGCGTCGCGCAGGGCCTGTGGGCTCGCGGACGGGTTGGCCGACAGGTACAGGGCCGCGACACCCGCGACGTGCGGGGTGGCCATGGACGTGCCGGACATGTTGGTGGCGCCGCCGTTCAGCCCCAGCGAGGTGATGCCGTCACCGGGGGCGAAGATGTCCGTGCACGAGCCGTAGTTCGAGAACGAGGCGCGTGCGTCGTTGGACGAGGTCGCGTTCACGGTGATCAGTGACGCGATCTTGGCAGGGCCGGTGGAGCAGGCGTTCGTCGAGCTGTTGCCCGACGCGACGGCCATCTGCACGCCGGAGGCGACCATGCCGGCGATGGCGTCGTTGCCAATGTCGGCGGTGTCGAAGGTCCAGGAAGCGTCGACCACGGCGGGTTTCTGCGCGTTCGCGGTGATCCACTCGATGGCCTTGACACCGGCCGAGTCAGGGCCGCTGCTCCCGCAGCTCGTGCCGAGCATGCGGACCGAGACCAGCTTGGCCTTCTTCGCCACGCCGTAGGTCTTCGAGCCGACCGTGCCCGCCACGTGTGTGCCGTGGCCCGAGCAGTCCTGCCCGTTCTGGCCGTCCTCGATGAAGTCGGCGCCCACGGACGCGCGCCCCTCGAAGTCGGCGATCGACGTCTTGACGCCCGTGTCGGTGATGTAGACCGTCACGTTCGACGCGCCGCCGCTGGGGTAGGTGAACTTCTTGTCCAGCGGCAGGGACGCCTGGTCCACGCGGTCCAGGCCCCACGTCGGGTTGGTCTGCACGTCCACGGCCTTCGCGGTGCCGTCCTGGTAGACGGCCTTGACGGCGGGGTCGGCCGCCAGCCTCCGCGCCGCGGCCTCGGTCAGGTTCTTGACCTGGAAGCCGCGCATGGCGCGGGAGAACACGGCGTCGAGGGTGCCGCCGTACTTCTGGGTGAGAGCGCTCGACGACGCCTGGACGGCCGCGCCGGGCTGGAGGGACACGATGAAGCTGCCGCCGGCCGCGGGGTTGCGGGCCTTGACGAAGTCGGCCTCAGCCGCGTGTGCCGGGGTGGCCAGCATGGCGGAGGCGACGATCAGAACGGCGAGCCCGCAGGTGGTGCGGTGCATGGGAAGTCCTTCCGGGCGTCGTCAGAACGTCAGGGTCCAGGTGTCGATGTTCCCGGCGTCGTAGGTCCAGACGTCGGTCACCTGCAACTTCCACGTGCCGTTGCGGTTCTCGGCCGAGGCGTCGACCGTGAAGGTCTCGTGCACACCGGCCGAAGAGGTGGCGCCCTTGGCCTTCTTGAGGCTGTAGACGGCACCCGACGGACCGACCAGGTCGATGGCCAGGTCAGCGGTGTAGGGGTGGTTGATGTCGACCTTGACCTGGGTGGTGGCCGAGGCCTTGCCGGTGCAACCGGTGACGTTCACCGACGACGTGACCGCGGTGTTGTTGTCCGGAATGGACACGTCGTCCCCGTTGGTGGCCGCGGCACACGGCTCCGGGTCGGGGCCGCCGCCGCCCATGAAGCTGATGTTGAGCAGCTTGTTCGGCGAGCCCTGGAGATCGGTGATCTTGCCGGTCGTGGCGTTGTTCACCAGCGCGTCGCGAACCTGGGCAGGGGTTGCGGACGGGTTCGCGGACACGTACAGCGCGGCGGCACCGACGACGTGCGGGGTGGCCATCGACGTGCCGCCCATGGACGTGGTGCCGCCGCCGTTCCTGGTCGACGTGATGTTCGAGCCAGGCCCGAAGAGGTCGACGCACGAGCCCCAGTTCGAGGCCTGCCCGCCGGTGTAGATCGAACGCTTGTCGGCCGAGTCGCTGGCGGCCACCGTGATGCCCTCGGGCACGCGGGCGGGAGAGGTGTTGCAGGCGTTGCCGTTGTTGTTGCCGGCCGCCAGGCCGAACGTCACGCCCGCCGCGATCGCGCGCTTCACCGCGTTGTCCACAGTGGAGTCCGCGCCGCCGCCGAGGCTCATGTTCGCCACGGCGGGCTTCGTCGCGTTCTGGGCCACCCAGTCGATGCCCTTGATGATCTGCGAGTACTGGCCGTTGCCCGAGCAGTCGAGCACGCGGACCGCGACCAGGTTGACCTTCTTCGCCACGCCGTACGTCTTCGACCCGACCGTGCCGGCGACGTGCGTGCCGTGGCCCTGGCAGTCCGAGGCGTCCGCGTCGTTGTCGATGAAGTCGTAGCCGTCCTTGGCCCGGCCCTCGAACTCGGTGTGCGCCTTGTAGATCCCGGTGTCCAGGACGTACGCGGTCACGTTCGAGGCGGTGTTCGGGTAGGTGTACTTCGCGTCGACGGGCAGGTTGGCCTGGTCGATCCGGTCCAGCCCCCACGTCGGGCTGGTCTGGGTGTCGGAGATGCTCGCCCAGCCGTCCTGCTGCACGTAGGCCACCGACGGGTCGGTCGCGAGCCGCCGTGCCGCCGCCTCGTCCAGCTTCACGGCGAAGCCGCGCACCGACGCGACGTAAGTGTTGCTGACCTTGCCACCGTGCTTGCGGGCGAGGTCGAGCGCCTTGGCGTTGGTGGTCGGGACGTCGGTGGCACCGTCCTTGAACACGACGATGTAGCTGCCCGCGACGGGCCTGTCAGTCTTCTGGATCGAGCCCGTCTGGGCGGAGACGGGGCTGCTCACCGCCGCCGCGACGGCCAGGCCGAGGCCGGCCGCCGCGAGCACTCGTGTTGTGCGATCGAGTCGCATCTCGGGTTCTCCGTTCTGGCCGCCACTGCAGGGATGGGCGGCACGTGCCGATCACCATCGATCGAGGCCGAACGGCGAACAATCCGGATATCGCTACGTAGGGATACCCGTCTTTCACCTACCATCGGTGCGGATGAGCCGGACACCGAAGTCCAGGGCGCGGCGCTGCGACCCCGGCGGACTGATGCGCACCAGCTCGCCGGTGCTGGTGGGCCGAGGTGACCAGCTCGGCGCGCTGCGGGCGGCCGTGCCGAGCCAGCCCGCGGTGGTCATGATCGAGGGCGAGGCGGGCGTCGGGAAGTCACGCCTGGTGCGGGAGTTGCTGGACGCCGACCTGGGGCCGCTCTTCGTCCTCATGGGTCACTGCCAGCCGGTGGGGGAGCCGTTCCCGTACGGCGCGGTGCTGGAGGCGTTGCGCGACTGCACGGATCGCCTGGCGCGCAACCACTCCCGGCTGAGCCCGGTGTCGGGTGTGCTGGGTTCGGCGTTGCCGGAACTCGCCGGGCACCTGCCACCACCGCTGCCTCCGACCGGTGATCCGCGGGCGGATCGGCACCGGCTGTTCCGCGCGATGCGCGAACTGATCAGCGTGCTCGGACCGGTGCTGCTCGTCGTCGAGGACCTGCACTGGGCCGACGACGGGTCCCGGCAGCTGCTGCGGTTCCTGATGGGTGATCCGCCGGCCAACCTGTCCATCGTGGTCACCTACCGGCGCGAGGACGTGCCGGGTGGTGTGCCGCTCGGCTCGGCGTACCGGCCGCCCACCGGCATCACCAGCGCGTTGCTCGAACTCGAACCGCTCGACGTGGCCGAGGTGCGGGCGCTGACGTCGGCGATCCTCGACGGCGAGGCGGTGTCGGCGGAGTTCGCGGCCAAACTGCACGAACGCACGGCGGGCATCCCGTTCGTCGTCGAGGAGACGTTGCGAGCGTTGCGGAATCCCGCCGGCGCCGTGCACGCGGACGGCGCCACGGCGCGCAGGCTGCTCGACAACGTCGAGGTTCCGGTCCTGCTGCGCGACGCCATCGCCGAACGCCTGGCCGCGCTGCCCGCCGCCGCCACCCGGCTGGTCGAGGCCGCGGCGGTGCTGGGCGCGCCCGCGTCCGCCGAACTGCTCGGCGAGGTGGCGGAGATCAGTGAGAGTCGTGCTGCCCTGACGCACGCGCTGACGGGCCACGTCCTGCACGAGGTCGACGCACGGCGGTACGGCTTCCGGCACGCGCTGGCCCAGCAGGCCGTCTACGACACGTTGAGCGGACCGGACCGCCAGGAGCTGCACAGCCGCGCGGCCGAGGTGCTCGACCGGGTCGAACCACGCCCGCTCGTCCAGCTCGCCGAGCACAGCGAACGTGCCGGGCGCACGTCCGAGTGGCTGCGCTACGGGGAGGCCGCCGCGGACCGGGCGGTCGAGAACGGCGACGCGGGCACGGCCACCGCTCTCCTGCAACGGCTGCTGCTCGACCCGGCCGTGCCCGCGGCCGACGTCGACCGGCTCGCGATCAAGCTCGGTCAGGTCGCCCACCAGGGCCTCGACCAGCTGGATCCGACCGAGGCGCTGGAACGCCTGCTGTCGGACCGGCGCCTGTCGACCGCGGCGCGCGGCCAGGTCAGGCATTACCGGGGTGTGTTGTTGATCCGCCAGGCGGGCGGGGTCGAGGAGGCCCGCTCCGAGCTCGAACGGGCCGTCGCCGACCTGACCGAGTGCCCCGAGCTGGCCGCGCGGGGAGAAGCCGTGCTGGGACTGTCCTACCTCGGCATGACCCCGATGAGCGAGGTCCAGCCCTGGCTCGACCGCGTCAGCCGGACGCGCGCGGCCGAGACCGATCCCGAGCAGAAGATGGCGTTGTACGCCAACGAGGTCGGCTCCAAGATGCACACGGGCGACCCCTCGGTGCTGGCCGAGTGGGCGTTCCGGCCCGCGTCCACCTCCGGTGAACTGCGCCAGCTCGCCCGCGCCCACTGCAACCTCGCCGACGCCATGACCACGACCGGTCATTTCGGCCGCTGCGCCGACCTGCTGCGCGACGGCCTGAGGTTCGCCGCCGAGTGCGGTGCCCCGTTCACGGCGAGCACCGCCCACGCGACGAGGGCCCGCCTCGACTGGCTGACCGGCAACTGGGACGGCCTCGCCGACCGGGCGTCGAGCCTGCTCGACGAGTACCGCGACCTGTTCCCGCTGGCCAGCGAGCTGTGCCTGGTCCTCGGCTCGCTGGCGATGGCGCGGGGGGAGTGGGCGGAGGCGACCAGCTACCTCACCGAGACCGGCGCGTTCGCCCCCGAGGAGTCGATCGTGCCGGTCGCCATCGCGGGCTGCGCGGCTCTCGCCCGGACGATGCTGGCCCAGGACGAGATCACCCGTGCCTGCGTGGACGTCGACCGCGGCCTCGCGATCGTGCGCACGAAGGGCGTGTGGGTGTGGGCGACCGAAATCGGACCGGTTGCCGTGGCCACGTTCCTCGCCGCCGGGCGGGAGACCGACGCCGAGACGCTGATCGAGCAGATGGCGGCGGGCATCGACGGCAGGGACGCCCCGATGGCGTTCGCCGCCCTCGCCTGGTGCCGCGGCCTGCTCGCCGAGGCACGCGGCCAGGCCGACGCCGCCATGTCCCTCTTCCGCGAGGCCGCCGACCGGTACTCGGCACTGCCCGCGCCCTACCTCACCGCGCTGGTCTCCGAACGCGAAGCCGCCTGCCTGCTGCCCTCCGACCAGGAGAAGGCGGCCGAGATCCTGTCGGCCCTGGTGGACACGTTCGACGGCCTGGGCGCCACCCGTGACGCGGCCCGGTGCCGGCACCAGCTGCGCAGCATCGGCGGCGGCAAACCGTCACGGCGCGGCAGGCGCGGGTACGGCGACGAGCTGTCGCCCCGCGAGCAGGAGGTCGCCCGGCTGCTGGTCGCCGGCCACACCAACCGCAAGATCGCCGACGTGCTGTTCCTGTCGCCGCGCACCGTCGAGCAGCACGCGGCACGGGTGCTGCGCAAGCTCGGGGTGTCGTCGCGGGCCGAGCTGCAGGCCGAGGACCTGGCTTAGGTCGAGGCCCGAAGCTGTTCTCACGCCACGGCTTCGCGGCCGTCCGTGTCCACGTAGATCACGCCGTCCCGCACCACGACCGGGTACGTGCGCACGGCCTTCTTGGCAGGCAGGCACGTCGGCACGCCGGTGCGGAGGTCGAAGAGCGCGGCGTGCAGCGGGCATTCCACGAAGCACCCCTCCAGCCAGCCCTCGGACAGGGACGCGTCCTGGTGGCTGCAGGTGTCGTCGATCGCGTAGAACTCGCCGTCCGCGTTGAAGACCGCGATCGCAGGCTTGCCGTCGACCCGCAGGGACTCACCCGGTGGCAGGTCGTCGACGGCGCATGCGGTGATCATCAGAAACCCTCCGTTGCGTATTACGGAACCGGGTGTGCGATACGCAACAGCAGAATGACGGAGGTGTTCAGACGCGTCAAGGCTCCAATGTCCAGCGTTTCCCCGGTGCAACACCGCGTGCTCGTTCGCAACACCGCGTTGCGCCAATCGGATAGTGTTGCGTGATGAGCAACAACGGGCAGGCGCGCGACCCGGCGCTGGTGCAATCGGTCGATCGGGCGGTGTCGGTGCTGGAGCTGCTGGTCCGCAACGGGGAAGCGGGAATCACCGAGATCGCCGCCGAGCTCGGCGTGCACAAGTCCTCCGCGTCCAGGCTCGTCTACACGCTCCAGGCCCGTGAGCTCGTGGAACAGGACGGCGAACGCGGCCCGTTCCGGATCGGTCTCGGCATGCTGCGGTTCGCCGGAGCGGTGAGCGGCCAGCTCGACTACGTCCGGGTGGGAGGCCCCGTCTGCTCGGCGCTCGCGGACCGGCTCGGGGAGACCGTCAACATCGCGGTCCTCGACAGCGACGTGGCCCTCAACGTGAGTCAGGCGCGAGGGAGCTCCGCCGTGGCGGCGCAGAACTGGATCGGTCAGCGCACGCCGTTGCACGCCACGTCGAGCGGCAAGGTCCTGCTCGCTGCCGCGTCACCGGCCGAGCAGGAACGCCTGCTCTCCGGCGACCTGGAGTCCTGTGCTCCACGCACGATCACCGATCCCGTGAAGCTGCGCAGCGTGCTGCGTCGCACCGCCGAGGACGGGTTCGCCACCTGCATGGAGGAGCTGGAGGCCGGCCTGCACGCGGTGGCCGTGCCGGTGTTCGGCTCGCGTGGTGACGTCGTGGCGGCGATCAGTGCCGCCGGTCCGGCCTACCGGCTCTCGCAGAAGCGCATGCCCGAGATCGTCGAGGAGCTGCGCGTGGCCTCGCGCGACCTCTCCGTCCGCATGGGGCATCCCGTGCTGTGAAAGACGTTGATGAACGACGAGCCCCCGGTCGCGGCCGGGGGCTCGTCGTCGTTCCGGGTGCCTCCGTCCGTGCGACAAGGGCTTGACAACGGCTCGTGCGAGTCGCACCGTGATGCGCTGTAGTTGCATAATGCGGACCTTGTTGCGTACTGCGGAACTTGCTCGGAAGGGTTGGCCCGTTGTCGCTCCCCGTTCCCACCACCACGGTTCAGGACGACCTCTCCGCTCGCGTCGCCCGGCCGGCGGCGAAGAACTCCCTCTTCCCCCACCTCTGACAGGAGCGACTCAGTGGCACATGCGGTGAACGGTGTCGTGGCTGCGGGGCGTGGGGCCAAGGTCTCGGTCGAGACCATCCTCGTGCCGGACCCCGGCCCCGGCGAGGCGCTGGTGGAGGTGCGGGCCTGCGGGGTCTGCCACACCGATCTGCACTACCGGGAGGGCGGGATCAACGACGAGTTCCCGTTCCTGCTCGGGCACGAGGCGGCGGGCGTCGTCGAGGCCGTCGGCGACGGCGTGACCGGCCTCGAACCCGGCGACTTCGTGATCCTCAACTGGCGCGCGGTGTGCGGTTCGTGCCGCTCCTGCCTGCGAGGCCGGCCGCAGTACTGCTTCAACACCCACAACGCGGCACAGCCCATGACGCTGGAGGACGGCACACCGCTGTCACCCGCGCTGGGCATCGGCGCCTTCGCCGAGAAGACGCTCGTCCACTCAGGACAGTGCACCAAGGTGAACCCGAAGGCACCGGCCGAGGTCGCGGGACTGCTCGGCTGCGGCGTGATGGCGGGCATCGGCGCCGCGATCAACACCGGCGGCGTCACCCGCGGCGACAGCGTGGCGGTCCTGGGTTGCGGCGGTGTCGGTGACGCGGCCATCGCGGGAGCCCGGCTGGCGGGGGCGCGCACGATCATCGCCGTCGACCTCGACGACACCAAACTCGAATGGGCGCGGCGGTTCGGCGCCACGCACACGATCAACGCCCGCGAGCGGGACGTCGTCGAGGCGATCCGGGAACTCACCGAGGGCAACGGCGCCGACGTCGTGATCGACGCGGTCGGCCGCCCCGAGACGTTCCAGCAGGCGTTCTACGCCCGTGACCACGCCGGTCTCGCCGTGCTCGTGGGCGTGCCGACCCCGGACATGGTGCTCGAACTGCCGTTGATCGACGTGTTCTCGCGCGGTGGCGCCGTGAAGTCGTCCTGGTACGGCGACTGCCTGCCTTCACGGGACTTCCCGATGCTGATCGACCTCTACCTGCAGGGCCGGCTCGACCTCGGCACGTTCGTCTCGGAGACCATCGGGCTCGGCGACGTCGAGAAGGCGTTCGAGGACATGCACCACGGCCGCGTGCTGCGTTCGGTGGTGGTCCTGTGACCCAGCCGAGAGTCGTGCTGATCGGCGCGGGCATCGTCGGATGCGCGCTGGCCGACGAACTGACCGCGCGCGGGTGGACCGACATCACCGTGCTCGAACAGGGACCGCTGTTCGCGACGGGCGGATCGAGCTCCCACGCGCCGGGCCTGGTCTTCCAGACCACCGGCTGCAAGACCATGACGTCGTTCGCCAAGTACACCGTCGAGAAGTACACGGCGCTGACGATGGACGACCAGTGGTGCTTCCAGCAGCTCGGCGGCCTGGAGGTCGCCACCACCCCGCAACGCTGGACGGACGTCAAGCGCCGCCACGGCTGGGCGACGTCGTGGGGCGTCGAGAGCTTCCTGCGCGACCCGGAGGAGTGCGCGCGGCTGCACCCGCTGCTCGACCCGGCCAAGATCCTCGGCGGGTTCCACATCCCGGGTGACGGCATCGCGAAGCCGTTGCGCGCGGCCGAGGCGCAGGCGCGCAGGGCGATGGAGCGCGGCGCGAAGTTCCTGGCACACCACAAGGTCACCGGCATCGAACGCACCGGGCGCCGGGTGAAGGCCGTCGTCACCGAGCACGACACCTTCCCTGCGGACGTGGTGGTGTCCTGCGTCGGCATGTGGGGCCCGCGCATCGGCAGGATGGTCGACCTCGACATCCCGCTCGTCCCGATGGCCCACCAGTACGCGAAGACCGCTCCGTTGCCGGCGTTGAAAGGCGTCAACACCGAGCTGTCCGAGATGTCGAAGCCGTTGCTGCGCCACCAGGACGCGGACCTGTACTTCCGCGAACACGTCGATCGCATCGGCATCGGCGCGTACGGACACCGGCCGATGCCGATCTCGGCGGACGACATCCTCGACTTCGGCGTGGCACCGACCATGCCGTCCGAGATCGCGTTCACCCCGGAGGACTTCGAGACCTCCTGGGACGCCGCCGTCGACCTGCTGCCGGTGCTCGCCGACTCGAAGGTCGAGGAGGGCGTCAACGGCCTGTTCTCCTTCACCCCGGACGGCAACCCGCTGCTCGGCGAACACCCCGGCCTGACCGGGTTCTGGGTGGCCGAGGCCGTGTGGATCACGCACTCGGCCGGTGTCGCGAAGGCGATGGCCGAGTGGCTGGTCGACGGGCAGCCGGGCATCGACCTGCACGGCTGCGACCTCAACCGGTTCGAGGACGTCCAGCGCTCGCCCGGTTACGTGCACGAACGCAGCTGCCGGGCGTTCGTCGAGGTCTACGACGTCCTGCACCCGCTGCAGCCCGCCGAGAACCCGCGGCCGTTGCGCACCAGCCCGTTCTACGAGCGCCAGCAGGAACTCGGCGCGGTGTTCCTCGAAGCCTCAGGCTGGGAGCGGCCGCACTGGTACGAGGCCAACGCCTCACTGCCCGAGGTCGCGGAGATCCCCGAGCGCAACGAGTGGGCGTCCCGGTTCTGGTCGCCGATCGCCGGCGCCGAGGCCCTCGTCGCGCGCAAGCGGGTCGCGATGTTCGACATGACCGCGTTGAAGCGCCTGGAGGTCAGCGGTCCGGAGGCGTTGACGTTCCTGCAGACCATGACCACCAACCAGCTCGACCGCAAGCCGGGCGCGGTGGTCTACACGTTGCTGCTCAACGAGGACGGGGGAGTGCGCAGCGACCTGACCATCGCCCGGCTCGGCGAGAACCGGTTCCAGGTCGGCGCGAACGGCCCGCTCGACCTCGACTGGCTGCGCAGGCGCATGCCGCGCAACGGCGGCGTGCACATCACGGACATCACGCCCGGCACGTGCTGCATCGGCCTGTGGGGGCCGCTGGCCCGTGATCTCCTGCAGCCGTTGACCCGCACCGACTTCTCGCACGAGGCGATGGGGTACTTCAAGGCCCAGGAAGCCTTCATCGGCGAGGTGCCGGTCACCGCGATGCGCCTGTCGTACGTCGGTGAGCTCGGCTGGGAGCTCTACACCACCGCGGACATGGGTCGGCGTCTGTGGGACACGCTCTGGGAGGCCGGGCAGCAGCTCGGTGTCATCGCGGCCGGGCGCAGCGCGTTCACGAGCATGCGGCTGGAGAAGGGCTACCGGTCGTGGGGCGCCGACGTGACCGCCGAGCACGACCCGTTCGAGGCGGGGCTGGGCTTCGCGGTCCGGATGAACAAGGGCTACTTCCACGGCCGCAAGGCGTTGGAGGGTCGTTCCGGGGAAACCGTGAGCCGCAAGCTCACCTGCCTGGTCATCGACGACGACTACCAGGTCGTCATGGGTTCCGAGCCGGTGTTCGCCGGTGGTGTGCCGGTCGGGTACGTGACCAGCGCGGCCCGTGGCTACTCGATCGGCAAGAACATCGCCTACGCCTGGTTGCCGGCCGAGGTCGCGGTGGAGGGAACTCCGGTCGAGATCGAGTACTTCGGGGTGCGGATCGGGGCCGTAGTGGCACCCGAACCGCTGTTCGACCCCGAGATGAAGCGGATCCGCTCTTGACCTCTCCGCGGCCGAAGCCGAGAGCATCCAGCCTCGCGGTTGGAGTTTTCTGCTTCGCAGCCCGTCGCCGCCTGAGGTTTCCAGCTGGGGACGGTGTGCCGCCCACGGTCTTGCACAAGCTCCACAGACCTGACTTACCGTCGGCCCGACGGTAGACCGGTGAGTCGCCTCGGCCGGTACCGCCAAGACCATCGGCCTGGCTTCCGGCTATTGCAACCGGGCTGTCCACGTAGGAGCGATCTCCTTCGACTTCCCTTCACGGAGCCACCATGACCCAGACCGAACTGCCGTCCAGCCTGATCCCCACGTTGCCCGGCAACACCTACACCGATGCGGCGATCTTCGCGCTGGAGCAGCAGAACATCTTCGAGCGGATGTGGTTCTGCGCGGTCCGCGGCGCCGACCTGCCGGACGCGGGCAACTTCCGGACCGTCCAGATCGGACGCGAGAGCGTCCTCGTGACCCGCTCGCGCGACGGCTCGCTGCGCGCGTTCCTCAACATCTGCCGCCACCGCGGCGCCAAGCTGTGCGTCGAGGAGACCGGCACGGTCAAGCGCAACTTCCAGTGTCCGTACCACGCCTGGACCTACGGCCTGGACGGCAGGCTGGTCGCCGCGCCGAACCTCACGTCAATGCCGGACGTCGACCGCGTCGAGTACGGGCTGAAGACCGTGCAGCTGCGCGAGTGGCTCGGCTACGCGTGGATCTCGCTGGCCGACGAGCCAGCGTCGTTCGAGGAGACCGTGCAGCAGGACGTGCGCGAACGCCTGGGCAACCTCGACGCGATCGGCAACTACCAGGTCAGCGAACTGGAGCTGGGCCGCCGGATCACCTACGACGTCAAGGCCAACTGGAAGCTCATCATCGAGAACTTCATGGAGTGCTACCACTGCGCGACCATCCACCCCGAGCTCACGGAGGTCCTGCCGGAGTTCGCCGACGGGTACGCCGCGCAGTACTACGTCGGGCACGGGGCGGTGTTCGGCGAGGAGATCAAGGGCTTCACGATCGACGGCAGCGAGGGCTTCGAGAACCTGTCCGGCGTCGCCGCCGACCAGGAACGCCGGTACTACGCGATCACCGTGCGGCCGCAGGTGTTCATCAACCTCGTGCCGGACCACGTGATCATCCACCGGATGTTCCCGATGGCCGCCGACCGCACGATCGTCGAGTGCGACTGGCTCTACGCCAAGGACGTCGTCGCGACCGGCAAGGACGTGTCGCGGTCCGTCGAGCTCTTCCACCGGGTCAACGAGCAGGACTTCGAGGCCTGCGAGCGGTGCCAGCCCGCCATGTCGTCGCGGGCCTACCGCGACGGCGGTGTGCTGGTTCCCTCCGAGCACCACATCGGCGAGTTCCACTCGTGGGTGCTGGAGAAGCTGGCGGTCAGATCAACGCCCTGATCGCCTGCTCGAAACCGATGACGTGCTGGGAGGCGAGTTCGCTCGCCTTCTTCGCGTCGCCCTCGACGATCGCGGTGAGGAGGGGTACGTGCTCGTCGACGTGACCGGCCATTCCGGACAGTCGTGGCAGGAACACGCACCAGATCCGGGTGGCCAGGTTGTCGTAGGAGATCAGGGTGTCCTCGAGGAACGGGTTGTGCACGCACCCGTAGATCGCGCGGTGCACACCGACGTCGGTGCGCAGGAGCTCCGTGTTGTCGCCCGTCGGCGCCGCCGTGTCGAGCCGCGAGCGCAGCTCGGTGAGTGCCGCCCTGTCCTGGCCCGTGGCGCGTTCGGCCGCGGCTGCCGCGGCCAGGGGTTCCAGCGTCCGGCGCACCTCGGAGATGTGGGAGAGGTCGGAGATGTTCACGTCGGTGGCGAACGTGCCGCGGCGCGGGAAGGCGACGACGAGCCGTTCCTGCTCCAGCCGCTTGAGGGCTTCGCGGATCGGGGTGCGGCCGACGCCGAGCTCGGTACGCAGCCTCTCCTCGTTGATGGGCTCACCCGGCTTGATTTCCAGCATCACCAGGCGATCTCGCAGGACCGCGTACGCCCGCTCGGTGAGTGAGACGGAGGCGGGCTCGTCGTTGACCCGTGCGTTCATGTGACCTACGGTAACGCACAGACTGATATACCAGTAGTCGACCAGATGACTCAGCTGGAGGCGTCGCGCATGACCAGCTCGGCTCAGCCGCTCGGAGCGCACCTCCCGGAGCACCCCGACTTCCTCTGGGACGACCCGGAACCGAAGCCCTCCTACGACGTCGTGGTCGTCGGCGGTGGAGGGCACGGCCTCGCGACCGCGTACTACCTCGCGAAGGTGCACGGCATCACGAACGTCGCGGTGCTGGAGAAGGGTTGGCTCGCGGGCGGCAACATGGCCCGCAACACGACGATCATCCGGTCGAACTACCTGTGGGACGAGAGCTCCGGCATCTACGAGCACTCGCTGAAGCTGTGGGAGGGCCTCGAGGACGACCTCGGCTACCCGATCCTCTTCGACCAGCGCGGTGTCCTGAACCTGGCGCACAGCCTGCAGGACGTGCGCGACAGCGTCCGGCGGGTCAACGCCAACCGGCTCAACGGGATCGACGCGGAGTGGGTGGATCCCGCCGGGGTCAAGGAGATCTGCCCGATCGTCAACACCTCGCCGGACGTCCGCTACCCGGTGCTGGGCGCGACCTACCAGGCGCGCGCGGGCATCGCGAAGCACGACTACGTGGCGTGGGGCTACGCGCGGGCCGCGCACGCGATGGGCGTCGACCTGATCCAGAACTGCGAGGTCACCGGGCTCGAGACGTCCGGTGGCCGGATCGCCGCGGTCGAGACGTCCCGCGGTCGCATCGCCGCCGGCAAGGTCGCGTTGTGCGCGGCCGGACACAGCTCGGTGCTCGCGAAGATGGTCGGACTGCGGTTGCCGCTCGCCTCGCACCCGTTGCAGGCCCTCGTCTCCGAACTGCTCGAACCCGTCCACCCGACCGTCGTGATGTCGAACGCCGTGCACGTCTACGTCTCCCAGGCCCACAAGGGAGAACTGGTGATGGGCGCGGGCATCGACAGCTACAACGGTTACGGGCAAAGAGGTTCGTTCCACATCATCGAACAGCAGATGTCGGCGGCATTGGAGCTGTTCCCCGTCTTCGCGCGAGCCCACCTGCTGCGGACGTGGGCGGGCATCGTCGACGTCAGCCCGGACGCCTCGCCGATCGTCGGCCTCACGCCCGTCGGCGGCCTGTCCCTGAACTGCGGCTGGGGAACCGGCGGCTTCAAGGCCACGCCCGGTGTCGGCGACTGCTTCGCGCACACCATCGCCCACGACAAACCGCACCCGTTCAACGAACCGTTCACCCTCGAGCGCTTCACCACGGGCGCTCTCGTCGACGAGCACGGCGCCGCCGCCGTCGCGCACTAGGAGCAGGCATGCAACTCATCCCGTGCCCGTGGTGCGGCCCGCGCGAGGAAGCGGAGTTCCACTACGGCGGCCAGGCGCACGTCGCCTACCCCGAGGACCCCTCGGCGCTGACCGACGAGCAGTGGGCGCAGTACGTGTTCTTCCGGGAGAACCCGAGCGGCCCGTTCGCCGAGCGCTGGAGCCACCACGCCGGATGCCGCCGGTGGTTCAACGCCGTGCGCGACACCCGCACCCACGACCTGCTGGCCGTCTACCGCGTGGGCGAGCCCATGCCCGAGGTGACCGCATGACCTTCCGCACCCCGAACGGTGGTTCGATCGACCGGAACACCCTGCTGCACTTCACCTTCAACGGCCTCCCGTACACCGGGCACCCCGGCGACACGCTCGCGTCGGCGTTGCTCGCTCACGGGGTGCACGAGATCGGCAGCAGCGTGAAGCTCGGCCGGCCGCGCGGCATCGTCGCGGCGGGGTCGGAGGACCCGACGTCGCTGGTGCAGGTCGAGGCGCCGTTCTCCGAGCCGATGCTGCTCGCCACGACCGTCGAGCTGTACGACGGTCTGGTGGCGCGCGGACTGGCGGGTCAGGGACGGCTGTCGCCCGAACCGGACCCCGCGCGCTACGACGCCAAGCACGAGCACTGCGACGTGCTGGTCGTCGGCGCCGGGCCCGCCGGTCTGGTCGCGGCGCTGACCGCCGCTCGCAGCGGTGCGCGGGTGGTGCTGGTCGACGAGCAGAACCAGGCCGGTGGCGCGCTGCTGGGCGTGGACGAGTACCTGGACGACCGGCCGTCCGCCGAGTGGGTCGCGGACGTCGTGGCGGAGCTGAGGAGCACGCCCGGTGTGCTGGTGCTGGAGCGCACCACGGCGTTCGGCATGTACCAGGACGGGTTCGTGCTGGCGCTGCAGAAGCGCACCGACCACCTCGGGTTCGCGGCGCCGGCCGCGCTGGCACGCCAGCGGGTGTGGCGGATCAGGACGCGGCAGACCGTGCTCGCCACCGGCGCCCACGAACGGCCCGTGGCCTTCGCCGACAACGACCGGCCGGGGATCATGCTCGCCTCGTCGGCTCGCACGTTCCTGCACCGCTACGGCGTGCTGCCCGGATCGCGGGCCGTTGTCTTCACCACCAACGACAGCGCGTACTGCGCGGCGATCGACCTGGCCGAGTCCGGTGTGGACATCGCGCTGATCGCGGACGCCCGCCCGGAGACGCCCGTCCGGCTGGCGGAGGAATGTTCGGCGCGGGGCATCGAGGTCCGCGCCGGACACGTGGTCGTGGGGACCGAGGGCGAGGGCCGGGTGACCGGGGTGCGGATCGCTCCGCTGGCCGTCACGTCGCCGGACGTCACCGTCGCCTGCGACACCGTCCTGGTGTCGGGCGGCTGGAACCCGGTGGTGAGCCTGTTCAGCCAGGCACGCGGGGCGCTGCGCTACGACGCCGAACTCGGTGCTTTCGTGCCGGGCGAGGAACTTGCCACCGTGCGGGTCGCCGGATCCGCGACCGGTGAGCTGGACCTCGGCGCGTGTGCGCGGCAGGGCCGGGACGCCGGTGCGCGGGCCGCGGCCGCCGCCGGGTTCACGCCGGGCGGCCAGGTTCCGCTGCCGGTGTCGGACTCGCGCTGCACGGCCCGTTCCGGCCTGGTGCTGTGGCGGGTGCCGGGCAACGAGGACGCGAGCTTCGTCGACCTGCAACGGGACTCGACCGTGGCGGACGTGCTGCGGGCGACCGGCGCGGGTCTGCGGTCGCTCGAGCACGTCAAGCGCTACACGACCATCGGCACCGCGCACGACCAGGGCAAGACGTCCGGCATGATCGCCGCGGGCATCGTCGCGGAGGAACTGGGCGTCGAGCTGGCCGAGCAGCGGCCCACGACGTTCCGCCCGCCGTTCACGTCGGTGTCGTTCGCCGCGCTGGCCGGGCGGGACCGCGGCGAGCTGCACGACCCGGTGCGCGTCACGTCGATCCACCCGTGGCACGTGGCGCACGGGGCGTTGTTCGAGGACGTCGGCCAGTGGAAGCGGCCCTGGTACTACCCGCGGGACGGCGAAGACCTGCACACGGCCGTGCTGCGCGAGTGCAAGGCCACGCGCGAGAGCGTCGGCATGATGGACGGCTCCACGCTCGGCAAGATCGACGTGCAGGGCCGTGACGCCGGCAAGTTCCTGGACATGCTCTACACGAACATGATGAGCACGCTGAAGGTCGGCAGGATCCGCTACGGCGTGATGTGCGGCGTCGACGGGATGGTGATCGACGACGGCACCGTGATCCGGGTCGGCGAGGAGCGGTACCTCGTCACCACGACCACCGGCAACGCCGCCAGGATCCTCGACTGGATGGAGGAGTGGCTGCAGACGGAGTGGCCGCACCTCGACGTGCACTGCACCTCGGTCACCGAGCACTGGGCGACGATCCCGCTGGTGGGCCCGCGATCCAGGGACGTGCTGGCCGCGGTGGCCCCTTCACTGGACGTCTCCACCGAGGCGTTCGAGTTCATGACCTGGCGTGACACGGAGGTCGCCGGTGTGCCGGCGAGGGTGTGCCGGATCAGCTTCTCCGGCGAGCTGGCCTACGAGATCAACGTAACCGCGTGGCACGGCATCGCCGTGTGGGAGGCGCTGATGGCGGCGGGGGAGCAGTACGGGATCACGCCGTACGGCACCGAGACCATGCACGTGCTCCGGGCAGAGAAGGGCTACCCGATCATCGGGCAGGAGACCGACGCGACGGTCACACCGCAGGACCTGGGCATGTCGTGGGCGGTGTCGAAGAAGAAGCCCGACTTCATCGGCAAGCGCTCGTTCGCCCGTGCCGAGAACAACCGCACGGACCGCAAACAGCTCGTGGGGTTGCTGCCCGTCGATCCGGCCGTGCTGCTGCCGGAGGGGTCGCAGATCGTGGAGACCGACCGGCTTCCCGAGCCGCCGGTCCGGATGCTCGGCCACGTCACGTCGAGCTACCCGAGTGCCGCTTTGGGCCGGACGTTCGCGCTGGCGCTGGTGCGCTCGGGTCACGAACGCATCGGCGAGACGCTGTACGTGCCCGTCGAGGACTCGCTCGTGCCGGTCACCGTCACCGAATCCGTGCTGTACGACAAGGAAGGAGCCCGTCGTGACGGTTAGTCCCCTCGCTGCCTGGCACGACCGGCTGGCGGCGCTCGCCCCGGTGCTGGACGTCGCCGAGGTGCCGTTCCGCTCGCAGCTCACCGTCCGCGTGTCCGATCCGGACGCCGTCGCGGCGATGGGATCGGCGCTCGGCGTTCCGTTCCCTTCCAGTGCTTGCACTTCCACCTTCGGCGCCGGACCATTCGGGGACGTCGAGGTGCTCTGGCTCGGTCCTGACGAGTTCCTCGTCACGGCTTCGCCCGGCCTGCAGGTCACGATCGAGGAGGTGTTGCGTGGCGCGCTCGGGACTGTCGCAGGGTCCGTTGTGGACACTTCGGCTCAGCGCACGACCGTGGTCCTTCAAGGGCCGCTCGTCCGGCAAGTGCTGGCTCACGGATGTTCCGTGGACCTGCACCCGTCTTCGGCTCCCGTCGGCACTTGCGTGCAGACACTCCTCGCCAGGACGGGAATCGTCCTGCAGGTGACCGGCGAGGACCGGTACACGGTCCTGGTGCGGTCGTCGTTCGCCGAGTACTTCGCGGCGTGGCTCAGCGACGCGTGCACCGAGTACCTGGCGGTGGCGCGATGCCCCAGTTCACGCTGACCCTCCACTGCCCGGAGCGGGCGGGCATCGTGCACGCCGTCACGTCGTTCCTGGTCGACCACGGCTGCGACATCGTGCAGCACCAGCAGTTCGACGACGACGTGCGCGGGAAGCTGTTCCTGCGCACCGCGTTCTCCTGCGCCTCCTCGAACGCCGTCGACCTCGCCACGGAGTTCGCGAAGGTCGCGAGCCAGTTCGCGATGGAGTTCGACCTGTGGGACGACCGGCCGCCGCGCGTCCTCGTGATGGTGTCGAAGGCCGGGCACTGCCTCAACGACTTGCTGTTCCGCTGGCGCGCGGGCAGTCTCGGCGGCGAGATCGCCGCCGTCGTGTCCAACCACGAGGACCTGCGGCCGATGGCGGAGGCGGCGGGCCTCGACTTCGTGCACGTGCCGAACACCGCCGGCACCAAGCACGCCGCCGAACAGCGGCTGGTCGAGCTCGTCGAGGAGTACCAGGCCGACCTGGTGGTGCTGGCGCGGTACATGCAGGTGCTGTCGAACGACCTGTGCTCGAAGCTCGCGGGCCGCGTGATCAACATCCACCACTCGTTCCTGCCGGGCTTCAAGGGCGCCAAGCCCTACCACCAGGCCTACGACCGCGGCGTGAAGTACGTGGGCGCGACGGCCCACTACGTCACCCCGGACCTCGACGAGGGCCCGATCATCGAGCAGGAGGTCCTGCGGGTCGACCACTCCTACGACCCGCGTGCGCTGACCGCCGCGGGCCGCGACGCCGAGGCACTCGCGCTGTCGCGGGCGGTCCGCTGGCACTGCGAACACCGCGTCCTGCTCAACGGCAACGGCACCGTCGTCTTCCGCTAGGACACGCCCTCGGGCTTGCGCATCAGCAGCTGAGCCTGCAGGAACCGTTCGCCGTCGATCGGTTCCCGCACCAGCCGTCCGACCTCGGCGAAGCCCGCCTTCCCCAGCAGTTCCGCGAGGGTGGAAGGGGACCAGCGGTAGGCGAGCGTCACCTTGTGGTCGAACTCCTGCGGCTCGGGATCGTCACCCGCGAAGAACCCCAGCAGCAGATGGCCTCCCGGAGCCAGCACGCGGAAGAACTCGGCGAACACCGCCGGGACCTCGTGCGGCGGCATGTGGATGACCGAGTAGAACGCCAGGATGCCGCCGAGAACCCCGTCACCGAGGTCCAGCGCGGTCATCGACCCCTGCTCGAACCTCAGTTCCGGATGCGCTTCGCGGGCGAGGGCGATCATGGCGGGGGAGAGGTCCAGGCCGAAGACGTCCAGCCCCAGCGAACGCAGGTGCGCGGTCAGGTGCCCGGGGCCGCAGCCGAGGTCCGCCACCGGCCCGTCGGTGAGTTCGGCGAACGCGGCCAGCATCGCGCGGTCGAGGGGCCTGGTGTCGAGCATGTCGCTGAAGAGTTCGGCGTACAGCGAGGCGACGGCGTCGTACGGGGTGGGCACAGAAAAATCCTACAACGAATTAATGGAAGTCCATTGCTGTTGCCAGTGTTCGGCTGTTGCACCGTCGACGCAAACCTGTTCTCGTGCTTATAGTTCCGCCGTGATTTCCGTGCTGCGCGATCCCGTCTACCGGAATCTGTTCGGCGCCCAGGTCGTGGCGCTGACCGGAACGGGACTGGCGACCGTCGCGCTCGGCCTGCTGGCGTACGACCTGGCCGGGTCCGGGGCGGGCGCGGTGCTCGGCACGGCACTGGCGATCAAGATGATCGCCTACGTCACGGTGGCGCCGATCGCCACGGCGGTGCTCGGCGCGCTGCCTCGCCGGGCGGTGCTGGTGGCGCTGGACCTCGTTCGCGTCGCGGTCGCGGCGATGCTGCCGTGGGTCGGCGAGGTGTGGCAGGTCTACGTGCTGATCTTCCTGCTGCAGGCCGGATCCGCCGCGTCCACGCCGTTGTTCCAGGCGACCATTCCCGAGGTTCTTCCCGACGAACGGGAGTACACCCGCGCGATCACGTTGTCGCGCACGGCCTACGACCTGGAAAGCCTCCTCAGTCCGGCGCTCGCCGCGATGGCTCTGGCGCTGGTCAGCTTCCACGAGCTGTTCCTCGGCACCGCTCTCGGCTTCGCGGCGTCGGCCCTGCTCGTGCTCTCCGTGGCTCTACCGCGGCCGATGTCGTTGCCGCGCAAGGGTGACTGGTACGACGCCACGACCAGGGGCATCCGCATCTACCTCGCCACCCCGCGGTTGCGCGGGCTGCTCGCCGTGCACCTCGCGGCGGCGGCCGCGGGCTCGATGGTGTTCGTGAACACCGTGGCGCACGTGCGGGACGGCCTCGGCCGCGACGCGTCCGACGTCGCCGTCGCACTGGCCGCGAACGGCCTCGGATCGCTCGTCGCGGCACTCACCCTGCCCAGGCTGCTCGACCGGTTCGCGGATCGCGCCGTGGTGCTGCGCGCGGCGATTCTGCTGGTCGTCGTGCTGGTCGCTGGGACCGTGCTCGCCGGGCACTGGCAGACGTTGCTGGTGTTGTGGGCGTTGATCGGCGCCGGGTGCGCGCTGGCCCTGACGCCGGGAGCGCGTCTCCTGCGCCGCTCCGCCGATCCGGCGGACCGCCCGGCGTTGTTCGCCGCGGACTTCGCGCTGTCCCACGCCTGCTGGCTGCTCTGCTATCCGCTCGCCGGCTGGGTCGCGACGTCCGCGAGCACGGCCACGGCCTTCCTCGTTCTCGGCACGGTGACCGCGGGGGCCGCGGTGATCGCCGTGAAGTTCTGGCCCACGCACGATCCGGGAGTGGTCGAGCACGAACATCGTGACGCCGAGGGCGTTGTGTGGACGCACGCCCACGAGTTCCGCATCAACGACGAACACGTGCGCTGGCCAAGCTGACTGAAAAATGCGCCTTCAAGGCAGATCGGAACATCGTTTTCACGCCCTGCCTTTGAAAGAGCCCAACTCGTGCAAATGCGCGGCGAAATCATCGCTGCCGCGGGGAACGACATCGATGTCTCCTTCAGGCCGGGTTCTCCGGCGCCATCGCCGCACGTCGATCGTGGCGACGACCATCCGAACGACCGGATGTCGGCCGCGACTTCGACGGCTACGGTCGCGGGACCCTGCATCCCTGCGAAGGAGCCCGACTGTGCGAAGAAGAAGATCTCTGCTCGCCACAGCACTGGTGTCGTTGACCGTGGCAGCGCTGGCCGTTCCCGCCTCGGCCGCGCCCGCCGCGCTGGCCGGGTGCTCCGGCGCCAACGACGGCGACGTGGCGATCGGCGACAACACGACCGTCGAGTCGTCGATCGTCATCACCGACTGCGCCTCGGCCCCGTCCGCGACCGCCACGGTGCCGGTGAAGATCGTTCACACCTACGTCGGTGACCTCCAGGTCAGCCTGGTCGCCCCGGACGGCTCCGCCTACGTCCTGCACAACCGCTCCGGCGGTTCCGCGGACAACATCGACCAGACCTACACCGTCGACCTGTCGGGCGAGACCTCGAACGGCACGTGGAAGCTGCGGGTCAACGACAACGCGAACAACGACGTCGGCCGGATCGACGCGTGGTCGCTGAACCTCGGCGGCTCGACCCCCGCGAACGACTTCTCCGTCGCCGTCTCGCCCGCCTCCGGTTCCGTGGCGGCGGGGTCGACGGCCTCCACCACGGTCCAGACCCAGACCACGGCGGGCCAGGCGCAGACCGTCGCGCTGACCGCGACCGGCCTGCCCTCCGGCGCCACCGCGTCGTTCAGCCCCTCGTCCGTCACGACGGGCACGAACTCGACGTTGTCGATCAGCACCACGGCGTCGATCTCGTCGGGCACCTACCCGATCACGGTCCGGGCCTCGGGCGGCACGACCAAGACCGCGACCTACACGCTGACGGTCACCGGCGGCACCGGTCCGCAGATCCCGGACATCGACATCAACGCGGTCAAGGCGCACCTGTCCGCGTTCGGCACGATCGCCTCGCAGAACGGCGGCAACCGGCGTTCGACCTCGGCGGGCTACCGCGCGTCGGTGACGTACGTGAAGGACAAGCTCACCGCGGCGGGCTTCAGCGTCACCGAGCAGCCGTGCACCTCGGGCTGCACCACCGGTGCCGGTCCGAACGTGATCGCGGAGTGGCCCGGCGGCAACGCGAACAACGTCTACATGTTCGGCGCCCACCTCGACGGCGTGTCCGCGGGCCCCGGCATCAACGACAACGCCTCGGGCTCGTCGGCGCTGCTGGAGACCGCGCTCGTGCTCTCGCGCACCAACCCGTCGATGCTGAACAAGGTCCGCTTCGGCTGGTGGACCGACGAGGAGCAGGGCCTCAACGGCTCGCGCTTCTACGTCTCGCAGCTCCCGTCCACCGAGCGCACGAAGATCAAGACCTACTACAACTTCGACATGGTGGCCTCGACCAACGGCGGCTACTTCATCAACAACATCACCTCGGCGCAGTCCACGCACATGAAGGCGTACTGGGACTCCCTGGGCCTGCAGCCGGAGGAGAACACCGAGGGCCGCAACCGTTCCGACGACGCGTCCTTCACCAACGCGGGCATCCCCGCGTCCGGCTACGCCATGGGTGCGAGCGCCCGCAAGACCGCGGCGCAGGCGACGAAGTGGGGCGGTACCTCGGGTGCCGCGTTCGACCCCTGCTACCACGCGTCGTGCGACACCGTCGCGAACATCAGCGACACGCACCTCAACCGCGCTGTCGACGGCATCGCCTACACCCTGTGGAAGTCGGCCGTCGGCACCGGTACGCCTGGCGCGGACTTCTCCGTGTCGGTGTCGCCGACGTCCGGTTCGGTGGCGGCGGGCTCGTCCGTCTCGGCCACCGTCGGCACCGCCACGGTCAGCGGTGACCCGCAGACCGTGCAGCTGTCCGCGTCCGGACTCCCTTCCGGCGCAACGGCTTCGTTCAGCCCGGCGTCCGTCCAGACAGGATCGAGCTCGACGCTGACCATCAGCACCACGGCGTCCGTCGCGGCGGGCACCTATCCGGTGACGATCACGGCGGCCGGCTCGGCCTCCCGCACGGCCACCTACTCGCTGACCGTCACGGGCGGCGGTGGTGGCAGTTGCACCGGCACCAACCCCACCGACGTCCCCATCCCGGACGCGGGCGCCGCGGTCGACAGCGACGTCGTGATCTCCGGGTGTTCCGCGACGCCGTCCGCCAGTTCGGTGGTGACGGTGCGGATCGTCCACCCGTACGTGGGTGACCTGACGGTGGCCCTGATCGCGCCGGACGGCTCGTCGTACACGCTGCACAACCGCTCGGGTGGTTCCGCGGACAACATCGACCGCACCTTCACGGCGAACGTCGCGGGCGAGAGCGCCAACGGCACGTGGAAGCTCCGCGTCCGCGACCTCGCGGCGTCCGATGCCGGCACGATCGACACGTGGGGCATCAACCTGACCCCGTAGGGCCCATGACAAGTGGCCTCTTGGTTTACCCCTGCACTGGGTATTCTGAGAGGCCACTTGGTCGGTCAACATCGGCAGCATGACCACTCAGAACACCCTCGCGGTCGCCGAGCTGGACGGCGCGGACACCGCCCTCGCCTTCGACGCGATGCGCGAGCTGCGCCCGCACCTCACCGACGCCGACGAGTTCGTCGAGCTCGTGCGCGCCCAGCGGCGGGAGGGTTACCGGATCGCCGCCTCGTTCGACGCGGACGGCCGGGTCGTCGCGGTGGCGGGGTTCCGGCACATGACCAACCTCTACGCCGGGTCGCACCTCTACATCGACGACCTGAGCACGCTGCCGTCCGCCCGCGGGCAGGGCCACGCGAGTGCGCTGCTGCGGTGGGTGGACGAGGAGGCCCGCCGCCTGGGTTGCGCGGGCGTGCACCTCGACTCCGGGACGCCGAGGCACGACGCGCACCGCCTCTACCTGGCGTCGGGCTTCGTCATCCCCGCGTTCCACTTCGCCAAGAGCCTCTGAAACTGCGTCGCCCCCACACCTTGCAGGGCGCCGCTGCCCAGCACGCAGACCACGGTGATCGTGTCGGCGGACCCCGGCCAGCACCATCACGAGCGGCGCGCCGAGGTTCCAGCGGGTTCGCCGCCAGCGACCGGACGACCACGGCGGCGAGCAACAGCGAGTTCAGGCCCTCGTCCTCGCGTGTATGTCCTAAGAGGACATCCGCAGGCGTCCGCCGATCGTCCTGTGTCCGGCGATTCACCTAAACCGGAACGCGGCGCTGTACGTACTCCCAGACAGGAGCGGATCTCGATCCGGTAACGAGAGGGCGCCACATGCGCAAACACCACGACGACAACCGCCGGGCGAAGGTGATCGCCGGCGCCATCGGGCTCGTGGCCGTGGCGATCACCGCCGCGACGTTCACCGCGAGCCAGGCGGCGCCGGAGCAGCGCACGGCGCCCGAGCAGGCCACCGAGACGTTGCGGGAGAAGGCGTCCGTTCCGGGCACCGCGTGGGCCGTCAACCCGTCGACGAACGAGGTCCTGGTCACCGCCGACAGCACCGTGACCGGCGCCAAGTGGGACGACCTGGTGTCCACGGTGAAGGGCATGGGCGCCGGGGTGAGGCTGCAACGCACCGAGGGCACGTTCAGGCTGTTCGCCGAGGGTGGCGACGGGATCTTCGCCGGCAACAGCCGCTGCTCGCTCGGCTTCAACGTCGTCACGGACGACGGCCGTCCCGGCATCCTCACCGCCGGCCACTGCACGTCCGCGGGCAGGCAGTTCTCCCTGACCCCTGGCGGCCGGGCCGCCGCGACCGTCGCGCGTTCGACGTTCCCCGGCAACGGCGACTTCGCCCTGCTCACCTACAACAACCGCAACGCCGACGCGCCCAGCGAGGTCGACACGGGCAACGGCCGCAAGGTGCGGATCCAGCGCGCCGCCGAGGCGCGGGCCGGCACGCAGGTCCAGCGGATGGGCAGCACGACGGGACTGCGCGCCGGTCGGGTCACCGGGCTCAACGCGACCGTCAACTACCCGGAGGGACGCGTCACCGGTCTCATCCAGACGACCGTGTGCGCGGAGGGCGGCGACAGCGGCGGGCCGCTCTTCACCGCCAACGGCAACGCGATCGGCCTGACCTCGGGCGGCAGCGGCGACTGCCGCAGCGGCGGCGTGACGTTCTTCCAGCCCGTCACCAGGGCGCTCGCCGCGGTGGGCGCCCGCATCCCCTGATCGTCAGGCGGCGTCCCGCCTGCTCACGGGACGCCGCCTGATCCCGGCCGGAGTGTCACCCGGACACGGCCTGCGCGAAGGCGAACACGTGGTCCGGGTCGTACTTGGCGGCGACCTCCTTCAGGCGGGGGAGGTTGCCGCCGTAGTACGCCTGCGCCCACTGCGGCATCTGGGGGTCGATGTAGTTGACGTACCCGGCGTCGCCGACCAGCGCGCCCAGTCCGTCGCGGATGGTCGCCAGGGTCCCGCGCGCCTGCTCGGCGGCCTCGGGCGGCGTCTTGAGGTAGATCTGCACGTTCGCGAGAGCCTTGCGGTGCGGGAACGCGGTCCCGTCCGGCGCGACGCCGGCCACCGCGCCGCCGAGACCGTCGAAGATCAGGTACGTCTCGTCGGACTGGCCCGCCAGCAGGTCGACGGCCTGCGCGGGGTCGCTGATCGGCTCACGCACGATGCGCGACGACGCCACGGCCGACTCACGGGCGATCGGACCACCCGCGAAGTACCGCGTGGCCTCCGCGTAGGTCTGGGCCTGGATGAACCGCTGCGCCGGCGCCGGCAACTTGTTCACCAGCGCGGCGAGCCCGCCGACAGAGCCGATGAAGCACCCGCCGATCTTGCAGCTCGGCCGGCCGCCACCCCGCACCACGACGTTGGACCACAGTTCGTCCGGCGCCTCGGCGATCCAGGTCTGCCACGCGCCCAGCGCGTCCGCCGCGGCACCGGCCGGATAGGACAGCGAGAACACGGTGACGTCCGGCGCGGGCACCGTGGAGAACACGAACTCGGTGACGATCCCGAAGTTGCCCCCGCCACCACCGCGCAGGGCCCAGAACAGGTCGGGCTCCTGCTGGGCGGACGCGGTGACCAGTTGCCCGGAGGCGGTCACCACCGTCGCCGACACCAGGTGATCGCACGTCAGCCCGTACTTGCGCGACAGCACGCCGATACCGCCGCCCATCGTGAGGCCGGCGACGCCGACGGACGGGCACGTGCCGGTCGGCAGGCACCGGCCGGAGGCCACCAGCTTCCTGGCCACGTCGCCGAGAGCGGCACCGGACCCGACGCGGACCTGGTCACCCGGCAGCACCTCGACGCCGGCCAGCTCGCGCACGTCGACCTGCAGGCCACCGGCCGGCGACGAGTACCCGGCGTAGCTGTGACCTCCGCTGCGGGCGGCGATGGCCACGCGTCCCCGTGCCGCCTCGACGCACGCCTGCACGTCCGCGGCGGAGGCGACCTCGGCGACGGCGGCGGGCTTACGGCCGTCCCACACGGGGTTGAAGCCCTGGTAGGCGAACCCGTCGTCGCCGGCCAGCACGAGCTGCCCGGAAAGCCGGGAGCGCAAAGCGGTCCAGTCCGGCGGTCCACTCGGAACGGACGAACTGGACGGTGGCGGCACCGGGGTGGGGGTCGTGGTGGGGGAGGAACAGGCGGCGAGCGCCGCGCTCGCACCGGCCAGGCCCGCGACCTTCAGAAATCCGCGTCGATCCACGTGATCCATGCTGGCACGCCATGATCAGCTCCGCATTCCGTGGCGGTGCGGGAACTACATGGCCAGCACGACCCGGCCGTGCGCGGTGCGGTGCCAGGCGTCGGTGACGTCGGCCAGGGGCACCACCTCGTGGTCGACGGTGAGCGCGCCCGCCGCCGCGTGCCCGGCGATCACGGAGATGGCGTCGGCCCGCTGTCGTGCGGTCAGTTCGTTGTTGGTGTAGCCGGACAGGCGCAACGACCGGCTGCGCAACGTGGACGACGTGATCGGGCTCGTCTCGCCCGCCGACCCGCCGAGGTTCACCCACCGGCCGCCGGGACGCAACGCCTGGGCGGCCGCGGCGGCGGGAGCCCCGAACAGCGGGTCGATCAGCAGGTCGGCGCCCTGGGCGGCCTCGGCCACGTCCTCCAGCGGCACCACGACGTCCGCTCCCACCCGCACCGCCCGTGCACGTGCTTCCTCCGAACGGGCGGCGGCCACCACCCGTCCGGCACCGGCGAGCCGGGCGAGCTGGATCGCGGCCTGGCCAACGGCGCCGCAGCCGAGCACGACCACGGACTCGCCGGGCGACAGACTGCTCAACGCCCTGTGCGCGGCGACGGCGGACAGCCCGAGCGCGGCCATCACGACCGGGTCGACGTCCGGCAGGAACACGAGGTCTTCCTCCCGTGCCACCGCCTTCGCGGCCATGCTCCCGTCACCGGGAGCCATCCCGGCGCTGGTGGGGAACCACACCGTCCGCCCGCTGACGGTCCCGATCCCCTGCACCCCGGGCACATAAGGCGTCGCGGGCACGCCGAAGTAGGACGTGCCGCTGGCGCACAAGCGATCCAGCGGGGTGATGGGCGCGGCGAGGACGTCCACTACGACCTCGCCGGAGGGCTCGTCCCGGTCAACGAGCGACGGGGGCTGACCGGGACGAACGACTACCGCGGCGCGCACGGCTGCAACACGAAGTCGAACTCGGCGAGAACCCACGGCACCTCGGACGTGCCGCCGTCCGGCGTCGGACCGGGCTCGCGGGGCTGGAACCTGACCACGAGCTCCTGCTTGGTGCCGAACACGACGTCGCTGTCGAGGTACTCGGCGCCCTCCTCGAACAGGTGCGTGATCAGCGGCTCGTGCCCCTCGGCGGTGAGCAGGAAGTGCACGTGCGCCGGCCGGAAGTGGCTGATCGCGGTCTGCCCGATCAACGCGCCGACCGGCCCGTCCATCGGGATCGCGTACCCCTTCGGCGTGATCGTGCGGACGCAGTAGGTGCCGTCCGGTTCGGCCCGGTACTTCGCGCGCAACCGCGCCTCGTCCACTTCGAGCTGCGCCTCGTACGCGCCCTCGGCGTCGGCCTGCCAGACGTCCAGCACGGCGCCGGGCACCGGCGAACCGTCCAGCGAACGCACGGTTCCGGTGAGGTAGAGCGGGGTTCCGTCCACGTCGTCGGACATGTCACCGCCGAAGCCGAGCTCGGGGGAGCCGTCGATGTGGAACGGCCCGAGCACGGTCGCCGGTGTCGCACCCGCGTCGAACCGGTGGTTCATCTGCACGACCAGCATGCTCAGGCCGAGCACGTCCGAGGCCAGGATGAACTCCTCGCGCTTGGCGTCGCTGATCTGCCCGGTCGCGGTGAGCCACCCGATCGCGGCCATCCACTCGGCCTCGGTGAGCCGCACCTCGCGGGCGAAGTCGTGCAGGTGCCGGATGAGCGCGGTCATGAGCTGCGCGGTCCGCGGGTCCTTCGCGGTGGCCCAGCGCTGCTCGGCGAGCGCGGTGATGTTGTCCTCGGTGACGAGCTGCATTGCTCACTCCTCGACAGGCGCGACGGACCTGGTGTTCGTGTCCACGGACAGGAAGATCTGGTTGGCGACGGGGTTGCGCAGCTCCTCGGCGAGCTGCCCGATCAGACCGGCGGTGCGGGCCAGCAACGCGAAGCCCCGCAGCAACTCCAGTGGCAGGCCGAGGTCGGCGAGCACCGCGCCGCACGTGCCGGCGCCGTTGAGGGGCAACGTCCTGCCGAGCACCTGCGGGTGCACGCGGCCGATCGCGGCGAACAACGAGAGGTGCGGTCCGACCAGGCCTTCCTCCTCGGCGATCTCGAACAGGCGCGGGGTGCGGGGATCGCCGTTCTTGTGCACGTGGTGACCGAGCCCGGGAACGCGGGCTTTTCCTTGCGCCTGGAGGGTTTCCAGCGCGAGTGCGTCCCAGTCCTCGCGAGGCGCCTGGGCGGTGACCACGGCGTTGAGGAACCGGCCGGCGTCCTCGGTGACACCGAGGAACCGCGAACCGCCGCCGAGCAGTCCCGCCGCCAGCGCGCCCTGCACGGAGTCGGGGGCGGACAGGAACGTCAGGCGGCTGACGATGGCGGTCGGCGTGAACCCGTGGTCGGCGAGGGCGGCCAGCACCGCCTCGAACAGCCGCGTCTCGCCGGGGCTCGGCCTGCGCTGGGTGGCGAGCCAGAACGCCAGCTCACCGAACCCGACGGTGCCCATCACGTCACGCGCGAGGTCCTGGCCCAGCAACGTGATGGTGTCGGTCGTGGACGCACCGAGCGCCGTTTCATAGACCGTCACGGTCCTCCTTCAGCCATGCGCGCAGCTCTTCGCCGTGCTCGTCGAGATCTGGTGGCGGCAACCGGTAGACCGCCGGTGTCTCCGAGAAGCGGATCGGGTGCCGGGTCGTCGGCACGTCCCCGACCACCACGACGGGGTCGAGCCCGAACCGTTCGGCCATCGCGAACCCGCCGTCGATCGTGTTGATCGGCCCGCACGGCACCCCGGCCGCCACGAGCAGGTCGAACCACTCGACGGCGCCGCGGTTCCGGAGCCGTTCCACCAGGATCGGCCGCAGTTCCCCGCGGTGTCGCGTGCGGTCGGCGTTGCGGGCGAACCGCGGGTCGTCCGGCACCTCGGGCAGCTCCAGGACCTCGCACAGCCGCCGGAACTGGCCGTCGTTGGCCGCCGCGACGATGAGGTCGTTGTCCGCGGTCGGCAACGGCTCGTAGGGGAACACGCTGGGGTGCGCGTTGCCCATCCGGAACGGCACGACGCCGCCCGCGGCGAACGCCGAGCTGTGGTTGACCAGACCGGTCAGCGCCGACGACAGCAGGTTCACCTCGACGAGCTGGCCCTGCCCCGTCGAGTCGCGGTGGCGCAGCGCGGCGAGGATGCCGATGACGGCGTGGTTGCCCGCCATCACGTCGAACACCGAGATGCCCGCGCGGTACGGCGGCCCGTCCGGATCACCGGTCAGGCTCATCAACCCGGAGATCGCCTGCACCATCAGGTCGTAGCCGGGAACGTGGCTGCCCTCCCCGGACCCGAACCCCGTGATCGACGCGTAGATCACCCGCGGGTTCGACGCGCTGACCGAGGCGTGGTCGAGACCGTACTTGGCGAGGCCACCGGGCTTGAAGTTCTCGATCACCACGTCCGCGCGCCGGGCGAGTTCCCGTCCCAGCGCGGCGTCGTCCTCGGAGCGCAGGTCGAGCGCGATCGACCGCTTGCCCCGGTTGACGCCCAGGTAGTAGGTCGAGACGTCGTCGCGGACGGGCGGCATCCACGTGCGGGTCTCGTCGCCGCCCGGTCCCTCGACCTTGACGACCGAGGCACCCATGTCGGCCAGCAGCATGGTCGCGTACGGGCCCGCCAGCACGCGCGAGAAGTCGGCGACGAGCAGGCCTTCGAGTGGGCCCATCAGACGGACGTCCGGGTGTCGCCGCGGTACTCGGTGTAGGTGTAGGGGTTGTCCAGCACCTTGGACTCCGGGATGTCGGGGTTCATGCCCTTCGCCCACGCCTCCTCGCCGAGTTGCGCCCGCAGGTGGTCGACGGTGTCCGACACCCGGGCGCGGATGGAGCCGAGGTCGACGCCGACGAGCTTGTGGTCGCGCTTCACGATCCGGCCGTCGACGAGCACGGTGTCCACATCGGACCGTTGCGCCTGGAACGCCACGTGCCCGTACGGGTTGAGGATCGGGAACATCGCGGGGGAGTCCTCGTTGCGCAGCAGCACGATGTCGGCCTTCTTGCCGACTTCGAGGCTGCCGAGGTCCGCGTCGCGTCCCAACGCCCGTGCGCCACCCATCGTCGCCCACTGCACGACCTGCTCGGCCCGCAACGACGAGTGCGTGACGGTGTCGTTGGTGGCGTGCGCGGCCATGTGCTCGCGGGCCCTGTCGGCACCGAGCGTCGCGCGCATCGCGGAGAACAGGTCGCCGCTCCACCACACCGACGTGTCCATCGACAGCGACACCGGGATGCCGTGCTCGCGGATCGCCCAGGTGGGCGGGTAACCCTGGCCCGCGCTCTGCTCGCTCTCGGTCGACACGGAGATCGAGCCGCCGGTCGCCGCGATGCGGTGGTAGGAGTCGGCGGACAACGTCGCCGCGTGCACGTAGATCGACTGCGGGGTCATGAAGCCGTTGTCGTGCATCAGCCTGATGCCGTCGTCGTTCGTCGCACCCCACACGCCCGCGTGCGTCGTGACGGGGACGCCGAGCTCCCGCGCGACCTCGAAAGCGGCCTTCTCGGGGAACGACGGGTCGCCCGTGACGTCGAACGCGAGCTGGAAGCCCAGCATGTCGTCGCCGGTGATGCGGCGGGAGACGAAGTCCCGGAACTCGGGCGTGGCGGTCCAGGCGGCGGGGCTGTCCTGGATGTTGCCGTAGGCCAGCACGAACCGGCCCGGCACCGCCTGCAGCGCGTCGACGGCGGCGTCGGCGTGGTCGGTGGTCTGCAGGCCGTGCGACCAGTCGACGGTCGTGGTGACACCGGCGTCGAGCGCCTCGGCCGCACCGAGGAGGTTGCCGGCGTGGACGTCCTCGGGCCGGAAGACCTTGCCCCACTCCAGGTAGTACCAGACGAAGTACTGCGTGAGCGTCCAGTCGGCGCCGTAGCCGCGCATCGCCGTCTGCCACAGGTGCCGGTGCGTGTCGATCATGCCCGGCATGACGATGCCGTTCGTGGCGTCGATCTCGACGGTCCCCTCCGGCACCTCCAGCCGGGGCCCGATCGCGGCGATCCGGTCGTCGGCGACGAGGACGTCGTGATCGACGAGCGGCTGGCGGCCGTCCATGGTCAGGACAGTGCCGTTTCTCAGGACGACGGAACCCATCGGGAACTCCCCTGACCGTCTGGCGGACAGGTGTCCGTTGAATCGTCAACCTTCGACGGCCGCTGGTCAACCCCTCAGGACGCGACGACCTCGTGCGGTACCGAGCCGAGCCGGGCGAAGTCGGCGCTGATCTCGCCCGCGACCTGCAGCAGGAGGGGCAGGTGGTGCTCGACCATGTGCTCGACCGACGTCTCGGACGCGTGGCAGTTGACGTTGATCCCGGCCACGACCTTGCCGGTCCCGTCGCGCAGCGGCGCCGCGACCGACCGGATGCCCAGCGCGAGCTGCTCGTCGGTCAACGCCCACCCGCGCGCCCGGACGTCGCGCAGCTCGGCGTCGCGCTCGGCCGCGTGCGGCTGCCAGCGCGACGTCAGCCCGGACCGGGTCGGCTGCGCGAGCACGGCCTCCAGCTCGTCCGGCGCCAAGGCGGCGAGCTGCACCTTCCCCAGTGACGTCGGCAGAGCCGGGAACCTCGTGCCGATCTGCACGGACAGCGTGACGATCTTCGGCACGGCCACCCGTGCGACGTAGATGATGTCCGGCCCGTCGAGCTGCGCGATCGACACGGACTCGTTGGTGCGGGCGCACAGCCGTTCCATGTGCGGGCGGGCGACGTCCCACAGGCCCATCGACCGCACGTACGCGACGCCGAGGTCGAGCACGCGCGGGGTGAGCGCGAAGCCGGCCTCGCTCTGCCGCACGTACCCGAGCTCGGCGAGCGTGAGCAGGATGCGGCGCGTGGTCGGCCGCGCGAGCCCGGTGGCCGAGGCGACCTCGCTGAGCGTCATCACCGGGCGCAACGGCCGGAACGCGCGGATCACGTCCAGGCCGCGGGCGAGCGCCTCGATGAAGTCGGGGCCGGTGTCAGGGCGAGCAGGCATGTGCCCACGATATCGGACACTTGTCCGTGGAGCGGCCGACGACCTGTGGCCGAAGCCCACAGGTCGTCCGCGAAGCCGCGACCGCCGAACTCAGGGCCCGGAGACCGCTTCTTCCTTTCGGCGGGACCGCAGGCTGGTCAGGGTGACGATGCCCAGCGTCGCGACGATGACGCCCAGAGAGACCGGGGTCGGGATCGTCGGCACGGCCGGCCACACGCCGTGCGCCCAGTGCAGCACCAGCTTCACCCCGATGAACGCCAGGATGATCGCGAGACCGTGGTTGAGGTGCACGAGCTTGGCGAGCAACGACTGCAGCACGAAGTACAGCGCCCGCAGGCCGAGCAGCGCGAACGCGTTGGTGGTGAACACGAGGTACGGGTCCTCGGTGATGCCGTACACCGCCGGCACCGAGTCGATCGCGAACACGACGTCGGTCGCGAAGATCGCCACCACCACGATCGCGAGCGGGGTGAGAGCCCTCCGGCCGTTCTCGCGGACGGTCATCCTGGTGCCGCGGTAGTCGTCGGTGACCGGCATCAGCCTGCGCAGCAGCCGCACCGACAGCATCTTCGAGGTGTCCTTCGCGGCCGGCTCACCGGCGAGGGCCGAGTGCAGGATCTTCAGCGCCGAGGCGAACAGGACCAGTCCGAACACCAGGAACGCCCAGGTCCCCGCCGACAGCATCGCCGCGCCGGCCGCGATGAAGATGCCGCGCAGCACCAACGCGCCGACGATGCCGTAGAGCAGCACGCGTTGCTGGATCTCCGCCGGCACGCTGAACGCGGCGAGCAGCAGCATGAAGACGAACAGGTTGTCGACCGAGAGGGATTTCTCCACCACGAACCCGGTGACGAACTCCAGCGACTGACCGCTGCCGAACTCGAACCACAGCCAGAGGCCGAACACCAGCGGCAGCGCCAGGTAGAAGACGGACCAGCCCGCAGCCTCCTTGACCGACACCTCGTGCGGGCGGCGGGTCACCAGGAAGTCCACCACCAGCAGGACGAGCAACGCCGCGATGCTCACGAACCACAGACCGGGCGACGCCACGGATTGCACGGGCACAGAGCCTCCTCGAACATGATCGTTCGAGGTCTCCTTCACCCGGCGCGGGTGGCCTCCCGAGGACACCTCGGGATGTCCGTACTGACCGGGCAGGCGCTTGGGAAGTACTCCCCTCGCCGCAGAGCATAGGTAAAGGATTGGTAATGCTCAAGTAAGTCGATCGTGTGGGTTGCATCTCAAGCCGCTTGAGGTCCGATAGTGGCCCTCATGAACAACACCAGGCTGTACGCGATCGGAGAGGTGGCGCGCCGGACCGGGCTGAGCGTCAGCGCCATCCGGTTCTACTCCGACGAGGGGATCGTGACCCCCGCCGAGGTCACCGCGGCCGGGCACCGGCTCTACGACGTCCACGCGATCGCCCGGCTGGAGTTCGTCAGCACGTTGCGCGAACTGGACGCGGGGCTCGACGACATCCGGCGGCTGCTGGACGGCCGCGTGACGCTCTCCGAGCTCGCCACCGCGCACCTGTCCCGTCTGGACGAGCAGGCCCGGCGCATCCGGTCGAGGCGGGCGGTGCTGCGGACGATCGCCCGTCAGCACACCGAGGCAGAACAGGTGATCCTCATGCACAAGCTGGTCGGGATGTCCGACGAGGAGCGCGATCGGCTGTTCGACGACTTCTGGAACGAGATCAGCGAGGGCCTCCAGATCAGCCCCGAGTTCCTCGAGCTCATGCGCAACGGCCCTCTGGTCCTGCCGGACGAGCCGGCCACCGAACAGCTGGAGGCGTGGATCGAGCTGGCGAACCTCCTGCAGGACGCGGACTTCCGCCGTGAGGTGAAGAAGGCGTTGCGGGAGACCTTCTCCGGGCCCGCCGCCGCGATGATGACGTCGGCGGAGATGGTGGGCGCGTTCCAACGGGGAGGCGAGATCTTCGTGCGGGCGCAGGAGGCGCAGCAGGCCGGTGAGCCGGCGGACTCGCCGCTGGGGCGCGAGATCGCCGGTCTCTACGCGGCTCACCTGGGGGAGATCACCGAGACCCCGGACAGCCGTGAGTACCGCGAGAAGCTGGCGGCCGACGTGCTCGACATCGAACGGCTGCACCTGGAGTCGATCGAGGAGGCCGCCACGTCCACCGATCCGTACACCCGGTACCAGTCGCTGGTGGCGATCATCGACGGGACCGCGAAGGAGGCCGCCGAGTTCATGCCGTTCGCCTGGCTGTCCGCGGCACTCAAGGCGTCTGCATCTCCAAGCGACCCCGTGTCCCCCTAGCGAGCTACACGCGAATGTCCACCGCACGGTGACGTTCCGGAGGCGCGAAATCCCTAACGTTCCGGCCATGCGATTTCTGAAGCAGTTTCTCCTGGTAGCGGCCGTCTCGTTCGTGGGTGCCACCGGTGTGCAGGCGCTGGGGTGGAACGCGCCGCTCACCCTGGTCACCGGTGTCGTCGCGGCCGCGCTGGCACTGGCCACGTACGCCTGGGTGGTGCGCAAGACCGAACGCCGGGAGCCCACCGAGGTCTCGCTCAAGATCGCCGCGGGGGCTCTGGGCCGCGGTGTCCTCGTCGGACTCGCGATGTTCGGGGCGGTGATCCTGAACATCACCTTCCTCGGCGGGTACGAGGTGCGCGGCTGGGGTTCGGTGTCCGGCACGATCGCGATCTTCGGGTTCATGGTCGCCGTCGCGGTGACCGAGGAGCTGATGTACCGCGGCATCGTGTTCCGCATCGTCGAGGAGCACCTCGGCACGTGGCTCTCCCTTGTCCTGAGTGGACTGGTGTTCGGCTTCGCGCACATCTTCAACCCGAACGCCACGGTGTGGAGCTCGCTCGCCATCGCGATCGAGGCGGGGCTCATGCTCGGCGCCGCGTACGTGGCCACGCGCAACCTGTGGGTGCCGATCGGGGTGCACTTCGCGTGGAACTTCGCCCAGGGCGGCATCTTCAGCACGAGCGTCTCCGGCCAGGACGCGCCGCAGGGGCTGCTGGACGGCGTCACGTCCGGTCCCGCGCTCGTCACCGGCGGGGCGTTCGGGCCGGAGGCGAGCGCGTACTCGGTGCTGGCCGGCCTGGTCGTCACGGCGGTGTTCCTGTGGCTCGCGAAGCGCCGCGGCAACATCATGCCGCGCCGTGGCCGCACCGCGCCGGCCGCTACTCTCGCCGCGTGATCAGCCTTCAGCGGTGGCGCGCCTGGGACGTTCGCGTCCAGGACGCGCCACTGGCGTTGCTGCTCGTGCTGGCATCGCTGGTGCCCGCGTTGCACGACAAGGGCACCCAGCTCGGCGGGCTGCCGAACCGGCCGTTCGACGCCCTCGCGATCGCGGTGATCGCGTTGGAGTGCCTGCCGCTGGTCGTCCGCCGGAAGTGGCCTCTCGTCTGCCTCGCGGTGGTGTCGGTCGCGTTCGCCGTCGACCAGTTGCGCGGCTACCACACCGTCGCCGGCACGGCCCTGTCGATCGCGTTGATCAGCGCGGGGCTGCACCTGTCGCACCACCGGCGTGCCACCGTGATCGCGCTCTCCACCGGGTACGCCGGGCTGGCCGTCGCGCTGGACCTGAACGGAGCCACGGAAGGCGTGGCCGGGTTCGCCACGTTCTACCTGGCGGTGGCCGCCCTGTGGGCGATCGGCGCGTGGCTGCGGCTCTCGCGCACCGCCGAGGAGGAACGCCGCCGGCACGTCGCCGCGGCGACCCGTGTCGCGGAACGGACCTTGATCGCCCGCGAGCTCCACGACGTGGTGACCCACCACGTGACCGCGATGGTGGTGCAGGCGGAGGCCGCGCGGTACCTCACCGCGGCCCCCGACCGGCTGGACCAGACGTTGCAGGCGATCACCGACACCGGCCGGCGGTCGCTGACCGACCTGCGGCACCTGCTGGACCTGCTGAACCCCGACCACAGCACGGAAACGCTCGGAGACCTGCGCACGCTCGTCGAGCAGACCCGGCTGGCAGGGCAGCCCGTGGAGTTCGCGGAGGAGGGCGAGGCGACGCGCGACGCGGGCAGCGCCGAGGCCGTCGCGTACCGGGTCGTGCAGGAGGCGCTGACGAACGCGTTGAAGTACGCGCACGGCAAACCGACGAACGTGCACGTGCGTTATGGCGAAAGGGAGATCACCGTGGAGGTGGGTACCGAGGGCGCGAGGTCGTCCACGGCGGTCGGAGGCAGCGGCCGCGGTCTGGCGGGGCTGCGTGAGCGCGTCGACGTGCTGGGTGGCGAGTTCTCGGCGGGACAACGCGACGGCGGGTTCGTGGTCAGGGCGCGCATTCCCGCGGGGAACCCGGCGTGACCGCACCGGTTCGCGTGCTGGTGTGCGACGACCAGGCGCTCATCCGCACCGGGTTCGCCACGATCATCGACGCCCAGCCGGACCTCGAGGTCGTGGGGGAGTGCGGGGACGGGCGCGCGGCGGTCGAGCTCGCCGGCAGACTGAACCCGGACGTCGTCGTGATGGACGTGCGGATGCCGGTGCTCGACGGCATCGGCGCGACCCGGCTGCTCGCGGGCGCCGGCGTCCCCGACCCCGTCAAGGTCCTCGTGGTCACGACGTTCAACCTCGACGAGTACGTCTACGAGGCGCTGCGGGCCGGTGCGAGCGGGTTCCTGCTCAAGGACGCGCCACCGGCCCAGCTGCTGCACGGCATCCGGACCGTGGCGAGCGGTGCCGCCCTGCTCGCGCCGGAGGTGACCCGGCAGCTCGTCGGCAGGTACGCGGCGCGCATCCGGCCCGCCGGGGAGCTCGCCGAGACCCAGCTGGCGCCGCGGGAGCTCGAGGTCCTCCGGCTGATCGCGGAGGGCCTGTCGAACAGCGAGATCGCCGCGGCCCTGGTGATCAGCCAGGAGACGGTGAAGACGTACGTGTCGCGCATCCTCACCAAACTCGACCTGCGCGACCGGGTGCAGGCCGTCGTCTACGCCTATCGCCGCGGCCTGGTCACCTAGCGTCTTACCGGGTGATTACAAGACGTGACTTGGTCGTCACGAAGCGATAGGACCGGGATATGAGAACTCGGGACCTCGCCATCGCGTCGACCGTCGTTGCAGTAGGAGCGCTGCTGACACCGGCGGCATCAGCGGACCGGCCCGTCTGGTTCACCTCGTGGGCGCAGTCGCAGCAGAACCTCGCCCCCGTCACGCTGCACGACCAGTCGATGCGGATGATCACGCACCTCAGCCAGGGCGGCAGCGCGGTCCGAATCCGGGTGCAGAACACGTTCGGCAGGCAGCCGTTGACGATCGACCGGACCACTGTCGCGCTCAGCGCGGGCGGCGCGGCGGTGGAGGGCACGCGCGACGTGACGTTCGGAGGCCGCCGCACGGTGACGATCCCCGCGGGCGGTGAGATGTGGAGTGACCGCACGTCCCTGAACACCAGGCCGGACACCGATCTCGCGGTCAGCATGCACGTCGCGGGTGAGGTCGTGCCCGGCCGGCACGACGCCGCGTTCCGCGACAACTACCTGACCCCGCCCGGCTCGGGCGACCACACCGCCGGCCAGGGGGCCGCGTACACGCAGACGGTGCAGTCGACCTACCTGGTCAGCGCGGTCGACGTGTTCAACCCGCGGCTGAAGGGGACGGTCGTGCCGTTCGGCAGCTCGGTCGTCGACGGCGTGGGGAGCACCGACTGCGGCCCCGGCTGCACCGAGCTCGGCACGAACAAGCGCTGGGCCGACGTGCTGGCCCGCCACATCGCCGCCTCGTCCGGTCCCCAGCTCGCCGTCGCCAACGCCGGCATCAGCGGCACCACCAGTTCCGTCTGCCCGAACACCCCGGCGCCGTTCGTCGGCCTGGATGCGCTGACACGGCTCGAAAGGGACGTCCTGGCGCTGCACGGCGTCACCGATGTCATCTACTACTACGGCACGAACGACCTCGCGAACGGCTGCACCGCAGCCGAAATCGTCACCGGCTACCGCGCGGTGTTCCAGCGGCTGCGCGAGGCCGGGATCGCCGTGCACGTCACACCGATCACGCCCCGGCCCGGCTACAGCGACCAGAACAACATCGATCGCCACGCCGTCAACGACTTCGTGAAGCGCGGTGGCGACTGCTCGGACACCTGCGCCTCGGTGCAGGACTTCGACCAGGTGCTGGAGGACCCGGTCAAGCCGAACAGCGTCGACGCCCGGTACGACGTCGGTGACGGCGTCCACGTGAACATCAGGGGACAGCGGGCGATCGCCGACTACATCGCGCTGGAGACCATCGTCTAGCGGCGTGCGCCGCGTGCGCTGTACGCGGCGATCCCGCTCACGAACAGCACTCCCGCCACCCACCGGGTCAGCGCGTCGTCCGGGGCGCCGACCGGCCACGTGACGACACGGCCGAGCGCCGACCCGGCGGGCGGCATGATCGCCGCCACCGCCCACCACAGCACCGGCGCGGTGGCGGCGAGCCGGGCCCCGGCCACCGCCGCCGCGAGGCCGGCCAGACCGATCATGCCCGTGGTGTCGCGGACGACGAACGCGGCGTCGAACGGTTCGTAGCCGAGTTCCTGCACCAGCAGCACCGAGGTCGCGGCCACCGCCGCGGCGAGCAAGAGGTGCCCGAGGCGCCACAGCGGCCACGGGACGGCGGTCGACCTGTCGAGTTCCGGGTCCTGGCCCGCGAGACCGGCCGTCGTCACCAGCACGGCGGCCAGCGTCGTCAGCGACGCGCTGAGCGGCGTCCACGGCGAGTGCAGCGCCGACCACGCGATCAGCACCACGACGGGCAGGACCACCAGTGCCGCGGGGACTCCGCGCGACTGCGCGTACAGCGCGAACGGCCTCATCGGCCCGCCCTCAGCACGTCGAGCACGCGTTCGGAATCCTCACACGCCAGCAACATCTGCCGTGCCCGCACGACCCGGTCCAGCTGCTCCCGCGCGGGCTGGCCGCGGAACTGCCGCCACGCCTCGTCGATCTCGCCCCGCAGCCGGGTGTTGTTCCACATGAGGGAGTCGGAGGGCAGCCCGGCCAGTTCCCCGTTGAAGTAGCCGGCGGTCAGGTGGCGGACGACGCCGCCGCTGGTGTCGAAGGTGTTCGGGCCGGCACACCCGGCGACGCCCGCACCGGCCAGCAGTTCCAGCCGCAGCTGGTCACCGGTCATGGTCAGGTGGCTGGGAAAGCGCTGCGACTGCACGTAGACGATGCGCCGATCACGCTGGGGCGCCGTCACATGAGCCATCGCCGACGTGTCCTCCCGGACCTCGGAAGGCGCGTCGGGCAACACCGAGAGCTTGGCGAGCACGTCGCGGCCGACCGCGGCGACGGCGGGGAGACTGGCGGCGTGCACCTGGCTCAGGCACACGGTGCCCTCGCAGACCAGCTTGCCCGCGATCGAGTCGGTCACCAGCACCTCGGAGTACTTGGCCGGCATGATCGACAGGGCGAGGGTGAGCGCCAGAACAACCGGTAGGAGTGCGGCCAGCCGGCCGAGGTGGGTTCGTGCGGCGAGAAGGAGGAACGCCGTCACGCCCAGGCCGGTGAACCACACGATCTGACCCAGGTCGACGGACGTCGCAGTCGTGACCAGGTCCGAGCCCGGCGGGTCGAGGACGGGCGTGAGCAGCGCCAGCCGGGAGATCTCGTCGTCGGGCGAGCGCGCCTCGAGCGCCTGGGCCGCGCTGGTCGAGACCATGAACGTGGCGACCAGCGCCACCGGCACGGTCAGCGGGTGCGGCAGGAACCGGCCCACCGCGAGTCCCAAGAGGACACTCGACGCGAGGGCGAGCACCACCGTCACCATGAGCGGGACGAACCCGGTCGAGACGAACCCTCCGCCGAGCGCGACCTTCACCACCAGGCCCGCGCACAGCAGCACACCCGCCACCGCGACGACACCCGCCACCGCCGAGGCGAGCGTGCCGAGCCTGACCCAGCCGGGGCGGGAGGTGGCGGTGAACAGCTCGGTCACCCGTGCGCGGCTGTCCCGCATGCCTTGCAGGACGGCGAAGCCGACCACGAGTGCCCACACGTAGGCCAGGGGCAGGCGGAGTTCGAGCACCGCCGACGTCGAGTTGGCCGGCCACGCCGCGCTCTCGGACGTGATCAGCAGCAGCATTCCCGTGCTGGACACCAGCACGAGCAGCCCGGCCCAGAGCGCGGTCGAGCGCCGCAGTTCGATGCGCAGTCCGGTCACCAGGCACCCCCGGCGGGCTTCGCGCTGATCAGTGCCGAGTAGCCGCGTTCGATCGGGCTGTCACCGACGTGCGCCGCCGTGCCGGCGGTGGCGAGATCAGCCGGAGTTCCCTGGAAGACGAGGGATCCCTGGTCGACGAGCACCACGTCCGTGCACGCCGCCGCCACGTCTTCGACCAGGTGGGTCGAGATCAGCACACAGGCTTCCCGGCCCAGTTCGACGACGAGTTCGCGGAACCGCAGCCGTTGCGCGGGGTCCAGGCCGACCGTCGGTTCGTCCAGGAGCAGGAGTTCGGGTTCGTTGACGATCGCCTGCGCGATGCCGGCCCTGCGGACCATGCCGCCGGACAACGACTTCATGCGGTCCTCGGCGCGGTCGGTCAGCCCGACTCGTTCGAGTGCCTCCCGCACGGCCTCCGGGATGCGCGCCGGTGGCATCTCCTTCAGCCACGCCAGGTATTCGACGAACTCCCGCACCTTGAAGCGCTTGTAGTAGCCGAAGTGCTGCGGCAGATACCCGAGCCTGCGCCGGACGGGCCTCAGCTCGCCGCTCGCCGGTGTGCCGAGCAGCGACAACGTGCCCGAGGTGGGGGACTGCACCGTCGCCAGCGTGCGGATCAGCGTGGTCTTGCCCGCGCCGTTCGGGCCGAGCAGCCCGTGCACGCCGCGGCCGAGCCCGAGACTGAGTCCGTTCACCGCGTCGCGGCCCTTGCGCCCGCCCACGCGCACCACCAGGTGGTCGGCTTCGATCGCCTGCATCCTGTTCTCCCTCAAGTGTTTCCGCTCTTGACGGGCTAGACGGCGCCGGGGCTCGCGAGGTTCTCGGAATGCTGTGACGGCGGTCACCAGCTGCCGGGCCGGCCGGGGATGCCGAGCAGAGCGCTGTAGCCGCGTTCGAGCGGACTGTCACCCGCGTGCCGTTCCGTGCCCTGCGCCGCGAGCTGGTCCGGGGTGCCCTGGAAGACGAGTTTTCCTTGGGACAGCAGCACGACGTCCGTGCACGCGGCAGCGACGTCCTCCACCAGGTGCGTCGAGACGACCACGCACGCGTCGGTGCCGATCTCGGTGAGCAACTCGCGGAACCTGAGGCGCTGGGCGGGATCGAGGCCGGCCGTCGGCTCGTCGAGCAACAGGATCTCGGGGTCGTTGACGATCGCCTGCGCGATGCCGACGCGCCGGATCATGCCGCCGGACAACGTCTTCAGCCTGTCGTCGGCCTGGTCGGCGAGCCCGACCCGTTCGACGGCGCGCTGCACGGCCGCAGGGATGTCCCGCATCTCCTTGAGCCACGCCACGTACGCCACGAACTCCCGCACGGTGAACCGCCGGTAGTGCCCGAACTCCTGCGGCAGGTACCCGACCTGGCGGCGCAGGTGGCGCAGCTCCGTGCCGCCGAGCATCGAGAGCTCACCGGAGTGCGGTTTCAGCACGGTCGCAAGCGCACGGATGAGCGTCGTCTTGCCGGCACCGTTCGGCCCGAGCAGCCCGTGCACGCCCCGCCCCATGGTGAGCGTGACGCCGTCGACGGCCATCCGCCGCCCGGCCTTGACCCGCAAGTCACGGGCCTCGATCTCCCAGGCGTAAGTGGTGGGCGCGGTCATCGGTTCGCCTCCAGACGCGTGAACGCCATCCTCCGCAAGCCGAGCACCACCACACCGGCACCCAGCAACGCGATCCAGACCGGTGCCGCAGCCGGACCGAGCACGACGGCCGTGCGGCTGAACGCGATCGTCGGCGCCACGATCGCCAAAGCCCACGCCGCGATCAGCACGACCGCGGCCCGCGTCACCCCGATCAGCGTCCCCAGCGCGAGCGTGCCGACCGTGAACGCCAGACAGGGCAACAGCCACCGCGCGAACCCGGCGTCCGTCAGCAGACTCGCCACCGCCAGCCCCGGCACCACCACGGCCAGCACCGCGGCGGTCCGCCGAAAGACGAGCGGCAACCCCGCACGGGGCGTGGCGGCCGCCAGCTCCCACGCCGGATCCAGCGACCGCCCCCAGGACGCGGCGACGCCGAGCACCGGCAGGACCGGCGCGACCAGCAGCACCAGCGACACCCGGTCGCCCACCGCGAACCCGGCGCGGTCGAGCGCCACGGCGGCGGCGATGACCAGCAGGATCATCGCGAGCCACGGCCCCGCCGCGGGCGAGACCCACCCGTGCACCCGCCGCCAGGCGCGTGCGCGCGGCATCTGCGGGGTGTGGTCGAGCAGCGGCGAGAGGCCTGTCCAGACGGCCTGGGCGATCGGCTCCGGGGCGAGCCTGGCGCGGCAGGGGGCGCAGGTTTCGAGGTGCGACTCGACGGCCCACAGCTCGTCGGCGGGGCTGTCGTCGCCTTGGCAGTAGCGGTGCAGGAGGTGGTCGCCGGGGTGGTCGGTGGTCATGGTCGCGCCTCCTGCGTCGCGTTGTGCGGGTGCTTGGGCGGGCTTGGGCGGTAGATGCGGTGAGCGGTCATGCCAGGGCCTCCCTCATCGCGATCCGCGCCCGCCGGGCACGGGTCTTGACGGTGCCCTCCGGCACTCCGAGCAGCACCGACGTCTCCCGCACCGACAGCCCGTCGAGCACCATCGCCTGCAACACCTGCCGCAGCTCCGGCGCCAGGCGGCGCAGCGCGTCGCCCACCTCGTCCCCGACCACTCCGTCGAGCACCTCCTCGTCGGCAGCGGCGGCTGGGGAGGGCGCGGCCGCGGTGGGTGGTGCGGCGTGGTGTGCGCGGCGGCGGAACGCGTCGATCAGCCTGCGGGCGGCGATGGTCCACAGCCAGCCGACCGCGGTGCCGCCCGCCGCCGCGCCGGCGAACGCGTCCGCCGCCCGCCACACCGCCAGGTAGGTCTCCTGGAGCACCTCGGCGACGATCTGCTCGTCCGAGCAACGCCTGCGCAGCCGCACGGTCAGCCACGGCGAGGTGCGGCGGTACAGCTCTTCGAACGCGCGGCGGTCACCTCGTGCGACTCGGCGCACGAGCTGCTCCTCATCGAGGCCGGCCTCACCCCGGATGGCTCTCACACTCCGCAAGACGTCGAGATCGGGGCTCGGGTTCTCGTCCGGCTGTGGTGTGCGCCACTCCGATCAAACCACTCGATAGCTTCAGTATTGACCAAAATCAATCCGACGGAGGCAGGCCCACGGCCAGCGTCAGCTCCAAAACCCGCTGCGGAGACCCCAGGTCCGGAAAGAGGTCCCGGAGCTGCCCCATCCGGTACCGGACGGTCTGCGGGTGCACGAACAGGGCGGCGGCCACCTCCTCGCGCCGGCCGTGGTGCAGCAACCAGGCGCGCAGCGTCTCCTCGAGCTTCCGGGCCGTGGTGGCCGGCAGCTCCAGCAGGGGAGCCAGGGCGCGGGCGCGCAGGTCGGCGTAGGCGTCGGGGTCCGCGCTCAGCACGAGAGAGGGGAGGTGCTCCTCGGTGTCACGGATGTCGGAGGAGAGGGAGCGCGCGCGTACGGCCCGTTCGTACGAGGCGGCGGCACGCATCCATGGACGCGCTGGCCCGACGACGGCGTGGCGGTGGCTGAGCTGTCGTAGCAGGTGAGCGCGGTCGGCGTCGGGGACGAACAACACGCCGGTCGAGTCCGGCAGGTCGTCCAGGACGAGGGTGCCGGGGTCGAGCGACCGGTAGGCCGGACGGGCCTGGAACGCGGGCAGGAGGACCACGGTCAGCGTGGTCGGCGGCTGCCACGCGGCGCGTCCGGCGGCGGTCAACAGGACCTCTGAGTTCGCGCCGGCCAACAGGTCGCGGGCCAGTTGTTCGAGGTGGCGCTCGTGGGCGAGGCCTCGCGCGGCCAGTTCGTCGGCGTGGCCCGCGGCGCTGGCGGCGGACAGTTCGTCGATGTAGGCGAAGGTCAGTTCGGCGAACTTCGCCACCTCCGCGGCCGGCAGACCCGCTGGTACGGCGCCTGCGGCCAGGCCTCGCCAGGCCACGCGGGCGCCGACGCGGTACGCGCTGAGCAACGCGTCCATCGAACGGCCGTCGCGCACCTCGCCGCGGCCCAGTTCGTAGGCCGCGTCGCTGGCGTCGCCGCCCCCGCCCGTGCCGCTCGCGAGGTCCAAGTAGTGTCCTAGCGCCGTGCGAACGGCACGGCGGATGGTGCCACCCATGCGTCCGGAAAGCGCATTGGCGTAGCTCGGCACCTCGGTGATGATGGCTCGGACGACCTCGTCGGCGGTCGGCCTCAGTACCGCCCGCAACGCGGTCACGGTCTTCTCATCGAGGGCCAGTTCGGTGGCCCTCTGCATTGCGTGACTCACGATTTGTTCCCCGCGAACAATCCAGCCCGGCAGATTCACGTCCTACGGACAGGACTTTACGCCCTGGGGCGCATCAAGCTGGAGTCATGACGAGTGCCGCCCTACGCAGCAGGGCGTGGAAACTGCTTGAGCTGGTCACGACGCCGCTGCTGCCGTCCGACTACCTCGACCTGGTGAGTCCCCTCCGCTCAGGTGCTGACCTGCGCGGACGCATCGAGGCCGTACACCGCGAGACAGACGATGCCGCGACGATCGTGATCAAGCCCGGCAAGGGCTGGCGCGGTCACGTCGCCGGTCAGTACATCCGGATCGGGATCGACGTCGACGGCGTGCGCCTGTGGCGCGCGTACTCGGTCACGTCGCCGACGAACCGCGCGGACGGCCGCATCACGATCACCGTGAAGGCCATCCCCGACGGCAAGGTCAGCAACCACCTGGTCCGCAAGGCGAAGCCCGGCACGGTGATCCAGCTCGACCAGGCCACCGGCGAGTTCGTCCTGCCCGCCGCCAAGCCCGCCAAGGTGCTCTACCTGACGGCCGGCAGCGGCATCACGCCCGCGATGGGCATGCTGCGCGACTCGCGGCTCGCCGACGTCGTGATGGTGCACTCCGCGCCGCGCAAGGAAGACGTGATCTTCCGCAACGACCTGCACGACCTGGTCGCCGACAAGGCGCTGAAGCTGATCGAGCTGCACACCGACACCGACGGCATGCTCGACATCGCCGAGCTGGAGAAGCTCGTGCCCGACTGGGCCGAGCGCGAGACCTGGGCCTGCGGCCCGGCCGGTCTGCTCGACGCCGCCGAGGCGCACTGGGCGGAGCACGGCATCGCCGAGCGCCTGCACACCGAGCGGTTCCGGCCGACCGTGGTCGTGGCCGGCGAGGGTGGCGAGGTCACGTTCGGCAAGACCGGCAAGACCGTCGAGGCCGACGGTGCGACGCCGTTGCTGAACGTCGGTGAAGAAGCGGGCGTGCTGATGCCGTCCGGCTGCCGCATGGGCATCTGCTTCGGCTGCGTCACGCCGCTGAAGTCCGGCGCGGTGCGGGACCTGCGCACCGGCGAGATCACCCAGGCCGAGGACAGCCCCACCGCTCACGTGCTCGTCCAGACCTGCGTGTCCGCCGCGGCGGGCCCTTGCGAACTCGAACGCTAGTGGTGTGACTCAGGACGTTGCCTGGGTATTCCAAGGACACCCGTCTGACCGCGAATCAGCCCGGCAACCTCCCAGCCACACCACGGGCCAGCGCCCACCACAGACATTCCTTCCCCCGCGAAGTGGCCCTCCCCCAGCCACTGCTCCCCGGAAAGCGAGATTCATGACCGCCATCGATCCCACCGCCCACCTGACCGACGAGCAGATCGAGGAGCTCGGCCGCGAGCTCGACGCGATTCGCGACGAGGTGATCGCCAGTCGTGGTGAGAAGGACGCGGCCTACATCCGCAAGGTCATCTCGGTGCAGCGCAAGCTGGAGCTGACCAGCCGCGGCATCCTGCTGTTCTCGCTCTTCCCGCCGGCCTGGATCATCGGCACCGCCGGTCTGTCCGTCGCGAAGATCATGGACAACATGGAGATCGGGCACAACATCCTGCACGGCCAGTGGGACTGGATGCGCGACCCGAAGATCCACTCCACCACCTGGGAGTGGGACCACGTCTCGCCGGCCGAGCAGTGGAAGCACTCGCACAACGAGCTGCACCACACGTACACCAACGTGATCGGCAAGGACAACGACCTCGGCTACGGCATCATGCGCGTGGACGAGGACCAGAAGTGGCACCCGATGCACCTGGGCCAGCCGCTGTGGAACTTCATCAACGCGTGCTTCTTCGAGTACGGCATCGCCGCGTACGACCTGGAGCTCGGCAAGAACCTGCACAAGCGCCGCCGCAACAACCCGGAGTTCCGGGCGCGCGCCAGGGCCGTGGGCCGCAAGATCCGCAAGCAGGTGCTCAAGGACTACGTGATCCATCCGCTGCTGTCGGGCCCGTCGTTCCTGACCACGCTCGCGGCGACGTTCACCGCGAACCTGGTCCGCAACATCTGGTCGCACTCGGTGATCATGTGCGGGCACTTCCCCGAGGGCGTGCAGACCTTCGAGCGCCGCTCGATCAAGGGCGAGACGCGCGGCCAGTGGTACCTGCGCCAGATGATGGGTTCCGCGAACATCAGCGGCAGCAAGGCCATGCACTTCATGACCGGCAACCTGTCGCACCAGATCGAGCACCACCTGTTCCCGGACCTGCCGAGCAACCGGTACGCCGAGGTCGCGGTCAAGGTGAAGGCGCTGTTCGAGAAGTACGAACTGGACTACGTGACCGGCCCGCTGCCCAAGCAGGTCTTCTCGGCGTGGCACAAGGTGTTCCGCCTGTCGCTGCCGAACCGCAAGCCCAAGGTCAAGACGCCGGCCAAGGACAAGGAACTGGTCGCCGCCTGAGACAGGCAATGGTTTAGATCTTTCGGCCGTACCGGCGACACCGCCGGATTCGGTGAGATTCCTTCGTAGGGCCCGAGTTCCACCCCTGCTGCTTCATCGGGCCCTCCGACGGAGGAACTCATGCGAAGGGTCTACCTCGTCACGGCCACCCTGCTCATGGCCGCGACGATCTACACGCCTGCCTCGAACGCGGCTCCTGCCGCCGCGGCGATCACCGAGGCCGTCTACGTCGAGTCCACGATCGACAGTGACGCGGACGGCAAGCTCGACCGGATCGCCGCCGACGTCATGCGGCCCGACACGGCCGGGCGAGTGCCGGTCGTGATGGAGGCCAGCCCCTACTACGGGCTGGGTGCGACGGCCGCGTCGGCGACGAACGTGCCGCGCGGCTTCGGCCGCTGGTACGACGAGTACTTCGTGCCGCGCGGGTATGCCGTCGTCGAGATGGAGATGCAAGGCACCTCCCGTTCGACCGGCTGCCCGACCACGGGCGGTCCCGAGGACACCGCGAGCGTCCGCGCGGTCGTCGACTGGCTCAACGGCCGCGCCAAGGCGTTCTACGCGGACGGCCGCGCGGCGGTCGCGAGCTGGAGCACCGGCAACGTCGGCATGCTCGGCGTCTCCTACAACGGCACGCTGCCCAACGCGGCCGCCGCGGCGAACATCCCCGGTGTGAAGACGATCGTGCCGATCGCCGCGATCTCCAGCTGGTACGAGTACGCCCGAGACCAGGGCGTCGGGTACAAGGGCTGGGAGTCCAACTACCCGACCTTCCTCGCCAACTACGTCGTGAGCGCGGCGCAGAAGGCGAAGTGCAAGCCGGTGTTCGACCAGCTGTCCCGCGAGGACGGCGACGAGTCCTTCGACTACACGTCGTTCTGGAAGGCCCGCGACTACCGGGTGGGCGCGCAGAACGTGTCCGCGTCGGTGTTCGCCGTGCACGGCCAGGCGGACTGGAACGTCAAGCCGTCCCAGTTCGGCCGCTGGTGGAAGGAGCTGGCGGACCGGAACGTGCCGCGCAAGATCTGGCTGCACCGGGGCGGGCACCTCGACCCGATCTCGTTCCGCCAGGCCGAGTGGCAGCGCGTCATGGGTCTGTGGATGGACCACTGGCTCAAGGGCGCGGACAACGGGATCATGAACGAGCCCATGGCCGACGTGCAGAAGCCGGACGGCAGCTGGGAGCAGGCCGCCACGTGGCCGCGGCCGGACACCAAGGACACCACGCTGTACTTCGGTCCGGCGGCCGGTGGCATGTCCGGATCGCTGACCACCGCACCGGTTTCCGGCGGCACCCAGGGCCTGCGCGCGAACGCGAACATCAGCGAGGCGGCCATGATGGCCAACCCGGAGACCGCGAACACCAGCCGGCTGGCCTACGTGACGGCACCGCTGACGAAGGACGCGCGGTTGTCCGGTGAGGTCAGCCTGACCGTCCGCATCGGGTCGAACCGGGCGTCGACGCCGCTCACCGCGTTGCTGGTGGACTACGGCCCGAGCACGCAGGCGGTGCTGTCCGAACGCAGCCCGCTGCAGCTGTCCACGGAGGTGTGCGGCAGGAACGACCTGCGGGACAAGACCGGCTGCGCGCGCCCGCCGGACGTGTCGATCCAGGCGGTCACGGCAACGATGCTGACCAAGGGTGCCGTCGACGCCAAGAACCGCCTGTCGCTGGAGACCGCGACCCCGTTGCCCACCAACGGGGCCACCGCGGACGTGACCTGGAAGCTGCACGCCCGCGACGCGCTGATCCCGGCCGGGCACCGGATCGGGATCGTGCTCGTCACGAACCACAACGGCTACATCGCCGCGGACACGGCGGCGAGCGGTGTCTCGCTGAACGTGTCGCTGGGCGTCAGCAAAGTGGTGCTGCCGATCGTCGGCGGTGCGCTGAACAGGTGATGACGAGCCGGGGCCCGCGGACTTCACAGTGCACGGGCCCCGGCGTCGTTAGTGTGGCGCGATGCTTCTGGCCGCCATCCCCAGCCCGACCCAGGGCGTGTGGCACCTCGGCCCGGTGCCGATCCGCGCCTACGCGTTCTGCATCATCGCCGGCGTCCTCGTCGCCGCCTGGCTGACCGAACGCCGCTACGTCCAGCGCGGCGGCAGGCCCGGTGTCATCAACCAGATCGCCACCTGGGGTGTTCCGTTCGGCGCGCTCGGAGCCTGGATCGGTGCCAGGCGAGCCGGCGTCGCGCATCTCCGCTGGCCGACGCGTCAGCACCTGAAACCTTGATGGCACAACGGATCCGCCGTCTCGGCAACTGGTTCAACGGGCTAACCGCAGGAGGCCCGGCCGTTCACGGCCGAGAGGAAATGCGCTCTGTGGTGCCGCGGCGCTCTGGTACCGCCAGATCAGCCGGGGCGTTTCTGGATGGCGATCTACGAGCGGCCGGCGACGCTGGCCCCCGCGTGGTGGCCGGTGGGGGATCGGGTGGTCGAGGTGACGTTCTGGAACCGGCCGCTGCACGCGACGACCGACGCGTTCGCCGCGGCCGAGTTCCGCATCTTCGTCCTTCAGGCGGACTGAGCGATCACCGCTGTGACGGTGATGTCGACGTACCGGCCGATCATGAACCCCGGCGCGCGGATGCCGAGCGTCCTGCGGTCCAGCCGGGCCGTCGCGGTCAGCACCGCCTCGCGTCCGTCCAGTGAGGACACCTCGACGGTCCCGCCGAGCTCGGTCTGCGTGCCCCTCGCGGCCAGCGTGCCGGTGACGTGCCAGCCGTTGCCCGCGGCCCGCGCGGACGTCGCGGTGAACGTCATCACGGGGTGCCGGTCGAGGTCGAGCAGGCGCGGTTTGCGCAGGTCCTGATCGCGCTTGGCGATCCCGGTGTCGATGGCGCCGAGGTCCAGGGTGCCGTGCACGGCCAGCAACGCGCCGTCCGGGCCGATTTCGACGGTGCCCGCGGTGACGGGCACGGTGCCGTGCGCCTTGCGGCCGAGGTTGCCGACCTCGAACGACGCGGTGCTGCGGCTCAGGTCGGCCCGCCACACACCGGCGGCGAGCGCTCGCGTGGCGGTCATGACCGGGCTCCGTCGTGCTCGAAGACCTCGAGGACCGGGTAGATCTCGACGCGGTCCGCGCCCCGCAGCAACGCCGGGTCCTCGCCGGGAAGCAGCGGGGTGCTCATGATCGCCTTCTGGGTGTCGATCAGCGCCTGCTCGGACTCGGCGATCGACAGCACGACCTCCGACCCGTCGGCCCGGCGCAGCACGTAGGTCCTGATGTTGCCCGGCACCTTCATGGCCGCCGGTGCGATCCGCTGCTTCGCCGCGAAGTCCGCGGCGGCCAGCTGTTCGGGGCCGCGGGGCCCGTCGAAGTAGGTGAGCTGCGCGTACATGGTCGCCTCCTTTGGTGGTGCACCGAGTTTCTGCCCGGCCGGGGCGACACGGATCCGTGCCAGTACGCAGTGCGGTACCGAACCGCCACCGGTCGGCGATACTCCCGGCGTGGAGGAAGCCCCGATCTTCGGCCGCGACCGCGAACTCGCGTCGTTGCGGGCGGGCCTCGTCGCGGCGGCGGGCGGCGCGGGCCGTCTCGTGCTGGTCGTCGGCGAAGCGGGCATCGGCAAGACCCGCCTGGCCACGGCCGTCGCCGCGATGGCCGCCTCGTACGGAATCCCGGTCGCACGAGGCCACGCCGTCGACGATCCCGGCATGCCTCCGTTGTGGCCTTGGCGCCGCCTCGCCCGTTCCCTGCCCGCGCTGCACCGCGTGCTCTCCGAGGGGCACTCCGGCACGGACGACTCGGCGCGCTTCGCCCTGCTCGCGGACGCGGCGGACGCCCTGGTGGCGGAGGCCGCGCCCAGCGGGCTGCTGCTCGTGCTGGAGGACCTGCACTGGGCCGACCGCACGTCGTTGCGCCTGCTCGCCCACCTGGCCACCGAACTGCCGTCCTCCCGGATCCTGGTCGTCGCGACCTGTCGTGAGGCCGAGGGCGACCTGTCCGGCGTGATGCCCGTTCGCACCCTGCACCTCGGCGGGCTGACCCGCGGCGACGTGGCCGGGTGGGTGCGCTCCGCCACAGCCGATCCGGACCCGGAGTCGCTGGCGGCACGGCTGGTGGACGGCACCGGCGGCAACCCGCTCTACGTGCGCATGCTGCTCGACAGCGGTGAGGCCGCGGGACACCCGGAACTGCACCGGCTGGTGCTGTCCAAGCTGGACCGGCTGAGCCCGCGGGCCCGTGACGTGCTCGGCGTGGCCAGCGTCCTGGGGGAGCGGATCGATCCCGCGCTGCTCGCGGCTGTGACCGGGGAGGACCCCGCCGCGCCGCTGGACGACGCCGTCGCCGCCAGGGTTCTGCAGGTCGACGACGGGTCGCTGGCCTTCACGCACGCTCTCGTGCGGGACGCCGTGTACGAGGACCTGGCGCCGTCCGTGCGGGCGGAGCTGCATCGGCGTTGCGCGCTGGCACTCGCCGCCACCGGTGGTGCGCCGGGACGGATCGCGGCGCAGTGGCGCCGGGCGAGCGGGACGAACGCCGCCGCGGAGTGCTCGCGGTGGGCGACGGAGGCGGCGATCGCGGCCACCGCGGAAGTCGCCTACGACGAGGCGGCCGCGTTCGCGGCGCTCGCACTGGATGCGGCGGAGGAGAAGACGGCGGAGCTCACCCTCTGCCTCGCGCGCGCCGAGTTCCTCGCGGGAGAGACCCAAGCAAGCCTCGCCCACTGCCGCACCGCCGCCCGCCTGGCCCAGCAGGCCGGCGCCCCTGACCTGATGGCGGAGGCCGCCCTCGTCATCACCGGCCTCGGCGACCGCTCGCTGCTGGCCGCCGTGGACCAGCTCTGCACGACCGCGCTGCGGCACCTGCCGGACGAGGCCACCGCGACCAGGGCCCGGCTGCTGGCCCGCCGGGCGATGGCGGCCACCACGACCGGTGCGGCGGAACGGGCGCGCGAGTTGTCCGCCACGGCGCTGGAACTCGCCGTGCGCAGCGGTGATCCGGACGCGGAGCTGGACGGCATCCACGCGCGGCACCTCACCTTGTGCGCGCCGCAGTTCCGGGACGAACGGGTCGAGCTCGCGAACCGGGCCGTCGTGCTGGCCGAAACCGCACGGCAGCCGCACGCCGAGCTGTGGGGCCACGTCTGGCTGGTCGACGCGGCGATCCAGGTGGGGGACCTGGCCGAGGTGGACCGGCAGCTGGACCTGATCGAGCAGTTCGCGGCGGCGCGGCAGCACGGGGTCGCGTGGTGGCACCTGCACCGGCTGCGGGCCACGCGGGCGGCGCTGGTCGGGCAGTTGCAGAGGGCGCGGGAGTGCAACGAGACGGCTCGTGCCGTGGCCGAGCGGATGGGCGTCGCGGCGGCCAAGGGCATGTACCACGCGTTCCGCAACGAGCTGGCGCAGTTGGTCGGCGGCATGGACGAGGAGGCGGCGCGGGAGGTGTTCGAGGTGATCGAGCTGGTCGGCGACATCCCGCTGGCCCGCGTCTACGTGCCGTTCCTGCACGCGATGCTCGGGCAGACCGACCAGGCCCGGGCGACGTTCGAGGAGTTCCGGGCGATGCCGACGGTGCTGGAGGCCGGGCCGACGTGGGCTCCGCTGGTCGGGCAGATCGGGGTGGTCGCCTGCATGCTCGACGACGCCGAGGCGGCAGCGGGCGTCTACGCCGTGCTGTCCACGTTGGACCCCTGTTTCGCCGCGGACGGGTCCGGCGCGGTGTTCTCCACCGCCGCCACGCCGCGTTTGCTCGGCGACCTCGCGATGACGTGCGGACGGACGGAGGTCGCGGCCGGCCACTACCGGCTGGCCCTGGAGATGAACGCCCGCATCGGCGCCCGGCCGTTCGCCGCGCTGAGCCGGCTCGGCCTCGCCCGCGCCCTCGTCGAGCAGGGCGATCTGCCCCAGGCCCGCACGCTCGTGGCCGAGGCGGCGGCCGAGTTCCGCGCGCTGGACATGCCGATCCGGCTGGCCGAGGCCGACCGGCTCCTCAAACGGATCGGCGCGGCGGAACAGGCGCAGGACCCGTTGTCCCCGCGTGAGTCCGAGGTCGTGGACCTGGTCGCGCAGGCCCTCACCAACCGTCAGATCGCGACGCGCCTGCACCTGAGCGAACGCACCGTCGAGACCCACGTGCGCAGCGTGCTGGCCAAGCTCGGGCTGCGCACCAGGACCGAGATCGCCGCGTGGGAGCTCACGCGCCGGGCGTGACCAGGCCCGTCTCGTAGGCGAGAACGACGGCCTGCGCGCGGTCGCGCAACTCCAGCTTGGCGAAGATCCGGGCCACGTGCGTCTTCACCGTCGCCTCGCTCAGCGTGAGATGGCCGGCGATCTCCGAGTTCGACCGCCCGCTGCCGACGAGCGTGAGCACCTCACGTTCCCGTGGCGTCAACACGGCAAGATCCCGGTGCACGGCGGGCACGGAGACGCCGGAGGCGAACCGTTCCACCAGCCGGCGCGTGATCGACGGCGCGAGCAGGGCGTCCCCGGTCTCGATCAGCCGCACGGCCGCGACGAGGTGCTCCGGCGTGACGTCCTTGAGCAGGAACCCGCTCGCACCGGCCGCGAGCGCCTCGTACACGTACCGGTCGAGGTCGAACGTGGTCAGCATCAGCACCCGGCAGTCACCCGGCTCCCGCACGATCCGCCGGCACGCCTCCAGCCCGTCCATGCCCGGCATCCGGATGTCCATCAGCACGACGTCCGGCCGCAGCTCGCGCACCGCCGTCACCGCCTCGGCCCCGTCCGCGGCCTCACCGACGACCTCGACACCGCCGGAGCCCAGGATCATCCGGAACCCGATGCGCACGAACGCCTGGTCGTCCGCGATCACCACCCGCGGCCCGCTCACGGCCGCTCGACCGGGATCTTGGCCCGGACCCGGAACCCGCCGCCGAGCCGCCGGCGCGCGTCCAGGTCGCCGCCCAGCGCCGCCACCCGCTCCCGCAACCCGAGCAGCCCCCGCCCCTGTCCGTCCTCGAAGGACACCCGGTCGCCGGACAACGCGCTGGGCCCGGAGTTCAGCACCTCGACGCGCAGGTGGTGCTCCGCGTACCGCACCGTCACCTCCGCCTGCCGACCGTCGCCGTGCTTCAACGCGTTCGTCAGCGCCTCCTGCACGATCCGGTACGCCGTCAGGTCGACACCGGACGGCAACGGCCGCGGCTCACCGGAGATGCGCACCTCCACCGGCAGGCCCGCGAAGCACATCCGGTCCACGAGCGAGCTCAGCCGGCTCAGACCTGGTTGCGGCGCCAGCAGATCATCGCTGTCGCCCGACGGCGCGAGCAGGCCGAGCATGTGCCGCAGCTCGGTCATCGTGTCGCGGCCCGCGCTCTCCACCGCCAGCAACGCGTCGGCCGCTTGGCCCGCACCGTTCGAGAGCACCCGCCGCGCCGCCCCAGCCTGCACCACCATCACGCTCACGTTGTGGCTCACGATGTCGTGCAGCTCCCGCGCGATCCGGGCGCGTTCGGCGTCGACGGCGCCGCGCGCGGCGGACTCCCGTTCCCGTTCCAGCAACCAGCCTCGTTCCTCCATCGCACGGGTGTACGCGCGCCGGGCCGCCGCCAGCCGCACCGCGAAGTACGCGGCGGCCAGGCAGGCGACGACGGCCACCACCAGCTCCCACACCCCGTCACTGTCCCAGAGCGGCGATCACCGGCGCATCAAACCCCGGATGCAGGCCCTACACCCCTGGGATGACGTGCCGGTCGAGTTACCTCCGCAGACTGACGCCTCCGGACGCGTGGCTGAGCAGGATGGCCGCCATGCAGAACGCAGACGTCGTCGTCGAACTGACGAACGTGCGCAAGGAGTACAGCGACTCGACGGCGCTGGACGGGGTGTCGCTCACCGTCCGCGCCGGGGAGGCCGTCGCGGTGATGGGGCCGTCCGGCAGCGGCAAGTCCACGCTGCTGAACGTGATCGCGGGCCTCGACCGCCCGACGGCGGGCGAGGTCGTCGTGCACGGCACCGACCTAGGGAAGCTGAGCGAGACCGGCCTGGCGCTGTTCCGCCGCAGGGGCATCGGCATGATCTTCCAGTTCTTCAACCTGCTGGACGACCTCTCGGCACTCGACAACGTCGCCCTCGCCGCCCAGCTCACCGGCACCACGGCCGGTCAGGCCCGCAAACGCGCCATGGAACTGTTCGGGGAGCTCGGCATCTCCAGCCGCAGGAACGTCTACCCGGCGCAGCTCAGCGGCGGCGAACGGCAGCGCGTCGCGGTGGCGCGGGCGTTGATGAACCGCCCCGCCCTGCTGCTGGCCGACGAACCGACCGGCGCGCTCGACAGCAGGTCCGGCGAGCAGGTCATGGACCTGTTGCTGGACCTCAACCAGATCGGCCAGACGCTGCTGCTCGTCACCCACGACGAACGCCTCGCCACCCGCTGCGCGACGCGGCTGATCGAGGTCGCCGACGGCCGGATCGCCCGCGAGAACAGCCTGGAGCGGGCATGACCGCGGTGTGGTCGGCGGCCTGGGCGGCGGTGCGCCGGCGGAAGCTGCAGACGATCGTCATCGGCGTCGTGGTCTGCGCGGCGAGCGCGACGCTCGTGATGGCGCTCGGCCTGCTGGAAGCGGCGGCGGCGCCGTTCGACCGCGCCTTCGCCGCCCAGCAGGGCGCGCACCTCGCCGCCGAGTACGACTTGGACAAGGCGACCGGACTCTCGCACCCTGCCGCGCAAGCCACCGCGGGGCCGTTCCGGCAGGCCACTGTGGACACTTCGGCGGGGGAGGTCTTCCTGGGCTCGCTCACCGTCGCCGGGCGGGCGGATCCCGGTGGTCAGGTCGACCGCCTGTCGGTGTGGCAGGGCAGGTGGGCCACCGGTTCCGGCGAGATCGTCCTCAACCGCACACGGGGCGCGGAAGGCCGGATCGGCCTGGGCTTCCGGATCGCACCGCCCGGACGCCCGGTGCTGACCGTCGTCGGCTTCGCCCACTCGGTCACGGGATCCGCCGACGCCTGGGTCACGCCGGAGCAGGTCGAGGCGCTGCGACCGGACGCGGTGCAGGTGCTCTACCGGTTCGCCCAGGCCGGCACGGCCGCCGAGATGGCCACGGCGACGGCGAGCCTGCCGCGCGACGGGCTGCTCGGCACGCTCTCGCACCTCACCGTCAAGGACAAGGCGACCTCCGAGCTCGGCGTGTTCATCCCGTTCCTGATGATCTTCGGCATCCTCGGTCTGGCCGTCGCGATCCTGATCGTCGCCAACGTCGTGAGCGGCGCCGTCGTCGCGGGACTGCGGCACATCGGCATGCTCAAGGCGATCGGCTTCACCCCGAACCAGGTCATGGCCGTGTACCTGGTGATGGTCTCGATCCCGGCGGTCGCGGGCTGCGCGCTCGGCACGGTCGCGGGCAACCTCTTCGCCAAGCCGATCGTGCAGGACGCGGTGGAGGGCTTCGGCGTCGAGGAGCTGAGCTTCGCGCCGTGGGTGAACCTCGTCGCCGCGCTGGGCATGCCGGTCCTGGTGGCGTCGGCCGCGCTCGTCCCGGCCCTGCGCGCCCGTCGGCTCCCGGCGGCACGGGCGATCAGCGCGGGCACCACCACGCACACCGGGCGGGCACTCAGGATCCAGCGCTGGCTGAGCGGCACGAGGTTGCCGCGGTCGGTCAGCCTCGGTCTCGGGATGCCGTTCGCGCGCATCGGCCGCAGCGCGCTCACCCTGGCGTCGGTCGTGCTCGGTGTCATGATCGTGACGCTCGCGACCGGGCTGACCTCGTCGGTCACGGCGTACAACGACGGGGTCAGGCCCGACCGCACGGACCGGCTCGAGCTGATGGCCGGATCACCGCCGGGCGCGCCCGCACTCCGGCTGCCCGGTGAGGAACCGCCGGCGGCGAGGCTGAGCGACGCCGGGGACGAGGCGATGTTGCGCTCGCTGCCCGGTGCCGAGGCGGTGCTGGCCACGACCCGGCTCGACGCCGAGGTCGCGGGCGGCACCCAGGAGACGACGATCCTGTTCCACCGCGGGGACACGGTCTTCCGGCCTCGCGTGCTGTCCGGGCACTGGCCGGACGGTCCGGGTCAGGTCGTGGTGCCGTCGAGGTTCCTGAACCAGCGCGGGCTCGCCCTGAACGACACCATCACGGTGCAGGCGCAGGGGAACCGGACGCAGGTGCGGATCGCCGGGGTCGTGCTGACCAACAATGCCGACGAGATCTTCGCCGACTGGTCCGCGGTGGACGCTCTGGTGCCGGGTGCCCGGGCCGACACCTACCTCGTGCAGATGGCTCCCGGCACGGACCGCGGCACCTTCACCAGCGCGGTGCGGGCCGCCGATCCAGGACTGCGCGTCCTGCCGCCGCGCGACGGCACCTCCTCGACCGCCGTGATCATCATCAGCGCGTCCGTCGTGCTGACGCTGGTGCTGGGCGCCGTCGCGGCACTCGGGGTGTTCAACACCGTCGTGCTCAACGCCCGGGAACGGCGCCGCGACCTCGGCATGCTCAAGTCGATCGGCATGACACCGCGCCAGGTCACCGTGCTGCTCGTGACGTCGATGGGCGGCCTGGGGGTGCTCGGCGGTGTGGCCGGCGTGCCCATCGGCATCGCCGTGCACCGGCTCGTCGTGCCCGCGATGGCGCAGGCGGGCCAGGCCGACGCCGTCGACATCCTCATGAACGTCTACCACGCGCCGCTGCTCGCACTGCTGGCCCTCACCGGCGTCGTCATCGCCGTGCTGGGCGCCGTCGTACCGGCCAGGGGAGCGGCGCGGCTTTCGATCGCCACCGTCCTGCACAACGAATAGGGGGATCACAGTGCGCAGGTTCATCGCATTATCGCTTGTGATAGCAGGGATTCTGGCCACCAGTCCGCCCGCCGTCGCCGGTGGAGGCACGGTGATCAGACGGACGTCCTACGGCATCCCGCACGTGCTGGCCGCCGACTACCGCGGTGCGGGCCAAGGCCTCGGGTACGCGTTCGCCGAGGACAACGCCTGCGTGATGGCCGAGATCGTCGTGACGCTCGCGGCCGAGCGGTCCCGCTGGTTCGGGCCGGACAACGGGGACAGCGACCTCTACTACCAGCGGCTCAACCAGTCCGAGGTGGTCGAACGGCAACTGGCCCGCGGTCCGTCGAAGCAGGCACGCGATCTGGTGCGCGGTTACGTCGCCGGGTTCAACCGCTACCTCACCGAGAACGGCCTGCCCGCCGCCTGCAAGACGTACGCGCGGCCGATCACCGAGATCGACGTCTGGCGGCGCGTCCACCAGGTGGCGGGGCTGACCGGCGGCGAGGGGTTCCAGGAGCAACTCGTGTCGGCGCAGCCGCCCGGATCAGCGGTCACGGCGCCCGCCCGTGTCGCGACGGAACGCCCCGGCAGCAACGGCATCGCTCTCGGTCGTGACGCGACGGCGTCGGGCACCGGCATGGTGCTCGGCAACCCGCACTTCGACTGGGACGACACCTGGCGCTTCTACCAGCACCACCTCACGATCCCCGGCGAGCTGAACGTCAGCGGCGCCGGCCTGTACGGCCTGCCGCTCGTCAACATCGGCCACAACGACAAGCTCGGCTGGACCCACACGGCCTCCGAAGCGCAGACGATCACGCTCTCGAAGCTCACGCTCGTCCCCGGTGACCCGACCAGCTACGTCGTCGACGGCAAGGCGCACCGCATGATCGCCGAACAGGTCACCGCCGGCGGCACCACGAGAACCCTCTACCGCACCCCGGACGGCCCGGTGGTCGAGGACGACCGCGCGTTGCAGTGGACGGACACCAGCGCGTTCGTCCTGCGCGACGCCAACCACGGCAACCTGCAGGTCGTCGACCAGTGGCTCGCCATCGCCCGCGCCCGCAGCGTGCCCGACCTGCACAAGGCGCTCGTCCGGCACCAGGCCCTGCCGTGGGTCAACACGCTCGCCTCGGACGCCACCGGCACCGCCTACTACGGTGACGTCCAGGTGGTCCCGCACGTCACCGACGACCAGCGAACCCGTTGCGGTGTCAGCACACCCATCGGCCTGGTGGTCCTCGACGGCAGCCGGTCGGACTGCGGCTGGGGCACCGACCCCGACGCCGTGACACCGGGCAGGTTCGGCCCGGGCCGGTTGCCGCACCTGATCCGGCACGACCACGTGAGCAACATGAACGACAGCCCGTGGCTCGCCAACCCGGCCGCGCCGCTGACCGGCTACCCGTCCATCGTCGGCGACGTGGGCACCGAACGCTCCGCCCGCACCCGCATGGGTCTGGACATGATCGGCACCAACGACTTCACACTGTCCACTCTGGAATCCGCGATGGTCGGCAACCGCAACCTCACCGCCGAACAGGGCCGGGCCGCCGTCGTGGCGATGTGCCAGGCGAATCCTGCTCTGCCCGCGACCGACGGTCAGCCCGTGGACGTCCGCGCGGCCTGTGCGGCTCTGGCGGCCTGGCCCGGAACCGGTGACACCGGCGAAAGCAGCCGGGGCGCCTACTTCTGGCGTTCGTTCCTCGCGCTGACCGGCCGCCCCGGCACCGAGCTGTGGCAGGTGCCGTTCGACCCGGCCGACCCCGTCCACACCCCGCGCGGCATCAACGCGCACGACCCCGGCGTCCAGCGTGCCTTCGCCGACGCGGTGCGGATGTTCGCGGCCGCCGGAGTCGCGGTGGACGTGCCGCTCGACGCCGTGCAGCAGTACGAGGGCATCCCGATCCACGGGTGCCGTGGCCCGGAAGGCTGCTTCAACGTCATCTCGGTGCCCGGCCCGCCCCGGCCGGGCATGGCCCCCGAGATCCCGCACGGCTCCAGCTTCGTGATGGCGGTGGAGCTGACGAAGAACGGCCCGAGGATGAGTTCGATGCTCATCTACGGGCAGTCCGCGGACCCGGCCTCGCCGCACCACACCGACCAGGCCCGGCTGTACGCGAGGAAGCAGTGGGTCAAGGGGGAGTTCACCGAACGGGAGATCGCCGCCAATCCCGATCTCAGCGTTCGCCGTCTCCGCTGAACTGCCCGTGCCGTCCGGCGCCGCCCGCGAACCGGGCGGCGCCGGCCGCCCCTTCCCGCGCCACGATCGGCACCCCCGCCGCCCCTTCCGCCCGCAACGCGTCCGCCAGCGGCAGGTCCAGCCCGCCGTAGGTGGACGCCCGGTCGGCCAGCACGCACTCGAACGGGAACCCGGCGATCTGCTCAGCCAGCTCCAGCGCCGCCGCCACCGCCTGCCCCGGTTCGACCACCCGGTTCGCCAGCCCGATCGCCAGCGCCTCCTCGGCGTGCACCGGACGTCCGGTCAGGATCAGGTCCAACGCCCGCCCCAGCCCCACGATCCGGGGCAATCGCACGGTCCCGCCGTCGATCAACGGCACGCCCCACCGCCGGCAGAACACCCCGAACACCGCGTCGCTCTCGACCACCCGCAGGTCGGCCAGCAGTGCCAGCTCCAGCCCGCCCGCCACCGCATAGCCGCTGACGGCCGCGATCAACGGCTTGCTCAGCTGCAACCGGGTCGGCCCCATCGGCCCGGCCCCGCCCCCGGAAGGATCGAGCTCGTTGCGCCGGACCGGGTCACTGACGGAGGTCAGGTCCGCCCCGGCACAGAACGTCCCGCCTTCGCCGGCGAGCACCGCCACCCGTTGCGACGGGTCCGCCTCGAACGCCAGGAAGGCGTCCCGCAGCTCGGCGGCCATCGGCCCGTCGACCGCATTGCGCCGGTCCGGGCGATTCATCCTGATCAACGTCGTCGTGCCGGTGATCTCGACCCTGACGTCCATGTGACCTCCGTGATCAGCAGTGGCGAACGGCGCGCCGCTGGCGTGTACTGACACGATGCCAATCGTCTCTCCCGGTTTCACCGGGCGACGCCAGTCACCGGACGTGCGGTTGCCGCCCGGTCAGTACCTGGCGGAGGACTTCCCCGTCCTCACGGCGGGGCCGACGCCGCGCGTGCCGACCGACCGGTGGCAGTTCAGGATCAACACCGAGGCCGGTCAGCGGTACGACTGGTCGTGGCAGCAGCTGATGGAGCTGCCCGCGGAGAAGATCACGACGGACATCCACTGCGTCACCAAGTGGTCCAAGCTCGGCACCCGCTGGAAGGGCGTCTCGCTGGACGTGCTGCTGGAGGACGTCGAGACGGCCGCCGACTTCGCGCTCGTCCAGTCCTACGGCGGCTACACCACGAACCTGCCGCTCGAGGACCTGATCGACGGCCAGGCGTGGATCGCGTACCGCTACGACGGCGACGAGCTCACGCCCGAACACGGCGGGCCGGCGCGGTTGCTGGTGCCGCACCTGTACTTCTGGAAGTCGGCGAAGTGGGTCCGCGGGATCCAGTTGCTGCTGGAGGACGAACCCGGCTTCTGGGAAAGCGCGGGCTACCACGACTACGGAGACCCATGGCGCGAGCAGCGGTATCAGGGCGACTGAACTGGCGGGAGGCCGAACTGGCCGAGGCCACCGACATCACCAAGAGCGCGCGCAGCCTGGTGTTCGACGTGCCCGGCTGGCCCGGGCACCTGCCGGGCCAGCACGTCGACGTGCGCCTGACCGCCGAGGACGGTTACTCGGTGCAGCGCAGCTACTCGATCTCCTCCGCGCCGGACGGGGAGCGGTTCGAGCTGAGCGTGCAGCGGGTCGAGGACGGCGAGGTGTCGCCGTACCTGTGCGACGTGCTCTCGCCCGGCGACCGGATCGAGCTGCGCGGCCCGGTCGGCGGCTGGTTCGTCTGGCGCGCGGCCGACCAGGCACCGGTCACGCTCGTGGCGGGCGGATCGGGCATCGCACCGTTGATGGCGATGATCCGCACGCGGGCCGCGGAGGGCAGCAGGGTGCCGTTCCGGCTGATCTACTCGGTGCGCACGCCCGAGGACGTCTACTACGCCGACGAACTGCGGCGGCGCGCGCGTGAGGACAGTGGCCTCGACGTCCACGTCGTGCACACCCGCCAGGCCCCGGAAGGCTCTGCGCAACCACCTGGGCGCCTCGGCCTGGCCACGCTCAACACCCACGCATGGCCGGCCGACTTCACCCCGAACGTCTTCGTGTGCGGGCCGACCGGGTTCGTCGAGACGGTGTCCGACATCTTCGTGGCGCTGGGCCACGACCCGCGGCGCGTCCGCACCGAACGCTTCGGCTGACAGGAGAGCACCGATGAGCCATGTGGACGGGAACGCGCTGGCGGGAGACCTCCGCGAGATCTTCGCGGTGGACCTGACCGCCGCGACCGGGCAGTGCTCTAGCTGCGGCTACAAAGGTCCGGTGGCGAGCCTGCGCGTCTACCAGAGCGCTCCGGGCACCGTGGCGCGCTGCCCGCACTGCGAGGAGGTCGTGTTGCGGCTGGTCCGGGGACGCGACCGCGCGTGGCTGGACCTGCGCGGCACGGTGAGCCTGGAGATCCCGCTGCCGTGAGTGCAACGACGAACCTGGCCTGCCGGGCGGTGCTGTTCGACATGGACGGCGTGCTGACCGACTCGACGGTCGCCGCCGAACGCGCGTGGACGCAGTGGGCGCACGAGTTCGGCGTCGACCCGGCTGAGGTCCTGTGCGGCCTGCACGGCCGTCGTGCCGCGGACACCGTCCGCCTGCACGTGCCCGCCTCCGCGCAGGCCGGCGCGCTGCGGCGGATCAACGAGATCGAGGTCGCCGACGCCGGCTCGACCGCCCCGATCCCCGGAGCCCGCGAGCTGCTGGACTCGTTGCCGGGCAACTGGGCCGTGGTCACGTCCGCTCCGCCCGAACTGCTCACGGTCCGGCTGGCCGCGGTGGGGATCCCGTTGCCGTCGGTGGTCATCAACGGCGACGACGTGACGCGCGGCAAGCCCGACCCCGAGGGTTATCTGAAGGCCGCGGACAAGCTCGGGCTGCCGATCGGTGAGTGCGTCGTCTTCGAGGACAGCGGCAACGGGGTCGCCGCGGGTCTCGCCGCCGGGGCCGCCACCGTGGTCGGTGTCGGCACCGGCGCCCTGCAGACACCCGCACCCGTCGTCGGGCCTGACCTGCGGGCCGTCCGGTGGACCGGGCACGGCATCGAGGTGACCGAGGACCTCCGCGTTTCGTGACGTCCCAGAAACCTGTCCGGTTTGACATGCCCGATACCTCCGTTCGGCCGTAGCCCGGCCTCCGAGCCGTGTGCGTGGATGTATGGGAGCGCTCTTACAACGTTGTAAAAACGAAGGGGATCTTCGCTGATGAAGAAAACCGCCCCCGTACTCGTCGCGCTGCTGCTGGCGCTGGGCATAGCGCCCGGCACGCCGTCCGCGGGTGCCGCCGAGCCCGTGCACGGTCTGAAGGGCGAGTACTTCAGCATGTCGGCACCGGGCGCGCGGGACTTCGCGACCCTGGGCGGCACCGTGCTCGACGCCGACGTGAACCACGGTGACCTGACCGGTGTGTTCGGGTTCCTGAACGGCCGCACCGAGCACACGACCGCGCGGTGGACCGGGCAGATCGCGGTGCCGCAGACCGGCGACTACACGTTCCACGCCGTCGGGGACAACGGGTTCCGGCTGCTGATCGACGGCAAGCCGGTGATCGACCACTGGGTGCCGGACTGGGACCGCGAGCAGACCAGCGCGCCGGTGACGCTCACCGCCGGGCGCCAGTACGACTTCCGGCTGGAGATGTTCCAGGACGTCGGCGGCGCCAACATGTTCCTGCGCTGGTCGAGCGCGACCACGCCCAAGCAGATCGTGCCGGAGTCCGCGTTCACGCCGCCGGCCGGCTTCCAGGTCGTGCCGCGCACGGCCGGGGTCTCGAAGGACGGCCGGACCCTCACCGCGGAGTTCGACGGCCGGATCTCGGGCACGTCGGACCTGAAGGACCACCTGCGGATCGACGTCGACGCGACGCCGATGCCGATCTCGGTCGTCACGACGAGCCGCAACCGCCTCACCATCCGGCTGGCCGAGGAAGTGCTGAAGGGCCAACGGGTCCGCATCTACTACGACGGCGCCGGCGCGCTCGCGGTCGACGGCAAGAAGGTCGAGAAGACCGCGCGCACGGTCGGCAACGTCTCCACGGAACGGCTCAGGACGCCGTGGGGCGAGAACGTCGACACGCGCAACCCGTTGCCGGAGTACCCGAGGCCGCAGCTGGAACGCGACAAGTGGCTCAACCTCAACGGCCCCTGGGAGTTCGCGGCCGCCAAGGCCGGCGAGCAGCCGGTGTTCGGGAAGAAGCTGCGCGAGAAGGTCGTCGTGCCCTACCCGATCGAGTCGCAGCTCTCCGGGCTCGAACGGCACGAGGACCACATGTTCTACCGCCGCACGGTCAGCGTTCCGCACGACTGGCGGATCGGGTCCGGGCAACGGCTGAAGCTCCACTTCGGCGCGGTTGACTACCACGCGAAGGTCTGGGTGAACGGCACGCTCGTCGCCGAGCACACCGGCGGCTACACGGCGTTCAGCGCGGACATCACCGACGTGCTCAAGCGCGGTGAGCAGGAGATCGTCGTCGCGGTCACCGACACCACCGGCCCGCACCAGCCCAAGGGCAAGCAGTCGCCCAACCCCAGCGGCATCTTCTACACGCCGTCGTCGGGCATCTGGCAGACCGTGTGGATGGAACCGGTGGCCGACAAGGGGATCGACGAGATCAGGACGACCCCGGACCTCGCCACCAGCTCGCTGGCCGTCGAGGTCAGGTCCGCCGGCACCGCCACCGTCACCGCGGTCGCCAGGGACGCCAAGGGCAAGCAGGTCGGCACCGTCACCGGACCGGCCAACACCAAGCTGACGCTGCCGGTGCCGAACCCGCACCTGTGGACGCCGGACGACCCGTACCTGTACAAGCTCGACGTCACGCTCGGCAAGGACAAGGTCAAGAGCTACTTCGGCATGCGGTCCACCGGGATCGCGAACGTCGGCGGCACGCCGAAGCTGACGCTCAACGGCCAGCCGATCTTCTCGCTGATGCAGCTGGACCAGGGCTTCTACCCGGACGGCCTGAACACGGCGCCGAGTGATGAGGCGCTGATCTTCGACCTGAAGGCGCAGAAGGACCTCGGCTTCAACTCCGTCCGCAAGCACATCAAGGCCGAACCCGCCCGCTGGTACTACCACGCGGACCGGCTGGGACTGCTGGTGTGGCAGGACTTCGTGTCGGTCGAGGACGGCAGCAACCCGACGGCCCAGCAGGCTTTCCTCAAGGAGAGCCGCGAGTTGATGCAGCAGATGCACAACCACCCGTCGATCTACGCGTGGATCGTGTTCAACGAGGGATGGGGCGAGTGGGACCGCACCGTCACCGGCCAGATCACCGACGACGTCAAGGCGGCCGACCCGAGCCGGATCGTCAGCGCGCACAGCGGCGTGAACTGCTGCGCCTCCAAGGGCGACAGCGGCAAGGGCGACGTCATCGACCACCACGACTACAACAACACCGACCCGGCCCGTCCGGACGGCAAGCGCGTCGTGATGGACGGCGAGCACGGCGGCTTCACGCTGCGCACGCCGGGACACCAGTGGCCCGGTGCGCCGATCGCCATCTACAGCGGCGTGCCGGACAAGGCGGCGCTGACGGCGAAGTACGTCGACAACACCCGCACGTTCTACCTGGGCCAGGCGCGCCAGGAGATGTCCGCGTCGGTCTACACGCAGGTCACCGACCTGGAGGGCGAGCTCAACGGCCTGTGGACCTACGACCGCAAGCGCATCAAGGTCGATCCCGGTCCCGTCCGCGAGATCAACCGGCGGGTGATCGAGGCCGGGGCGAACGCGGGCAAGCCGTACCCGTACGCGGGCAGCGGCGAGTGGAAGCTGAACGAGACCACGGGAACGACGGCGAAGGACTCGAGTGGCCGCAACCCGCTGACGCTCAGCCCGACCGGCGCCACCTGGAAGGACGGCGCGCTGGAACTCCGCAACGGCTCGGCGGACACCTACGGCCCGGTCGTCGACACGACCAAGGACTACTCGGTGTCCGCGAAGGTGCGGCTGGACGAACTGCCCGGCAACTACGCCTCCGCGGTGAGCCAGGACGGTCGTCAGGCGGAGAACCCCTTCTACCTGCAGTACGGCCAGGGCGCGTTCGCGTTCAGCACGCCCGGTGGCAACCGGGCCCGCTACGAGATCACGCCGGAGATCGGCCGCTGGTACGAACTGAAGGGCGAGCGGAAGGCCGGCGAGATCCGGCTCTACCTCGACGGCGCGCTGGTCGCCACGGCACCGGCGGGACCGGCCATCGAGAGCACCGGCGCGTTCGCGGTGGGACGAGCCAAGTACAACGGCCAGAACGTGGACTTCTGGCGAGGTGCGATCAAGGACGTGGTCGTCACCTCATGATGTTGGGAGAACGCTCTCCTGACGTGGTACAACCGGTGCATGAGCAGGGTCGCACCCACGTTGGAGGACGTCGCCAGAGTCGCGGGCGTGTCCCGCGCGACGGTGTCCCGGGTCGTCAACGGGACGCGCAACGTCGATCCTGAGCTCCAGGAGACGGTGCGCAACGCGATCGAGCAGACCGGGTACACGCCCAACCGCGTGGCCCGGTCTCTCGTCACGCGCCGCACCGGCACGGTCGCGCTGGTGATCTCCGGCGCGGGCGGGGGATCGGACGTGTTCACCGACCCGTTCTTCGGCCGGGTGACGGCGGGGGTGGTCGACTTCCTGCGCGGCCACAGCGTGCACCCGGTGCTCATGCTCGCCGACTCCGACCCAGCGCGGACCGAGGTCGTCGAGTTCCTCAGACAGGGCAGCGCCGACGGCGCGCTGCTGGTGTCCACGCACCCGGCCGACCCGCTGCCCCCGCGGTTGCTCGAAGCCGGTGTCCCCTCGGTGCTCTACGCGCGGCCCGGCAGGCCGATGCCGATCGGCTACGTCGACATGGACCACCGCGCGGGCGGGCGGCTGGCCGCGGACCACCTGGTCGCGGCGGGGCGGTACAACATCGCCACCATCTCCGGCCCGATGGACGTGCTGGCGAGCCAGGACCGGCACGCCGGCTTCCGCGACGCCATGGCCCGCCACGGGTTCCCGTACGTCCCGACCGCCGAGGGCGGCTTCACCGCCGAGAGCGGCGCGGCCGCGATGCACCGGCTCCTCACCGAGTGCCCCGACCTCGACGCCGTGTTCGCCGCGAACGACCTGATGGCGCAGGCGGCCGTGGACGTGCTGCTGGAGCACGGGCTGCGCGTGCCGGAGGACGTCGCCGTGGTCGGGTTCGACGACAGCGCGCCGGCCCTGGCCTGCCGCCCGCAGCTCACCACGATCCGGCAGCCGGTGGAGCGCATGGCCGCTCAGATGGCCGACCTGTTGCTCGCGGAGCTGGAAAAACCGGGACAACGGCCGAGATCCGTCATCTTCGAACCGGAACTCGTCGTACGGGCCTCTGCCTGATTGACCTGTTCGACACCCGGCGTTAACGTCCCTTGGGAGAGCGCTCTCACGCCCCTGTCCAAGGCTTTCAGCCCTTCCCCCGTCAGGCAGGACCATGGGCTCAACCCTGTCCAGGGCCGCCGCGTTCACCGCTGCCGCTCTGTGTCTCGTGACCACGATCAGCGTCACCTCCCAAGCCGGAGCCGCCGCGTGCGGCACCTCCAACGTCGCTCTCAACCGGCCCGCCACCGCGTCCTCGACGGAGAACGGCGGCACGCCCGCGTCTGCCGCGGTCGACGGCAACGCGGGTACGCGCTGGTCGTCGCAGTTCTCCGACCCGCAGTGGCTGCAGGTCGACCTCGGCTCCACGCAGGAGGTCTGCCGCGTCTCCCTGAGCTGGGAAGGCGCGTACGGCAAGGCCTTCCAGGTCCAGGTGACCGACAACGCCGCGGACTCCGGCTCGTGGCGCACCGTCTACTCGACCACCACCGGCACCGGTGGCACGCAGTCCGTCGACGTCACCGGGTCCGGCCGCTACCTGCGCGTGCTGGGCACCCAGCGCGGCACGGGCTACGGCTATTCCCTGTGGGAGCTGGGAGTCTTCACCACCACGCCCGACACCCCCGGCGTCACGCCGACGGACCCGCGCAACCCGGACTTCGGCCCGAACGTGCACGTCTACGGTCCGGGTTCGTCGCAGTCGGAGATGCAGTCGCGGCTCGACTCGATCTCGGCGCAGATGAAGACCAACCAGTTCGGTCCGCAGCGGCACGCCGTGCTGTTCAAGCCCGGCAGCTACAACGCCGACGTCAACCTCCGGTTCTACACGCAGATCGTCGGTCTGGGGCTGATGCCGGACGACGTGAACATCAACGGCCACATCCGCGTCGAGGCCGACTGGCTGCAGCAGGGCAACGACCCGAACAACCTCGGCAACGCCACGCAGAACTTCTGGCGCGGCACCGAGAACCTCTCGGTCACGCTGCCTCCCGGTCAGATCGAGCGCTGGGCCGTCTCGCAGGCCACCGCGTACCGGCGGATGCACCTGCGCGGCCAGGCACACCTGTGGAACGGCTACGACGGCTGGGCCAGCGGTGGCCTGATCGTGGACAGCAAGATCGACGGCGTGACCGTGTCCGGTTCGCAGCAGCAGTTCCTGACCCGCAACAGCAACCTCGTCGGCGGCTGGTCCGGTTCGGTGTGGAACATGGTGTTCGCCGGCACGCAGGGCGCACCGCCCAACCACTTCCCGAACCCGTCGCACACGACCGTGGACACCTCGCCGGTGACGCGGGAGAAGCCGTACCTGTACTTCGACAACTCCGGTGAGTACCGGGTCTTCCTGCCCGCGCTGCGCCAGAACTCGCGCGGCACGAGCTGGGAGAACGGCAACCCCGGCACGTCCGTGTCGCTCGCGGACTTCTTCATCGTCAAGCCCGGCACGCCGGCCGCGACGATCAACGCCGCGCTGGCGCAGGGCAAGCACCTGCTGCTCACGCCGGGCATCCACCAGCTGGACGACACGATCCGGGTGACCCGCCCGAACACCGTCGTGCTGGGCCTAGGCCTCGCGACGCTGACGCCGACCACGGGTAGGGCCGCGCTCACGACGTCCGATGTGGACGGTGTCAGGCTGGCCGGGTTCCTGGTCGACGCCGGCGTGCAGAACTCCCCGGTGCTGCTGGAGGTCGGCGACTCCAGCGCGAACTCGCACGCGGCCAACCCGACCTCGCTGCACGACGTGTACCTGCGCGTCGGCGGGTCGCAGGCGGGCAAGGCGACGGTCAGCATGCGCGTCAACAGCCGCAACACGATCATCGACCACACCTGGGTGTGGCGGGCCGACCACGGCGCGGGCGTCAGCTGGACCGCGAACCCCGGCCAGAACGGCGTGGTCGTCAACGGCGACAACGTGATCGCGTACGGGTTGTTCGTGGAGCACTACCAGCAGCACAACCTGATCTGGAACGGCAACGGCGGCCGCGTCTACCTGTACCAGAACGAGCTGCCGTACGACCCGCCGAACCAGGCCGCGTGGATGAACGGGTCCAAGCGGGGCTGGGCCGGCTACAAGGTCGCCGACTCGGTGACGACGCACGAGGCGTTCGGTGTCGGTGTGTACGCCTTCAACCAGGCCGATCCGAGCATCGTGACGGACAACGGCTTCGAGGCGCCGAACCGCTCGGGAGTCCGGTTCACGCACCTCGTGACGGTGTCACTGGGTGGCGTGGGCACGATCGCCAACGTCATCAACGGCACGGGCGGGCAGGCGGACCTGGCGAACCAGGTCCGGTACGTCGTGAACTACCCCTGACCGAGCGTGCTGAGCTGATCCCTGCGGGGTGACTCGACGGACGCCGCGACCTCCTTGGTCGCGGCGTCCGTTCCGTTCTCCTGTGGTCCTGAGTGCTGCTGCGACCCAGGCGCACCCCGCGAACAGCGGCAACGCGGAAACACCCCAGGGCACGCGCCGCCCTGGGGTGCATGAGGCGAGGAGCCTCACCGCGGCAATCGGTAGTCCGGTCCCAGTGCGGCGCCTCGATTCGGCTTGTACAGGTCGAACCCGCGCGGATCGCACTGCAGCCCGCCGTTGATGCAGTGGCGGACCAGCGCGGCCTGCGTGGGCGCGTCCCAGGCGTTCATGAAGTCGTAGTGCCAGGTGTACCCGCGCCCGCTGGAGAGCCGCACGCGGGACATGTCACCGGACACCGGGAACGCCATCTTGAACTCGATCATCGGCACCGCGACCGGGTGGCTCGGCGGGCAGACCAGCGTCGCGCGGTCCGGGTAGGCCATGTGCGACTTGTGGTCCGCCGAGTCGAGGTCGCGGCCGTTCCAGCAACTCGGGGCCTGGTAACGGATGTTGAGCTGCGTACCGGGCGGGCAGTACGCCGGGATGTCCCAGTTGTGGAAGCTGTCGCCGCACTCCCAGCCCTCGACCGCGCCGGGCGCGGTGCGGAACTGCTCCTGCGTCGCCGCGGGACTGCCGACCACGAACCGGATGCCCGGCGGGAACGGCACGACGTCCTGGTACCTCAGGATCCCGGACTTGTAGTAGATGACCTGCGGGAAGTCCGGCGGGACGATCTGGTCGCCGTTGACGACCGACGGGAACCAGTACGCGGACTTGTCGTCGGGCGTCCTGCAGTTGGTCTGCCCTGCCTTGAGCGAGTCGTTGGTGCTGCTCGCTTTCGTGGACTGGTTGCCGAGGAACGTGTGCATGTGCGACGCGCCCGGAAGTCCCGGGAAGACGATCGGGTCGTCCGGGAGGTGGGTCGTGACCGAGCAGTTCGCCTGGAACTCGTGGTGCGTGACCAGGTCGTCGGCCTGAGCCGAGTCGGTCACGACCACGGCCGCCACCAGGGCGGCCGTCATCGTCAACGCGCTGAGTTTTCTGGACACCTTTGTCCTCCTGCCGAGTGGGGAACCGGCTTGGAGAGCGCTCTCCCACCCAGCGTCCCGCTCGTCCTCGCGAGGTGTCAAGACCGGTTCTTTTGACACTGCCGACGTCTGGTCGTACCGTCGGCGGCAGGGTTGTGAGAGCGCTCTCCTCACACATCCCTACTTCGTGGCAGGAGGCGCAATGGCTCGCGTCCGCTCCATCTGCACGGTGGTCGCCGTGCTCCTCGGCTTCGCGGTGGTCCCGGCACAGGCCGCCCCCACCCTGCTCTCCCAGGGCAAACCCGCCCTCGCCTCGTCAACCGAGAACAGCGGCACGCCCGCGTCGGCCGCGGTCGACGGCAACGGTGACACCCGCTGGTCCAGCGAGTGGAGCGCCCCGCAGTGGTTGCGCGTCGATTTCGGCGCCTCCGCGACGCTCAGCAGGGTCGAGCTCGACTGGGAGGGCGCCTACGCGACGGTGTTCGAGATCCAGGTCTCGGCCGACGGCGACGCGTGCAGCCGATCCGTTCGGTGACCGGGTCCACCGGCGGCAGGCAGGGTTACGACGTCACCGGCACCGGTCGCTTCGTCCGGGTGAACGCCACCCAGCGCGCCAACGGGTACGGCGTCTCGCTGTGGGAGTTCCGGGTCTACGGCACGCAGGGCGTCGGACCGGGAAGTGGTGTGCACGTCACCGGGTCGCAGGGCAACTGGCAGCTCACGGTCGACGGCCGGCCGTGGGTCGTGAAGGGCCTGACCTGGGGGCCGCCCGCCGCCGACGCTGCGCGGTACATGCCGGAGCTGAAGTCCATGGGCGTCAACACGTTGCGGACCTGGGGCACGGACGCCTCGACCCGCCCGCTGCTCGACGCGGCCGCGTCCCACGGCTTGCGCGTGATCAACGGCTTCTGGCTGCAGCCCGGCGGTGGTCCCGGTTCCGGCGGTTGCGTGAACTACGTGACGGACGCCCCGTACAAGGCGGACATGCTCGGGCAGATCCGCCAGTGGGTCACCACCTACAGGGACCACCCCGGTGTCCTGATGTGGAACGTCGGCAACGAGTCCATCCTCGGTCTGCAGAACTGCTACTCCGGCACGGAACTGGAGAACCAGCGCGTCGCGTACGCCCGCTACCTGAACGAGGCGGCGCGGGTGATCCACGCCATCGACACGAACCACCCGGTGACGAACACCGACGCGTGGACCGGTGCGTGGGTGTACCTCAAGGCGCACACGCCCGACCTCGACCTGTACTCCGTCAACTCCTACGGCAACGTCTGCCAGGTGCGGCAGGACTGGATCTCCGGCGGCTACACCAAGCCGTACGTCCTCACCGAGGCCGGGCCGGCGGGGGAGTGGGAGGTGCCGAACGACGCCAACGGCGTGCCGGCCGAGCCGACCGACCTGCAGAAGCGCGACGGCTACACCCAGGCCTGGAACTGCATCACCGGCCACACCGGAGTGTCCTTCGGCGGCACGCTCTTCCACTACGGCACGGAGTACGACTTCGGCGCGGTCTGGTTCAACCTCACCCCCGCGGGCAAGAAGCGGCTCTCGTTCTACTCGGTCCAGCGCGCGTTCGGCGGCGCCACTCCCGCCAACACCCCGCCGGTGATCTCCGCGATGACCGTGCCCCGGACCGTCGCGGCCGGTGCGCCGCTGACCGTCGACGTTACCGCGGCCGATCCCGACGGCGACGCCCTCGCGTGGTCGGCCGCGTTCAACAGCAAGTACATCGACAACAGCGGTGGCCTTGCGGGAACGCCCGTGCGGGTCGGCGGGAACAGGCTCACCGTCACCGCCCCGGACCGGCTCGGCGTGTGGAAGGTCTACGTCATGGCCGAGGACGGGCGCGGCAACACCGGCATCGAGACCCGCTCGGTGCGGGTCGTGGCGCCGTAGCCGTCCGGCGTCCGCCGGCGTTGAGCTACACCAGTTCCACGAACACGACCACGCCTTCCGCCGGCTCGAAGGCGCTGGTGCTGACCAGATCGCCGTGACGAACCCGCCCGTGGCCGCGCTCCCACCACAGGGTCGGGGGGGGCAGCGACCGCCCCACACACAGGG